>JAQURG010000010.1 GCA_028715725.1 Methylococcales bacterium
AAAAATCATCCGAAACTTTCCAGCTTGGTAGTCTTTTCAATGAACTGCAACCTCTATCAAAATAACGTAGCGCAATTCTTTCATAACGCGTAGGAATTTATCAAGTTATTTGCGGATAAGCTCTAAGATTAATTAGGGTACGAACGAACTGCTTACAAGGTTGTGAAAGTATTAGTGATTTGGAGTGAAAAAACATGTTTTTTCACTCCGGTACCAAATAAAAACAATAACTTGAAAAATGACAAAAACGTTTTTCAGGCTATATATGAATTTTTGCATAGCCTCTTACCCTACTTGACTTCACCATCACGAATGACGAATTTTACAATCATAAACTTCCGTTTAATATGGATACTCATAAATTAAAAAACAAGCATAAGTCCCTGTAATTGATTAGTTAAATTTAACCCTATCCTTTAATTCAGGAAACAGCCATGTCAGCCGCACAACCTTACCAAATCACCACCACCAACCAGGAAGTGGTTATCAAATTAAATCGTTCCTTAATAGAACAAGAAAAGCTGGAGCAGTTTTTAGATTACTTGTCTATTAAAGCAATGCAACAAAAAAGCCAGTTATCCGAGGAAGCTGCAAACCAATTAATCAGCGAAATTGACAATACGCTGTGGGAGAAACAAAAAGGCTTGTTTGAAAAATGAAATCAGCAAAAAAGCCTGTTATTGTCGATACCAATATCCTGTTTTCGGCTCTCTCTTAACAAATCGCTCAAAGTTTGCAGAGACCTTACTGACTACTGAAAATGACTTTTTTGTGTGCGAAATGGTTTTAGTTGAGTTATTCAAGCATAAAGAAAAAATAATAAGGCTAAGCGGCTTATCTGAAGATGAAATTATCCAGCTTTATCAAATTTACCTGAAAAAGACTCATTTATATAAAGAAGAGCTGATAAGCATTGAAAATCGCCTCCAAGCTTATGAATTGTGTCATAACATTGATTAAGAACGATTCAGCACATGTGGCGTTAACGCTTGAATTAAAAGGTTTGTTATGGACTGGCGACAGAACCCTTAAAGAAGGGTTATTGCAGAAAGGATTCCAACAGTTTTTTGATTATTAGCGATTTATCACTCTTGAATTTATTCGGGTATCAGCATGGCTCAACTTTTCCTATTGCGAAATCAATCAAGGCTGATCCTGTTGATATTTGCAGTCCTTGTTTCATGGATCAGTATTGTACAGGCGGCGGAGCTTCCGCAAGGGTTCGTTTATCTGGATGAAGCTATTCCCACACTTCAAATAGACATCCGTTATTTCTCAAATCACAATTTTGTCGGCGAACCCATTGACGGCTATCTTCAGCCAAAAGCAATTCTGACTCGCAAGGCTGCCAACGCCCTGAATAATGTACAGAAGGAGTTGGCCAATTTCGGCCTGGGACTAAAAGTTTTCGATGCTTACCGGCCGCAGCAAGCGGTTGAGCATTTTATTCGCTGAGCCAAGGACCTTCAGGATGAGCGTATGAAAAAGGAATTTTACCCAAGTGTAGACAAGGGCGATCTCTTTAAAGAAGGCTATATCTCTTCACGTTCGGGGCACAGCCGGGGCAGCACCGTTGATCTGACAATTATTTCTCTGCAAACAACTGCGAAGGAAGAAATTGATATGGGCGGCATGTTTGATTTCTTCGGTAAAGAGTCATGGCCAACTTCATCATTGCCGACTGCCGATCAACGAGCCCATCGCATGCTGCTCAGACAATTGATGGAGAAACAGGGTTTTGTCCATTATCCACAGGAATGGTGGCATTTTACCTTGAAAAATGAACCTTATCCGGACACTTATTTTGATTTTCCAATTCAATAAACCTGCAAATATACTTACTGCACATCAAGATTCAGTACCTGTGCTCCTCTCCTGCTGGAGAGGGTCGGGGAGAGGAGATTTAAAACCGAATTTTTAAGTGCAAACACTGTAACAGCCCTGTAGACCGGGCAACGATTCATGGAGAATGCTGGAGCAAATACTCCGCAATTTTATTCATACCCGATGTAATGACTTGCGATTTCTCTTCCCGGTTCAGCTTTTTCAGGTTGCTTTCGCGTTTCGTTGCGGAGCTGCGGTTATGGCCGGGTTCTATATAAACCAGTTGTTCAGGTTGGCGGCTGCGGAAATATTTGGCTCCCTGCCCAACGGCATGTTGGTCGAATCGTCTGGTTACATTGAGAGTGATGCCGGTATAGAGGGTATTGTCGGTACAGAGGATGATGTAAACGGTCCAGTTCATGTTGACTCGGATTTTGCGGTATTATTTTTATTTTAGTGAGCCAAAGCAAGTTTATAAGTGGTGGAACTTGCGATTGATGGACTTCGTCGTCAATCTCTTAACTCTCGTTATGGTTCAGGCGTATGGATATCCTGTTTACCATCCAATAGCTCATCACGGGCGGCTGAAGCAAGCTCTTCATATCTCTCCTTGTACGCATCCAGGGCTTCTTCGTTTAATTCCTCGAGCCCCATCAGTGCATTATGCGCCCCTTTAGTCGCACGGATGAGCTCATCGAGCTTGATATGGATGGCTTCGGTGTCCCGATTCTGTGAGTTCTGTATCAGGAAGACCATCAGGAACGTGACGATGGTTGTTCCCGTGTTGATAACCAGTTGCCAAGTATCGCTAAAGTCGAATAGCGGGCCCGTTACGGCCCAGGCTATAATTACGAGGACCGCTAGATAAAAGGTAGTTGGGTGTCCTGAATATCGTGAAGCGAACTTTGCTATGTCCGAGTACCAGTTATTTGATGGCATGGATAATTCCTCAAGTTGTTGGCGGCGACTGTAATTGGCCGTCCTGGTAGAGGTAACAAGTGCCTCAAGCCGCTGTTGATATCTTAAAAAATCAATGCTAAAAAGCTATCACATACTGGAATAAAGTCAATCCGCATTGGCGTATTTAAAGATTCTTCGCCTGAATCAAAGGGCTAATTGTTCCAACAGGTGAAGTGCGAGTTTTCGGCATACAGCTTTTAACATTAGCCCATGACCGGAAGCGACCAAGACCCAAAAATAAGCGCAACCGATTTCCGAATTTTAAAAAATATCAGCCATAATTCATAGGTAATTTTTACTGACTCATAAAGAGAGGCTACAGATTATGACGGAATTTAAGACTTCAGTAACGGCCAAACTGGTTTTAATCGTTTTTGCGATTTTAGTAACAGGTCCTGCAATTGCAGACAAGCCGTCCTGGGCCGGGGGCGGAGGCAAGCAAACGCACAAGCAGAATGAGCGGCAGGGCAATTATGAAGAGAAATATCATAATGACGGGGATAATTTTAATTACCTTGGCGGCAGGTACTTTATCGATCAGCAACGGACGAGTATCCATGATTATTATGCCAGGCAATATCAATCTGGCCATTGCCCTCCAGGCTTAGCCAAAAAACACAACGGTTGCATGCCGCCGGGACAAGCGAAAAAGTGGGCTATAGGACGTCCTTTGCCAAGGGATGTGGTTTACTACGATTTACCTCCGGCACTTATCGGTAATATCGGACTGCCGCCTGCCGGGTATCGTTTTGTACGGGCGGCTAACGATATTTTAATGATCAGCATCGGAACGGGGATGGTGATGGATGCGATTAATGATCTTGGCGGGTACTGAATCAGGGGAGATCAAAGCATAAAGCCTGTATTTACATGAAAAATAAATACCCTGAATTTCAGAATACTGACGGCTAAATAAGCTTGTGGTAGACTTTTACCGGTATTTTAAGAGGTAATTTCATGAAAAAACAGTCCAGGCATCAAAGGCAGCCGCATCCATCCGAAATTCAAGCACTGCAACAGCTTTTCCAGAGCGGTCTTCTGCCACAGGCCGAAGCCAGAGCGAAAGCGATGATTGCAATGTATCCTGGTATGTTTGTCTTATACAATATTCTTGGCCTGTCTCAACAGGCGCAGGGTAAAGTTCGTGAGGCTGTTAGCAGTTTCCGCAAGATGCTTTCAATTGATCCGCGCATTGCCGAGCTCCATTTTAATCTTGGAGTGATGCTCTCCCAGATCGGTGAAACTAAAGAGGCTATCGCAAGTTATCGCAAAGCCTTGCAACTCAAACCAAACTTTACGGTAGCGCATTTTAATCTCGGAACCTTGCTGCAAGGGCAGGGTTCCTTGCAGGAGGCGGCTTCTCATTACCAAAAAGCGATTGACATCGAACCCGGCTTTTTCGAAGCGCTAGGTAATCTCGGCACCATCATGCAGCAGCGCGGGCAACTCGAAAAAGCGGAGCAATGTTATCGCAGGGCGCTGGCTTTACGTCCGGATGCACGCGGACATTTCAACCTCGGCACCACTTTGCACGACCAGGGCGAGCATGCAGAAGCCATCCGGGCATTTCGAGAAACAGTCAGGCTTGATCCGTACTTTGCCGATGCCTGGAATGATATGGGCGAGACTTTGCGTGATCAGGGTGAAATGGATGAGGCCATCCGCTGCTATAAACAGGCGCTGACGGTACAGCCAGACCATGACCGCGCCCGGTACAACTTAGGTGAATTTTATTGCCTGGCGGGCAGGTTGCAGGATGCGCTCCCTTATTTTGAAGGCTCGAATTTTGCCGATGCCCAGGACCGGGCCTTGCAATGCTATTATAAAACCGGACAGTTCGAGGTTTTCAAGCAAAAATTCGACCAGTTGACCGCTCATGGGCACCATATTTCTGTTTTGTTTGGTACTTTATCAACTCACTATGCGACGAATTTCCGCATGGAGAATACCTATAATTTTTGCAAGCAGCCGATGGACTATGTAGTGCATACGCGCATTGATGAACTGGCTGAGCCCGACAGTCCTCTATTGAAAGAGCTGTTATATGATATCCAGCATCTGGCGATTGCCGAAAGAAAGCAGGGGCGCTTGTATTACGGTATGCAATCGGCCGGTAATTTACTCCAGCGTTCCGAGCTTTCTTATCAAAAGCTCGCCGCACTGATTCGTAGTAAAGTCCGGGACTATCGGCAGCGCTTTACCGGCAGCCGTTATGAAATCATATCCGCATTTCCCCAAGAGATCGAGTTTACCAGTTCGTGGTATCTGCGCATGAAAAAAGGCGGACATCTGACTTCTCATATTCATGAAGAAGGCTGGATCAGCGGCTGTGTCTATCTCCAGTTGCCTGCGAAGAACAGCACTCACGAAGGCAGTTTCGAATACAGTACGGATGGCGACGACTACCCCAGGCTGCATGACGATTTTCCCAGTCAGATTGTCGATCAGCAGGTCGGCGACCTGGTGCTTTTCCCTTCTTCACTGTTTCATCGTACCCTTCCGTTCCATTCCGACGAAGAGCGGGTTTGTGTGGCGTTTGATATCAAACCGGCACTGTATTTTAATCAAACTTGATATCGGCAAAGGTATTATAAAACTGCTTGGCGGTTCTGCCGCTTTTTGACGCCCGTTGATGGGCAAAATCCAGAGCCGCTTTATGCAAAGCTTCGCGTTTATCCTGCGCATCAGGAAAATAGCTGTCAACAATTGCCAGATAGGTTTGCGCCGTTTGTGGATAAAAGGCCAATGACAAGCCAAAACGATCCGAGAGTGAGGTTTTTTCTTCCACCGCATCTGAATAATGCACTTCTCCGTCCACCAGGCGGGTATCAAGATTATCCCGCATCTGTTCAGGCAATAAGTGGCGGCGATTGGATGTTGCATAAACCAGGACATTTTCAGGCGGCAATTCGATAGAACCTTCCAGCACGCTTTTTAATGACTTGTAGTGACTGTCATTCGCTTCAAAAGAGAGATCATCGCAATAAATAATAAAACGCTGGGAGAGCTCACGAATTTCATCGACAATTTCGGGCAAATAAACCAGATCCTGTTTATCCACTTCAATCAGCCTCAAGCCCTGAAATCGATAAGCATTCAGCAGTGCTTTGATCAGGGAAGACTTGCCGGTTCCGCGAGCACCCCACAGTAAGGCATTATTGGCAGGCTTTCCGGCCAGAAACCGTTCAGTATTATGGATCAATTGCTCTTTTTGAACGTCGATGCCAAACAGATCATCCGGCAGGATGGGATCAATTTGTAACACCGGTCGCAAGTATTCTTTACGCTGCCGCCAAATTGCGGCGACGGTTAAATTCCAGTCAATCATGATTTATTCACCTTGAATATAAAGTAAAGGCTCAGGCATTATAAAGCACAATCAATGCAGCCAGTCTCATGGTTTATTTGCTGTCAAGGTTCAGAATGAAGATTTTGGAAAGTCCTCTTCCAATCCTGTCCTGCAGAAGAAGGGGTTAAGTTTCAAGATTGATTTTTGATGAGTATATGTTCCTGCTGCTGGCTTGATTAAAATAGGCGCGGAAACGGTTCGTCCAGAAAATCCCGTTATCCTAAGCCCTTCGGCTATACCGGGAAAGCCGAAGGATTCAGGACAAATGAATTTACCAGACTCTGATTGGAGTGTATTTTTTACCTTGGCGTCATTAGAGACATGGCTCCTGGTTTTCAGTATGGGTTCGTATGCCGGCCAGGGCCGTGGTCTCATCGGCCACTTCCAGTGCGCCGGCCATACCGCCCAACAGTTGTTCGGCAGTATTGCCGTGCCGATGTGGGTGGTGAAAATTTAAATTGCCGCCGGGATGCAGCGATAAATCAAATTCATAATCGAAAACATCGCCGGACATGAAACTTAACATTCCATTATCTGAATTTCCTGCAGGTGAAACATGCAGTCCGTGCGTATGCAGATTAGTTAAACCGCAACCTTCGTCCATCATGTTGAGGCCGATGTAAGGTAATGAGTTTTTAAAATGGACTTTTAATAAATCGCCTTTTTTTACCTTGATTGAGGGTTGACAATACCAAAATAGATAAACTGGTGCTGGCGGGTACTCTATGGCTGGTGAGATATTATTAAAGAGATTCTGCCAAATGGAGAAGTTCGATGGTTTGTTGGCCTATTTGCCGAGGCGACCTGCCGCTTCATCTGTTCCAGCCAGCGCTTAGGGATTTGCTGAACGCCCTATCTGGCGCCCGCCACCATGCCGGCCAGGGCTCCTGTGGTGTCGGTATCATAACCCTGGTTAACTGTCGCTATCAGGCAAGCTTCAAAACTGTCAGTATTAAAAAAATAATGCAAAACCGTTTGCAAGGTATCCACAATATAGCCGGAAGCTTTGCCGGGATAAGGTGTGTAGGCAAATTCGCATTAGTACTGTGGCCGCGTTGAGTAATATTAAACATTACAGAACAGATAATTCCCAGGAATTAAGTGGTATTTTATGATTGCACTAAGCAGTTTGATTGACTTCAGGTATCATTCCCAGTCTGCAATTTAACGAGAAGGCCGACTAAAGAATGGATAAAGACCGGCCGGAATTGCGGCGAATCTCATAAAAGAAAAGCGAACATTCCAAAGGGAAGTTTGTGTTTGATTAAATATTTATTGAAGTTCAGGATTAGCTGTTATTTATGATGGCATTATTTCTGATGTATTGACTAATTAAAAGAGGAATCAATTGGCTTCAAATGTGGTTGAAAAAGAATTAACGGTCAGTAAGAGCCTGACCTGCCATGCCGATACAGTATCCACTGCTGTGCGAACCATGAATGTTAAAGTTGAGTCGCAGCCGGAGGCTTTAAGGCTGAGCTATGAATTGACCGGTGATTTGGGGCAAATACGTGTTCCTGCGCCGCAACCGCCTATTGTTATAGACGGGTTATGGGAGCATACCTGTTTTGAGTTATTCATCGGCGCGCAAGGTAAAGCGGGCTATCGGGAATTCAACTTTTCACCGTCCGGCCGGTGGGCCGCCTATGCGTTCGATGATTATCGAATGCGTAATGCATGGACGGCCAGCCGGGCACCTGTTATCAGCTTTGCTCAATCCAGTAATCATCTGCTGCTGGAAGCAGTCATTGCTGCTGAGGATTTGCCGCAGAACAAGGCGGACGAGCCTTTTCAGTTGGGTCTGACCGCTGTGATCGAGGCGAATGATGGCAGGCTCTCTTATTGGGCATTGCATCATCCGGAAGTACGCCCCGATTTTCATCATCGCGCGGGATTCATTTTGTCATTTGATCCGGCTTAACAGCATAAAAAACTATGAAATTTGGTATTGATCGTTTACTTGAAGATGCGGCTTTGCGCGCACCACTGGCGGGAAAGCGCGTGGCATTGCTGGCGCATCCAGCCTCGGTTACTGAGGATTTGACGCATACGCTGGATGCCTTGGCTAGCTTGCCAGATATAAAACTCAGCGCTGCGTTTGGCCCACAACACGGGCTGCGCGGGGACAAACAGGACAATATGATGGAATCTGCGGACTTTATCGATCCGGTACTCGGCATTCCTGTGTTTAGCCTCTACGGGCAAGTACGCCGCCCGACAGATGAGATGATAGATACTTTCGATGTGTTGCTGGTCGATTTGCAGGATCTGGGCTGCCGCATCTACACCTTTATCACGACTTTGCGTTATGTGCTGGAAGCGGCGGCCATACATCAAAAAGCGGTGTGGATACTTGACCGTCCCAATCCGGCAGGCCGTCCGGTCGAAGGCTTGACGCTACGCCAAGGCTGGGAAAGCTTTGTCGGCGCAGGCTCTATGCCTATGCGCCACGGTTTGACGATGGGCGAACTGGCGCACTGGTTTATCAACACGCTGGGGCTGGACGTGGATTGCCAGGTAATCACGATGCAAAATTGGCAACCTGAGGCTGCGCCCGGCTATGGCTGGCCGCTGGGTGAACGCAGCTGGATCAATCCCAGCCCGAATGCGCCCAACCTGTGGATGACGCGCTGTTACGCCGGAACAGTGCTGCTGGAAGGGACCACGCTTTCCGAAGGCCGCGGCACGACGCGTCCCTTGGAGCTGTTTGGAGCTCCCGATATCGATGTCCGCGCCCTCATTAAAACCATGCATGAAATTTCTCCGCAATGGCTGGCGGGCTGCCGCTTGCGCGAGTGCTGGTTTGAACCGACTTTTCACAAACATGCAGGCAGACTTTGCGCAGGGGTGCAAGTTCATGTGGAAGATAATGCTTACAACCATGCCGCTTTCCGCCCGTGGCGTTTGCAGACATTGATATTTAAAGCCTTGCGTATGCAGCAGCCGGATTATCCGTTATGGCGTGATTTCCCTTATGAATACGAGCTTGACCGACTGGCTATCGACATAATTAACGGCTCGCCCCTGTTACGCGAATGGGTGGATGATGTCGCCGCCATGCCGGAAGATTTGGAAATTATTACACGAGCGGATGAGCGGATGTGGGAGGAAGAGCGTCTGGCGTTTCTATTGTACTGACCCGGATTCGTTTCAGAATTATTTTCTACTCCATCAGATTAACGCGCAAGCCCGCCATAAGCGCTGGTTACGGAATGGCTAGCGGTAAGAGATGGTCAGAGGCTTTGGTGATCTATAGCAGTGTCCGCAACATTAGCGTTTCAAAGCCTTTTCAAGTAATCGCCTTTGACCTGAATCCAGCCAGCGCTCACACCAGACGTTGAGGGAAACAGCGGTATCCTTCATCAATGTAAATTCGTGCAGGGCCTTCCCCGGCTGTTCCTTTGGCCACCAGGAATGTGTTTCCAGTTGTTGCTGCAAATAATGACGCGCTGCTTCCAGTTCTGATTCAGTTATTTTCATATGGTTTTTTCACCTCAAGCGCTTGGTTTTTGGACTGAACAATCATACTGTTTTTCTGTTATTCCCGGCAATGCTTAAAATCAATATTATTGCTTGAGGACAAGCATAGGAAACGCTTTAATCGCCCTGTTTTTCGCTCATTCCAAGATTAGACAACGACTTACTCTTTATCTTTTGAAATCACATAAAAAAGCCCCGGCTGTTATAACAACAACCGGGGCTTTTATTGCTCAAAGCAACACGGCTTTAAGACCGCATGATTACATCATGCCGCCCATACCGCCCATGCCGCCGCCCATGCCGCCCATATCAGGCATGCCATGGCCGCCTTTTTCATCGCTTGGGGCATCAGCAATCATCACTTCAGTCGTCAGCATTAAACCTGCTACAGAAGCGGCGTTTTGCAGTGCAGTACGGGTTACTTTCGCAGGGTCCAGAATGCCCATTTCGATCATATCGCCATATTGTCCGGATGCTGCGTTGTAGCCGAAGCTGCCTTTACCTTTTTGCACTTCGTTAAACACGACTGAAGGTTCATCGCCGGCATTCGCTACGATTTGACGTAACGGCTCTTCCATCGCACGACGCAGAATATTGATGCCAACAGTTTGGTCGTGGTTAGAGCCTTCAAGATCAGTCAGTGCAGACAGTGCGCGTACGAGAGCAGTACCGCCGCCGGCAACAACGCCTTCTTCAACAGCTGCGCGTGTTGAATGCAGAGCATCTTCAACGCGGGCTTTCTTTTCTTTCATTTCAATTTCAGTGGCCGCGCCTACTTTAATGACAGCGACGCCGCCGGCCAGTTTGGCCAGACGTTCTTGCAGTTTTTCCTTGTCATAGTCAGAGGTTGCATCTTCAGCTTGCGCACGAATTTGTGTGACCCGGCCTTTGATTTGCTCTTCAGAGCCTGCGCCATCGATGATGGTGGTGTTTTCTTTAGTGATTTGAACTTTTTTGGCTGTACCCAGTTGTGCTAATTCAGCTTTTTCCAGGCTCAAACCGACTTCTTCAGAGATTACAGTACCGCCAGTCAATACAGCGATGTCTTCCAGCATGGCTTTACGGCGATCACCAAAGCCAGGCGCTTTAACCGCTGCAACTTTAACAATGCCGCGAATGGTGTTGACGACCAGAGTCGCCAGCGCTTCGCCTTCAACATCTTCGGCAACGATCAATAAAGGACGGCCTGATTTAGCGACAGCTTCCAATATAGGCAGCATTTCGCGGATATTGGAGATCTTTTTTTCATAAATAAGAATCATGGGGTCTTCTAATTCGACACTCATGCTTTCTTGTTTGTTGATGAAGTAAGGTGACAAATAGCCGCGGTCAAACTGCATACCTTCAACTACGTCCAGTTGATTGTCCAGACCTGAACCTTCTTCAACGGTAATAACCCCTTCCTTACCGACTTTTTCCATTGCTTCGGCAATAATTTTACCGACTGACTCATCAGAGTTTGCTGAAATTGTACCCACTTGAGCAATGGCTTTATTGTCTGTACAAGGCGTTGCAGAGGCAACGATAGCTTCAACAGCTTTAGTTACGGCCAAGTCAATACCGCGTTTCAGGTCCATTGGATTCATACCGGCGGCAACGGCTTTCAAGCCTTCGTTAACGATAGATTGCGCCAATACGGTCGCAGTCGTGGTGCCGTCACCCGCCACATCAGAAGTATGTGAAGCCACTTCTTTAACCATTTGTGCGCCCATGTTTTCGAATTTGTCTTTTAATTCGATTTCTTTCGCAACAGATACGCCGTCTTTAGTAATGGTTGGAGCGCCGAAGCTTTTGTCCAGGATCGCATTACGGCCTTTAGGGCCCAGGGTTACTTTTACTGCATTTGCTAAGATATTAACGCCACGCGCCATGCGGATACGTGCGTCATCACCGAAAAATACGTCTTTTGCTGCCATTTTTTATTCCTAAATATGTTGTGTGTGATTATGATTGATATGCGGTGCATACCCTACAGGCTTATAGGTTTAACCTAAAACGCCCATGATGTCTTCTTCACGCATAACGATGAGGTCTTCACCGTCAACTTTAACTTCGTTACCTGAGTATTTGCCAAACAGCACTTTGTCCCCAACCTTGACTTCCAACGGGCGTACGGTGCCATTGTCCAGCAATTTGCCGTTGCCTACGGCCAATACCTTGCCCTGGCTTGGCTTTTCAGCTGCAGAACCAGGTAGAACAATACCGCCGGGAGTGGTGGTTTCTTCTTCAACACGTTTGACTATCACTCTGTCGTGTAACGGACGTATATTCATCTATATCTCCTAACATTAAAATTAAAGGTTAAACTAAAGATTAGCACTCGCTAGTAATGAGTGCTAATGATAATGAGCTTTTGCAGTGTGTCAAGTTCTTTGGCATCATTTTTTCTTACTTTACATAAATAATATGATCTATGAATGACAACCAACTATTGCGCTATAGCCGCCAAATCATGTTGCCCCTCTGTGATATCGAGGGACAACAAAAACTGCTCGCCGCACGGGTATTAATTGTCGGGGCTGGCGGTTTAGGCTCTCCCGCGGCTATTTATCTAGCAGCCGGCGGTGTCGGCAATATCACTATTTATGACGATGACGAAGTAGATTTATCCAATTTACAAAGACAGATTGCTCATCACACATCCGATATTGGGACTGATAAAGTTATTTCAACCCGTCAAACATTGAATAAATTAAATCCGGACGTCAACGTTAGGGCGGTTAAACAGCGCCTGGTTGGCGAGCAACTGGATTATGAGGTCATTGATGCCGACGTTGTGCTGGATTGCAGCGATAATTTTTCTACCCGTTTCGCCATCAATGAAGCTTGTGTCAAGCATCAAACAGCGCTGGTTTCAGGTGCGGCGATACGTTTTGAAGGCCAGGTATCAGTCTTTACGCCTGGCAGAAACAATAGCCCTTGTTATAACTGCCTGTATAACAGTGACGGTGAAGAGCAACAAAATTGTGCAACTCATGGCGTTATTGCGCCAATTACCGGAATTGTCGGCAGCATTCAGGCGCTGGAAGCCATGAAGTTGATCATCGCTATTGGTGAAGCTTTAACCGGGCGGTTATTGTTAATAGATGGTTTAACGATGGAATTTAACAGTATGAAGCTGAGGAAGAATCCTGCATGCCCGACTTGCGGTAAGTAAAACTGTTGCCATGCAATCAGATTGCTGCACCCCTGTTGATGATGGCGAAGAAGAGCTACGCTTAACTGCCCGGCGGCGTTTTGAGGCTTTATTAGCCGAACTCGGCAGCGTTGAAATTGAGTTTGTTACAGGATGAAGGCGGCTTTTCTTTACCGCGCATCAAATTCAATATTTTCAGCGCCATTTAGCACCAGAAAATGCTTGCCTTTAGCTCTGGAAATCAGCGTTACTCCCGCTTGTCTTGCCATATCCAGGCCCATCTGAGTTGCGCCTGAACGCGATAATAAAATCGGAATGCCCATTTGCGATATCTTGATAACCATTTCAGACGTTAAGCGGCCTGTAGTGTAAAAAATCTTGTTATCGCCTGAAATATTGTTCAACCACATATAGCCGGCAATGGCATCGACGGCATTATGCCGGCCCACATCTTCAATAAAAAAATCGATGCTGCTGCCGCTACATAAGGCGCAGCCATGGACTGCGCCGGCTTTTTTATAGACTTCATTGTATTGTCTTAATGAATCCAGCATACCATACAAGGTCGACTGTTTGATTGAGCTTTCAGGCACTCGGATATTTTCCAGCTTCTCGAGCAAACGGCCAAATACCGTGCCCTGTCCACAGCCGGTGGTCACCGTGCGCTGCGCCATTACTTCAGAGAAATCGCTGCGCTTATGTCCGGTTACAACCGCGACAGCTTCGGTTTCCCAATCGACCTGAACCGCTCTGATATCGGTGATGTCTTCAAAAAAGCCCTGATTTTTCAAATAACCCAGGGTTAGCATTTCAGGATGGGTGCCCATTGTCATTAATGTGACTATTTCCTGTTTATCAACATAAATGGTCAGGGCGCGCTCCCCCACCAGTTCAATTTCTCTAGGTTCTCCACGCTCATCGATGGCAATAGCGGGTTTGGAAAATCCCAGACCCGCATTGGTCATTTCCGGCTGATAAGATTTATTTGCCATCTTTGGCCTCAAGTTCGGATAATTCTGTTTGAGTATTGATGTTGATAAATACCTCCGGTTCGTCGCTGAAATCGGCTTGCACCATTTTTTGTTGTTCCAGCCAGCGGTCAATTTTACGCTGGCCGCTGTCCAGGTAGTCTTGCAGGCTGGTTTTCAACGATGTTTTTAATGCTAAAAATACCGGATGCAGGCGCTCGCCATCAAAAGCGACGGCGACATCGGCATCATTTTCTGCACGTGTAATTAACAGCTTTTGCAAATGTTCAGCCTTGATTAATGGGGAATCACAGGGTATAACAACCAGCACATCCGAATCCTCATTCGCATGAATCATTGCTGTTAATACTCCCGCCAAGGGACCGTCAAAATTTCCGGTTTGATCGGCAATAACCGGCAAGCCGAATTGCCGGTAGTCTTCGCTGTTGCGATTGGCGTTGATGATCGACTGATCGGCAACGGCTGCCAGTGCGGCTATGGCATAGCTGACCATCGGGCGGCCTTTAAAGTTTATCAGGCCTTTATCCTGATTGTTCATCCGGCGGGCAAGTCCGCCGGCGAGAATCACACCTGTTACTTTTATTGGACTATTCATAATGTCAGGTTCCGGTCTCTCGTTGCAAGGGCTGTAATTAAAATTCAGGCTAAGGAAATATTAGCGCATTAACATGGTGAGCCATAATTCAGGCTAATTTTATCGAATGCCTGTGGTAATACGGCAATTAACCAATTTTCAGTTAAAATAACGGCTTTTTTAAAACCCCAGCTGATCTGTAGATTCAATACTGATCGGCCGTATTCATTGCTCCATTTTCCGGGCATATCTTTCACTTTCTGATTTACAGGAACAAGAGTATCACTAATGAAAAATAAATATGTATCTTCCATTTTAAGCATTTGCTTGTGTGCCGCCGTCGCGGGCTGTACAACGACACCCGAGAAAACAGCTGAACAGGTATCCGTTGAGCCAACGCCTTTGGCAAACGACTATCCGACAAGGGATCGCGTAGAATATGTCTTGAATTGTGTCGCTCAACACGGCGGACTGACTTATATCACTCAATACGCCTGTGGCTGCAAGATTGATAAAATCGCTGAGAAACTGACATTTAAGGAATTTGAATCTGCAAAAACCTTCAGCTATTTAAGCAAAGGGCAGACAGGAGATGCCGGTGCGGTTTTTCGTGACCCGACACAGTCGAAGGATTTGCGGGTCCGGCTTAAAGAAGCAGAAGCCTATGCCGAAAAGAGCTGTTTTGTAAAATAGACGAATATATAAAAGTTATAGTGGGTGGATTTAGCAGCATCGCGCTAAATCCACGTATAACAGGATACTTCAGATTTATTTTTTCACCAGCTTGCGCGCAAAATCAGTAATCGGGCCACGCTTGACGACGACGGTATAACCCAATAATCCCATTACCAGGCCATAAAACAATTTTTCTATGGCTGAAGATGAGTTTTGTTGTTGCGCCGCTTTTATTGCCGCTTCCGATGCTTTAACAGGGGCAATTTGCACAGCTACTTTAGCAGGCTTAACCTCGGCTTGCAGGTCTGGCAGCCCCAGGCTGTGGAAAGCATCGTGATCTTGCCAGATAGGATATTTTCCTTGCCATAATGTCTTACTGAAATAGGGGGCTAGACTCATGCCATGCGATAAAGGGATGCCTTTTTCGTCGAGAAAACCTTTATAGACGACCAGGCTCAAATCGCCGCCTTCACCAATACCATTCGTTGTAAATGCTTTTTCAATATGATCATGGAACATCCAGATACCTTGACCAAAACTGTGCAGGCCGTCATCAACGCCGCTCAGTTCCAGATCAAGGCGCTGTGCGTGTATCATACTGAAAACATCACGCTGAATATAAGAGGCAGGGCCATTATCAACGCCGTCATAATGGGTGATGGTGGGCTTGTGACCATGAACATGCAGAGCCAGATTGTCCGCGTGGCCGTCGAAAACACGCAGTTTGACTTTTTGATTTTCTTCCATATAAATCAACGATTCCCTTAAGGTATAAGGAAAAGAGCGGCCATTGAGCATAAAATAATCATCCGTCGCATCGGTTATGTCATATTCCATATTCATATATTTTGCTGTCAACCGCGGATCATTAGCCGATCTTGCAACAACTTCATGCAGTTCCTTAATCGCGGACTCATAGTGCAAATCATATTCTCGGGCATATTTTTCAAGAACAGCCACGGAAGGATGGCGTACTTGCCCGGCACCGACATTAAGCGTTTGCGGCCAATTGTTAGGGCGGTTTTCCTCTACGACAAAAATCCCCTGCAAGCCCATCTCGATATGAACATGCGGCTGAACATGGCAGTGATAATACATGGTTCCTGGTTGGCGCGGTTTAATGACATAGGTTTTGCTTTGGCCCGGCATAACATCCATTTCACTTTCCTGCGCGGTCCCATCATTGCCGGCACCTGTCATATCCATAAAAGGGTGGTCTATGCCGTGCAGATGTATGGAATGTGGAAAATAATGGGTGTTTTCCAGGACCAGCCAGACCACGTCATTCTGTTCTACGCGAATCACCGGCGACGGCACGCGCAACAATGGATTGGCTTCCAGTTCGTAAAGGCTTTTAGTTGACATATCCCGTGTCTTGGGGGCAAACACCCAAAAAGTGGGCCTTATGCCGGGGGCAATATCGAAGGTCGTCGTTGGATCTTTCATGTCGGGCGAATGACCGTTGAGTTCGACAACTTCGAGTTTAATAATGATTTTGTCAGGATCGCCGTCGCCGTCGACATCATCAGACATAGTAACGGCATCAGCGGCAAGTTGCGTTGACATCAATGTTTCCATTGAAATTCCGTTCGTGCCTTTAACAAAAGCGGCGATGTCAGCAGGATTGTCGGGGTTGCAGAGTTTGGATTCCTGTATGGCGACGCCGTCAATCACTTGCTCTTTGCGCCATAGTGGATCAGTAAATTCAGAACAAAATTCTTCCACCGGCCCCATATCAACCTTGGCTGTAGGAGGTAAATCAGTGGCGGCCTGGCTCCATGAATGCATAAGCAACAGGATAGCGCACCCGGTAAAGGCAATAGGTTTTTTACTCATACAGCGACCTCAGAAAACACACGATTGAAAATTGAAACGCCACCTGATAAACGGTAGATTTTTACTATTTTAACTGAATACTTTGATTAAGTCTTTTTTTGGGCTCTTGAATAAAATTAAAGAGTAATAATATTCTTAACTTGGCGGTTTCTCTAAGAATCAATAATATCCATAAAGTTCATAGTGAAATATAAAATAGTTTAGCAGGATGCGCCGATAACGGGAGGGCAAGGCTTTCAGGCAATACTTTACCAAAGCAGGTAATTTTGAGACCATAAAAACATGAAGCCGCAATGGAATAAAATTAATCCGGATCTTGAAAAATATGTCACTCTTAAAGACACTGCCAAAATTCCCGGAATTAATTTCAAATGAACCCTGAATTTCGCCATGTTGTCTTCAGACAGTGAAATCAATAACAGAACTCAACACTTATCGTGAAAAATCAATCACCTCATTATCTGGTTGGTATCGACTTGGGCACAACCCATACGGTTGTAGCTTTTGCCAAAGCAGAAAAAGCGCCACAGGAAATACAATTATTACAAATTGAACAATTGGTTGCGCCAGGGCAAGTGGCGGCGAGGCCTTTGTTGCCGTCGGTACGTTATCACCCTGCGCCGGGTGAACTGTCAGCGGCTGATGTTGCGTTTCCAAGCTACAACCCGGAAGCCATGCCAACAGATCAATCCGCCGTTATCGGCGAAGCCGCACGATTATTAGGCGCCAAAACCAAAGGGCGATTTGTGACCAGCGCTAAAAGCTGGTTATCACACCCTTCGGTAGATCACAATGCCGAGATTCTGCCGTGGGGCAGCAGCGATGATATCAGCAAGGTTTCGCCTATCAATGCCAGCGCCAGTTATATCGCGCATATTCGCACGGTATGGGGTCATAAGTTTCCTGATGCGCCTTTGGAGCAGCAGGATATTGTCATTACCGTTCCCGCTTCCTTTGATGAGGCGGCACGCTCACTGACTCTGGAAGCGGCGCGAATTGCAGGTCTAACCCATGTTCGCTTGCTGGAAGAACCTCAGGCGGTTTGTTACGACTGGTTAAGGCGTCATGCAGGGAATATTGAACAGGCGCTGGCCAATGTACATTTATTGCTGGTTTGCGATGTAGGCGGCGGCACGACCGATTTAACTCTGATTAAAGTAGAGCAAGGCGAGCATGAACCCAAACTGACCCGAATCGGCGTCGGTGATCATTTGATGCTGGGCGGCGATAATATCGATCTGGCCCTGGCTCATCTGACTGAAAGCCGTTTATCCGATAATGAAAAACGCTTGTCTGCGGCTGATTTATCGCAGCTGATTGAGCAATGCCGGCTCGCCAAAGAACGACTGCTGGCTGAGGATGCTCCGGAGCATACCACAGTTACATTGCTGGGCGGCGGCTCCAGGTTGATTGGCAGTTCCCGCTCAGTGGTACTGACACGTGCTGAAGTCAGGGATATTGCGGTGGATGGATTTTTCCCTTTATCAGGGCTGGATGATCTGCCTGATAAAAAACGCAGCGGCATGGTTGAGTTTGGTCTTCCATATGCTGCGGAGCCGGCGGTCAGCAAGCATATCGCCGCGTTTTTAAAGCTGCACGCCGCAGCTTCGGCTGAAGCGTTAAAAGGCGAGGGCAGAGTGCCCGACGCCCTGTTGCTTAACGGCGGCGTATTCCGCAGCCAACCCATTACTCAAAGACTGGTGAGCTTGCTCAATTCATGGAGCTCCAAGCCGCCTCTCTTGCTGGAAAATAAACATCCTGAATTAGCTGTTGCTTTTGGCGCCGTGAGCTATGCCATTGCCAGACGGGACAAGAAACTGAAAATCGGCGGCGGTTCGGCGCGCAGTTATTTTTTGCTGGTCGATACCGGTCATGCAGAAAAACAGCAAGGCATCTGTATCTTGCCCAGAGGCAGTGAAGAAGGCGATGAAGTTGTCTTAAAGGATCGTCATTTTGCTTTGCGATTGGGCATGCCGGTGCGCTTTCACCTGGCTTCAACAACCGGCGATGCTGAATTTAAACCCGGCGATGGCATTGAAATAACGGATTTATTTTATTCCTTGCCGCCGCTAGCGGTGGCTTTTGAAGGCGATGAGACCAGGCCGAATGCTGAAGCGATAGTTCAATTGGCGGTCACTCAAACGGAAGTCGGCACGCTTAAAATTCAATGCGTTTCGGTTGAAAACAGCCATCAGCGCTGGAATGTTGAGTTTCAAATCAGGAGAAAGGGTAGCGCGAGTTTGCAGATGAATGCAACACTGCCTACTCAATTTAATGGCGCAGTTGAAAAGATACAAGGCATTTTTGGGTCCAGATCCAGAGATATCGATCCCAAGGCTGTAAAAAATCTGCGTGCTGATTTGGAAAAGCAGTTGGGAACTGCGCGTACAGAATGGGAAACGCCTGTATTACGGGCTATGTTTACGACATTATTGGAGGGAGCGAAATATCATCGCCGCTCAGAAAACCACGAAAGAGTCTGGCTCAGCCTGATCGGGTTTTGTTTGCGCCCCGGTTTCGGCTATCCGCTTGACGATTGGCGCGTAGAGCAGCTCTGGAAACTTTATCCTCAAGGTATACAGTTTGTTAACGAAACCCAGAACTGGACGGAATGGTGGACACTATGGCGGCGGATTGCCGGCGGCTTGAATACAGCAGCCCAGGAACAAATTTTTGCCGATATTGCCAAGTTTATAAATCCCGCGGCCGCAAGGCAACCCGGAGTCGCCAAGCAGATCAAAAACCGCGGTTATGATGATATAGTGCGCCTCGCCGCTGTATTGGAGCGCCTACCTGTCGAGAAAAAAATACAACTGGGCGAATGGCTGTTGAATCGCCTGCAAAAAGCCAGCGAGCCCAGCCAGACCTGGTGGGCGGTCGGGCGTATCGGAGCGCGGCTGCCGTTTCATGGCAGTAGCCACAATGTCATTCCTGCCGATATTGTCTGCAAATGGTTGTTCCAGATTATGTCTGAAGATTGGAAGAAAACGCCTCATGCCGGATTTGCCGCCACGTTAATTGCGCGTATGAGCGGAGATCGGGTTCGTGATATTGATGAATCCATGCGTCAGCAAATCATAGCAAAACTTAAATTAACTAAAGCCCCGTCATCGTGGATAGATATGGTCGAGCAGGTTAAAGAACTGGATGAAAAAGAAGAAAAACAGATTTTCGGTGAAGCATTGCCGCCAGGATTAAAGTTAATTAATAATAATTGATGGGATAACAATGAAATTAATCAGCATTGTCATGATTGCAGGTTTTATCCTGCTTTATTTTGTAGGTGCTGCGTTCAAAATACAAATGATGAACTGGGAAATATTGATTCATAGCGCCCTCAGGTTCACAGGCTTTATTCTTATTGGCGTCAGTGTGCTTTATGCTAATAAACTCAGATTGAGAAGTGCGGTTTTTCTGGTTTTGGCGCTGGTTTTAACCGATGATATCGTGGATTATTTTAGAAATGTTAACAGCTTCAGCTTTGAAAACACACTGTATGGTATTTATATGCTGTTATGGGGTTCCTTGATGGGCTATCTGTTTATGAAATATTCAAAAGATAAAATTGACACGCAGTAGTATCTGATTTTGTGTTGTGCATGAATATCCGGTGGATGACAGGCAGGCAAACCACTATCCAGCAAAAAAGCAGTTCATGAAAGTCATCCTGACAGAAAAGCCTTCAGTTGCCCGTGATATAGCCAGATGTCTAAACATCAGCAACAAATGTGATGGCTATTTTGAGGGCAATGGCTATCAGATTACCTGGGCTTTTGGCCATTTGGTCGAATTGAAAGAACCTGATGAATACCATTCCGAATGGAAACGCTGGTCTCTGGAATCCCTGCCCATCATTCCCGAACAGTTCGGCCTGAAAGCGCGCGCCGATGAGTCTGCGCAAAAGCAACTAAATATCATCAAGCGCCTATTCAAGTCAGCCAAAGAAATTATCTGCGCCACCGATGCCGGACGGGAAGGGGAGCTGATCTTCAGATATATCCTGT
Organism: Methylococcales bacterium; assembly: GCA_028715725.1. Taxonomy (GTDB): domain Bacteria; phylum Pseudomonadota; class Gammaproteobacteria; order Methylococcales; family Methylomonadaceae; genus JAGXGJ01. Next base: position 20,828 of record JAQURG010000010.1, read on the forward strand.
CCTGGACTGAATGCCTGCAAAAACCCTTCAAACGCCTGTGGATCAGTTCGTTAACGGATGATTCCATACGCCAGGGTTTTGCTCAATTACAAGATGGCAAATTTTTTGACGGACTTTACCGCGCCGCCAAATGCCGCAGCGAATCGGACTGGATAGTCGGCTTGAATGCGACGCGGCTGTATACCCTCAAGTTTGGCCGGCAAGGCGTTTTATGGACGATAGGCCGAGTGCAAACACCGGTGCTTGCGCTTATTGTGCAGAAAGATCTGGAGATAGCAGGCTTCGTTCCCAAAGACTTCTGGGAATTGCATACGCTTTACAGAGAGGCTGATTTTCAGTATGCGGGCGGGCGATTTGATCTCAAATCCGATGCCGAAGCCCTGCTAAGCCGGATTGAAGGGCAGGATTTCGAGATTACTTCCGTTAAGGGCAAACGCGAACTGGTCAATCCGCCGTTATTGTACGATCTGACCGATTTACAAAAAGACCTGAGCATCCGTTATGGCTTTACCGCCGATCAAACATTAACATGCGCCCAGCAGTTATACGAGAAAAAACATATCACTTATCCGCGCACGGATAGCCGCTGTTTAACTAACGACATGAAGCCCGGCATGAAGCCCTTGCTGGAAAAATTAAGGCGAAATTCCGGACCACAGATAGCCGCGCTGGATCTTGATAAGCTGCAACTGGGCAGTCGCTATTTCAATGACGCCAAAGTAAGCGATCACCACGCCATTATCCCCACGACGACATTGCCGGGATCCTTAGCCAATGATGAAGCCAGGGTTTATAAAGCTATCGTCTTGCGTTTTATTGCAGCCTTTTATCCGCCCTGCGTCAAACAGGTCACTACTGTTTTAGGTGAAGCCCGGAAGGTACAGTTTAAAACCACAGGTACTGTGATCGAGTCGCCCGGCTGGCAGGTATTATACAAAAATGATTCGTCCGGTCAGCCTTCATCGGCGGCCAATGAAAAAGACATTAAAATTCTGCCCAATTTTGTAAAGGGTGAAACGGGGGCGCACCAGCCTTTCATTAATCAGGGCAAAACTACGCCGCCCAAAGCCTATAACGAAGCCAGCCTGTTAAGCATGATGGAATCCGCCGGGAAAACCTGTGATGATGAAGAACTTAAAGAGGCATTAAAAGAAAAAGGATTGGGTACGCCTGCAACCAGAGCTTCGATTATTGAAGTGCTGATCAAACGCAATTATATCCAGAGGCAAAAAAAGCTGTTGCTCAGTACGGAATCAGGGCGGCATCTCATCTCCATTATAGAGGATGATCGCTTGAAGTCTGCTGCAATGACCGGCGAATGGGAGGCCAAGCTCAAAAAGATAGAACATCATGCTTATGATCCTGAACAATTCATGGCCGAGATTATTCAATTCACCCAAAAAATAACAAGTGAATCGGCAAAGCCGCCTTATGACAGCAGCCAGTTAGGCGACTGCCCGATTTGCCGCCATCCTGTTATTGAAGGTAAAAAAGGCTATGGTTGCAGTGCCTGGAAAAACGGCTGCAAATTTGTGTTATGGAAACAGGTTGATGGCTTGACAATTACCCGGGAAATGGCATGCCAGTTATTGCAAAACGGTCGAACGCTGAACGCTTACGCCATCAGGATAAATGATGAAGTTTTTAACGCCCGGCTCACTCTTAATTCGCAAGGAGAGTTGGGTTATAACAAACAACAAACGCAGCAGGCGCAAAAGGTAACCGAAGCCATTGCCGATTGTCCGCTGTGTAACGGCAAGTTCATCGAAACTGCCAAAGCCTACAGTTGCAGCGAATGGCGCAACGGTTGCAAAGCCGTTATCTGGAAAACGATTGCCCATAAAAAAATAACGGCCGCGATGGCTAAAAAGCTATTAACCAAAGGCGAAACCGGAATTCTTAAAGGTTTTAAATCGGCTAAAGGAGCCGAGTTTGAAGTCAACCTGAAGCTTGTCGACGGCAAAGTTGAAATGGACTTTGCCGCGCATTAATTTTTCTTTTGGCTACAAGCCCAAAGCAAACGATAATAGCGACATTGTTATTTAATCAAGAGATAAAAAATGAGCAACGTTTTCAGTTTTACCGGCACAGTGGGCCGAGATGCCGAAGTCAGATACGCCCCGTCCGGTCTGGCAGTATTGAGTTTTACCGTAGCCAACAATATCGGGTTTGGCGATAAACAGCAAACGCTATGGATACGCGTAACCTTGTTCGGCAAGCGGGCGGAAGGGCAATTGCAAAACTATCTGAAGAAAGGCCAGCAAGTGTTTGTATCCGGTGAATTAACGCAAAGTGAATATAAGGCGAATGACGGCACGACAAAAACCAGCCTGGAATTGAACGCTAACATAATCGATTTGATCGGCAAGAAAAACGAGTCGAGCCAGCCGCAACAAAATTATCAGCCTTCCGGAGTTCGGGAGCGGGCGCCTGTCCGGGAAGAGGTTAACCACGATAATTTTGATACGCCCTATGATGACGATATTCCGTTTTAGGAGTCACCTTAGAATAATTTTGAAAAAAATATTATTAAGCCTCTGTTATAAGAGGCTTTTTCATTTAATTAACTGCGTAACAATAGTTAGCAGTATAAGCCCGTTAATTTATTCCAGAGACTTCGTATTTGGAACATATGTAAGGTTACAATTAGGTATGCACTTTAATTTTAAAGATTTTTAACCATAGATGTGCCATTTTAATGACAAAATTATCTAAAGGATTATACGACCGCCTCATTCATGAAGATGAATTAATAGAATTAAATCGCCTAGTCTTTGAGGGGCGGGCAAGGGTGCAAACTCCTTCTTTCATTGAGAATAGGGAATATTTATTAGCCGAGCTAATGAATAGATTGCCTGAGTTATTAGATGAAATTTCCTCTTCAAAAGATAACGATTTAGAAAAAGCTCAAGCTGAACTCAAGTTAATCTCAAGCTTGCTGAAAAATGCCAGACTTGAGTCAAAAGCTGAGCTTGAAACAGATTTTATTGCAGACCCGGCTCAAGTTTTACGCTCTATTCACGAACCTAACATGCCAGGAATTTTTCCTATTACTGGTTTGCGGACTCCTTGGCTATTTAGTTCTTCACGTAGCGAACCTTCTTTATTGCATGAACTTATTGCAGAGTTACAAGCTGTAGATACAGTCGATATTTTGGTCAGCTTCATTACCTGGAGCGGGGTAAGAAAAATAATCGATGTATTGAAGCAAGCTACAGCGATTGATGCTGCAGGAAATTCTCGGACAAAATTTCGCATTTTAACAACTACTTATATAGGCGCAACAGATGCAAAAGCGGTGAATGCTTTAGCTGAGCTTCCCAATGTTGAGTTAAGAATTTCATTGGATGGAAGACGCACAAGATTACACGCTAAAGCCTGGATTTTTAATCGAAATAGTGGCTTTGGTACGGCATTTATAGGTAGCGCCAATCTATCTGAATCAGCGTTAATTAGCGGCATAGAATGGACAGTCAAATTAACACAAATCTCAAACGAGCCTATTTTCAGAAACGCTCAAGCACATTTTGAAACGCTTTGGAATGATGGTGAGTTTCTGCATTATGATCCCAGTAACCAAGACCATCGTAATGCTTTAGAGAAAGCATTACGTGCAGAATCCAGTCGCGGCAATAGCAATCAAAAAAATTCAGAACCCATTGCAATTCAGACTTGGTTTGATTTAAGTCCTAAGCCATATCAACAAGAAATGCTTGATCGTTTAGCATCTGAGAGAGCCCATCAGCGTAATCGCAACTTGGTTGTTGCAGCAACAGGCACTGGCAAAACCGTTGTTGCTGCTTTTGATTATGCTCGTCTGGCAAAAGAGCGAGGAGGTCAACCACGATTATTATTTGTTGCGCATAGGATACAAATTTTAAAACAGGCTATTAATACTTTCCGCCAAGTGCTGCGTGATTCAAACTTTGGTGAGTTATTGGACGGCAATAATGTAGCCAAGCAACATGACCATTTATTTGCGACTATTAATACGATAAATTACCGTGACTTAGTAGGTCAACAGGGTGCAGATTTTTGGTACATGGTCATTATGGATGAGGCGCACCATTTACCAGCCAATTCGTTTGACAAATTTATTTCATCGGTTAAACCCGCTATCCTTTTGGGTTTAACTGCTACACCAGAGCGGACAGACGGCAAAAGTTTAAATCAGTACTTCGATACAAGACCGGATGGTTCACCGGCTGTTACATTAAGATTATGGGATGCTCTGGACCAAGAGTTGCTTGCCCCTTTTGAGTATTATGCAACCCATGACGATGTTGATTTAACTAACATTCAATGGAAACAAATAAATGTTGATGCCCAACTCGATAATATAATTTTTGCCAGCGATATACGTGCTCGCTCAGCACTTCAAGCCGTTGAAACTTACGTCAGTAATTTAGAAAAGCTCAAAGCCATCGGTTTTTGCATCAGTGTGCGACATGCTGAATTTATGGCTGACTACTTTAATTTTCATAACTTACCGTCAAAATCAATTACAGGTCAACACAATCAAGCAGAACGCGATCATGCGATAAATGAGCTTCAGAATGGCAGGCTAAAAGTAATTTTCACTTGTGACTTATTCAATGAAGGAGTCGATATACCTGATATAAACACCTTATTGCTGCTTCGCCCAACTCAAAGTCCAGTCGTATTTCAGCAGCAAATTGGTCGGGGTTTACGGCTATCTCCAGGTAAAAGTAGTTGCTTAGTCTTGGATTTTATTGGTACTTATTCTCAGGATTTCAGGTTTGATGTGTTGTTGAGATCTTTAACCGGACAAAGCAGGGCGGTAATAAAAGAATCGGTTGATAAAGGCTTCGGATTATTGCCGACAGGCTGTCATATCCAATTTGATAGAGTTGCTAGAGAACGTGTATTAGCGAGTCTTAAATTTGCTCTTAATTTAAACGTGAATCGACTCACAGCAGAGTTAATAGCCTGGGCGAATGCTAAAGACAAAACTCAAATTAAATTGAAGGATTTTCTGATTGAGAATGAAATCGAAATTTCAGATATTTATTCGGCAAACCATTATTGGAGTGAGTTTAAACGACGTGCTCAGCTTCCAACAAAAAGCAAGGGCCCTAGAGAAGACGCACTTTCTCGCAGAATAAAAAGTATTTTGTATGTTGATGATGTCGAAATGTTAAATGCTTGGCATCAAGCTTTGATGCGAAACAAGATTGACGAAATTAGAACCCAAGTCCTTGCGCATAAATTTTTAGTGAGCCCATCTGAATTGATCAATCCTGAGCAATTCATATCTTTAATAGAACGACATCCTGCTGTCAGGGAAGAGCTGATTGAAGTAATTGAATGGCGCTTAGAACAATCAGTTCAGCCTTATTCACGTCTTCAAGGCGCTCCACCATCATGGCCGCTCTCTCTGCATAATCGATATTCAAGGTCTGATATTATTACAGCAATCGGTTATTCAAACGCCATCAAACGTCCTGCATTTTGGGAAGGATGTCTGGCGATTTTGGAATGTAAAATAGAACTCATGTTTGTGACTTTGGATAAAAGTGAAGGTTTTGCAGATCGTGTTCAATATCATGACTACGCTATCAGTCCTAAATTATTCCACTGGCAATCTCAAAATAAGGCCAGAGCAACAAATATAACAGGTCAGCGCTATTTAAATAGTGTTGCCGGACCAAGCGCCAATGGTTGGCGGTTTTATTTATTTGTCCGAGAAAACAATAATTCCGTTTTTGCCGTGCTTGGTGAAGCTTTGCTAATTAAAGCAGAAGGCGAACGTCCTATTTCAATTACATGGGAACTTAAGAATGCAATGCCTATTGAATTGTTTAGACATTTTTCAATATTGAAAACAGCTTAATGATAGCTTTAAGTAAAATCGCTAATTTAATTGTGTAATTTTAATATAAATATTACAAGAAGCACTCAAGTATATTTAACTGTTCTAAAGGGTGACTGAAATGACAACTAAGCAGTCAAAATCCATCTATCAAATAAAAATATCGTTAATCGGCGCAAAACCGCCTATTTGGAGAACGGTTTTAGTGGCTAGCAATTTAGGATTGTCTGCTTTTCACGACGTTATTCAAATTGCAATGGGCTGGACAGATAGTCATTTACACCAGTTTATTGCCAACAATGTATTTTATGGAATTCCTGATGATGAGTTTGGGATGGAAATAGAAGATGAAAATAAATATAAAATATCTCATTTGCTAAAAAAGGAAAAAGATACCCTCATTTATGAATATGATTTTGGGGATGGTTGGGAGCACAAGATACTGTTAGAAAAAATACTTCCCTATGACAGTAAAACTGCCTTGCCTCTTTGCATTAAAGGTAAACGCTCTTGTCCGCCCGAAGATTGTGGTGGTCTTTGGGGGTATGAAGAACTTCTTGAAACAATTTCAGACCCCAAGCATCCTGATCACAAAGACATGCTGGAATGGCTGGGTGGGGAATTTGATCCTGAGGAGTTTGATCTTGAACAAATAAATGAGGATTTAGCCGAGTTCAGGCGATAGTTTGCGGCTTAATTATGGACAGCAATAAAACAGCTCTGGAAAATGGTTCTTCCTTGATTGAGGCTTTGTCTGTAGCCAGTGCTTATGAGCATGAAGCCGCTGAAATTAGTATCGTTGAAACCCATATTTCCTCGGTGCTACTGACCGGACAGTTTGCCTACAAAATCAAAAAGCCTGTTAACTTTGGTTTTCTGGATTTTTCCACTCTGGATAAGCGCCGGTTTTTTTGCCAGGAAGAATTAAGACTTAACCGGCGTTTAGCCCCGGATATTTATCTTGATGTCGTGCCGATTACCGGAACACCCGATCAGCCCAAAATGGGTGGGACAGGGGAGGCTATCGAATACGCCGTCAAGATGATTCAATTTCCCGCAGGATTTACGCTAACTGAGCTCGCCGAATGCAGGCGCTTGACTTCAGGTGAAATTGATCAGATTACCGGCATTGTCGCCGGTTTTCATGAAACCGTTGCCAAGGCGGATGAAGCTTCTCTTTATGGAACTAGCGAATGTATCAAGCACTGGTTTGTCGAAAATTTTGGGCATATCGGGCCCTTGCTGGCCGATGATAAGCAGAAACAGCAACTGCAAGCGATCGAGAGTTGGGGCAATCAGGAATGGCATGACAGGGCTGATTTGATGGCGCTCCGCAAACAGCAAGGCTATGTGCGTGAATGCCACGGCGATCTTCATTTAAGCAATATAACCTTGATAAACGGTAAGGTGACCTTATTCGATTGCATCGAGTTTAACCCGAAGCTGCGCTGGATTGATGTTATCAACGAGGTTGCTTTCGTGGTGATTGATTTACTGCATTTTGGTTATGATCACTATGCCTGGCGTTTGCTCAATCATTATCTGCAACATACCGGCGATTACCGGGGCGTGGCTTTGTTGCGCTATTACCTGGTTTATCGTGCCTTGGTCTGCGCCAAGGTTTCGTTGCTGCGCCAGGCGCAGCAACCTACTGACGCTGTTACTAATCAGGCGCCGTTAAAATACACTAAGTTTGCAAATCTGGCCGAGCGTTTCACCAAGCCCGAGCCAGTTACATTAATAATTACTCATGGCTATTCAGGTTCCGGTAAATCCACGATTGCAGCACAGCTTGCCGAAAAAACCGGCGCGTTCCAGATACGCTCGGATATAGAACGCAAGAGGCTATTTGGATACCGCGCGCAAGAGCATAGCAGCAGCGGTCTTGACAGCGGGCTTTATACGCAAGAGTCCAGCCTGAGAACTTATAAGCATCTTGCAGACTGTGCAAAAATTATCATCGAAGCCCGTTTCTCCGCTATTATTGATGCCGCTTTTCTTAAAACCGAGCAGCGCGACCTGTTTCGAAAGCTTGCCGACTCAAGCGGTGTGGTATTTCTTATCGTTGATTTTCAGGCATCCTATGAAGAATTATCAAGACGCATAAGGCGGCGGCAAAACGATGCTTCAGAAGCCACTATCGATGTCTTGCGCCATCAACAGCAAACCGCGCAGCCGCTGTCTTCGGAAGAACAGAAATTCGTATTAACGATGGATACCGAGAGCGACAAAGCTCTGGAAAAACTACTGGACTATTTCCACGGTAATTTGCACTTTTCGGGGTAGCAGAGTGGTTGGTACACTCTCCAGAATTCAGTAAAGTTATAGCTAACAGGCGACCTGGATAATCATTTCGTCGATTGGCCAGCCCGTGCCTGTTCCTTGAATTTCTGAGTATGTTTCAGAATCTCGTCGACAATCTGTTCGGCGGTTTTCTCGATGTCCTTTTCCGTCGCATTTTTCTCCATGACGAATTTGGCCGCAGCCACATAAGGATTCATGGTTACGGCTGCGCCAGGCGTTTTTTTGGGGGCTTTGAAGGTGCCGAATACGATAAGCGGCGTACGTGGCTGTGAGCCGGCCAGATTACTGACGCCGACCTGGACGCCCATTCTGGTAGCGCCGCGGCCAAAGCCGATTACGGCCCGCTTAATGCGATTGCCCTGGTCGACCTCGGTAAATATACCTTGCAGCAGCCAGCCGTTGTTCGGCAGAGCTGTTTGTGGTCCCGATGGCTGGCGCTGAGCAGTCAAGCCTTTATCCTGAAGTTTCTTGATAAGGCTTCGGCTCATGGTATCAATGATCTCTCTGGCCCGTGTATCAGGATCAGTATTTGTCATCGGATGCGGCAGTCGTTGCCCGATTTGTCCTGAACGTCGTTCGGGCAAAATTCCGCGAACGCCTTGATTGCCTTCGACATGCTGTGTGTCAAGGGTAAAATCGCTGACATAAACCGCTCTTGGCAGTTCGGCAGGCCACGGGCCTTTAATCTGCTCATCGCGGATTTCAACAGCACCCAGCACATTGCGGGAATCGGAGCCTTGCATCTGGCAGCCCGCGTTCAAGGCGATGCAGACCATCAGGCCGACAAGGTAGACTGTGGAATTGCGATTCATCATGGCGTCATCTCGTTAATTAAATTTAAGCTGGTAAAGCGCAATAGCTTCATCATATGGCGTTGAATGAAGACCGCATACTTCGTTGCACGCAGGCCGCAAAGAGATTATTTTGCGTCAACCTCTTTACCATCCTCGATCATCCGGTTTCCTCGCTCAATTTTGGCTTTACCTTGCTCAACCAGTATTGAGCCTTGTTCAAACTCTGCATTGCCTTCATTGACCAGTTTTTTTCCGCGCTCAATCATTTGATCGCCTAGTGTTGGAGCACCCGAGCAGCCTGTTAATGACATAATAATTGTCGATATCAGTATGATGTTAGGTTTTTTCATGTTTTTTCCGTTTCTTATATCAATTAATGATTATTGTACAGTCAGCAATCAGTGATTAAAAATGTAATTAGCTTGAAGCCGCTTACAATGTCAACTGTTCTGCCAAAAAGCCAAAATTGGCATTGGCCAGATAGGGAAAAACCCCCAGCAATGGCACATTCAAAGCTGTTTTAAGAGTCTCTATATTTTCGTCGCGGCTTAGCATATCGGGGTCTGTGCAAACGGCAATCCAGCCGGCGCAAGCTATGCCGGAATGATGAATCGCTTCACAGGTTAATTTTGCGTGATTGATGCAGCCCAGCCTGATCGCAACCACAAGAATAACCGGCAATGCCAGCGCTTTTGCCAAGTCACTTATAGCTTCACGGTCATTCAACGGCGCATACCAACCGCCGGCGCCTTCGACCAGCACTATTTCAGCCAAGCCTTTCAGATCATTAAACTTCCCGACGATATTGGCCAGGTTGACAGGGTTATTGATGCCGGCAATATGCGGCGAGACGGGTAACTGATAGGCATAAGGATTGACCAGGTCATAGTCAATTTGCAAGGAAGCATTGCGCTGTATCAGCAAGGCATCATCATTTTTCAAACGGCCATCCATCATGAAACAGCCCGATGCTACCGGCTTCATGCCAATAACAGATTTGTCCTGCATTTTAAAGTAATGCATCAGCGCAATGGTTGCCCAGGTTTTGCCTGCGTTGGTATCGGTGCCGGTTATAAAATAACCTTTTTCCATCATGATTTATACCTTCGCTGTAACTATTATGACTTCAAAGGTCGCAGGAATCTGATCATTAGCTCTAAGCAGTTCATAAGCCTCAATCATTTGCTGCATTGCTGTTTTCGTGGTGATTCTTTTATTGCGGCCTGCAATCACATGATGCGCTCCCAGGTGTTTTAACTCCTGCATCAATATCCAAACCGAATCGTAGCATGATGTATAAAGTTTGGTTTCGATGTGGATATCTTGAAATTCCGTTTGTTGAAGGAACTGTTTCAGTTGTGTTTCGCTATGAAATTCATTAACGTGGTTATAGTGATCGACGCTTATCCAAGCGTGCTTCAGTTCGTGCAGCGTTTTTGGACCAAATGTCGAAAAAGCCAGCCGGCCATCCGGTTTTAGCGACTGCTTAATATCATTAAAAATGGCATCAAGATTTCTACACCATTGCAAGGCAAGATTGGAAAATATGTGGTCGATGCTTTGATCTGCCAAGGGCAACCGTTCTGCATCAGCGCATAAATAAATAACTGGTTTGCCGGCCAGTTTGATTCGCGTGGCTTGCAGCATAGGCCAGGCAATATCCAGTGCTATCAAGTTTTCATGGCTGGAGTGCGCCAGCAATTCGCCGGTTAAAAATCCCGTTCCGCAGCCCAGGTCCAATAGCGTACCGTTCAGCTTTGCAGCATCAACGGAATGGAGCAATTCCTTACCTACAGTTCGCTGCAATGCGGCGACACTGTCATAAGTCATCGAAGCCGCTGCAAATGATCGTTTGATCCAGGTTTTATCTAAGTACATTGCTGATCCATAAAACGGGAGATAATCGCCAATACATCTTGCGGATGTGATAAGAACGGCACATGCCCCGCCTTATCGATAATATTGAGCGTGATTTTTGGCGCTAACTCCTGCATGCTTTGTCCTGCAGCGACGGGCACTAAGGTATCGCGGGAGCCCAATATTACTGAAACCGGCACGCTTGTACCGGATAAAACAGGTCTTAAGTCGGCATTTTTAAGTATGTCCATGCCACCTTGCAAAGTTTCATTATCAGGCGTATCGCATTCTTGCACCGCTGATTTAACAGTTCTCAACAGGGTTTTATAATCGGGTAAACTGTTCACCTGCAGGGATAAAAAGCGGATTAAGGTTGCTTGGCAATCTTCATTTAATTTGTCCGCAAAAGCATCCAGCAGGCCGACATTCATGCCCGGCCATTGTTCCGTTTGGGTAAAAGAAGGATTTCCGGCCATTAGCACCAGCAAATTGACCCGATCGGGAAAGCGTTTGGCGATATCAAGCACCACCGTTGCGCCCAATGACCAGCCCAGCCAGCAGCTGCTTTCTTCAGACACTGCATTGACCAGAGCATCACTGATCCGCTCCAGGGTAAAGGAGTCGATTTTTTCACTCCGCCCATGCCCCGGTAAATCAACGCAGGTAACTTGATAATTTTGCGCCAGCTGCTTTGCAAAGCCCTTCCATATACCGCTGTGCATCGCCCAGCCATGCACCAGCACGATGGGCTTGCCTTTACCAAAAGTTTGTCGATGGATTTTTATCATGTGTTAAAAGAGTGCAAGGCGGGGAAAGCGTATCGGTACATTAAGCCTTTAACTCTGCGCTTCATGTTTTGCCATTGCTTTATCTAACGCATCCAGCAATTGGTCAACCTGCTGCTCCTCGTGCAATGCTGAAAATGTCACCCGCAATCGTGCGCTGCCTTGCGGTACCGTAGGCGGCCGGATTGCACTGACTAAGAAACCGGCGCTCAACAGAGCATTGCTGATTTCGATGACCCGTTGGCTATCGCCGATGATGATAGGCTGGATAGCAGAGGTTATGTTGGCGGCCGCAAGGTCTTCGGGTTGCTGAGTTACGCTGCCGCTAACCCAACCTGCAGGGTTAAGATTATCTGCACATATCGGGCTTATCAATTCCAGCCCTAATTGCGCAGCGCCTAACCTGAAACGCTTGGCCAGATTTTTAAGTTTATCCCGGCGCCAGCTTTCCGTAATGACGATTTTTAAACTCGCCCGCGTCGCTTCGGCAACGGCTGCCGGTAACGCGGTGGTATAAATATAAGTGCGGGCCTTCTGAATCAGGGTTTCAATTAATGTTTCCGAACCTGCCACGAATGCGCCAAAGGTGCCGAAGCCTTTCCCCAAGGTTCCCATCAGCACCGGCACGTCCGCCTGATCCAGTTTAAAATATTCCAGAAGCCCGCCGCCGTGTTCACCGATGATGCCCAGCCCATGCGCATCATCTACCATCAGCCACGCCTCATTTGCTTTTGCTGCTGCGGTTAATACTTGCAGCGGCGCAAAATCGCCATCCATGCTGAATACGCCATCGGTAACGATCAGTTTGTTACCGGATGCTTTTTTCAGATGAACATTTAGATTTTCAACATCGGCATGCGCGTAACGCTTGAATTTGGCGCCCGACAGCAGACCTCCATCCAGCAAGGAGGCATGATTCAATCGGTCTTCAAACACCGCATCGCCACGGCTTAACAGCGCTGAAATGACGCCGATATTAGCCATATAACCCGTAGAAAATAATAAGGCCCGATCACGGCCGGTGAAAGCCGCCAGTTCTTCTTCCAGGGCGTGGTGCGCCACGCTGTGGCCGCAGATTAAATGCGCCGAACCGCTGCCAACACCGTAGTGATCGGCAGCGGTTTTAAAAGCGCTGACTACATCAGGATGATTGGCCAATCCCAGATAATCATTGCTGCAAAAATTGACGATATGGCGGCCGTCGATTTGCAGATGGATGCCTTGAGGGGATGCCATGACGCGTCTGGAACGATACAAGCCCTGCTGCGCAATAGCGTCCAGGTTGGCCTGTAACTGGGTAAATGCAGCCGTCATCAGGCGTAGCTTGAGCCGCCGGAATATAAACCTAAGCGGTCAAATAAAGCCAGGTCATGGTTGGTCATCGGATTGTCGGTAGTTAATAACTTATCACCATAAAAAATGGAGTTTGCACCGGCGAGAAAACATAAAGCCTGCATTTCATCGCTCATCTTGCTGCGGCCTGCCGACAAACGCACTCGCGATTTGGGCATCATGATTCTGGCGACGGCTATGGTTCTGATAAAAATAATCGGGTCCAGCGCCTCAATACCCATTAACGGCGTGCCTTCAACCTGGACCAGCATATTAAGCGGCACACTTTCAGGATGTTTGGGCATATTGGCCAGCTGGATTAGCAGCCTGGCGCGGTCAACATCGCTTTCACCCATGCCCACGATGCCGCCGCAGCATACATTGATACCGGCCTCTCTGACGCGCTCCAGCGTATCCAGACGATCCTGATAGGTCCGTGTAGTAATGACTTCAGAGTAATAGTCTTCCGAAGTGTCCAGATTATGATTGTAATAATCCAGACCGCCTTCTTTTAATCTGAGGGTCTGAGCATCGGTCAACATCCCTAATGTAACGCAGGTTTCCATGCCCAGCGCCTTGACGCCTTGCACCATTTCTATAACCCGTTCAACATCCTTGTCTTTGGGTTTACGCCAGGCAGCCCCCATGCAAAACCGTGAAGCGCCTTGGTCTTTGGCATGCCGGGCTGCTTTCAAAACTTCATCAACAGGCATCAATGCCTCCGGCGTCAGGCCGGAATCATAACGCGCGCTTTGAGGGCAATAGCCGCAATCTTCCGAACACGAACCGGTTTTAATGCTCAATAAACTGCTGATTTGAACCTCGTTAGGATCAAAGTGCTCTCTGTGTATGGTTTGTGCTTTAAAAACCAGATCGTTAAAGGGTAACGCGTACAGTGCCTGCACTTCATCCAGCTGCCAGTCATGGCGGATGGCAAGTGAAATGAGGCGGCTAATTGCAGGGTTTGCAGACATTCAGTTAATCTCCGGCTACAGTAATAGGTTATAAGCGACAAGCAATGATATTAATCGTCAACCTGTTGGAATAAAAATGGTATACAACTGGATCAATATTATACAGGAATACCTGCTTCCGCCTACCTGCATCTTGTGTGGCAATACAGGATTTGGCGGCCGGGATATATGCACTTTGTGTTATCAGCGTTTGCTGAGAAATAATATGTGCTGTTACCGATGCGCCGGAATTTTTGAAACACCCGCCGCTTTGCCCATGCTTTGCGGATATTGCCTGAGTTCGCCTCCGGCCTTTGATGAAACTTATGCGCCCTTTATTTATCAGGGAGAAATACGCCATTTAATTACTTCGTTAAAATTCGGAACTCATTATAAGAATGCCCGATTGCTTGGCCTGTTGTTGTCGGAACATCTGGAAAAGACAGCGCAAAGGCCGGATCTGATTCTGCCGGTTCCTCTGCATAAAGCCCGTTACCGTCAGCGTGGCTTCAATCAGTCTATTGAAATCGCCAAGACGGTTTCCAGGGAGTTACAAATCCCGCTGGATCTGACCAGTTGCCTTAGGCATCGCGACACGCCTCATCAAACCGCTTTAACCGCCAAACAGCGCCGAAAAAATATAAAAAATGCTTTCTCAATTATCAAGGCTATCCAGGCTCAACATATTGCGATACTCGATGATGTCATGACCACAGGTTCAACCGTACATGAACTGGCCTGTTTATTGAAAAAAACAGGAGTTGGCAAAGTGGATGTCTGGGTTTGTGCAAGGGCTTGACAAAGTTTACAGACTGCAAAAATGAACTAAAGCAGCTTATCGACCAGGCCGGTGATTCGCTCGACTTTTTGCCTGACTGTTGCGGAGAAAACCGTTTCATCGGCGACCAGTTTAACTGTTTTTCTTGCTCTGGTAATAGCTGTGTACAGCAATTCTTTCGTTAATACCGGATTGATGGTTTCGGGAAGGACGATTAATACTTCCTCAAACTCGGAACCCTGGCTTTTGTGTATCGTCATCGCATAGACAGTCTCGCAATGCGGCAGGCGGCCGGGTAAATACTTTTTAACACTGCCGTCTGGACGTTGAAAAAACGCCATCAGTTTTCCGTCCTGGTCTTTATCCGGCATACAAATGCCGATATCGCCATTATAAAGATGCAAGGCTGCATTATTTTGCGTGATCATTACCGGACGGCCTGAATACCATAAGCCCGACAAATTAATGAGCTTTTGCCCGAACAGCTTCTGTTCCGCCCGATAATTAATGTCGCTGACGCTGTTTTTTCCTTCGCGGTTTGAACACAATACCTGAAAGCGGCTGAAAGCGCGGTAAATCTCTTCGAATCCGGCTCCTGCTTTAATCAGGCGCAAATAATCTGTTTGTTGGGCTGCCACATAATCGATCAAATTCTGTTCCGGCAGGACGCTATTTTCATTACCCTCGCGCAAAATCTGCCAAGCCGCATCTTCCTGCTGAAGATTGACCGCTACCGCCAGTTTTCCGATAGCTTCACTAAATCGGTGTGATTTCTTTAACTCCAGCGTATGCTCCGGTAGCGCCAGGGTTAAGTCCGCCAATACTGCGCCCGATTCAACCGAAGTCAGCTGATCCTTGTCGCCCAGTAAAATCAACCGGCATCCAGGCTTTAAGGCATCAAGCAGCTTGCTCATCAAGGCCAAATCAACCATTGAGGCTTCATCGACCACGACCAGATCATAAACCAGCGGACGGACTGCATTATGACGAAAATAAGGGGAGGGCGGTTTCGCGCCCAGCAATCGGTGCAAGGTGGTTACCGTTTCGGGAATGTGCGCTTTTATTGTTTCCGAACAGGGCAGCGCAGCCTTGTTAAATCCTATGGATTCCTGAAGACGCATGGCCGCTTTTCCGGTCGGCGCCGCCAGAGCGATGTGCAGGGGCTCGCTTGCCGACTCCTGCATTAGCGCCAGAATTTTTACCACAGTCGTGGTTTTACCCGTTCCGGGACCGCCTGTAATAATGCTGAATGACTGTTTAACAGCTATTTCCGCCGCTGCGCGCTGCCAGTCGGTTTCAGTGGCAGCAATGCCGAAATATTTATCAAACAGCGCTGTGGAATGGGCCGCGATCTTATGCCCACACGCTTCATTTAACCCGATCATCGCTTTTATCTGATTGGCCAGACGGTATTCATAAAACCAGTAACGATGCAGGTACAATCGGTCCTGCTCAACAACCAGAGGCAACACTGCGGCAAGCCCGTCTTGGGAATGTTCCACCGCCATCCCCGAGGCAAGCACCAGTTCCCTGTGTTCATCATTTAGCCGGATGCAACTATGCCCCTGGCTTTGTTCATAGGAAACAGACTTCGCCAAGTTTTCAAAGGCCTGTTTTTGCATGGGGTCAAAGTTTGTCCGCTCACCTAGAAAACGGGCAAAAGCAGAGTCAAGGCGACTAAATTGTTGTTCTTCGGAAATCATTTTACAGAACTGGTCATGGAGTTGGATGATGTATGTTATACCTTTCGCAAGGTTTTTCGTGCGCGCTTTGCTGATCAGATCGTCTGAATCTGCTTTTCGATAATTTTTGCAAGCTTTGATTTGAGAAGATATAGTAATTTACCTCAGATCACAGATTACCCAGCAAAAGTTGTCAATCATTAACCTCTAACAATGGAAGAATGGCCGACCGTTATTTTCTTTCTGGACAGTTCCGAGGGTATAAGTCTACTATTACCACAGCAGCACTAGCCAGTTTTTCGTATAGCGCAGGCTTTAGTCAGCCATTTTCATGTTTATACGACTTATTTTGTTTAATCCTGAATAAAGCCTTCTATGGAGAAAATTATGCGCAGTAAAACAGCTCTGCTTGCTTTATTTTGTTTTACCTTATTTTCCGGTCATGCTGTTTGGGCCGACGAGTCCATTGATATTCCATTTGATGCGCTGCCGGATGCAGTTAAAAAGACCGTTCTGGACACTATGGTCAAAAAAAGTATTACCAAAATAATGAAAATCAGTGACAAGGATCATGTTAAATTTGAGATTCAAACGGATAAAACGGAAAACAAAAAAGACATTATTGCTCAGGATATCGTAATTGCAGGCAATGGGAAAATAATGAAACTGGCCCAGGAAGTTCCTTATTTTGCCTTGCCATTCGAGCAAATGAATGAAATCGAGAAGCGCTATCCCGGCATTAAAGTTAATGAGCTCGAATCAGTCGAAATCCATTATTTTGATGTCCTGGGTGCAGTTAATGGCCAAAATGTTAAATTCAGAATGTTTGCGAATGGCGCAATAGAAGAGATTCAGTCTGATCAAAAACCGGCGACTGCTCAATAAAATCATCTTGTCAGAAGGCTTAAAACTTATGGCTCAACAGCAAAGTGGTCACTTAATCTTGAAAATTTTAGCCGTCGGGGGACTGATAGCCGCTCTTGTTTACTTTTTCCATCCCGGAACAGGGCAGTTTAGCCTTGTTATTAACGGTCAGCCGGTCGCTGAGCCTTTAGTTCGCTTTGCGGCTATCCCGGCATTGCTGATAGTCATGTTTTTTACCGCCGTCCTTATGCTTCTGGCTTTTTTTGGCGTAGGCCTCTTTATCTTTCTGGCCGCATTAGCTTTTTTCGGATGGGGTGTTTTTATTGTTGCCCCTTATTTTTGGCCGGTGCTGGCTATTATTTTTCTGATAATTTTATTAATGTCATTCGGTGATAATAAAAACAGCCTGTGACTTTTGGCGCTTGGGTTATAGCGATAATGGCTATGGATATTTTAAAAAGTGAATGGATTATTAGCCGATTTTAATTAATGGTGAACGAATCAAGACGGGGCTTCGGAGACACACGAAGCAGACCACCGGCTTGAGATGTATCACGGTAAACTGCCTTTGTTCAGGACAGCCGCTTGCTGTTCTTGCGGTTACTCATTTCCGTAAGCTGGCTTCTCTGCAAGGGTAAAATCCACCATTGGTCTAAAGGAAAAAAGCGATGAAATTCAATATTGGAAGATGGGCAGTGGTTATTCTCATGAGCTTGCTTATGTTAAATTGTTCCAGCATACGCGCGAGAAATGATATCTCCGCTAACGAATGGACAGTCTATCCCGGCATCAAGAAGGACATAAAAGAAACGGGTGAGCTGTTTGGCGGCAAGCGTTCGGAATCGGGTTGGGTCAAAGGGCTAATTACCAGTTTCCTTATTATCGATCTGCCTTTTTCGGCCGTCTTCGATACGATTGTAGCGCCTTATGATCTGTATCGGATTAATGCCTCGGAGTCCACCGTCGAAAGGGGCAAACCTCAAAATGGCCTTGGACGCGATAAGGCGCCTTAATGCGGCGGCGCTCTACGGACAGTCTGAATTAAATGTCCCGTGTCAATTTGAAATCCCTGTCGGTAATCATTATGGGCAGGAAAGCGTCACTCAGGGATTGACTTGCAGTCTTTATCCGAACAATGCCGCCAATGCTTCAACCTTGTCAAAATCGGGCCGGTCTTGATAAACTCCGCTCATAGCCAGCTCCGGCTGCATGCCGCGCACGAATAAGTAGCGTATGCCGCCGAAATGCGTTTCATAGTCATAATCGGGCAGGCGGTTTTGCAAGTAGCGATGCAGCGCTACCGTATATATCCAGTATTGCAATCCGTAGTTGTGTTCACGCATGGCGTAAGTCAAAGTGTCGGGGCTGTAGTCCGGCAGCCCGTTGGTTTTATAATCCATGACATAATAAAGACCCTTGTATTCACAAACAAGGTCTATGAAACCGGTCAGATAGCCGCACATCTGTTTGCCGGTCAAGTGCTGAAAAGCCGGCGTATCCTTTAAGATATAATTAATTTGATCCGCATTCATCGTCTGCATGGATAAATAAAACGGCATTTCTTTTAAACAGCGATTTTCCGACAGATTCATCAGACAAAAATCAGAATCCATGTCAGATAACGGCGTGGCGACAACGGCTTGTAAAAGTGCATCGATGATTTCCGGCTGCTCCAGTTTCAAGCCATAACGCTGGCAGGCTTTATCGCGTTGTTCGGAAATATCTTTGCCCTGTGCCAGATCGATAAAGCTATTATTTTCCAGTAAATCATGGATAACATTACCGGTATGCGCGCCTCTGGGCAATTCCATAGGCGCTTGTATAGATTTTTCCTGTTGCTCCCTTGCTTTATCTTCGGGTAATTCAGGCGCTTCATCCAGGCTTAGTGCCGATAACGCCGTATAACTGCTCATTTGCCAGTAGGTATACAATGATCTTTTGCGTTTTTTCGCAAGATATTCAACGTATGGGGCTGCTTTTTGATAATTGCCGTTTATTGCGCACGGCACATCCAGTAATTGGTAGTCGAAGGCATGTTCTGCCCGGGCTTTAAATTCTTGCAACAGGATTTGCTGCCGGCAAAAATCAGCATCTGTAAAACCGAGAAGCCAGGCCATAGCTGAATCATTGGCTGCATTTTCAAAACGCGCATCCGCCCAAACAATATAACAGCGGTATTTGGCGCGCGTCGCTGCTACATAAAACACTCGCAAATCTTCCGCCAATTCTTCTTTTAACGCCTGCGCCCGGTGCAGTTCAAAATCTTCCGATCCTAAATCGACAATCATGCGGCCTTTGCTGTCATTTTCCTGTATCGGAGCATGACATTTAAGCAAGGATTTTTCATTATTTAAACGGTTACTGCGCTGCCAAAGGCAGGGGCAAAATACAACCGGATATTCCAGCCCTTTGGACCGGTGCATCGTGACAATCTTGACCGCATCATCATCACTTTCAAGACGCAACTGCTGGTTTTCCGCGCTGCTTTTTTCGCAATCGGCTCTGCTAACGGCTGTTCTTAGCCAGTCCACGGTTTTATTAATAGCTAAATGATCATCAATCGCCGCTTGTTGCACCAGTTCGATTAAATGATACAGATTGGTCAACTGTCTTTCGGCAGTCAGCGTTTTTGACAGGTTCGCCCTGATGTTTTCCTGTGCCAGCACACGCTGCATCATCGCCATCAAACCGGTTTGCTGCCAGTCCTGATAATAAGTCAAGAATCTGGACATCCAGCTATCCAGTGCCGTATCGTCATTGATAAGCTGGTGAAAAGTCGGACCATCGAGGCCAAACCAGTCTAATGTTAACGCCTGTTTAAGCAAGCCGGTATCGCCGGGGCTGGCGATGGCCTGCAACAGAATGTATAAGTCGGCCGCCTCCTGTGCAGCAAAAACGGATTCCGTACTGTTCAAAACAGAAGGTACGCCGGCACCGCGTAATGCCGCTTGGTAATCCCTGGCTTGCTGGTTTGTTCTTACCAGAATGGCGATGTCTTTGGGCTGTAAGGCCCGGTTACTTGGTTGAAGCGTGTAATCGCTGTTCAATAGATCGACCACTTCATTGATAGCAGCAGTGCGGATGGCTTCTTCGGCATCCTTGCGGTCAGGTCGCCAGCATCCTGTTTTGCTGTCGCTTTCAGGCAATTGCCATAGCATCATCGGAGCGACGGCTTGCCCTGCCAAATGCAATGCGCCATCACTTGCAGATTTAGCCGGTTCCACATCCTTAAACGTCAGGTCTTCGAGCAAAAACGCCTGTTCTCGTTGAAATAATGTATTGACCGCTATGACCAGATATGGATGCGAGCGCCAGTTTTTGCCTAGAGTAAATTGATGCTCTGCCTGTTTTTGCGCATCCAGATAGGAGTAAATATCGGCGCCCCGAAATTTATAAATGGCCTGCTTGGGATCTCCGATCAGGTATAGGTACTGGCTGGGCGCTGCAAAAATGGAAGAAAAAATAAACCACTGGCTGTCATCGGTATCCTGGAATTCATCGATTAAAGCGACTTCAAAGCGCTGCTGCAATTCAGCGATCAGCAGAATGCCATTTTCTCCCTGTAGCGCCTCAGCCAGTCGAGTGATCAGATTATCAAACGACATCACATTCAGTTGCTGTAGCCGTTTATCCAGCTCTATACGCAAGGTCTCCAGCAGCGTTCTGCGAAATATCAGCGTGATTTTTGCAAGCGCTTTAGCCAGTGCATCGAAAGGAGCCGTGTTGATCTTCAATCCGGCCAAATAGTCAGCTTTACGCTGCGCGCTGGTTTGAGTTTTATTAGCTCTGAATTGATTGCCGTTTAACGCATCGGTTAAACCGTTGCCGGTTAATAAGGCAAAAGCATCGGCGCAAGGAATTTGTGTTGTATGGCCTTGCAACCAATTGTTTAATGAACAACAGTGCTGCTCGAAAGCGCCGGTATAGCTGGGCTTGAATTTCTGGTCTGTAAAGTTCTCTGTCAGGGATTTTACACATTGTTCCAGCTCGATTTTTGCCGAATCGACAAGCTCTTGCAATTTTTTTAATGCAATATCCAGATTTTCAGCAAGGGGGAAAATAAGGACATGGTCGGCAATAAAATCGATACTGGCCAGCAGTTGATCAGGCGTTTTATAGTCGGCGGTTAATACAGCGGCTTCCCAGGCCGAACGGCTATAAAGCTGCTGCCGCCAAAAATCATCTGCACAAGCCTGTTTAATTGCCGCCAGGTCGTCGGTCAACTCAGCATCGAATAATTGCCCGCTTTCCAGTGCATGTTCCCGCAAGACGCGCTGGCAAAAGCCATGTATGGTAAAAATCCCGGCCTGATCGATATTCAGCAGCGCCAGGGCCAGACGTTGTTTGACCCGTTCCGGTTCAATGCTGAGATTATTCAACCAGTCGATGACAGAGCTGTCCACCTTATCTGTCTGTCCATTCAAAGCCCTCTTGGCTTCGGCCAGCCGACTGCGTATACGGTCCTTAAGTTCTTCGGTTGCCGCCTTCGTAAAAGTGACGATCAGCGCCTTATCAATCGCGAGGCCTTGTTCAACCACAAAGCGTAAAACCAGCATCGCTATCGCATAGGTTTTTCCGGTTCCGGCGCTGGCTTCGATCAGGTTTACCCCTCTCAGCAACTCTGTCTGCACCGGATCAAAATGCCTGGTTTCCATCAATGAACTCTTCGTTAATTATCTGATTTTTATAAAGATACAGAGGTGCGTTAAAACCGAGGAGATTGCCGTCAAAATAATCGTTGCCAATGAGGTAGACACGGCCATCAGCATGACCTATTCAGTAGGAAAGCCCTGCGTTGAAAACAAAAATACCAGTGCCGGTACAATAACCAGTCCGCCGCCTATGCCGAAAAGTCCGGCCAACAGTCCGGCGACGATACCCAATAAAATACTTGCCGAAAAAATTTCTACCACAAAACCCTTCTTTTTGTAACCACTTATGCTGATTCGATAGAAGAAACAGGCATCTATTTATGCCGCTTTTACCATTAAGCTTGTGATATTCTAATCGCAATGCAACCATCTTATCCTAAGTTAATGGAAATATACCTTGTAGGCGGCGCTGTTCGCGACAAATTACTTAATTTTCCGGTTCAGGAGCAGGACTGGGTAGTGCTGGGCGAAACGCCTGAATCAATGGTAAAGCAGGGCTTTAGACCTGTCGGCAAGGATTTTCCTGTATTTCTGCATCCGCAAAGCCATGAAGAATACGCCCTGGCCAGAACCGAAAGAAAAACCGCGCCCGGCTATAAAGGCTTTGTAATCCATGCAGCGCCCGATGTCAGCCTGGAGCAGGATTTAATGCGCCGGGATTTAACTATCAATGCGATGGTAATGACTCCTGATGGAAAACTGGTTGATCCCTACAACGGAAAACAGGACCTTGAAAACCGGATCTTCCGTCATATTTCACCGGCCTTTGCCGAAGACCCGGTGCGTATTTTGCGCGTAGCGCGTTTTGCTGCACGCTATCGGCATCTCGGCTTCAAAGTGGCGGAAGAAACCAGGGCACTGATGCAGGCTATGGTGGAAGCCGGAGAAGTGGATTTTCTTGTCCCTGAGCGCGTATGGGCGGAATTGTTTAAAGCGCTTGGCGAACAGTCGCCATCGGCTTTTTTCTTTACCTTAAAAGATTGCGCTGCATTGGAAAAAGTCTTCCCTGAAATAAACCGTTTATTCGGTGTGCCGCAACCGGAGCAATATCACCCGGAAATCGATACCGGTTTGCATACTATGCTCTGTCTGGAAAAGGCGGCTCTTCTATCGGCTCGTCCTGAAGTCAGATTTGCGGCGCTCGTTCATGATCTCGGCAAAGCTTTATCGCCGGAAGAGCACTGGCCGCATCACTATAACCATGAAAAAAAAGGCCTGCCGGTACTGGAACAATTATGCGCCCGTCTTCGTGTGCCTAACGTCTTTAAAACACTGGCTATTCAGGTCATGCAATATCACACTCATTGTCATCGGGCTTTTGAATTACGCGCTTCAACATTGACCGATGTGTTAGCCGCATTAGGCGCATTTAAACCCCGGAATACGCTGGATGAGTTTTTACTGGCCTGCGAGGCGGATGCCAAAGGCCGCACCGGCTTCGAACAGATTCCTTACCCTCAGGCCGAAATGTTCAGGCTGGCGGCTAAAGCGGCAGCCAGTGTGGATACCTCCGCTATTTTGAACAGCGGACTTCAAGGCGAGAAAATAGGTGAAGCCATTCGCCGCCTGCGCGTTAAAGCCGTTGCTAACGTTATCAACGACTACAAAAAAATGTAAAATGATCCTTCTTCTTTAACCAGACCTGGACCTGATCTTATGCCATCCTTTGACATTATTTCCGAATTTGACCCCCATGAAGTTAAAAATGCTATCGATCAGTCCAATAAAGAAGTTTCCACCCGCTTTGATTTCAAAGGGTCAGATTCGAGCTTTGAATTGACTGACGACAAACTGGTCATGATTTCTGAATCAACGTTTCAGTTACAACAGATGTTCAGCATTGTCTGCTCCAAACTCAGCCGGCGCGGCATTGATATTGCCTGTATGGAAGTAGGCGACGCCAAAGGCAGCGGTAAAATGGTGCGCCAGGAAATCACGCTTAAACAGGGCCTGGATTCGTTGTTAGCCAAAAAAATCGTCAAATTAATTAAAGACAAAAAGCTGAAAGTGCAGGCGGCAATCCAGGGAGATAAAGTCAGAGTGACCGGAAAAAAGCGCGATGACCTGCAAGAGGTCATCCAGATGCTAAAGGACGAGAAGCTGGAAATGCCGCTGCAATATGATAATTTCAGGGATTAATTGCTTAAATACGACAAGGCGGATATGACGGCCAATCAATTTTGTTGCAATATGATAACTTCAGAGATTAATTACTTAAATACCATCCAGCCATAAAAAAACGGGAATGGCATGCCTTAATAATCCAACTTGTCCGGCATTAGTTATCCTGACGCCGGGCTTCCTCAATAACCCAATTTTATATAAGCGGTAACAGGCACCGGCTTTCGCCTGAAGGGTTCGCGCCAATGGTTCCAGTCAGGATTTTTAAATAGCCCGGGCTTTGAATAGTCGCCAGTTTTTGCCGCGCTTTTTGCAAGCGTTCGGTCACTTTCATGCTGTTGTGTAACGGGGCATGGCGGTCATCCTGCAAAAAAGCTTCCAGGTCATCAATATGACGTTGCCATAATGCTGAATCACGGCGTGGTTTTGTTTCCAGCCGTTCCGGTTACCCATCCAAGCCAGCAGATTTTGCCGGGTAAACACCTCACGCACGTCAGGATGATTGACATTTTTGCCCTGATAATGCCCGTCGGCCATGATATGCAAAAATAAGCCCCGAAAACAGTACCCCCGGCAATGCCCAGTTCTACACCGAATAACGAAATCCGCCCCAGCGCCAGGCCGGTGGAAATGACCAGGCTGATAATCAATAAGGCGTGCGGGACGGAATTTTGGTCAATAAAAAGTTCAAAAAGCCATTGCATAATAATGAATAAGAAATTAAAAATTACGGAGTATCATCAAGTCTCGCAGACAAGCCGAAATGGACTATTTGCCAAATTCAGAGCCTGCTCAAGCCGCGATTCTTTACAATAAGATCGTAACGGTTGTTATCAATAAAGTCTGTCTTTAGCTTTCTTTTGACGTTGATTTTCAAATTCCGTCAATGGCGACTGTTTTAATATTAACGAATTCGCGAATGCCTTCAGCGGCCAGTTCCCGCCCGTATCCTGATGCCTTGATTCCGCCAAAGGGCAGTCGTGGGTCAGAAGCCACAATATTATTGATAAAGGTGCAGCCTGCCTCAATAAGATTTATAGCCTGTTCAATTTCGTTTTTATCACGGGTAAAAACGGCTGAACCCAACCCGAAGCGGGTATTGTTTGCCAAAGCAATAGCTTCTTCGAAACTTTTTACTCTGAACAGGCAGGCAACCGGGCCGAATAATTCATCCTGCGCAGCAGGTGCATTCCAGGGTATGTTTTCCAGGATGCCGGGCTTATAAAAATATCCGGGGCCGGCAATGGCCTCCGCTCCCATTACTCGTATGGCGCTTTTTTTAATGGAATCCTCGACTTGAAGGTTCAGGTCATCACGGGTTTTTGCTGTGGCCAATGGACCAATATCGGTCGCTTCATCCATAGGGTCTCCCACTTTAAGTGCTGCAAATTTTTGTTTCAGTGCGGAGCGGAAATCATCATAAATTGCCGCGTGGATGATAAATCGTTTGGCGGCAATGCAGGATTGGCCATTATTTTGAATACGCGCCCGTGTTGCTTTTTGAACAGCGTCATCCAGATCGGCTGAAGGCATAACGATAAAAGGATCGCTGCCGCCCAGTTCCAGCACGGTTTTTTTAATTTGCGAGCCTGCGATACCGGCTACAGTGGCGCCTGCTTTTTCGGAGCCGGTTAAAGTGACTGCCTTGACGCGATTGTCGCTCAGAATTTTTTCGACCTTATCTGAACCGATTAACAAAGTTTGAAATACACCGTCTGTAAAACCTGCCTGCCTGAAAATCTCTTCAATAGCCAATGCAGCCTGCGGCACATTGGAGGCGTGCTTTAACAGCGCGGTATTTCCGGCCATTAACGCCGGGACTGCAAAGCGGAAGACCTGCCAGAACGGAAAATTCCACGGCATAATAGCCAGGATAGGGCCTAATGGATGATAGCGGACAAATGACTTCAAGCTGTTCGTTTTGATATCTTGATCTGCCAGAAACAGGTGGGCATTTTCAGCATAGTAACGGCACGCCACAGCGCATTTTCTGATTTCCTCCTGCGCCGCCTGATAAGTTTTTCCCATCTCAAGTGTCAGGATTTTGGCGAATTTGTTTTGATCGGAGTCAAGAATTTTAGCGACAGCTTCCATTTTTTCTGACCCCTGATCAAAAGTCAGGGATTTTTGAAACGTAAAAGCTTGTACAGATCGGCCTAGTATGTCATTTATTTCTGCGTCACTGTGCTCACTATATTCTTTCAGAATTTCTTCGTTTGCAGGATTAATGCTTCTTATCGTCATGTCGGTACCTCTTTTCTCAAGTTCAGGGAGGGTATCGTCATTTACTATGACTACTGCTGAATTCGCCGTAAGTCAATACTACCGCGATTCCGGTAAACAATTACATTATGATAGATGGGCCAAACAGACTGATCGTCTGCCTGAAATTTATTCAGGATGGCTATGCAGCCTGTTCAATCGGGTCATTAATTCACACAGTGCGGCCGATTTACAGTATTATTGCCCACCAAAACGAGCATGGCAGGCCCGCTATCAAGCCTTCCAATTAGTAACTTAACATAAGACAAGGTTTTTCACCTCATGGAATATAAAGCTAGCGTTAATAAATTGACTCAGCCCCTGGTAAAACTTCTCATTGATAATAGAGATAAACTACGCATTGATGTGAAAACTCTGGAAAACGGCTGCACGATTATTGATGCGGGTATTAAGGCGCCGGGCGGTCTGGAAGCGGGACGTATTATCGCTGAAATCTGTTTGGGCGGCATGGGTACGGTCACTCTCAGCCACAGCTCTTACACCAATAATTGGCCGCTGTCAGTGAATGTGCATACAGGAAATCCGGTACTGGCCTGTTTGGGCAGCCAATATGCCGGATGGAGTTTATCGCATGAGAAATATTACGCACTGGGTTCGGGGCCTGCAAGGGCAATGGCCACCAAGTTAAAAGAGGGCAGGCAAGAACCGGTTGAAGAGCTGTATAAGGAATTGGGCTATCAGGACGAGGCCAATTCCACCGTGTTAGTGATTGAAAATGACGCTATTCCGCCTTTAGCTATTGTTGAAAAAGTCGCCGCAGCCTGTAAGGTTGATCCGTCAAAATTGACCATTATTGTTACTCCGACCAGCAGTCTGGCGGGCGGCATGCAAGTGGTGGCGCGTGTGCTGGAAGTAGCGATGCATAAAGCCCACGCTTTGCATTTTCCATTGGAAAATATTGTTGACGGCAGCGGCAGTGCGCCTGTATGCCCGCCGCATCCCAACTTTGTTAAAGCCATGGGACGAACTAATGATGCTATTTTATTTGCCGGGCAAGTACATTTATTTGTAAAAGGCAGCGATGAAGCGGCTGAAGAACTGGCTAGGGAATTGCCCAGTTCAACATCCAAAGATTATGGCAAACCGTTTGCTGAAATCTTTAAGCAGTATGAATACGACTTCTTTAAAATTGATTCCATGTTGTTCAGTCCGGCCAGCGTGATTGTGACAGCCGTGGAATCAGGCAAAAGTTTCCGCGCCGGACAATTGGATAATGCCTTGTTAGATCAGTCATTCGGGGCATAAAGACAAGGTAATGCTTTATTACATTCTGAAGTTTTCTATCTCCGCGTTAATTATTGTATTGGTTTCGGAAATTGCCAAGCGAAGTAGCGGGTTTGCAGCACTTATCGCTTCTTTACCGCTTACTTCATTGCTGGCGATTATCTGGTTGTACATTGATGGCGCAGAATTAACACAAATCGCCGGGCTTTCCGGCCAGATTTTTTGGTTGGTATTGCCTTCGCTGGTATTTTTTTTAGTTTTGCCCCTGCTGCTTAAACAGGGCTTGGATTTTTGGTCCAGCCTTGGACTTTCGGCGACAATTACTATCACCTGTTACTTTGCATTGTTGCCGTTGCTACGCCGGCTTGGAGTACAGCTATAAGCATGGGTCGTATTGTTATTTTTACCGATGATCCTGGCTGGCACGGAAAACAATTACGCCAGGCTTTTGCCAGCCTGGGTTACAGCAGCGACTATGTTTCGTTGACAGAATGCGGATTTAATATTAAACCCGGACAACAACCGCTGGTTATTCCGGGCTTTGAACAAGCACTGCCGGATGCGGCTTTTGTTCGCGGCGTTCCCGGCGGGTCGCTTGAAGAGGTTGTGTTGTATCTGGGTATTCTTCATGCCCTAAAGGCGATGAATATTCCTGTATATAATGATGGTCATGCTGTAGAGCGTAGTGTTGACAAAGGCATGACCAGTTTTTTGCTGTACCATGCCGGATTACCTACGCCATTGACATGGGTACTACGAAACAGGGACGATGCCTTAGCCATTGCAGAAGTTGAATTAAATAAAGGTCATCTTTTGATAAGCAAGCCTCTATTCGGCTCGCAAGGCGAAGGCATACGGCGTATCGAAAAAACAACGGATTTATTCTGGTTGACCCATAGTCATGGTGTTTATTATCTGCAACGCTTTGTGCATTGTTCCGGCGTCGGTTTTTCTGATCATCGGGTGTTTGTTATTAATGGCCGTGCAGTTGCCGCCATGCGCAGACGGGGAAAATCGTGGTTGAATAATGTGGCGCGAGGGGCGAGTTGTGAACAGATCGATCTGGAGCCCGAACTGGCCGAATTGGCTGTCAGGGCGACGGCGGCATTGGCGATGGACTATGCCGGCGTCGATATTATCCAGGATAAAGCCGGGCATTTTACAATTATTGAAGTGAACAGCATTCCTGCATGGAAAGGCCTGGAAAGTGTTTGCGATGTCAGCATTGCCGATTTATTAGCAAAAGATTTGATAACCCGACATATTAGGCCCTTATGATTTCTCCTCAACAGCTGAGTGACCTTTATCGCGAGGCCTGTGAAGTTGAATTACAGGCCTTTAAACCGGGTAATGTCAGCATATATTCCGACGGCCATGATATGACTGTGGCAGACTTCAGAATCAGCGCCGAGGTCAGCGCGGGTCCGCTGTGTAATCCTGATTATGGTTTGGGCGAAAAAATATTTTATGCTGTGAAGAGCACGCGCGAAGCCGTAGGTTGTAATACTAATCTGGGAATTATCCTGTTGTGCGCGCCGTTAATACAGGCGATCAGTACTATCCATTCAAGCTTGACGCTAAGAGAGGCTTTAAGTCAGGTTCTGGCGACCACAACTGTTGAAGATGCCGACTGGGTTTTCAAGGCTATTTTGCTCGCATCACCGGGTGGTTTGGGAAATTCTGACGATCAGGACGTAGCGGAAAAGCCATCGGTTTGCCTGACTGAGGCGATGAGGCTTGCCAGTGCAAAGGATCGCATTGCACTTCAATATGTTACAGATTACTCAGATATTTTTGATTTAGCGGTTTTAATTCATTATAATGCCATGAGTAAATGGGGGAATCAGGGTTGGGCCGCGGTGTCAGTCTATGTTGACTTTTTACGTCAATTTCCTGATAGTCACATTGAAAGAAAATACAGCAATCAGCACTCTGAAATGATAGCTAGTAGGATGGCTCTGCTTAGTGAAGAGTTGTCCAAAACGAATAATCCTGAGTGTATTTTGCCATTACTTTATAGCATGGACCAGGAGCTTAAATCCAAGGGTGTGAATCCGGGGACTACGGCGGATATAACTGTAGCAACGGTGTTGACTGTATTTTTAGAAGATTTATTAATTACCTGTAATAAATCTTTGCAATAAGATTGTTAAAAACAATTAACGAGACACCAAAAGTGTCGATATTAGCTCAAATTTTTTCAACTTTTTCTTCACAGGAGAAAACAAGCATGGCAAAAATCAATAAATTGTGCGTTGGCGAATCTTTAGTAGGCGAAGGCAATGAGGTTGCACACATCGACTTGATGGTTGGACCAAGAGGTTCAGCTGCTGAGTCTGCATTTGCAAATGCATTAACAAACAACAAAGACGGTTTTTCTACTCTGTTGGCTGTTGTTGCACCTAATCTGATGGTTAAACCTGCAACCATTTTATTCAACAAAGTAACTATCAAAGGTTCAAAACAAGCTGTTCAAATGTTTGGTCCAGCTCAACGCGGCGTTGCTATGGCTGTTGCTGATTGTGTAGAAGACGGCACAATCCCTGCTGACGAAGCAGATGACTTATTCATTTCTGTTGGTGTATTCATTCACTGGCAAGCTGAAGACGATGCCAAAATTGAAAAATTCAATTATGCAGCAACAAAAGAAGCTCTGAAACGCGCTATTGACGGATCACCAACAGCTAAAGAAGTTGTTGCTGCGAAAGCTACAGCTAAACATCCGTTCGCTGTTAACAACGAATAAGTTGTTAGCCGGGCGCATATAGAGCGCCTTGCTTCAGGTTGTTGAAAATACCCCGGCCTGCCGGGGTATTTTTTTGTCTACAGATCTTCAATATCTTCACGCCTGATAGCTTCTGTATGTAATGCACTGGCAATAAGCGCCTGTTGTATGCCCACCTGTTTCAGTGCCCGTAAATCATTAACATCCCTTACACCTCCTGCGGCAATAAAATTTTTATGCGGATATTGCCTGCAAAACCCACTCAGCTTATCCAGATCAGGTCCTTGGTGACTGCCGACACGATTCAAGGTCATGATAATAATGGTATCCGGCCAATAATCCTGGTTTAAAAACAGCTTTTTCGAGCCTAATGCTTCAAAAGCAGAATAATCCAGAGACAGAATAAAGCGCTTATCGAAAGCGTCAAGTTCTGATAGCGTTTCATCGCTATAACATTCACTGCCTAATACAGGTAAATAATTACCCGGATGTTTTTTATAGCATTGATAGCCTTTATCTATCCAGAACAGGATGTGCGGAAAATAAGCCAGTACGTCGCTGATTAAATCCTCATGGTCACCCTGACCGGTAATTGCATTCAAATCAGCAATATAAAACGTATCAAAATAATAAATTCCAAGAAATGCTTTGATAACTTGATAAATGTCTGAAGACTGGCACAAGGCAGTGCTGATCGGCTGGTATTGTTCACGTATTCCTTGTCGGGCATGAACCACAACACCGTTTTTTAAATCGATTACCGGGATTATTTTCATGAGGTAAAAACCGTTGCTACTGTCCAAATGGTAAAATGTAATAATGAAAATTCTAGTGTTTGAGTATATTACCGGAGGCGGCTTTAATAAGCAGCAGCTATCCGGTTCATTGGCAATCGAAGGGCGTTTAATGCTACAGGCATTGCTTGATAATCTGTCCGTAATAAGCGGAATAGAACTGGTGGTGATGCTGGATAGCCGTATTAACGGCTTGATTGACACGACTGAAATCAATGCCGTTATTATCAATCCGGAACATGAAAGTCATGAAGAATTTGCGCGTCTGGCTCAACATTGTGATGCAGTATGGCCGATAGCACCCGAAAATATCTTACAGACCTTGTGCCAAACTGTTGAGCCGATGGGTAAAATATTATTAACATCGCCTGCCCGTGCTGTCGCTATAGCGGGTAATAAACTTGATACTTATCTTTGCCTCAAGCGACATGATATCGCCACTGTAGCGACCTGGAAGTTAAAATACGGGCATGAACTTATCCGCGCCAAGCGAATAGATTCACATCAGCATCCCGATGAATGGATAATAAAGCCTGTTGATGGCGCAGGCTGTGCAGACAGTTATTTAATCACGGGCCAGAGAGACCTTGAGTTTATGGACATAGATGAAAACCAATGTATTATCCAGCCGCATATTCAAGGTAAAAAAACCAGCCTTTCCTGTCTGTTCAGGCAGGGCAGCGCCTGGCTGTTATGCGCCAATTTACAGCAGTTCAACGTCATCGACAGACAATATCACTTGGCAGGAATCGTCGTTAATCATCATAATGACTCAGGTGTATACCGGAATTTGATAAATAATATCGCCAAGGCTTTACCTGAGTTATGGGGTTATGTCGGTATAGATTTAATCGAAACTACGGAACAACGGTTAGTGCTTGAAATAAATCCCCGATTGACCACATCATTTGCGGGTATTTATGCGGCGCTCGGAATCAATGTTGCCGAAACGGTGTTGCAGTTGCTGAAAGAAAAGCCAAGACTCAATCCGTTATACAATCGACAAATAGCAATTAAAATGGAGCACAATGATGCAGACTAAGCGAGTCGGCTGGGATATAGGTGGAGCGCATGTTAAAGCGGCGGTCATCAATGCGCAGGGTGGAGTTGTTGCCGTTCATCAGCAGCCTTGCCCGCTATGGAAAGGTATTGAGCAATTAAGGAGTGCCGTCGGCGGCATCCTGCAGACACTGACTGGCGAAAATTATTGCCATGCCGTCACCATGACCGGAGAGCTGGTTGATTTGTTTGAGCATCGGGACGACGGCGTTAAACAAATCATAGAAACCATGACAGGGCTGTTGTCTGAACAGCCTTGCTTGATATTTGCAGGCGAGAACGGCCTGTTGAAAGCGGAGCAGGTTGAAACCAGACATTATCAGTCAATAGCTTCAGCTAACTGGCTGGCTAGCGCTTCCTTTGCCGCTCAAAAAGTCAATAGCGGATTATTTGTCGATATAGGCAGCACGACCACGGATATTCTTTTAGTGAATAATGGCAAGGTAAGGGCGAAAGGCTACACCGACTACCAGCGTTTAATAACTCAAGAGCTTATTTATTCAGGCATTGTCAGAACTCCGGTGATGACGGTGGCGCAGACCGCACAAGATCAAGGTCAGGAAATCGGTTTAATGGCGGAATATTTTGCTACGATGGCCGACGTCTACCGCGTCACGGGAGAGCTTAACGAATTGCACGACCAAACCGAGACCGCTGACGGTGCTGAAAAGACCATTACTGCCAGTGCCAGACGTTTATCACGCATGATAGGCTGTGATTTTTTACCCTGTGAGTTGCAGCGCTGGCGGCATTTCGCTGAAAATATTCGCAGCCGGCAACTAAAAAAGATTCAACTGGGCTGCGAACGTCAACTGTTTGAGTACGGCGCATACGAGTCAGGGCTTTCTAAAAATAGTCCGCTGATTGGCGCGGGAGTAGGGCGTTTCCTGGTAAAACAGATAGCCTTTAATTTAGGTCACCCGTATCTGGATTTTTCTGACTTTTTTCCGGAGCCTGAAAACCGGACAGGAATTACCAGTGCAGACTGCGCGCCTGCGCTTGCTGTAGCTTATCTGGCAAATACGACTTAAAGATACATGCAGCACAAGGAGATTATTTTTGCTTTCAGTAAAATCAAATCAAGCTGTTACGAAATTACATTCGATCAAAAGCCCGAATCAATCATCTTTGTCTGATGAATAAGCCTGTAACTGCACGTAATTCAGCGAGAGCCAAACCAAAACAGGTTAAAGGTAAACCTGAGCCGGATGTTAAAGCCAAATCCGAACCATGCGCTCAAGAGAAATCCGGAAAGACTGTCAAAGTCAAACCTGATCAGGGCGCTAAAGTAAAGCCGGCACAAGATGTTAAAGCCAAATCCGAATCAGGTGCTCAAGTAGAATCTGAGAAGAATGTCAAAGTTAAACCTGAACAGGCTAAAGATAAACCTGGAGCTTCCCGTGTGCCCAGGCACAAGTCAAAACAAGTTCTCACTACGCCGCCGGCAAGTAATTTCAGACGCAATCTTTTGTTAATCAGTCTTGAAGTGTCAGGCCTGATAATTATTGCGGTATCTGCAATCATGGTTATTTTAGGCTATTCGGCTAACTGGTTTTCCGGGACCCGTTTTTTTACCAGCTTGCTGCCTTTTGCAATCGGTGTTTTAGGATTAATCCTGATGGCTGTTGCATTGCTGATTGGCTGGTGGAAACTTCGCAAATGGTCGCAGGGCAGGGCGGCGCTACTAGCCCCCATTCTGTCCGTCAGCCTTGCTCTGGTGATCGGCTGGTTCGTTATGCAGGATCAATTTGTCCATGCGTTCAGCCACTTTCGCACCCTGGTCGGTGGTAAGCAGGAGGCCAGCCGGGTTACTCTCGCTCATCAAGTCTATGCTGCTTATCGGCGTCACGATCCGGGGCTGCTCCATAAGCTGATCAATCGTGCTCAGGGCTACAATAAAGTTATTGAGGAGGCGGCCAATGTATTCGATATTGATCCGAACCTTCTACAGGGGATTGCTGCGGCAGAGTCTTCCTTTTTGCCCCGCGATAGCAAGGATGGCGGATATGGCCTGTTTCAAATTACTCTTGTGCCGAAAGTCGTCATGGAGCAGGCCGCCGCGCATCTGAAGGTAGCCAAGGTTAACTTGCTCAATCCACGGCATAATGCCCTTATAGCCGCCGCCACATTAAAATATTATCTGGACGAGATGAACAACGACCTGTTTCTGGGCCTGCTGGCCTATAATATCGGACCTGCTAACGGAGGTCTTCGCTTTATCATGCAGGAGTATGGGGCGACCGATTTTATTACTGTACAACCTTACTTGCAGCAACTGCCGCGCGATTATCCCATTCGTGTTTTATCCTATTCGCTCGCTTTCAGGCTCTGGCAAAAAGAGGGAAAATTGCTCGCCTACGAAGAAGGAAAAAACGCCCTACATATTCAACGGATTGGAATTCCCGGCTTGCTAATGGATTTTTAATAATTAATCATAAGTAAACCCCAGCTTTGCCGAAGGTTTTTGACTTATTTTGAATGTCCGGTTTAAACATATAAATAGTCCCTATTAAAGAAGGGCTAATTGTATGGTAGATAGAATTAGCCTTCGATGAGCTCGAAAAAATTGTTAGTCTACTTGGGTATCTCTAGCCATAAGGAACAATCTTTCTGTCTAGCTTGAGAAAACGAACGCGCTTGCAGGGATTATCATCAATGTATTGTTCTTGAATGCTATACTGAGTGCTCAGAAAGTTTTTGGTGTTTGATAGCGCTCTGCATAACATCAGCAAATAAATTGGACTAACATTCTGCCCGATACTCTGCCAACAGCTTATGTAATTGCTCATCAACATGTTTTAAAGCCGACTCGGAATCAATCCACCAATCTGTTGACCAGATACGAATTACTTCCCAACCCAAACCTCTTAACACCTGCTCTCTTAAAAAGTCACGATCTCTTGCAGTAGCAGAACTATGATAACTAGCGCCATCACACTCGACAGCACTCAGATACTGACCAGGAGCATCAGGATTAATCACACCAAGATCGATCCTGAATCCGGATACGCCCACTTGAGAATGCGTTATCCAGCCTTTAGCATGCAGCTTTTCAGCAACGGCTTGTTCAAATGGTGAATCAAAAAAGCCACCGGGTGCGCCTACTGCTTCAGTCAGAGCGGAAATGCCTCGTTGTGCATATTCAAGAAAATACTTTAAATCCCTGATACCTTCAGCCCCAGTACGTGATAAATCGATTTGTTCCGGTTTTAATGAAGCAAACACATGCATTTCTTCTTTGGCCCTAGTCACCGCAACATTTAATCTGCGCGTACCACCGGCTTGATTCATCGGGCCAAAATTCATACTCAACTTACCGGCAGCATCTTTACCAAAGGTGATAGAGAAATAAATTAAATCACGCTCATCCCCCTGAACATTTTCTAAGTTTTTAACAAACACAGAATCAAACTTATCTTCAGCAAAATGCGGTTCTATTTCTGGGTATTGGCTGCGCGCCACTTCAAATAAATCACTAATTAATTTCTGTTGCTCCATATTAAATGTCACAATGCCAATTGATTTATTGAAGCCAGACTGACGTAATTTAGTAACGATATCTTCGACAATCGCTTCTGCTTCACCTCGATTGATACGATTCTGACCTTCCTTATAGATAGAATCAACCGCATGATAATGCACCGACATGCCGCGAGTATCATTATTCGGAAAGGTGACCAGCTTGCCACCGTAGTATTTATGATTAGAAAAAGTAATTAACGATTCGCAGCGCGAGCGGTAATGCCAATTTAGATTCATACAAGGAATGTTTGCGGCTAAACATTCATCTAAAATGGACTCCGTATCCTCTTCAAAATCATCGGAGTACTCATCATCGCCTGATTTCTTAGCAAAGAAGGAGCTAGGTGAAAGCTGCTTCGGATCGCCGACCACAATCGCCTGTTTAGCTCTGGCGACTGCGCCAATTGCATCAGGTACAGTAATTTGACTCGCCTCATCAAAGATAACCACATCAAATGCCTTACTATTAGCTGGAAGGTATTGCGCTATACTCATAGGGCTCATCATCACACAAGGAGTCAATTTAGTAATCACCTCGGGCATTTGACTCATTAATTGGCGTAGCGGCATATGACGTGTTTTCTTTTGAACCTCACGCGCTAACACGCCCCATTCAGATCCTTTCTTTATTTCTTGTGCTTTAGGAATACCGGTAGCTAACAGCGCTTTGACATATTCCTGAGTAAGTTGCATAAAGTCTGTATCTAACTGATGATATATTTGAATTTTTTGACGATGCTCAGCCGGAATAAAATTTTTCAAGACCTCGTCATGATCAATAACCGAATTTACCCACCAACGTGAATAATTAACCAATAACAACTCTTTTGCGGATAAATCATTGGTATACCCTTGTTCAATACCCTCAATTAAAGCTGCCAAACCAGCGGAAATAGCATGCTGTCTCACTTTTCGCCAAGCACACCAGTAACGCAGTTTATTTTTGTGTGTTAACCAGGCATCACATTGCTCAATAACTCTCTGGAAGAAATCATTTTTCCCTGTAGCTTTAAAAACATCTCCTGCTTGAGAACCGATAACTGTAGCCAACTGTCCTGCATGTTGTTGATGATGACTGAACTGCTCTAAAAAGGCAGCGCCTTTAGCACCGATTAACGCATTACGATCTAGTAACTCATTTTGATCGATCACTAACTGCGCGATACGATGCTTATTAGCAATCGCTTGTTCTGCGTCTGCACTCACGTTTACCAATGCACTTAATACGCCATCTAACCATTGGCATGCAGTTCTAATCCATGCGACATTCGAATCTACGCCCTCCCAATGTTTACCGATTACATCGCCTAAATGCTGATATTTGATAACTTTCCCCTGTAAACGCTTAGCCTCAATTAAATTATCGAAATCATTAGGAATGCTCTTCGGATTAATTTTTTTTCCTACATTTTTACCTAGTGCTTTTTTAACCGAGCGCTTACCCAGCCACTTCGCTAAAAACCATTTCTCTTCAGATTCCGTCCACTTGTTTTTAAGTTCTTCCAGTTCACAGTCCAATACAGAGCGTTTAAAAGGATTTTTTACGCTCGCCATACTGCTATGGAACTGTTCAACCAAGTCAGATAATTCCAGCAGTTCTTTACGCTGCATCGCTCCTTGAGGCGAAAAGCCATAGCCATAATTTTCAGCAAAAGCATCCGGTAATAGCTCGGCTAATTTTTGTAATGCAATTAATTGGGATAAATGGTTAAAGGTTAAATTTAAGCCCAAGTGTTGTGCATATTCATTCGCTGCAAGTTCCAGTGCTTTAACTGTTTGCTGCGCACTGCCAGCTAAACTTAAAACGCGACTTTGCCAAGACGGTGACCATTCGCCAGTAACAATTTGTGAAAAAATATCCAAACCAATACCTGTCAACTCAATACTATTGGCATCAATACGGTTGGCAATTTCATGCAATTCTTCAAACGCCTCTAAGGAATGCTGCTCCGGACTATTCCAGTGCAGTTTCACCACAGGCACATCACTGTACTTTATGACAACACCCATCGCTTGATATGGCGTCAGTCCATTTGGGTAATGATGATGTATACGATCTACGTATTTATTTAAATCGCTTCTGACCTGCGCTAAACGTTCTGCTTCTTTTTCCCAATTCAGCCCTGAAACATCAATACAGCCCCAAGCCTTACCTAACTGCGCAATAACGTCTGACTTTTTGGCTTTTGCAGAGTGTAATTCAAGACAGTGCTCACCTAAACCGACTTGATGCAAGCGACGATAAACCACTTCCAGAGCTGCAGTTTTTTCCGAAACAAACAACACTGTTTTCCCAGTCGCTAATAACTGAGAAATCATATTAGCAATGGTCTGACTTTTACCAGTGCCGGGTGGCCCGATTAAGACAAAATCTTTACCCGCTTCGGCTGCATACACAGCGGCTATTTGCGAGCTATCGGCCAATAGGGGAATAAACGTGTCTTTAGGATGTCGGGCGGCATCTAGTCGTCTAGGATCTGGAAATTCAACACCAGTTCCGGAATACATATCCCGCGGACTTTCAATCAAATGTTTAACTACAGCGCTTTCTTTTAAGGCATCGACACGCTCACATAGATCTTTCCACATCAGATATTTCGCAAATGAAAAGGTAGAAACAACCACGCTTTCTTCAACTTCCCAACCGGTAATATCTTTTATCTTTATGCGCAGAATATTTAAGATTTGTTTAACATCCAAGCCATGTTCATCGGTGGGTAAATCACCCTCTAACTCAGGAATTTCCAGAGCGAAATCTTGTTTTAGCATTTCAAGCAAGGTGGGATTAAACCGAGGATCATCCTCATGCGCATGTAACTGAAACCCAGAATTCACACTTTTACGTGTAATTTCAATCGGGATTAAAATCAGCGGAGCTCTATAAGTTCGCTGCGCATCTTTACCGTTCGACCAGTTTAAAAACCCTAAGGCAATATAGAGAATGTTGGCCCCGCCCTCCTGAATTGCCTCCTTCGCTGAACGGTAAAGCTCCAGTAAATCAGTGGTGAGTTTTTTGCTATCCGTATTTGCAATCAGCTCTTTTTTAGATAAATGCCGCTGCAATTGTTCAGTAAGTAAACTTTCCTGATGTTGTTGCAAATGCAATTGCCCCGAACGCGGATCACTGGCAAGTTTTAAGCTATCAACCGATATAATATTAAATTTTTGATTGTCAGCTAGCATATCTTCAAGACTGGCTAGATCGATGCAATTGATCCCAATTGCTCTGGTGCGGCTGGTAAAGTTTAATAGGCGATTGCGCATGGTTAAATCCAGCAACTGTCGCTTCCAGTTTTCTATGCGTGCTTCTGGCGTGTCTAAACTTACCTCAGGAGCATCATCAGAATTAAAACTTTGCTCGGGGATATAGGTGATAATTTCAACCGGCAATTCAACTTCATCCACGACAACATTTGCCTGATATTCGCCCGCTAACTCTTTATCAGATAATGGTTTGATACGTGCGAGCCTAGCGCGCTTAATATCAATCGCCAGAACAAATTCCGCATCATTTTTTAACTTATCTTCGGCTTCTTGTTTGGCTAAGCTAAATTTAGCCGGTGGTTTATTGGTACACAGGGTAGTTTCAAATACGATCAATTCATTTAATTGACACCGCTTACGCAAGGATTGAGCGTCATAAACCACCGCCGAGGAAAGATCCTCATCACTCAACCAACAGCCAGTAAACGCGTGACCTTTGGTAAAGATAACTAACCCATTTAAACCCGATTGCTCAAGGCAAGATGCAAACAATAACGAAGTATCCAAACATGTTGCCAGGCGCGTTTCTGCTATTTTTGAAGGTAAGCGCACCCGCTGTCCTTCTTCTTCAAAACTAGCAGGTGGACTTGCATAGCTAAGATCTAATTTACACACTGCACTCCACAATGCACTGACAATAATCGCTACGCGTCTTGGGCTTTTAGATTGATAACCTTCAATTGATGCAAGCTGACCGGAAGCTTCCAGCATTTTTGAAGTATCGCGTAAAATAGTTTGCACTACGGCATCATTGGGCTGAACAAAGGCAGCTAAAATTTCGGGTAATATACGCGTGCCGACCCATTCATCTTTGGCTAATAATTCAACCTGTTCGGTTTTAGTGTCCAGCACTTCATCGCCGGCTCTTAGCCTAAAAGTCATTTCGCCACGTAATGACTCATGAATACCGCGCAAAAACTCGGAATTTAGCTCGACTCGAATATCATCTAAAATCACCTGAGAATCAGGAATCAACTTATCTATATGCCATGTCCGTTCGATCAAAAAGTTAGGTGATCCAGTCAACACCAATTCAAGATCATGAAAGGTTTGCTCACTATGGTTTTTTAATTCGATTTCGGTAATTAGTGGCAGTGCATTTTGCTGAAAAGCTAGGTTTATCTTAGGAACAACTGAGGTAATAATCGCTATCTTTTTATCTTGCATGTTTATTTTTGAAAATGAGAAGTTACATGATGGAGTTTTGTCGCAAAGTTTGTCACAGTCAGGTAGAGGTAGGGTGGGCACCGCTGTTTGTGCCCACGCGGATTGAAATGGTGGGCAAATTTGCCCACCCTACATCTCTGAATTATTGAACCAACAGCGCTGTACTGATAATTACCGCACTGATCAGCATCGCCAGTATGGTTATCCGGTGATTATTATCCATCTGCTGGCGCAGCAGGGCCAGTTCGCGTTGCTGCGCTTCGGCCTGATGCTGTGCGTTGGCTGCATTATCCAGGGCTTTGTAAATCAGGGAAGGAATTTCAGGAAAATGTTCAGCAAGTTCAGGGAGCTGTTTAATAAGCTTGCTGATTTTGGCTTTAGGCCCCAAACGGTCATGGAACCATTTTTCAAGAAAAGGTTTGGCGGTTTGCCATAGGTCCAGCTCAGGATAAAGCTGCCGCCCCAATCCTTCAATATTCAGCAGCGTTTTTTGCAGCAGCACCAGTTGCGGCTGAACTTGCATATCAAAACGCCGCGCCGTCTGGAATAAACGCAATAATAACTGACCAAACGAGATAT
Organism: Methylococcales bacterium; assembly: GCA_028715725.1. Taxonomy (GTDB): domain Bacteria; phylum Pseudomonadota; class Gammaproteobacteria; order Methylococcales; family Methylomonadaceae; genus JAGXGJ01. The sequence goes on from JAQURG010000010.1 coordinate 61,400, forward strand.
CCTTCAACGGTTTTTCAAAGATTGGTTCGCAAACGCTGCGAATAGCGGATTCAAATTCTTCTATGCGAGTCGACCGGGGCACCCAGCCGGATTCAACGTGCATTTGCGCCACTTTCCGATAATCCCGGTTAAAAAAAGCCAGAAAATTCTCTGCCAGGTAGCGTTGATCAGACAGAGATAAAGAACCGACGATACCAAAATCAATGGCTATGTATTTATCCGGCAAATCGACAAAGATATTGCCGGGGTGCATATCGGCATGGAAGAAGTTGTCTCTGAATACCTGGGTAAAGAAGATTTCTACGCCGCGTTCGGCGAGCACTTTAAAATTCGCGCCGCCCGCCTTAAGCTGCTCGATTTCACCGACGGGTATGCCGTGAATTCTTTCCATGACCATGACTTTCTGGCGTGTCAGCGGCCAGTGGATTTCGGGTATGTAAATCAGTTCTGAATTTTCAAAATTGCGGCGCAATTTGCCGGCATTTGCCGCTTCCCTCACCAGATCCAGTTCATCCAGCGTGGTTCTTTCAAATTCGGCAATCACCTCCGTAGCTCTTAATCGTCTTGCATCGGACCAGAATCTTTCGGCAAAACGAGCCAGTTCATAAAGCAGTCCTATGTCGGATAAAATCTGCTCTTCAATGTCGGGACGCAATACTTTAACAATTACGCTCTCTCCGCTGTGTAAAACCGCTGTATGAACCTGCGCAACTGAAGCCGATGCCAAAGGTTCGGCATCAAACTCGGCAAATGCCTCAGCAATCGGCATGCCTAGTTCTTTTTCAATAATGCTACGGGCAATCTCGCTGGGGAAAGGAGGAACCTGGTCTTGAAGTTTTACCAGTTCATCGGCAATATCATCGGGCAACAGATCCTTGCGGGTAGACAAGGCCTGGCCGAATTTGACATAGATAGGCCCCAGGTCTTCCAGCGACCGTCTGATTCTGACTCCGCGGGATTCGGATCTGGGCTTAAGCCAGTAACTGGGAGTGATAAAAGCTAAATAACGAACCGGGCGGAATAAATGGGTGTTCAAGACAATTTCGTCCAGCCCGTGAGAGACCAGAACCCAATTAATATGAATCAGGCGTAATAACAATTTAGGTCGAATCACGAGTTACCTTTAGAAATGTCGGTTGGGCACTTTTCCGCGAGTACCCTATAAATGGCTTATTCAAAGATGGAAAGACAGCATTGCTCCACTGGATTATTGCTTGTTCAGCAACTTGTTTTCCAGGCGTTCAACTCTGCTTTGCAGGCGGTCAAAATCAGTGCGTAATTCATCAATCTGACAATAGAAAATATCCGCTTCCGGCACGGCAGGTAAATCGCGCGTTTCTTCCTGAAGAAATTCCGTGACGTTAAGCTGAAACGTTTCAATGGACTCTTTGCTCCAGTTTTGGCCGGCTCTAAAAAACTGACTTATATTATGGGCAATACTGTCGCCGGTATAGCGAGCCAGTTGCTGTTCCAGATTGATGTCCAGGTTGGCGAACAGCGCCTGAAATTTTCGACCCGTATGCATGTCTCCCTCAATTTTTACCTCGCCGGAAAAAATTGAGCGCATGGGTTTTGAGCTGAGTCCCATTAAACCCAGGGCGAAAACCGAACCGGTCAGTCGTGTATCCGGCTGGTCAGGGAACTGATCCAGCAATTGAATGGAATCAGTTGTAGGGCACAAGTAAACGGTTTCAGCAAATGGCTGAATGGTCACGGCAATGACTTTGCTGGCCAAAGGGGCTAAAAACACTTCCCTGTTTTGATCCAAAGCCAGATATTTGTTGAGCGCCGTTTCCAATGCGCTCATCAGCAACGGTTTGATTTTCATGCTAGATTTTATAACCTCTGTGAACTGCAACAATACCTTGCGTCATATTGAAATATTCGCAGCGCTCCAGGCCCGCATTTTCCATCATTTTTTTCAATTCTTCCTGTTCGGGGTGCATGCGAATGGATTCAGCCAGGTAACGGTAACTGTCTTCATCTTTGGCGACAATTTTGCCAATCTTGGGGAGCAGATTGAATGAATAAAAATCGTAGACCTTTTCAGTGAGTTTATCGGTAGGATGAGAAAACTCCAGCACGATAACGCGTCCGCCGGGTTTAAGCACCCGGTGCATAGAGCGCAGCGCAGCATCTTTATCGGTGACGTTGCGAAGACCGAAGGCGATACAGACACAATCGAAAGTATTATCTTCAAACGGCAGGCATTCAGCATTGACTTGCGCATAGCGAATATTGCTTACCAGGCCCTTGTCTATCAGCCGATTGCGGCCTGCGCGCAGCATTTCGGAATTAATATCAGCCAATACAACCTGGCCTTCCTTGCCGACGCGCTGCTCGAACAGCGTCGTTAAATCGCCGGTTCCGCCAGCCAGATCAAGCACTTGCTCGCCTTTGCGCGCATTGCTCAATTGCACTGCAATGCGTTTCCAGATGCGGTGAATGCCCAGAGACATCAAGTCATTCATGATATCGTATTGCCCTGCAACCGAATCAAATACGCCACGTACCAGTTTGACTTTCTCTTCGGTGGCGACTTGTTTGAATCCGAAATGGGTGGTGTTATCGTTTGTCATTGTCATGCCTAATTTTTTGGTGATTCTTTCCGCTTATATCCGGCGGCTTCCAGTTTATTAAGGTAATCCGCCCATAATCTTTGATATTCAGCGCCTAGCATATATAACAAATCCCATGTGTAAATACCACTGTTATGACCGTCGCTGAAGACTGGAGCAATCGCATAATTTCCTATAGGTTTAATTTCTTTAATGGCTACATCTTCTTTGCCTGTCTGAAGAATTTCATGTCCAGGCGCATGGCCTAAAGCTTCCGCGGAAGGCGTATAGACGCGTAGATATTCAGAGGGCAGTTGAAACACGTTGCCGTCAGCAAAACTGATTTCAAGGACGTTGGAGACCTGATGCAGTTTGATTTCAGTAGGCCAGGTATTGCAAGATTTTACAATTAAGCGCATAGATTAAATATAACTTAAGTTATAGAAGTCGGGTTATCACTGCATGGACAGAACTTTTGCTCATTGCATTATCTGCATTCGCAATGCCTATGCAAGAGCAGTGTGGCGGTTTGTCCCACAGTTTAACCCGGCAATTGCTATAAAATATAACGGCTCAAATCTTCGTCTTCAGCAAACTCGGTCAAGTGCCGATCAACATAGGCGGCGTCAATAACAATAGCTTTTTCAACCAGATCCGGGGCATTGTAAGAAATCTCTTCAAGCAGTCGCTCCAGCATGGTATGTAAGCGTCTTGCGCCTATATTTTCAGTCGCTTCATTCACTTGCCAGCCCAGCTCGGCAATGCGCCGAATGCCATCGGCGGCAAATAACAATGATACGCCTTCTGTAGCCAGTAAAGCCTGATACTGTTCGGTTAATGACGCATTTGGCTCGGTCAGGATGCGGACAAAATCCTCCGTAGACAGCGCACTTAGCTCAACGCGAATGGGAAAGCGGCCTTGCAGTTCGGGAATCAGGTCGGAAGGTTTTGCAATATGGAACGCGCCCGAAGCAATAAACAGAATATGATCAGTCTTGATTGCACCGTATTTAGTGCTGACGGTGCTGCCTTCCACCAAGGGTAATAAATCACGTTGCACGCCTTCACGGGATACTTCGCCACCGCCGCCGCCCAGTTCGGAGCGCTTGCAGATTTTGTCTATTTCATCCAGAAACACAATACCGTTTTGCTCTACAGCCTCTACTGCGCGTAACCGAATGTCATCTTCATTAACCAGCTTCGCGGCCTCTTCTTCTTGCAAAGACTGTAAGGCTTTTTTTATAGGCATTTTGCGCGACCGGGTTTTGCCCGAGCCCAGGTTCTGGAACATGCCTTGCAATTGGCTGGTCATTTCTTCCATGCCGGGAGGCGCCATAATTTCTACGCCCATCGGCGCAACATGCACATCAATCTCTACTTCTTTATTGTCCAGATCGCCTTCGCGCAGTTTCTTTCGCATCTTTTGGCGGGTGGATTCTTCCGTATCCGACAACATGCCGGCGTCGGCTCTGGGCAGCAAAATATCCAGAATTCTATCTTCGGCAGCATCACAGGCTTTAGCCTGGACTTTTTCCATATCCGCCATACGCGTCATTTTGACGGCAGTATCGACCAGATCACGAACGATGGATTCAACGTCGCGGCCGACATAACCTACTTCTGTGAACTTGGTGGCTTCTATTTTGATAAACGGCGCATTTGCCAGACGAGCCAGACGCCGTGCAATTTCGGTTTTACCGACCCCCGTAGGTCCAATCATTAAAATGTTCTTGGGTGTAATTTCCTCGCGTAAAGCAGAATCAACCTGCTGACGCCGCCAGCGGTTTCTGAGCGCAATAGCGACAGAACGTTTGGCGCTGGCCTGGCCAACGATGTGTTTATCCAGTTCACTTACAATTTCTTTAGGGGTCATCTGTGTCATGCGATTACTCATTAGGCTCTGCGTCCAGTTCTTCTATACGCAGATTGTGGTTGGTATAAATACAAATATCGGCAGCTATATTTAAAGACCTTTCGACAATTTCGCGTGCGCTCAGATTGGTGTTTTCTATCAAGGCACGTGCGGCCGCCTGAGCAAAAGCGCCGCCTGAGCCGATGGCCATCAAATCAAATTCGGGCTCGATAACATCACCGGTGCCGGAAATGATCAGTGAAGTTTTGGCGTCTGCAATCGTCAGCAAGGCTTCCAGCTTACGCAAGGCGCGGTCAGTTCGCCAGTCTTTGGCCATTTCGACAGCGGCGCGAGTCAAGTTGCCGCGATGTTTTTCCAGTTTGCCTTCAAAATGTTCAAACAGGGTGAATGCATCGGCGGTTGCGCCGGCAAAACCGGCAATGACTTTATCATGATACAGTCGGCGAACTTTGCGCGCATTCCCCTTCATGACTGTGTTGCCTAATGTGACCTGGCCATCACCGCCTATCACAACTTTATCGCCTCGGCGAACTGAAAGTATGGTTGTTCCTCTAAACACTTCATTAATTCCATAATTACAAAAGATAAGTGTCAATTTTACATGGGATGAAATTAAATTGTAGAAAAAAGCTGTCCCAGACATATCTCTGCCTGACTAGAGACTTCTTCTGTCACAGAAAAAGTATTTTATTTAGCGGGCGGCTATGTCGGCTCAGGGCATTAGGATATGATGTTACGCAATTAGCCGAATCTTGACTTTTAAAATGGCTAACGCGTTGATTATTTGAATCGGGTTCTTACACCCGAAGGCGAGTTATTTTTTGCTTTTCCGCAAGTCCCTGATCTTCAGTCAAACCTGCCAATGATCATTTTTATCTCATTATGTTACAGCGCATTCATTTGATTAACGAGCCTTTTGCTGCATCAGCTTGAGCAATCAGGTTCAATTATTAATGAGGGTGCGTTTGTGCCGGGATTTTTATAGCCAGAAAGTTTTTAGTTAAGGAGCGAGGCTGGTCTGGCGGGTCAAGAGTGTCTTTATCCGTTGCAAAGGCTGTGGGACTGATAAGATTTTGAACGAAAAGATTATTCAAGTGCAAGGGAGTTCGTTTTGTCGCACCTGGAAAAAGATCAATTTATAGTAAGGCTTAACTTTCTATTATGAATTTAAGTTTGTGCGGCTGCAACCTGTGATTGCCGAGAATTTGCCAGGAGAATTTAATAACGTTATGATTTTAAAGTACAATTAATTTAACAATTACTCATGAATGTGTATGGTGTCGTGGCGATTGATTATTGGGCATTGACATCCCTCCCACTTCTACTTTACAGTTATACCCGCAAAACAGAAATGTAACCTAATAATTATTAATAACAAACCTTCGGAGCAAATATCATGGCAAAACCATTAATTCAAATGGCCTTAGATTCACTGGATTTTGATCAAACAGTAGCACTTGCAACACAAGTGGCTCCACATGTTGATATCTTTGAAATCGGAACACCCTGTATCAAGCACAATGGCGTAAACCTGGTTAAAGAATTGAGAGCCAGATTTCCAGATAAATTGATTCTAGTTGATCTTAAAACAATGGATGCCGGTGAATACGAAGCAACTCCTTTCTACGCAGCCGGCGCTGATATTTGTACAGTTCTGGGTGTATCAGGTCTGGCAACTTGCAAAGGCGTTATCAAAGCAGCAAATGCACATGGCGCAGAAGCTCAGATCGATTTGATCAATGTTGACGATAAAGTAGCCTGTGCACGCGCAACTGCAGAAGCCGGCGCTCACATCATGGGTATTCATACAGGTCTTGATGCACAAGCAGCAGGTCATTCACCTTTTGAAGATCTGAATGAAATCGCAGCATTGGGCTTGCCGGTCAGAATTTCAGTAGCAGGCGGCATTAAAGCTTCAACCGTTCAAGATGTAGTAAGAGCCGGTGCAAACATTATCGTTGTAGGCGCGGCAATTTACGGCGCTCCATCACCTGCTGAAGCAGCTCGTGAAATTCGCGAATTAGTAGACGCAGTATAATCATCATGCATCAGCAGCTTATTATAGAAAAGATTTCAGGCATTCTTGAAGCTACAGATAATACGTATGAAGTACAACTGACAAGTCTGCTTGACAGTGCCAAGCGTATTTTTATCGCAGGTGCGGGACGTTCCAGACTCGTTGGTAATTTCTTTGCCATGAGGCTGGTGCACGGCGGTTATGATGTGAGTGTTGTTGGTGAAATTGTTACGCCAAGCATTAAGGCAGGCGATTTATTGATCATTATCTCGGGTTCTGGAGAAACAGAACAATTGATAGCATTCACTAAAAGCGCAAGAAAAGTAGGTGCGAATATCGTGTTGATCTCGGCTAAAGGCGACTCAACCATCGGAGATATGGCAGATGCAGTGTTTCAAGTTGGACGTGCAGAACAATACGGTAAAGTTCGAGGCATGCCAATGGGAACCGTATTTGAACTCTCTACATTAATCTTTTTAGAAGCCATTATTTCACATATCATTCATGATAAAGGCATTCCTGAAGAGGTGATGAGAGAAAGGCATGCTAATTTAGAGTAACATCAAAAGAGCGAGTGGTAACGTCCACTCGTTCTGATATGTGTTACAAGAACAAAAACAATATTAGTGAAAATCGCCAGTAGATGGGATTCACTACACGTAATTTACCAAATTTAGTAAGGGGAACAAGATGACTTCGCGCCGAGAATTAGCGAACGCCATACGCGCTTTAAGCATGGATGCCGTACAAAAAGCAAACTCTGGACATCCAGGAGCACCTATGGGAATGGCTGATATCGCCGAGGTGTTATGGAACGATTATATGCGTCATAATCCGACCAATCCACAATGGTCGAATCGTGATCGTTTCGTGCTTTCAAATGGTCATGGTTCAATGCTGATCTATTCACTATTGCACCTGACTGGCTACGATCTTCCGATTGAAGAGCTAAAGAACTTCCGTCAGTTGCATTCCAGAACGCCTGGACATCCTGAGTATGGTTATGCGCCTGGAGTTGAGACCACAACAGGACCTCTAGGTCAAGGCATTACCAATGCTGTAGGTATGGCGATTGCCGAGAGAGCACTGGCGGCTCAATTCAACAGGGATGATCACAAAATCGTTGATCACCACACTTATGTGTTTATGGGTGACGGCTGTTTGATGGAAGGCATTTCTCATGAAGCTTGCTCACTGGCGGGAACGCTGGGTTTGGGTAATTTAACCGCATTCTGGGACGACAACGGTATTTCCATTGATGGTCATGTCGAAGGCTGGTTCACCGACAATACCCCAATGCGTTTTGAAGCTTACGGCTGGCATGTCCTTGCAGATATTGACGGGCATGATCCTGTTGCAATCAGTAAGGCAATCCAGTTGGCCAAGGCCATGACGGATAAGCCTACTTTGATCTGTTGTAAAACAACTATCGGTTTCGGCTCGCCTAATAAAGCGGGTAGCCATGCTTGTCATGGTGCTGCATTGGGTCAGGACGAAATTAATCTGACCAAGGCCGCTCTGGGTTGGGATCATGAAGCGTTTATAGTTCCCGAGAAAGTGTATGCAGGTTGGGATGCCAAAGCTAAAGGCGCTAAAGCTGAACAAGAATGGAACGAAAAATTTGCAGCTTATAAGGTAGCCTATCCTGAACTGGCAGCTGAATATGAACGGCGTGTAAATGGCGAACTGCCCAAAAACTGGACGGCTGATGCGAATAATTTTGTCGGCGCAGTTAATGCTGAAGCTAAAACGACTGCGACACGACTGTCTTCATTAGCGGCCATTGAAGGTTTTGCAAAGATTCTGCCGGAAATTTTTGGCGGCTCTGCTGACCTGGGCTGTTCCAATATGACTGAATGGACTGGTTACAGGCCAATGCGTGCTAATAAACCAAATGCCAATTACGTCAATTATGGTGTTCGTGAATTTGGCATGTCCGCCATTATGAATGGTATAGCCGTGCATGGCGGTTTTATTCCATTTGGCGCAACATTCCTGATGTTTTCTGAATATGCCCGTAATGCATTGCGCATGGCTTCTTTGATGAAGATCAGGTCGATTTTCGTTTACACCCATGATTCTATCGGTTTGGGTGAAGACGGTCCTACTCATCAACCTATCGAGCAAACTGCAACACTACGTTTGATTCCGGGTATACAAGTTTGGCGTCCTTGCGATGCAGTTGAAACGACGATTTCCTGGAAAGCGGCTTTTGAACGTCAGCATGGGCCTTCAATCCTGGTTTTCTCTCGTCAGAACCTGCCTCATATACCGCGTACTCAACAACAAATTGAGGCGATTTCACGTGGCGGCTATGTTCTGAGTGATAGCGATGGACATCCGGAAGCGATTATTATTGCTACAGGCTCAGAAGTTGAGCTGGCCGTGAAAGCCGCTGATGAATTAAGAGCGGAAGGAAAGAAAATTCGCGTAGTATCAATGCCATCTACGAATATTTTTGATGCTCAGGATGCGGCTTACCGCGAATCAGTGTTGCCTTCTGCTGTGACCAAGCGTGTCGCAGTTGAAGCAGGCGTGACCGATGGTTGGTGGAAGTATGTAGGAACCCACGGAAAAGTTGTCGGCATAAACCGTTTCGGTGAGTCTGCTCCAGCAGGTCAACTCTTCAAAGAGTTTGGGTTCACTGTTGAAAACGTAGTCAAGAACGTAAAAGCAGTGCTTTAGTTCTAAATAAAAATATAGAGTAGTTACACACATTATATTTGGAGAGAGGCCCCCCGAATTTTAGATGCAGCCGGCAGACTTTAATGCAGGCGGGGTCTTATCCACTTCTTCCGACTTAAAGGTGAACAACGTGAAAAAGAATAATTTGACCAGGGGTGCATTTGCGGTGCTGCTGTTAGCAAGCGCCGTAGCAGGAGCAGATCAAAAATATCCAGCGGCAGACTTCCAGCCGGAAGTGCTTTATCAGGACAGCGATTATATTGCCAAGAATAGTCCTTCAACAACAACAGCAACAGCTGCTGCCAAGCCTCAGGCATCGACTCCTGCGGCATCTTCCGGCGCTTCAGCAAGCCATGAGGTGGATTCAAAATATCCTGCCGCAAATTTTCAGCCGGAAGTTTTGTATCATGATCCTAATTACAAACCCAGCGCAAGTGTAAAAGCAAATGGGCCGAAAGCGCCAAGTTCATCAAAAGAAGAAGTCGTTTCCAGTTCCGTAGAAAGTGAAAATGCCGCCCCCGCAGCTACTACAGCTAAAGAAGAATCATCCATGCAGAACTATCTGATTGGGTTAGTGATTCTTGCTGTTGCCGGGTTTTACTTTTTCCAAAGACAAAAACAAGGCGCCAGTACAGAAAAGAAAAAAGCACCATTACCAGCGGCAGCGGCCAGAACTCCTTCTGCACTGACAGGCGTTAGCAAATACTTAAACAAAATGTCAGGCACCGGCGTATCCAGATACCTGGAAAAAAATGTTAAAGCATCAGTAGCAACAACCGGAGTTGCTAAATATATGGCGCAAAAAGCAGTATCCGCAAAAACAACGGCGGCGCAAGCAGCAACTGGAGTTGAAAAGTACATGCGCGACCGGGGGTAGTCAATGAACCAAAATAACTTGAATGGTTTGTTTTTGCCTGCTGTAGCCGGATTATTCTTTTTTATGAAACGGCCTAAAGTTAAGGAAGTCGAGACTGTATATCCCGTTTATTCAAGAGATCCGAGTGGCCTTACCGGTGTTGCCAAATATTTGCATAATCAGGAAGCGATTCTAGCGGCTGAAAGAGAGGCTAAGTTACTGGAGGAACAAAAAGCTGCGCAAGTAGTCAGTGGAGTTGCCAGATATATTCAGACGCATGAACAGGCTCCAACGAGCGGAGTCGCTAAATACATGCTAAGACAGGCTATCGCTGAAAAACAAAAGCAGCCGGTAACTGGAAAAACTGCGGGCTCAAGTGTTGAAAGATACTTGAAAAATAAGAAAGAAGCGCCAGGACCCACTGGAGTGGCTAAATACCTGAAACACCAGGCCAGCTTGCCACAGCCCAGTAGAGTTGCAAAATACATGGCCAAGCAAGCTATTTTAGCGGCCACACAACCCAAAGAAGCAAAGCAGACTGTGACCCGGTTTGAAACAGGTGTTGCCAAGTATCTGCAACATCAGGCTAGCCTGCCGCAGCCGAGCAGAGTTGCTAAATATGTAGCAAAACAAACTGCTTTAGCAGCACTGCAAGAAAAGCAAGCTCCTGCTCAAGCCAAGGCAACAGGCGTAGCCAAGTATCTGCAACATCAGGCCAGTTTGCCGCAACCGAGCAGGGTAGCCAAATATATGGCAAAGCAGGCAGCTTTAGCTGCAATACAAGTAAAGAAACCGGCAGCGCATTTGGAACTAACCGGTGTTGACAAGTATCTACAACATCAGGCCGATTTGCCACAGCCAAGCAGAGTGTCAAAATATATGACAAGGCTCGCTTTAGCCGAAAAGCAAAAGCCGGTAGAGATAGAAACTGGCGTTGAAAGATATATGCGCTTCCAGGGTTAAGAAATTTCCTGGAAGGGCGAGCATTGAGACAGAACTGGATATGTTTATTCCCCGTTTTTGGGTGAGCTCGGTCAAATTTACTTCGATGATGAGTCTTTATAATTCACTGTTTATATTTGACTATCACGCAATTATAAGATTTTTTTAAACTATATTTTTTATGGAACCAATTATGGGAAAGAACTTACTTGAACAACTTAGGGAAGTCACTGTCGTTGTGGCTGATACCGGAGATCTCCAGGCTATCGAAACCTTCAAACCGCACGATGCAACAACCAACCCATCGTTAATAACAGCAGCTGCACAAATGCCGCAATATCAAGGTATCGTTGATGATACTTTGAAAGGCGCTAGAGCAACTTTAGGCAAGTCTGCATCAGCAGAAGAGGTTGCTTCCCTTGCATTTGACCGTCTTGCTGTCTCTTTCGGTCTTAAAATTCTTGAAATCATTCCAGGCCGCGTTTCTACTGAAGTCGATGCACGGCTTTCTTTCGATACTGAAGCAACTATTGCTAAAGGTCGTGAATTGATCGCTCAGTATGAAGCACAAAACGTTTCACGCGAACGAGTACTGATCAAAATTGCCGCTACCTGGGAAGGCATACAAGCCGCGGCAGTTTTGGAGAAAGAAGGCATTCACTGCAATCTTACGCTGTTGTTCGGCAAACATCAGGCGATTGCCTGCGCCGAAAATGGCATTACCCTGATTTCGCCTTTCGTCGGACGCATCCTTGACTGGTACAAAAAAGACACAGGCCGTGATTCTTATGCGCCTGCTGAAGATCCTGGCGTTGTTTCAGTTACTGAAATCTACAATTACTACAAAAAATTTGGTTACAAGACAGAAGTTATGGGCGCCAGTTTCCGTAACGTTGGTGAGATTACCGAATTAGCTGGCTGTGATCTGTTGACGATCGCGCCGTCTTTGCTGGCTGAGTTGCAGTCTACCGAAAGTGATCTGCCACGCAAGCTGGATCCAGCTCACGCTGCCGCATTGCCTATCGAAAAAATATCCATAGACAAGGCGACTTTTGATCGTATGCATGCTGAAAACCGTATGGCTACAGACAAACTGGCTGAAGGCATCAGCGGCTTTACGAAGGCACTGGAATCTCTCGAAGAGCTGCTTGAAGCTCGTTTGGCCAGTTTGGAGGAATAACAATACCCCGTTATACTCTCAATGTAATAGAATAAAACAGGATACCAAATGTCACAGAAAGTCTTAGATGTAGTTAAACCCGGCGTTGTAACCGGTGAAGATGTACCAAAAATCTTTGCGATATGCAAGGAAAAAAAGTTCGCGATGCCTGCTGTCAATGTCATCAATACCGGTTCAATCAATGCTGTATTGGAAGCGGCAGCCAAAGTTAAATCACCTGTAGTTATACAGTTTTCTAACGGTGGCGCAGCATTTGTTGCCGGTAAAGGACTTAAAGCTGAGGGCCAAAAAGCGGCTATCCTGGGTGCTATCTCCGGTGCTAAACATGTGCATCTGATGGCTGAAGCTTATGGCGTACCAGTCATTTTGCATACTGACCATGCGGCTAAAAAACTGCTGCCCTGGATTGACGGATTATTAGATGCCGGCGAAAAACATTTCGCAGAAACAGGCAAACCTTTATTCAGCTCACACATGCTGGACTTGTCTGAAGAAAGCCTGAAAGAAAACATCGAAATTTGCGGCCGTTATTTAGAGCGCATGTCCAAAATGGGTATGACGCTTGAAATCGAACTGGGTGTTACCGGTGGTGAAGAAGACGGTGTTGATAATAGCGATATGGATCATTCCTTATTATATACACAGCCGGAAGATGTCGCTTATGCTTATGAACAATTAAGCAAAATCAGCCATCGTTTCACTATTGCGGCTTCTTTTGGTAATGTTCATGGTGTTTATAAACCGGGAAATGTCAAATTAACGCCAACCATTCTGAATAACTCGCAAAAGTATGTCTCTGAAAAATACGGCGTACCGGCAAATACATTAAACTTCGTTTTCCATGGCGGTTCAGGCTCCAGTGCTGCTGAGATTAAAGAATCGATCAGCTACGGTGTAGTAAAAATGAATATCGATACCGATACCCAATGGGCAACCTGGGAAGGGATCATGAATTTCTACAAGAAAAACGAAGCTTATTTGCAAGGTCAAATCGGCAATCCGGACGGCGACGACAAACCGAACAAAAAATTCTACGATCCACGCGTTTGGCAACGTGCCGGCGAAGAGGGTATGGTTTCTCGTCTAGAACAAGCTTTCCAGGAATTGAACGCCGTAAATACTCTGTAAACGGGTTAGATTCAGTATTTAAAAAAACCGATGTTTATGCATCGGTTTTTTTTGTTTTTTATAACCCTCGAGACGCACGCAAGCTGAGTATTGAACAAGCAGTATAAAGCTGAAAGCAGGGCACAGATCGCTGATGAGTTAAGGTGGCGAAATATCTGAATACTCAGAGTTAAAATCGAATTATTTAGGCATGAGCAGACTGCATAGCCGTGCATAGAGAGTAGAGCAAGGTATACGGAGTTTATGCAAAAGTACGAAGAGGTCGATTCTTCGGAAGGTTCACCCACGGTGGAGAAAGTCAGTGAGCGATATAGTCATGGTTTATCCTGAATGCTTGTGCTGAGTTTTACATAGCCTCTTGAAGAAGTAGCAATAGTAAATATAATAAAGCCGCGTAGAGGTATTTACTTCCTGGCAATTGCATTCCATGCCGTAAGCCACGTTTGGGCCAGATAGGCATCGGCTTTTTTATCCAGTGCACCCGTTAATACTAACTCCAATGCATGATTAATAATGCCGAAAAAATAGGCATTGACCAAAAACGGATTAATATTGCGTATTTCTCCTGCATTAATACCCGACTGAATGATCTTGATGATTTTCATGAAGGGATCTGTTTCCAGAACGGGTTTCTCCTCCGGCAAAAACTCATTCAGTTTTAAAATGAGCAGGAATTGCATGACATCGGGGGCATCATCAGTCAGCTTGAAAAACAAATCAACGATTCCACGTAATTGCTCTGATGACTTTTGGCTTCTGCGCCTGATGTCATCGATAGATATATTCAAGCTGTCGAAAATATTGGTATAAAGCTGTGAAGCAATCATTTGCTTGTTTTTAAAGTGCTGGTAGACAGCACTGGTGTTTTTTATACCCGCAGCTTCGGCAATATCCGTTAATGAGGTATTAAAATAACCTTTTTCAGCAAATAACTTAAGAGCCGCCAGTAATATTTCATCTTGTGTTTCAGCTTTCGACTGAATAATTTCTTTTTCCTGATCCATTTTCTTTTTACAGCTGTTTCAATGTGCTGTTTCTAATTGTTAGTTAAAATCTAAAAGTGCTATAACTCATTCTATTATGTCGAATTAAATCTTTTTATGACCTGCCGGTCATTATGCCGGGAGACTTAACCATATAATCTGATAAAGCAGAGTTAAGACAATATTTAATTATTTTTCCCGGATGACTGCCAATGCTGCGCTTAAGTAGTTGATCATAGACCATAGCGTTAACACGGCTGCAATATACAGGAGGCCGTAACCGTAATAGTTTATCGGGATGCCCCACAAATCTTCACGATACAACAACATGCCGATGGCTACCATTTGCGCGGTGGTTTTCCATTTACCTAATTGCGAGACCTTGACTTTAGCCCGCTGGCCGATTTCTGCCATCCACTCTCTCAGAGAGGCAATGGTTATTTCCCGTCCTATAATAACAGCTGCCGGAATAGCCAGGTAAGGGGTCGCTTGTTGCTGAACAATTAAAACCAGAACGAAAGCGACCATTAGCTTATCGGCAACAGGGTCCAGAAAAGCGCCGAAAGGAGTTTCCAGCTGCATTTTTCTGGCAAGGTAACCGTCCAGCCAGTCAGTAATTCCTGCTAATGTAAAAATCAGCGTACAAGCCAGATTGGAATAATGCCAGGGCAAATAAAAAACTACAGTTAATAAAGGAATTAACGCAATTCTTAACAGCGTAAGAATGGTAGGTATATTAAATTGAATCGCCATCCTGATGATGAAAAAGTTCGTATATTCGCTGTGCCAATTGCCGACTAATGCCGTCTATACTGCAAAGCGCATCAACGCCTGCGCATGAAATGCCTTGCAGCCCCCCAAACTGTTTTAATAAAATCTGCCGCCGCTTGGAACCCAATCCCGGAATGGTTTCCAATACCGACTGTTTTGCCGCCTTACCGCGGCGCTGCCTGTGCCCTGTTATTGCAAACCGGTGCGCTTCATCACGGATATGCTGAATTAACAGCAGGCCGCTCGCTCCAGGCGTTACGTTAATTGGCTGCTCCTGATCCGCCAGAATCAGCTTTTCCATGCCGGGTTTTCTATCCGGTCCCTTGGAAACGCCTACTATCATAACATTGTTTAGCTCTAATTCAGCTAATGCCTTTTGCGCTTCATGCACCTGACCTTTGCCGCCATCAATAAACAATATATCCGGAGCCTCATGCTCACCCTGTTTCAGTCTCTTGAAGCGTCTGAAAACCGCCTGATGTATGGCCGCATAATCATCGCCGCCGGTTATGCCTGTAATATTAAATCGCCGATAAGCGGATTTTACCGGGCCTTCCCTGTCAAAAACCACACAGGATGCGACAGTCTGCTCGCCTTGTGTATGGCTGATATCAAAACATTCCAGGCGCTTGGGCAAATCCTTACAAGCCAATTCTTCCTGCAAACTGAGAAATCGTTCATAAATGCCCTGTTTATCCGATAACTTGCTCAACAGAGAGTTCTCGGCATTAGTAATTGCCATTTGCAGCCATTTTAACCGTTCCCCTCTCACATTGTGAGAAATTGTTACCGGATGTTTTGCCTGACTAGCTAATACTTCGCTTAGTAATTTTACTTCCTCAAGCTCATGGTTGACTATCAGTTCATAAGGGATTTTTTTATCCAGATAATATTGAGGAATAAAAGCCTGTATAACGGAAGCCGAGTCATGTTCATCCGTCATTCTGGGGAAAAATACCTTATTCCCGAGATGTTGGCCGTTGCGGATAAAAAACACCTGGACGCAAGCCAAGTTTGACTTGCTGGCGCAGGCGATAATATCCATATCCCCTTTTTCTCCATGAATGAAATGCTTTTCCAGCACGGACCGTAATTTAACGATCTGATCTCTGAAGCCTGCGGCCCGCTCAAAATCAAGATTTGCTGCCGCTTGCTCCATCTTGACGATCAACCGGTCAATCAGAAGCCCTCCCTTGCCCTCCAGAAACAGGACTGTATTTTCAACATCCTGAGCATAGTTTTGTTTGTCAATCAGGCCTGCACAGGGGGCAGTACAGCGCTCTATCTGATATTGCAGACAAGGCCGGGTGCGATTATGATAGAAAGCGTCCTCACACTGCCGGATTGGGAATAACTTTTGTAGCAATTTCAGGGTTTCTCTAACGGCGCCCGAACTAGGATAAGGCCCAAAATAGCGACCTTTTTTATTTTTTGGGCCACGATGGACGGTGATTTGCGGAAACTCCTGCTCATTGGAAAGAAATATATAGGGGAAAGACTTATCGTCCCTTAAGCAGATATTGTAACGCGGCCTATGACGCTTGATCTGCTGACTCTCCAGCAATAAAGCTTCGCCCTCGGTACGTGTCACAGTCACTTCAATGGCGGCCACTTTGGCGACCATCACCTGTTGCTTGATCGACGCCGATTGAGTTTTAAAATAGCTGGAAACGCGGTTTTTAAGATTCTTGGCCTTACCGATATAAATGATCTCGCCCTTGTTATTAAGCATCCTGTAAATTCCAGGGCGCGTGGTCAGGCTTTTTAAAAATTCTGCGGCATCAAAACTGTTTTCTGAAATCTCTGAACTCACGCTTTATTCCAGGGAATATGTATAAAAAATTTCCTGATTATCAAAAATCATCAGCTAAGTAAAAAATTCACGTTATACAGGAAGTTTATGCCGGTATGACGAAGAGCTGTGTTATTAATGGCATAAGTCATTATAATCAGAATTGGATTGGACACTTGAAACATCGGTTCAGCTCAAATGTCGGACAAAAAAATTATGCCCGATTTATCTGCCTGAGTTGATATGTAAAGGTATTCATTCCTTGACATAACGAAAAGCTGCCCTTAGCGTCTCAATTTTTTCAACCAGCAAATCATTGTTCCGGCGCTCGGCAAGGTTCATCGTGAAAAACTAAATCCAACCCGGAATATAAAAACGACGATAATCCATCATAGGTTTGCATCTTTATGTCAGGCGAATAATGCGCTTTATTCCTCAGCGCATCCTATAGATCTATAGCTCTGACAGGAGAAAAGCCAGGCAACGGATAAAAAAACCGCCCCGGCTACCCAAAGGCGGTTTTTTAATTGGCGTTTGGCTAATTTGTTGTTATTAAATTAGGTCCTGTGAGTACCAGCATATTGCTGGTACAAGAAACAGGCACAGGATTGGGTGGACCCAAAATATCTACAGTAACTTTAGTGCCACTAATAGTCACGTTTCCCGAGTTATTTACGGTCCCGACATTACAGCTATAAGTGTGGATATTACCGCTAGTCGCCGTTTTCGTGCAAATGCCCGTGCCATTTGGCGAAGATTTTGAGTAATTCACATCAACATTATTATGACCAGGATCTTGTGCGCCGTTACCTGTACCTTTATTGATATTACCCGTCACGGTCACAGTGCAACTGGCCAAGTTATCAGCATTAAAAATCGGTCCAGTAACAGGCGTCATGCCTGCAAGGGTAACAGGAGCACTGAAAGGACTTACATTACCGCCAGTAGCGTTAATAGTTACTGTGCCAGGCCATGAAGTAATGGTGCAAGTGTAGGTGCCATTATTGTTATTACTGCAACTGCCGGGGTTGCTCATAGTGAATATTACAGAATTAGCCTGACTGCCTGCAATAGTGCCCGTGATGGTGTAGTTCATTGAAGCTGGCGTTGCTGCGACGAAATTTGGCCCCCCCACATTAGCGACATCCGTCAGTGATACCGAAGCAACACCACCCTTTGCCAAAATTACATTGCCGCCAGTAGCGTTAATGGTAACCGTCATTGGAGTTGATGTTATTGCGCAATCATAGCTATAGGTAACGCCATCACTATTTAACGCTTTCGTACAGGTTCCGCCGGATAGCGATAGAGTAACCTGACTAGCCGAGTTCCCGGATATAACGCCGGTAATATGATAAGCCATGGTTACTGGAGTTAAAGTATTGGCGATAAGCGTTGGCCCCGTAATGGATGTCTGTGAAGTTGAAACAGGAAGTACAGTCGAATCCGGCGTCACGTTGCCGCCTGTTGCCGTAATGGTTAACGTTGTCGTTGTGTTAACGGTTGTAATAGTACAGCTATAGCTATAAGCAATGTTTGCAACCGTGCTGGTGCAGCTATTGCCATTGACAAAGATTTTGACCAGGTTGGCCTGATCACCGGAAATGCCGCCAGCAATGGTAAAAGTCACTGTATTGCCGCAGCTGGACACATTTTCAGTTAGCGAGACATTGCTAACATTAGGCCCTAATGTGCGTTGTACGGCAGAACTGGGCACGCTAAGGCCGCTGAAGTTTTGGAAATTGTGACAGTCATTGCTATTACCTGTTGCACCGACAACCAGGAAGTCCTGGCAGGCAAATGACTGATTTATGCCTTCTGAGTCGACCACGACATTATTGCCATCTAAGCGTTGGGTTGAGTATAACCGGGCCGTAGCAGAGGCTGTTAAAGTAAACTCGCTGGCAATATCCTCGGCAAAACAGACTTTTTTGTTGTGAAAGCTGGCGCTGTCGGTTTCCAACAAACCTACTTTGCCGTACCAGCCGCCATTTACAGTTGTATAAGTATGTGTGCCGCTGGGACAACCTACGCCGCCATAGGTGCAATCGCCGCCAAAGTAACAAATATAATCGGATTGGCCGCTTGTAACAGGGAATACACAATAAGCCAAATCGGAAAACGTCACTGGGTAGTTTGTCAGAGGGGATAAAGTTATTAAGGGATTATGGCCACTCCCGACATTACCGTAGAAGACGTTGCCTTTAATGGTGTGGAAAGCGCCGCCGGTAAATTGGATCAAGGCTTTGCCCGTACTGTCCAGCAAAAAAAATGAGCCGTCATCTGTTGTATGTTTACGCAGTCCGCTGCCATCGCCTAAATCAGTGCCGGTACCGGGCTCAAACTGCTTGTTTGGCGTTTGCGATGAATTATTGTTGGGGCTATGTAATCGCGCTGAAAGGCCGGTGCCGCCAGTTGAGTAATCGGTGGCTTTGCCATGATCGGCCCAGACAATTTCACTGACCATGTTGACCGTTTCATTGGCGCCGCCAGCGCCCCAGGTCACTTTTACGCTGATGTTTTTTCTATCAGGAGCAGTAGGTCCTGTAATGAACCAGCTTCTGGCGAATATCGCATTACTACCGGCGATAGGATTGGGGTCGGCACCGGATGCAATAGCATCGTATTGGGTCTTGGTGATATTATTCCGGAATTGCTCCAGTTTCGCTTCAGCCAGCTTGATGGCCTCTCCACGGGCTTTATTTTCTCCGCTGCTGGACATAAACTCGCCTTGCAGCAACCCCAGCGCCAATAAACCGATGGCGATCACTACGGCGGCAATCAGGACTTCTATTAAACCAATGCCGCGCTGTGTCTTGTTTCTACTGGTATAAATAGCCATAAAACTACCTGTTTGTGCAAAATAATATTACCAGTCGCGCCATGAGCCGCTGATAGAGGTCGTTGTTCCGACGATTGGGTTTGCCGATCTGTCAAGTGTGTAGGGCGAATAAATTAAATCCACACCACCATGTCCAATTACCGGATCCTCTCCAGCCGGCACCAGTGAGGGGTCTCCTTCAACAGTGACAGAACCCAGCGTGCCAATGGTGCCTGCTGCATTCAGTTGGCCTCTCACATATAACATTCCGTTGATGTTGGGATTACCTGTTGCCTGTAAATTACCGTTGATGATGATAATGACCGGGCTATCTGCTGTGCCATAGGTGCCGTTGTTGTTAAGAGTGGCATTGCCTTCAATCCAGACAACGCCAGACTTGCCTATTGCTGAATCAATGTTGGTGTAACTCTGATCCAGACTTTCCGCCAAATTTTTCATCATCATTCGATCGCCATAGAAGAAATTGTTAAAAAATTGGTCGCCGCTAAGGGTGCCCAGGCTTGGATCATTGGCAATGGTATCCACGCCATTGCCTTTATTGCGGTCGGAGATAGGTTGTGATGTGTAGTTGTTGTTGGTATTGCTATCATCCAATTGCGCGCGGGTATAGCTGCTTTCTTGCGTGCCTATGGGTCTAATATATGTCGAGGCGGTAGCGGATGGGCCGATGTTGACTGGCTTACCCGACCATGCGGTAGTGTTGAAATAACGGTTGATCATTTTATAATTGCCGGTTAAGCCAACGCCGTTTCTTGATATCAAGGATTGTTTAGGGCTATTGCCGCCAAATACATCAATGGTGCCGATGCATTGGCTCACTGTCCTTTGTGCCAGACGATCGTCGCTAAAGCCAACAGCGGTAATCAGCCCGCTTTTCATATTGGGCACTGCTCCAACTGCCACGCAGCGGGTGCCATCATCATTATCGAAAGTGACTGTGGCAGTAGTCACTTGATTGCCATCATTGGATGTGAATGTTAAGGCTCGTGGTGAAGTAGCTGCGCAATTGACATTCGTGTTTGTAGTGGGATCAAGATAACTTAGGGGATCAGACAGATAGTCAGGACATTTGTTATGATCATGATCAAAACCCGCGATAACTGTACCTGCATTATCAACGCCATTAAAATAGCCAATGCCAAAATCCAGCGCAGCATTGGCGGCGGCAACTGCCTGAGTCATCCGATAGTTATCAGCGGCAATCTGGGTTTCCATCAGCACGGTTTTTGAAGAGAGCAAGGTTATAAGAGTAATGCCGATAAGTAAAACCAGCGCTGTTAATAATGTGGCGGCGCCGTTTTGATTCTTAAGGGTATTTAAGTTATTCATATTGGGTTGCCTTAATGCTATTCAGCTAAGGTTGCGTAAAAATACGGTCGTTCCGTATTGTTACGCTATCAGCGAGACTTTTAATGACGGCCTGATCGTTGTTGACATGGCCGATCAATGCGATAGCAATTTCACGGGTTTCGATTATGCGATCACCGGTAACAAGATTCACCGCCGTAGCTGCGGTTGCGCAGTTGGTGTAGCTTTGGTCAGCAACGCCTAGTCGCTTTCTTAAACACTTAAACGATGGAGTAAAGGTTAAGTTAGTTATAACGATTTGCTCGTTGCCTTCGCTGACATTAAGCGTATTCCATCCGCCTGCATCACAAGCGATACTTGAAGAGCGCATTTGTATATTGCCGTCATTAAGCCTGAAGCCGTAGTATTCATTAGCATCAACACTACCATCAGCATCCGCATCGTATGTGTATAAAACGCAGTCGGATGTAGGTATTTGCAAATTTGTTGCAGCTTGTGTAAATGGATTGTTACGACTGTCGGAGCCCACCATTGCCCCGCCCCAATACCCCGTCCGGCGAATGTCATTTACCATTAAGGCCAAAGCAGAATCCAGATCATGATTTAAGCGTGCGGACTTTACGATGTCAGAACTGCCCCTGATAGTGGTGATATAAATGGTGATGGTCGCCGCCACGATGATTAATCCCAGCAATAAGGCAATCATGATTTCGATAAGCGTATAGCCGGTTTGTTTTTTCATTGTCTTGCCTCTTTTGGTTTTAACATGCAGGGTAATTCGATATTCCTGCTGAACCAGAAGGAGTACAAATCCTTACTCGACCGACATCACTAAAAACGACACGGGCAGTGTAGTTGTTGGTGCTAAAGGTCACGCTGTCTGCACCGATTGTTCCGCGCCTAAAACTAAAGGTACTGTTGTTTCCAACTGCTGCACCCATATTAGTCGTGTTAAAATCAATTCCTGAAACACGTTTTATCTCGCAATAATCAGTGGCGGTTTTTGTTACTTGGGCGCAACTGCAAGAGGCTTTAGTACTTAACCCATAACACCACGCCCCAGCACTACCAGGAGTGCGTGTGACAAGCACATTTTGGCTTCGCTTAATGGCTTCTGTGCGTGCAAATTGCAAATCTAACTTTAGTGCTTCGGCAACCTGCTTCAGGCGATTACGTTCAATCATATCTTGATAAGAAGGCACAGCCATTGCCGCGATAATGCCAATTATGGCAATGACTATCATGACCTCAAGCAGAGTAAAGCCAGAATCTCTTTGTCTTTTCATATCCCGC
Source organism: Methylococcales bacterium (assembly GCA_028715725.1). Lineage (GTDB taxonomy): Bacteria > Pseudomonadota > Gammaproteobacteria > Methylococcales > Methylomonadaceae > JAGXGJ01. The sequence goes on from JAQURG010000010.1 coordinate 83,628, forward strand.
CACTTTTTTGTATGATTCAAGTATAGATTAATATAGTTTTTTTATAGTTAGCTAATCTACATTTATCGGCTGAATTCAATGATACGAGAAGCTCAACGTTACCCCGGCAATTAGTGTTTGCTATGCTATGCTTACGCTAACAAAATAACTTTAAAGGTTAACCAATGAACTCATTTAAACGACCAGCCGGTTTTACTTTAATTGAATTAATGATTACCGTGGCTGTTATCGGGATTTTGGCGGCGATTGCTTATCCCTCTTATAAGGAGTATGTGACGCGCGCCAAACGCGCGGATGGCAAGGCGGCGTTATTGCAAGTGCAATTGGCCGAGGAAAAGTGGCGGGCTAATCATACGAGTTATGGTTCAAGTACCGATATAGGTATAACTACTTCACCAGATGGTCATTATGCTATCGCAATTTCAGGTACTCCAAATGCTTCTAGTTATATATTTACGGCTAGTCCCAGTGATTTTACTGATTCAACTTGCGGAGTTTTTGAGGTTAATCAAGACGGAAAAACAACCTCTACCACGCAAACTACAACTGCAAAAGTGCAGGAGTGCTGGGGAAAATAGGACCGTGGGTTGAAACGATAGCTTGAATCCTATCAATGCTGAGAGGTAGGGTGGGCAGGCTTTTTTTTGCCCACCGAAATATTCGATAAAGCTGGGCAGAAAGCGTTGCCCATCCTTGGCTGTAGCCTTTAGTCGCGACGAAGGCGTGGCTCCCACCATTCATTGAGCCTGGCTTCCAGGTATTCTGTGAACTCGCATTGGAGCCTGCTTACCCTGCCTCCAGCATTCCATGCCGCTGTAGTGATTGCCAGAATGTTGTAATGACAGCAGGGCAGGGCAGGCCATACACACGATTATGGTATTATTGGTGTTAAAGCTATCGGGATAAGTTTTGTCCTTGTAAATGCAGCACGCCCTACAGCGGATGTCTTATGCCTGAAATGGCTGCGAGAGAACAAAACTTTTCCGGACGACTAATTCACTGTTTATTCAGACAAGCAGATTCATACTTCCCCTACCCAGGACCGATTATTTTCCGATCATGTTATTAAATTTATTACCGCTATTTTCTACTGCGTTTTTTTATCTGTTGTATTACCTGATTAGTACTTTCAAGTTTGATGTGCAGATAGATGCTTCAGCTATTTTTTACGATTTTCTGTTGCAATTGTTGATTAGCTATATTCTTTTTGCATTATCAAAGCGAGCCTGGATTTTCCTGGTCATCCAGGCTCTGGTAATGGGTATTTTATATGTCGGCAATGCGGTGAAGATATCATTTTTTGGCGGCCCTATTATGCCGGATGATGTTTTTGCATTACGGTCCTTGTTGCTGATCCTTGAAGGCTGGCGTTTTTTCGCCGCCGCGATACCGCTAGCTGCGATTGCCAGCCTGGTGCTGTTCAATTTTACGATGCGCCACTGGAGCGCTTATCTGGCCATTCTGACAGCGATCTTGCTGGGAATTACGCTGACTTATAAGCCCGTCATGATACTTAACCCCCTGGATAAGCGGATGGGTTACTCGGTTTGGGATCAACGTTCCAATTATTTGTTGCGCGGCGCTACTTTTTATAGTCTGCAGGAGAGCGCGCGCTATTTTGCCACAGTCGATAAGCCTCCCGATACTGATGACGCTCAAATGGCGGCCGAGAACCTGTTAAGCGCTGCGCCTACACCTAAGCCCACTGCGGGCAGTAAACCTTTTACGCCGCGTAATGTACATATCGTATTGCTGGAATCTTTTTGGGATCCGAATGAGCTTAAAAATGCTCATTATAAACAGAATCCATTGGCTCCTGAGTTTCGCAAACTCTGGAAAAACGCCGGTTATTCACATGCTCTGGACCCTGTATTTGGCGGTTATACCGCAAACTCAGAGTTTGAAGTGTTATGCGGTTTTCCGGTCATGAAGGACACTGTCAAATTTGAGCGTCAATTACTGAATGATGTGCCATGCTTGCCGCATCTTCTTGCCGATAAAGGTTATCGAACCGTTATTTCCCATCCCAATGTGCCGGTGTTCTGGAATCGCGTTAATGCTTACCGGCATATGGGCTTTCAAACTTATTGGTCAATACAGGATTTCGTGCTGGATGATATGAATCGGGAGTTTTTATCGGATGCCTCGCTCTACCGTCAGGTTATGGAGAAAATATCCGGATCACTGGATACCAAACAACCCATTCTGGATTACATCGTAACTTATTTCGGACACTGGAATTATCCTTTAAGTGAAAGCCGTCCTGGCAAGATAAGCTCCAGATCCAAAGTTGAAGAAGTGTCGTCTTACGCCAATACGATATATTATAAGTCGCGAGAACTTATGGGCTTTCTGGACCAGTTGCGGCAACGTGATCCTGACGGCATTATCGTGGCTTTTGGCGATCATCTGCCTTTTCTGGGTGAGAATTTTGCCGGCTATGTGGACTCCGGCGTTCTTACCGCCAATCGCAGTGAATTTACCCCGGCCATGTTCAAATTCTATGTGAGCACGCCGATGATTATTATCGACGGAAAAAACGGGCCGGTTAAAGTCGGTAATATACCGCTTTATCAAGTGCCCAAACTTTTACTTAAATTGCTGAATTATAATGAACCGAGCATCATGGATTATGTCACCACGCCGCCCGATATGCGCGTCCGGCCATTGCCCGGCCTGCATTTTGATTTACTTAAGGATGGCAAGGTCGATGTATGTAAAGAACCGCCCTATTCGGAGGCGTGCCAGAAATCGGCTCGCTGGTTGCAGGATGTATCAGTGGTCAGTAACGATTTATTTATAGGCCGTCAGTTTACCCGGCCCAAGCATGTGGCTGAAGAGCAGATAGAGGCTGTGCCGGCAGAAGCGGCTCAGCCGCCTGCAAAGGTCATTGTGCCGGAATGACACTGTCTTATACAATTGATAGCCTTGGCTTTTTCGGCTGGTAAACAAGCCCCCGGCAATATAACATGATCTTCCGGTTTTCATCGAAAGGCAGTAGACAGAGGCTTTGCAACTTTTTATATTGTTGTAATCCACTTGGCGGAGATTACCGATGAGCAAATTTAGCAAAGAAGAACTTGAAGACTTTACCAAAAGTTACCATGAACTGATTTTTTCGCAGAAAACAATAATCCTGGCGACTGTTTCAGCAAGCTGCTCTCCCGATATTAGCTATGCTCCTTTTGTGCGGGACCAGGCAGGATACTTTTATATCTATATCAGCGAACTGGCTTCCCATACAGTCAATTTGCTGAATAATCCGCAGGCGTCGATCATGTGTATTCGTCCGGAGTCTGAATCGCCTAACCTTTTTGCGAGAGAGCGGGCTGTTTTCGACTGTCGTGTCAGGGAAATAACGCATGACGATGAAATTTATACGGCGCGGTTAAATGCATTGCAGGAAAAATTTGGAGAAGTTGTCAGCCTGTTGCGCTCATTGCCGGATTTTCACTTGTTTGAATTGCGTCCTGAAAGCGGCCGATATATTGTGGGTTTTAGCCGTGCTTTCATGATTGATGTCAATGATGGCGGATTAAGCCAGATCTAGAAACTTCAGCTGAAGAGCCTCGTTAATGCTGACTCATGTCAGAATATCAATGGCTATTTTAATCGTTCACTAAAAAGGGATTGACCTGAACAGGTAAGACTTTCAGGGTAAAGTTCCGATAAATTTCAGGCAGGGAGATTTAATTCATCTAAAAAAGCAGCTTCGTCTATAACCTTAACACCTAGCGATTGGGCTTTTGTTAATTTGGAGCCGGCGTCTTCGCCTGCAACAACGCAGGTAGTTTTTTTAGAAACGGAACCTGCCACTTTTGCCCCCAAGCCTTCGAGATATGCTTTGGCTTCATCGCGTGACAACTGTTGCAATGTACCGGTTAAAACCCAGGTTTGCCCTGCAAGTCTTTGCTGTTCAGGGGGCGTATGTTCTTCACTTTCCCAGTTAACTCCCGCCGCAATGATTTTGGCGACAATCTCCCTGTTTTTCTCATCGCTGAAAAAATTGACGATATTATTAGCCGTCACAGGGCCAATATCAGGTACTTGCATCAGCTCTTCAAAAGTAGCGTTGGCAATGGCAGCCAGATTTTTAAAATATCTTGCGATATTTTTCGCGCCTTCTTCCCCGACTTCGTGTATTCCCAAAGCGCCGAGAAAGATGCTCAATCTGGTCTTTTTTGAGGCTTCGATTGAAGCAAGCACGTTCTGGGCGCTTTTTTCGCCTTGTCCTTCCAGAGTTGCAATATCGCTGATTTTAAGCGTATAGATATCGGCAATGGTTTTAAGAATGCCTTGACTATAGAGTAATTCAATCAGTTTGGTGCCCAGATTATTGATGTTCATGAATTTACGTGAGGCGTAATGCCTGATGCGCTCGGCACTTTGAGCGGCGCATAATAAACCGCCGGTACAGCGGAAAGCCGCTTGCCCTTCTGTTCTTTCCACGTCGGCGTGACAGACAGGGCAACGGTCCGGCATGACGATCGGTTTTCTATCTGCGCCTTTTGCCACAACCTTAACGACTTTCGGAATGACATCGCCCGCTCTTTGAATTTCAATACTGTCGCCGATACAAAGTCCAAGCCGTTCAATTTCACCCATATTGTGCAAGGTGGCATTACTGACGGTTACGCCGCCGACAAACACGGACTCCAGTCGGGCTACGGGTGTTAAAACACCGGTACGTCCAACCTGAAAATCCACAGCCAGCAGTTGGGTTACCTCATTTTGAGCGGGAAATTTTCTGGCTACAGCCCATTTGGGTGAGCGGGCAATAAAGCCTAACGAAGCTTGTAACCTTAGAGAATCTATTTTGTACACGATGCCGTCAATTTGCATCGGCAGTTTTTCTCTGGCTTCTTCCATGACCTGATAGTTTTTTTCAAATTCATCAAGACTGCCGGAAAAAGCATAACAATGCGGGTTTTTTCTGAATCCCAACGCGAGCAAATAATCCAGGATTTCAGAGTGCCGAGTAAAATGTTGGTCGCCTTCATATTCGCCAATGCCGTAAGGAATAAACTGCAAATCACGCTCGGCGGCGATTTTGGGGTTCATTTGCCGGATTGTTCCGGCAGCGGCATTTCTCGGATTCACGAAGACTTTATTATTATTTTGTGCGGCCAGCCGGTTAAGTTTCTCAAAAGCGGCTTTGGGCATGAATACTTCGCCGCGCACATCCAGTTTCAGGGGCGGATTATCGGTTGCCAGTTTAATAGGAACAGTTTTGATGGTTTTTATGGTATGAGTAACGTCTTCACCCACTTGACCATCACCGCGCGTAGCGGCATAGCTGAACCGTCCTTTATCATAATGAATGGTGATCGCCAAACCATCGAGCTTGGGCTCGCTGAAAATATCAAGTAACGATGGGCTTACATTTAGTTCTCTGGCGGCTTTTTCAAAGAAATCGTAGGTTTCCTCGAGAGAAAATGCATTCGCAAGGGAAAGCATTTTGACGGTATGTTCAACCTTGCGAAATTCGCTTATCGGTTGTGCGCCTATACGCTGCGAGGGTGATTCCGGTGTAATTAATTCAGAATGCTCAGCCTCCATCTCCAGCAGTTTTCTAAATGTCTGGTCGTACTCGGCATCGCTGACTGAAGGAGTATCGAGGATATAATACTCATGATTCCATTGATTAATTTTAGCAACAAGCTCGTTATAGACAGAATTCAAGGGATCAGGTGCAAGATTAAGGTTTGAAGAGGAGGACGAGGTTCAGCGTTGAGCGCCCTGAACCTCATTCCCTGAATTACAAGCTCTGCCGGAGCGATTGAATGGTGGCGTCGGTCAGTGGTTCTCTGTGATGATCCAGGATAACGCCGTCTAGTTCGATCGCCAGTAGCTGAATCGTTTCTATGTAGTCATCGAAAACGGCTTGCGCATCGTCAAGCGCGCCGGGTTGCATAAAAAACACAAGCCCCGGGCAGTAAAATGAATCCAGATTCCTGTCCGGAAAAGTTCCAGGTTCAACCATACAGGCAACACCAAAATCTACCAGACGATTAGCGTCCAGCTTTTCGAATATTTTCAGACTGCCATATTCAAGACCGACGATTCCAAAGGCATTAACCAGGTCAGCGCCATTAAAGCCTTCCTCTGCCTTGGCGATAAGACTAAACTGAATAATATTGGGAGCGGCAGCGCGAGGCGGCGGCTCAACTTCATCATCTTCGGATTCATAAATAGCATCTTCCGGATCGTCATAATGATGATCGGTTGCCTCTAGTGTTTCAATGCCGGTTTCAGCATCCTCATCATCGTTAATTTCCAACGATTTATTGAATTCATGGTCATCATAAAAATCCATATCTTGTTGTAATTTCTTGTTTTTCAGATAACTCCATGTCAGCATGCCCATGATGATTATCAAACCGGTTGCGATAATTACAATTCTTAGTAGTTCTTTATCCATTAGATTCCGCCAGACTCACTGCTTCTTCAATATCAACTGCGACCATTCGGGACACGCCCGGTTCCTTCATCGTAACACCTGCCAGCTGTTTTGCAATTTCCATCGTGACCTTGTTATGAGAAATATATAAAAACTGCACAGATGACGACATCTCTTCCACCATTTTTGAAAATCGCCCGACATTTGCATCATCAAGAGGTGCATCCACTTCATCCAGCAAACAAAAGGGTGCAGGATTGAGTTCAAAAATTGAAAACACCAGTGCTACCGCTGTTAATGCTTTCTCACCACCTGATAATAAATGAATGGAGCTGTTGCGCTTGCCGGGCGGTCTGGCAATAATATTCACGCCCGATTCCAGCAAATCCTGTTCGGTCAGTTCCAGGTAGGCCTGACCGCCGCCAAACAGTTTTGGAAATTTTTCCTGCAATCCGCCGTTTATTTTATCGAATGTTTCTTTAAAACGCAGCCTACTTTCTTTATCAATTTTACTAATCGCCTGATCCAGTATTTGCAAGGCTTCAATCAGGTCGGCATGTTGCTCATCAAGAAAGTTCATGCGTTCGGATTGCGACTTGTATTCTTCTATAGCGGTCAGGTTAATTGTGCCCAAGCGTTCAATTTGAGCCGATAAATCGTCCACTTTACTTTTCCAGCGCGGCTCTTCGGCCTGATCGGGCAGGGCTTTTAATACCTGCTCCGCATCGGCGTCAATTTCTTTAAGCTGTTCATTGACGGTCTGCTGACGCACTTTGCTTTCCTGCAATTCAAAGCGAACAGTATCCAGGGCTTCCTTTTGTTTGTCCAATGCTCTTTGAATGCGGGCATGTTCTTCAGACGATCCGGTTATTTCCGATTCAATAGCTTCCTGCAGCAAGCGTTGCTTTTTTAAATCGGCTTCCAGTTGATGTTTATCCAGCAGTTGCTGCTCCAATTGCTGTTTTTCTTCATCCAGCGGAGCGAGCGTTTGTTGCAGTTTTTTCTCCAGATCGGCGATCCGTTCAAGTGAATGCTGATGCTGGACTTGCAGGCGGTCAATCTGTTTACCGGTTGAATTTTCAGAAGAGCGCGATGACTCAATCTGCGCCTTTAAACTGTAAACCTGCTGTCTTGCTTCATTCAGGGATTGCTCGGTATTATCCTGCTGCGCTTGCAGAAGCTGGTTTGAGGTTTCAAGGCTCTGCCTTTTTTGCTCCTGCTGCATTAATATCTCTTCGGCCTCTTCCTGCAAGCTACTGCACTCGGCAATAATCTCGGCATTTTCACCGGTTTCCCGAATTATCTCTTCAAGGTCATCAGCAATCTGCTCGAGACGGCGCTGCTGATGCTCCCAGCGAGCCGAATAGGCGCTGAATTCGGCGCTTTTAAGCGATAATTCAGCGCCCAGTTTATTATCCTGCTGCTGGATAGATTCGCGCAAAATTTCCGTTTCTTTTAACTCAGCTTCGATTGCCGCCAATTGATCTTCGAAGTCGGCTATTTCAGCGTGCAGCTCTTCCAGACAATGCTTTAACAAACGCAGTTCTCTCTCACGCTGTAAAACGCCCGCTTTACTGTCTTTGGTATGGCTTATTTTTAACCAATTTGGCCCAAGCCAGGCGCCGTTCGGGGTGATCACAGACTCATGAGGTTTTATTTGCGCCGCCAAAGCTCTGGCCTTATCAATATCATCGGCGCAATAAACTCCTGCTAATAGAGAGCTTAAATCCCAGGGTGCGTTGACTTTATCCAGCAAAGCTAAGGCTTCTTGCATACCGTTGACAACCTTTTCCCGGGTTCTGGCTCCGGTTTCAAACAGCGTCAGTGATTCATTGGTCAAGCCGCTCAAAGCCGGGATAGCCGGCCTGGCATTCTCGACGCAGATCGCTTCCAGATAGCCGCCCAGTACCGTTTCAACGGCCGTGTCCCAGCCTGAATCGACGTCCAGAAATTCAGCCAAGCGCGGGTTTTCGCCCAAATTCATGGATTCCAGCCAGGCGCTCAAATTTTTATTATCTTTGCCCATCGCATGTTGTTGTAATAACTCCAGCGAAGTTATTTTACCTTTGATACTGTGGCTTTCGGAACGGCGGTTGTGCAGGGTGTCATGGAGCTGTTTTATCTGCTGGCGCTGCTCGCGTATCTGATGATGCAATTGTTCCAGTTGAGCTTGATGGCCGTCACGCTGAAATCCGATGATCTCAATATCGGCATCCAGGGTCTCAATATCCTGTTGCAGTTGACTGGATAAAAGCTCGTCGCGCTCGCTGTTCAGTTTATCCATGCGCATTTGCAATTGACGATTCTGGTTTTCCAGTTGTATTGCTTTTACCCGATGCACCTCGGCCTGTTCCTTGTACCTTGAACTGATCGTCCGATATGCTTCCCAGTCTACTTGCCAGGAACCTCGCTGCTGCTGGGCAGCCTGCTGACGCTGTAAAATTTCTTCCTGTTTTTCCTGGGCCAAACAAAATTTTTCTTCCGTTTCCAGTAAAGCCTGTTTTATCTCTTCCAGGGATTGTAAATCCGCCTCAAGCTGGCTGAATGACTGTTCGGCCTGGAGCCGGGTGCGTTTAATTTCAAGCAAAGTTTCTGCATGGCTGTCTTCATGATGCTTGATGGCTTGCTCAAGATGGCTGACTTCAGCAACCATTGTATAATAATCGCCCTGAGCCTTATTGAGTTGTTGCTGCTGGGTTTTATGCTCGGCTCGTTTGGCCTCGATAGCGTTATTAATATCGCGCAACTCAACAAACAGCCTGTTATGCTCGACAGCCACGTCCTGGAGTTTTGTTTCCAGTTGTCTTGCTGCCTGATGGTAGGTATTCCAGCGCATCGCCAGCAACTCTAATTTAAACTGGCGCTCCTGTTGTTTTAGTGCAGTATATTTTTCTGCTTTTTCCGCCTGTTTTTGCAAATGTTTAAGCTGCTTGTCAACTTCTTCAAGCAAATCATCGAGCCGTTCCAGATTTTCCCGGGTATGCTTCATGCGGGTCACGGTTTCGCTGCGGCGTTCTTTATATTTGGAAATGCCCGCCGCTTCCTCGATATGAACTCTCAGCTCTTCAGGCTTCGCCTCAACCATCCGGGAAATAGTGCCCTGCTCAATAATGGCGTAACTTCTTGAACCCAAACCCGTCCCCAAAAACAGGTCGGTAATATCCTTGCGCCGGCAGCGTGACCCGTTCAGTAAAAATAAGGATTGTCCGTCACGGCTAACCTGCCTTCTGATGGCAATGGAGTTATATTGAACGTATTCGCCGCCCAGTTTGCCTTCGGAATTATCAAAAACCAGCTCTACCGACGCAGTGCTGACCGGTTTGCGCCCGGATGAACCATTAAAAATGACATCCGCCATATTGCCGCCGCGCAGATGTTTGGCTGAACTTTCGCCCATTACCCAGCGCACGGCGTCAATAATATTGGATTTACCGCAACCATTAGGGCCGACGATGGCAGTCAAATTGCCGGTAATGGGAATGACCGTCGGATCAACAAAAGACTTAAAACCCGAAAGTTTGATTTTTTCCAGCTTCATAGCAGGTAGGAATATCTCAGCCTTAGTAAAAAATAACCCGACATTATCAGTGATATTGAACTGAGTTTCGACTTTTTTCGGATTACCCCTGATTTTCAGGGAATGCGCCGTATTCTCAAGGGAATTTTAAAATCAGGATCCGGCAGATATTGATGGATTAGGACGACGTCTGCAATTTTTTGAGTGAAGCTCTCATTCAATGATTTTCAAACATATTATAGCCGTTTTCCGCTGTGGCGTTTGGTTAACAGGATATTGCTTACTTAAAAGGGCTTTGGTTATCTGGACGCACTTCATAAATTCCAATGTGAAGGCTGCTATCCATTGACCCTCACATTGGCTAAGTGATAAATAATTTAGCAATTAATCGTCAGGATTGCAGCCTATAGACCGGTAAATTACAGCTCCCAGCAAAGCGCCTGCAATCGGAGCGACCCAAAAGAGCCAGAGCTGCGCTAACGCCCAGTCTCCAACATAAATTGCAACGCCCAGGCTTCTGGCAGGATTGACTGAGGTATTGGTAACAGGAATGCTTATTAAATGGATCAAGGTCAGGCCCAGGCCAATGGCGAGCCCGGCAAATCCGCTTGGCGCATTTTTGTGGGTGACCGATAAGATGATAAACAGAAACATCATGGTCATGACAACCTCTGTTACCAGCGCCGCTAACAAAGAGTATCCGCCTGGTGAATGATCACCATAGCCATTGGAAGCAAAACCGCCGATAGTCGTAAAATCAGCTTTGCCGCTAACGATAAGATATAAAACCCCACCGCCAATTATCGCACCCAGACACTGAGCAATAATATAAGGGAGAAGTTTGTTCGCTGGAAAACGACCGCCTGCCCAGAGGCCGATGGATACCGCGGGATTGAGATGACACCCGGAAACATGGCCTATCGCGTAAGCCATGGTAAAAACGGTTAGACCGAAGGCAAAGGCCACACCCAGCAAGCCAATACCCCCATCCGGAAAAGCTGCCGACAAAACTGCACTACCGCAACCGCCAAGAACTAGCCAAAATGTTCCGAGTAACTCAGCACCATATTGTTTCATTTTTATTCTCCTGCTTTGTGAGTAAGTAAGTAATTAAGTCAGTTATCCAACTAATAATTCAAACACCTGTTCGGGTGTGAATTACAGACTTGCAAGGCATGTAATTCATTTTGGATGCTATCACTTAGTTTCAAAAACAGAAAGATTTTATAATTTTGTTTGGCCATTCCGACCGTACCAATCGCGGCGCTACCGGTGCCAACATGTCATCGAATTCTACTCATGACAGCAAAGGCTGCAGCCAGGAGAACCTGGTGAGTACCGGCGGAGCCGGTTATTTCTACTGCTTTGCCGCAGACTAATCGTTTATTCCTAATATCAGGCTGGCTTTGCTGTTAGATCTTACGAAGCGGCAGCCAGCATTAATAATTACCAGCCATTTAGCGGTTATCCCTGTTGCAAATTCCGACAATCTTCATTTATGAATATGGTTGCAGCAGTTTCGCCACCAGACCGGTCCAGCCGGTCTGGTGGGATGCGCCCAGGCCGCTGCCATCATCGCCATGGAAATATTCGTGGAATAGCAGGTGATCCTTAAAGTGCGGGTCGTTTTGCAGTCTTTCATCGCGACCGTTAACAGGTCTGCGCCCATTGGCATCTTTGCGAAAAATTTGAATCAGCCTCCGGGACAGTTCATCCGCGACTTCACTGATAGACAGAAATATTCCCGATCCGGTCGGGCATTCTACTTTAAAGTCATCGCCATAGTAGCCGGCAAAGCGCCTGAGCGATATGATCAATAAATAATTGACCGGGAACCAGACAGGGCCTCGCCAGTTGGAATTGCCGCCGAACATGCCGGATTCGGCTTCACCCGGCTGGTAATGCACACCCATTGGCGCGCTGGCGCAACTGACTACATAAGGATGATCATGATAGGCGCGCGACAGGGAACGGACACCGTAGTCGGATAGAAACTCGGTCTCGTCCAGCATCCGTTGCAACAGCTTTTTCATCCGGTGACCGCGCAGCAGCGACAGCAAGCGGCGGTCGCCGCGCCCCGGTTCATTCCAGTCGGAAACTAATGAAGCCAGATCAGGGCGGTAATCGAGGAACCATTTCAAACGGCGTTTGAAGTCGGGCAGCTTATCCAGTAATTCAGGTTCAATAATCTCTACCGCATAAAAAGGGATCAACCCAATCATCGAACGTACCCGGAGCGGGATCATTTTCCCGTCGGGGGAACGCAGCACGTCATAGAAAAACTGGTCTTCCTCATCCCATAGACCGATGTTCTGATCGCCCATATTGCTCATGGCTTTGGCAATGTAGAGAAAATGTTCGAAAAACTTGGTGGCGATATCTTCATATACGCGGTCATGCAACGCGAGTTCCAAAGCAATGCGCATCAGGTTCAGGCAATACATCGCCATCCAGCTGGTGCCATCGGCCTGGTCGATGTGCCCGCCGGCCGGTAATGGGGCGCTGCGATCGAACACGCCGATATTATCCAGGCCGAGAAAGCCGCCCTGGAACACATTGTTTTCATCGGCATCCTTGCGATTGACCCACCAGGTAAAATTGATGATTAATTTGTGCATGATCCGCTCCAGGAAATCAAGGTCACCGACGCCTCCATTGCTTTTACATTCGGATTGATACACTTCCCACGCGGCCCAGGCATGCACCGGCGGATTGACATCTTCCAGCTTCCACTCATAAGCGGGCATTTGGCCGTTCGGGTGCATATACCATTCGCGCGTCATCAGTAACAGCTGGTTTTTGGCAAAGGCAGGATCGACCATTGCCAATGTCACACAATGAAACGCCAGATCCCATGCGGCGTACCATGGATATTCCCAAGTGTCGGGCATGGAGATGATATCGGCGTTATTCAGGTGCTGCCAGTCGCTGTTGCGTCCATTGTGGCGCTGTGGCGGCGGCGGGATGGTTGCCGGGTCGCCCTTGAGCCATTGAGGGATATCGTAATAATAGAACTGTTTGCACCAGATCATACCGGCTAAAGCCTGACGTTGAATCAATCGGGCATCGGCATCTGTTATAGCCGTTTGCAGTTCGGCATAAAAATCGTCCGCTTCACTACGACGCACGGCAAACAAGGCATTGAAATTCTCAAAGGGTTGTGGATGTTGGCCTTTGCGCAGGCGCAGGCGAACTTCAATCTTGCCGTGAGCCGGAACAGAAAAATTGAAATGCCCGGCTGCTTTGGTGCCTTCCCGTTTGGGGTTAACGGCGTGGCGGTTGCCGTGGATGACATAGTCATGAAAAGCATCCTTGAAATAACCGGCAGCTTGCTGGTTATACAAACGAGGTACATTGGTTTCATTGTCGCAGAACAGCAGGTCGGGATCGCCGTCGAAATAGCAATGATAGCTGCCCAAGTGCACGTGTTGGACACTTATGCCGCCGGTTTCACCGGCGGAAAGGGCAGGGCGCGTCGCATCATAGCCCCAGCTCCAGGTATTGCGAAACCAGAGTTGCGGCAGGATATGCAATGGGGCTGCATCGGCAGCGCGGTTATGCGCGGTAACTAACATCAGGATGTCGTCGACATCCCCCTTGGCATATTCGATGAACACGTCGAAATAACGATTGCCGTCGAACACGCCGGTATCCAGCAGTTCGAATTCCGGCTTGTCTCTGCCGCGCTTGCGGCTCTCTTCGATAAGCGCTGCATAGGGAAATACCTGTTGCGGATACTTGTACAACATTTTCAGGTAGGAATGGCTGGGCGTTGCGTCGAGATAGTAATAAAGCTCCTTGACGTCTTCTCCGTGATTGCCTTGCTCATTGGTCAAACCGAACATGCGCTCCTTGAGGATAGCATCCTGTCCATTCCATAGGCCCAAGCCAAGACACAAATGCTGCTTTTCATCGCAGAAGCCTGCAATGCCGTCCTCGCCCCAGCGGTAGGCGCGGCTGCGAGCGTGATCATGGCTAAAATAATTCCAGGCATCTCCGTCTGCACTGTAGTCTTCACGCACCGTGCCCCATTGGCGCTCGCTCATATACGGCCCCCAGAAACGCCAGGCCGCTTCGCCGCTGTCTTGTGCCAGCATGCGCTTCTTTTCAGCCTCTGCTTGGGGTTTGTTGCTGGATTTTGTCATATCGGCACCTGCTATGGCTTAAATATGCTGACTATTATCTGTGGCCGGAAATATAATAATATCCAATAGCATCGATCAGACTCACATTTTCTGCAAATAAATAACATAAAGGAATTCTCCAAGTTTGGCAGATGCAGGCTGAAACTAATATCCGGATTTTGTCCTTATTGCCAAGTCTTGGCATCCTTTCCTCTTCCGCATGATGCCGATAAACTGGATGGGCTTGTCTAATAGTATTGAACCTGGCCGTGCTTATACAATGTCTTCTGCGAAAAAGTAAACATCACAGAAGAGGCATAAGCGGTAAACTATCCGGATTTCATTAACCGAAATTCTTCGGTTCTTATGACAACTAAGAACCACTGGATCACACAACCTTGGATGACGCAGCGCCCCCATTTTGCATGCGCGCACTTTTAGCGTTAGATTAGAACGCTAAACCTTCCATCGCATACTACCAGTACGGGAAAAGCCGATTATGAATGACGATAGATGATCACATGGAGCCTCGGAGCCTCAGAACGTTTTGGACAGTCAGGTACACCATCTGCAAGAGCTAATCGGCAGTCTGGGCGGCCATGTTCATGAGCAAGAAAAACAGATGCAGGAAGACAGGCAGATCGTCGAGAGTTTTGTCGATGCGTCCAACAAAAAGATACGAGCGATACAAGGGTACTCCAATAAGTTGAGAAGTCATGTACATGCGCTGTACAACCATGTGCTCCGGGTCGCCTAAGAGATCCAGGCCCCGTCGACTTGAATCATGATGCATTGAGGAGGGAGCCGCTTGTCAATGCCCCGTTCGTCTGTAGCGAAGATATCGACCAGTTATTAAGAAACGATCCCGATGTGAAGGCCTATTTACGCGCTCATGATAAATATGAAGTCCCTGTATTGTATGTCCTGTTAACTGCCAACAAGAGTGAAAAGCGAACGCTGGGCGCGGGGATGCTGGGAGAGGTGGTCGTTCGCGACGTACCTCAGCAAACGAACGTTTTTACTGATGGCTTTCAGTAACGAAAAGCACTGTGTTTTCGATTCATTTTTGGTTATTATAAAATCTTTTTTAGGGTTTTCATTATCCCTAATGGTTTTATAAGTATTTTTGGCAA
>JAQURG010000011.1 GCA_028715725.1 Methylococcales bacterium
GTTTCGCGGCGCGGATCGGTAAGATCGGCAAAATAAGGGCGTGGATCAGGCAACATACAGCTTTTTGTCAAAAAACAGACTTTAACAAATTTCAGGGTTCAATGGGTAGATAGCGCGATTGCCCTGGTGATCAGCTAATAAATACTTGCCAAGTTTACGGGTTATGTGCCAATATTTGGCAAGGTCTCCGGATCGTGGGGACAAATCCTTAATTCAATGATGTTTGATTATTGGAGAGTGAAGGCCCTAAGATGAACACCGAAAGCACACTTGCCACTAACCTGCTCCCTTTGATAATCTATTTCGGAGCCGTAATCGCCGTTACCGGAGTCATGCTCGGAGGCGCCTTCCTCCTGGGACAAAGACACCGCGCTAAAGCAGCCGATGAGCCTTTTGAATCCGGCATAGTGCCGACCGGTGACGTTCACATTCGCTTTTCCGTGCACTTTTATCTGCTCGCCATTTTCTTTGTAATTTTCGATATGGAAAGCGTTTTTCTGTTTGCTTGGTCGGTTGCTTTGCAAGAAGCCGGGTGGTCAGGCTTTATCGAAGCGCTGATTTTCCTCACCGTTCTGATCGCTACGCTGATCTATCTTGGCGCTATAGGCGCTCTTGACTGGCGTACGTCCAGGCAACGCATTAACACCGTCGACAATAGACGCTAGGGGAAATTTATGCATTGGAGTCTGACGCGAGCTGAAAACGATTCCGCGCCCAAGCCCGGAGAACAGACGTATGAAGAAGCACTGCGTCGCAATTTTTTATTCGCCAAGCTTGAAGATATGGTCGCCTGGGGGCAATCCAATTCCGTCTGGCCTTTTAACTTCGGCCTGTCCTGCTGCTATGTGGAAATGGCTACAGCATTTACCAGCCGCCATGATATTGCCCGCTTCGGCTCGGAAGTTATAAGGGCATCACCTCGCCAGGCCGATCTGATCGTTATTTCAGGCACCGTTTTTCGTAAAATGGCGCCTGTTATCAAGCGGCTTTATGATCAATTGCTGGAGCCGCGCTGGGTTATATCGATGGGGTCATGCGCCAACTCCGGCGGCATGTATGATATTTACAGCGTAGTGCAGGGCGTGGACAAATTTTTACCGGTGGATGTTTATGTGCCGGGCTGTCCGCCCCGCCCTGAAGCGCTGCTTCAGGGTTTAATGCTGCTGCAGGATTCGATAGGCAGAGAAAGGCGCCCGTTAAGCTGGGTCGCAGGTGATCAAACCATCATCAAGACAACCGGCCAGCCCAGCTACCGCGATTTACTTACCGAAGAGAGAATGCGCACGCGGCAGTTAAGAAGTCCCGACAAGCTATAGTGACATTATGAGCCTGTAAGCATTGAGGAGAATAGTCATTGGACGGTAATGCAGACAAAATTGAGATTCCTTCCAATACTCCCGCCATTGTTCGGGAACTAACGGAGCGGCTGAATATAAATGACTTTACAGTTCAGCCAACTCTCGATGGCATAACCACTGTTTGGCTTCCCAGGCAAAACCTGCGGGCTACCCTTCAGCATCTGAAATTTCAAATCACTTCCCCCTATTTGTTGCTGTTTGATCTGACGGCTATCGACGAGCGTCAGCGCACTCATCGGCATGCACTGTCTGACAGTGCCTTTACCGTTGTCTATCATTTACTCTCTTTTGAGCGCAATGACGATATCCGGATCAAAGTCGCCTTGAATGAAGCCGACTTATCCCTTCCGACTATAAGTGATATTTGGCCTTCGGCCAATTGGTATGAGCGCGAAGTCTGGGATATGTTCGGCATCGTCTTTGAAGGCCATCCGCATCTTCGGCGCATTCTGATGCCGCCGACTTGGCAGGGACATCCGCTGCGCAAGGAACATTATGCGCGTGCGACTGAGATGACAGCCTTTAGTCTTCCCGACGAGCGTCAGGAAATCGAACAGGATGCCTTGCGCTTTGTCCCCGAAGATTGGGGTATGCGCCGGCGCAGTGAAGAAAGCGACTTCATGTTCCTGAACATGGGGCCCAATCATCCCAGCGTGCATGGCGCATTCCGTATTGCCTTGCAACTGGATGGAGAAGAAATTATCGATGCGCTGCCCGATATCGGTTATCACCATCGCGGCGCGGAAAAAATGGGTGAACGGCAATCCTGGCATACCTATATTCCTTATACAGACCGCGTCGATTATCTGGGCGGCTCGTCCAATAATTTGCCTTATGTGCTTGCCGTGGAGCAACTGGCCGGCATCGATGTTCCGGAGCGGGCTCAGGTCATCCGTGTGATGATCACTGAACTCTACCGCCTTGCCAGCCATCTGTTGTTTTATGGCACCTACGCCCAGGACGTGGGCCAGATGTCGCCGATCTTCTATATGTTTATCGACCGCGAAAAGGTATTCGATATTCTGGAATCGATTACCGGCGCTCGTATGCATTCCAGTTATTTTAGAATCGGCGGTGTTGCAATGGATTTGCCGCAGGGCTGGGATAAACGGATACGCGAGTTCGTTAATTATTTACCGGCACGGCTGGATCATTATGACAAGCTGGTGATGCAAAATAGCATATTAAAACGTCGCACGCAGGGAGTCGGCGCCTATAACACTGCAGAAGCCGTCGACTGGAGCGTAACGGGGCCCGGCCTTCGAGCCACAGGCCTGGCGTGGGATTACCGCAAAGCACGGCCTTATTCCGGCTATGAAAATTACGAATTTGAAATACCCATTGCAAGCCACGGCGATTGTTATGATCGTTGCGTGGTGCGCATTGAAGAAATGCGCCAAAGCGTTCGAATCATCGCGCAATGTCTGGAAAATATGCCTGAAGGGCCTCATAAGGCTCATCATCCATTGACTACGCCTCCGCCTAAAGCGCGCACGCTGCATGATATAGAGACGCTGATCCAGCATTTTCTCAACGTCAGTTGGGGGCCGGTAATTCCTGCCGGCGAATCCTGTGTAACCATTGAGGCTACGAAAGGTTTAAATGCTTACTATCTGATTAGCGACGGCGGCACGATGTCTTACCGCACCCGTATCCGCACCCCTTCCTTCCCGCACTTACAGATGATACCGATGATGTGCAGGGGAATGATGATTGCCGACCTGATCGCGATACTGGCCAGTATCGATTTTGTCATGGCCGACGTGGACCGCTGATATGAAAGAGCCTATAGAAAAACCGGACTTTGAAGGTTTGAGCCTCGCAGAAATCCGGGAGATTAAAGCCGGGATGAGTCATTACGAAGATAAAACAGCCGCTTCCATAGAGGCGCTAAAAATCATTCAGAAACATCGACGCTGGGTTTCCGACGAATGCCTTGTTGCCGTAGCCGAACTGCTGGAAATGTCGTCGGCGCAACTGGAAGGAGTGGCGACTTTCTACAATCTGATTTACCGCCAACCGGTAGGTAAAACGGTCATTCATTATTGCAACAGCGTTACCTGCTGGATGCTCGGTGCAGAGGATATTAGCGAGCGTTTATGCCGGTATCTGAACGTCGAGTTGGGCGAAATATCTGCGGATGGCGAATATACGGTATTGCCGATTGTTTGCCTGGGTGCCTGCGATCACGCACCGGTTGTTCTGGTGGGTGACAAGCTGAAGCTCGACGTCACGGAAAATGCTGTTAACGAGATTTTCGGAAGGTAGTGCTATGGAGAATATGGATAAACCCTTAACCAAAAATATCCGGCCGGATCGTGTTTTTGCAACGCTGGCCGATTATGAAAGCACCGGCGGCTATCAGGGATTGCGCAAGGCTGTCACTCAATTGCAACCGAAAGATGTGCAGCAATGGGTCAAGGATGCGGGATTACGCGGCCGAGGCGGAGCGGGATTCGGCACCGGCCTTAAATGGAGCATGGTGCCTGTGGATGACGACAGCTCACAAACCCGTTACCTGATTGCCAACGCCGATGAGATGGAGCCGGGAACATTCAAGGATAGACTGCTGATGGAGCAGGACCCGCATCAGTTAATTGAGGGCATTATTATTGCGGCCTATGCTGTTCAGGCCAGTATCGCCTATATATTCCTGCGCTCAGAATATCACCTTGCCGCTTTGCGTCTTGAGACGGCTTTGCGCGGGGCTCGAGCTAAAGGCTATCTGGGCGAGCATATTTTAAATTCGGAATTCAGCCTGGAAATACATTTACATACCAGCGCAGGACGATATATTTGCGGCGAGGAAACAGCACTTCTTAATGCACTCGAAGGAAAGAGAGCCACACCCCGAGCCAAACCGCCTTTCGCGGTGGTCAGCGGACTTTGGGGCAGACCGACGGTAATCAATAATGTAGAAACTTTATGTAATGTGCCGCATATTTTAAATTATGGCGTCGAGTGGTATCGTGGTTTGTCAATGGGCGCCGATCAGGGAACCAAACTCTTCGGAGCCAGCGGACGCATTAAACATCCCGGTTTATGGGAACTGCCGATGGG
Organism: Methylococcales bacterium; assembly: GCA_028715725.1. Taxonomy (GTDB): domain Bacteria; phylum Pseudomonadota; class Gammaproteobacteria; order Methylococcales; family Methylomonadaceae; genus JAGXGJ01. The sequence continues at coordinate 4,419 of JAQURG010000011.1, forward strand.
CGTTCCCATCCGGGAAATCATTGAAGAGCATGCAGGCGGCATGCAGGATGGTTATAAATTGCGCGGCTTTTTGCCCGGCGGCGCATCAACCGATTTCCTGTTGCCCGAGCATCTGGATGTGGTTATGGATTACGAAGCCGTAGCCAAAGCCGGTAGCCGCATGGGCACAGGAACGATGATTATTCTTGATGATCGTACCTGTCCGGTACAAATGGTGCTGAACCTGGAACAGTTTTTTGCCCAGGAGTCGTGCGGCTGGTGTACGCCTTGCCGTGATGGCTTGCCCTGGACGGTCACTTTGCTGAAAGACATCATTGCAGGACGAGGCCGGCTGGAAGATCTGGATATATTGTCCGGATTAACCCGCATGCTGGGGCCCGGAAATACCTTTTGCGCGTTAGCGCCCGGAGCCATGGAACCGCTGCAAAGCGCGCTTAAATATTTCCGCAAGGATTTTGAGCGCTATATCGCTGAAGATAATGCTGTAGTGGAGTCTGCGTAATGGCTCGGATCGAAATAGACGGCCAATCTTATGATGTTCAGGACGGCGACAATCTGCTGTCGTCCTGTTTGTCGCTGGGCCTGGACCTGCCTTATTTTTGCTGGCATCCTGCCATGGGCTCGGCGGGCGCATGCCGGCAATGTGCGATTATTCAATACAAGGATGCCGAAGACCAGAGGGGGCGGCTGGTCATGGCTTGCATGACGCCGGTAAAGGAGGCCATGCGCATTTCCATCGATGCTGAACAGGCACGGCAGTTTCGCAGTGACAATATCGAACTGCTGATGACTAATCACCCGCACGACTGTCCGGTATGCGAGGAAGGCGGCGAATGCCATTTACAGGATATGACGGTCATGACCGGCCATACTTTCCGCCGCTACCGGGGCCGGAAGCGAACTCATAACAACCAGAACCTCGGCCCTTTTATCAATCATGAAATGAATCGTTGCATCGCCTGCTACCGGTGCGTGCGTTTTTATGATGAGTATGCCGGCGGTAAAGATCTTCAGGTTCTGGGAATGCACAACAATGTTTATTTCGGCCGCTTTGAAGATGGCGCGCTGGAAAACGAATTCAGCGGTAATCTGGTCGAAGTCTGTCCGACAGGCGTATTTACAGATAAGACTTTCAGCGCGCGCTACACCCGGAAGTGGGATTTACAGACGGCGCCATCGATTTGTATTCATTGCAGCCTGGGCTGCAACACCGCTCCCGGTGAACGCTACGGAGAACTCAGGCGTATCATCAACCGTTATCATGGCGAAATTAACGGCTATTTTTTGTGCGACCGCGGACGCTTCGGTTATGGATTCGTCAATAGCCAAAAACGCATCGTGATGCCAGGCATTAAAGGCCAGACAGAGACAACCGCCGAGATAGCGGAAAACCACTTCCGGAATCTGTTGAAATACGCCAAGTCAGTAATAGGCATTGGTTCGCCGCGCGCTTCACTGGAAGCTAATTTTGCCTTGCGCTCACTGGTCGGCGAGGCTAATTTCTTTCTGGGCCTGGAAGATGCGGAACATACGTTACTCAACGCTATCGTCGAGATATTGTTTAACGGAGGTATTCGGTCACCCTCTCTGCGAGAGACTGAACAAGCCGATGCCGTGTTGATTATGGGTGAGGATGTGACTCACAGTGCGCCCAGGCTGGCGCTTTCGTTACGGCAGGCAGTGCGCAACGCATCATTTGACATGGCGCACAAGATGCATATACCGCTCTGGCAGGATGCCGCAATCAGGCAATTGGGTCCGATACGCAGCCCCTTGTTTATCGCCAGTATTTGTTCTACCCGTCTGGATGATGTGGCAACCGGCACCTATCAAGGTAGCCCGGACGATATCGCACGGTTTGGCTTTGCTATTGCTCATTGTCTGGATGAGTCGGCTGCTGAACCCGTTGACTTGAGTGAAGACGAAAAATCGCTTGCACGTTCGATTGCCAAGGCTTTGAAACAGGCGCAGCGCCCATTGATCGTATCGGGAACCAGTTGCTTGAGCGTCGCAGTCATTCAGGCCGCCTATAATGTCGCCAAAGCATTGCCTGCCCAGGACAAACAGTTGACTTTTACCCTGCCGGAATGCAACAGCTTGGGGTTGGCCATAATGAATGGCAGGCCTTTGCAGCAGGCATTCGATAGCATAAATGATGGCTTGGCGGATACCGTGGTCATTCTTGAGAACGATCTTTATCGGCGGGCTTCACATCAAAGCGTGGATGGGTTTCTGGAAAAAGCAGCTCATGTTGTGGTTATTGATAATCTCGAAAATCAAACAGTTGGACGTGCCGAACTGGTACTTCCTGCTGCAACTTTTGCTGAATCCGAAGGGACCCTGGTAAACAACGAGGGGCGGGCACAGCGATATTTTCCTGTTTACCCGGCGGCAGATCCGATACGCGGCAGCTGGCAGTGGCTGACGCGTTTGGAAAATTCTCAATGGCGGCATCACCACGCTCTTACGGCCGCTTGCGCAAGCGCATTCCCCTATCTTGCCGCCATTGTTCACGCCGCGCCGCAGACTGATAACATCATCAAGGGCAGTAAAATCCCGAGACAGCCTCACCGTTACAGCGGCCGAACCGCAATGCATGCCAATATCAAAGTCAGTGAACCCGGCCAGCCGCAAGATATGGAAACACCCTTCGCTTTTTCAATGGAGGGAGCAATGGCGCATGTTCAACCGGCCTTATTACCCGTCATTTGGGCGCCAGGCTGGAATTCCAACCAGGCGATTAACAAGTTCCAGCAGGAAACCGGCGGTCATTTGCGTGATGGAGACGCCGGAGCCCGGCTGATCAAGCCATCCGGTAGTCATTTGCCCTGGTTTGGTCATATTCCGCCGGCCTTTGAACCGGAACCGGGTTTATGGCGAATTATGTCTTTGCCGCATATTTTCGGCAGCGAGGAGTTAAGTTTACAGTCAACGCCACTGGCCGAACGATTACCCGATTTATGCGTCCTGCTGAACCCTCAGGATGCCGAATCATTAGGAGTCGATCCCGGTGATCCAATAGAAATCTGCGACCCGGCAAGAAACTTTCTTTTAAAATTTCCAGTAAACATTGAGAAGACACTGCCTCGCGGTTTGCTTGGAATAACCGCAGGGCGGCCTGAATTCCAGCCTTTAAAATTTCTGGATCAGGTTACTTTAAATAAAGCTAATCCCGAACAACAGCCTAATTCGGAGGCTCCGTTATGAATGCAGGCCTGGGCGATGCGGCTGACATCATCGGCATTTTAGTATCAACGATTTCCGTTTCGGCATTGCTGATCTGGGTAGAACGCCGCCTTTTGGCGGTCTGGCAGGACCGCCTGGGACCCAACAGGGTCGGGCCGCTAGGCTTGATGCAGGTGGCCGCCGATATGATCAAAATGTTTTTCAAGGAAGACTGGATTCCACCCTTTTCCGATAAACCGGTGTTTGTCCTGGCGCCCACCATCGTATTTATTACCATGCTTACCGGTTTCGCAGTGATTCCTTTTGCACCGGGCGTTGGCATCATCGATTTTAATTTCGGACTGCTTTACTTTCTGGCATTGTCGTCGCTGTCCGTCTACAGTATCGTGCTGGCAGGTTATGCTTCCAATAACAAATATTCGCTGCTCGGCGGGCTGCGTGCGGCCGCGCAGACCGTCAGTTATGAAGTCTTCATGGGCATTTCTATCATGGGCGTGGTGATGTTGTCCGGTACTTTTAATTTAAGGGAAATTGTCGAGGCTCAGCGCGACGGCTGGTTTATTCTGCCTCAATTTTTCGGTTTTATCATCTTCCTCATCGCCGTCATTGCGGAAAGCCGCCGGGCGCCGCTTGATTTGCCTGAGGCAGAACAAGAATTGATCGGCGGTTTTCATACCGAATATTCAGGAATGAAATTCGGCATGTTTTTCGTCGGCGAGTATCTCGCCATTACACTCAGCTCAGCGCTGGTGGTGACCCTCTTCTTCGGCGGCTGGCTGGGCCCGTGGCTGCCGCCGCTGCTATGGTTTTGTTTGAAAACCACCATCGGCATATTGCTTTTTATTTTGCTGCGCGGAGCATTGCCGCGCCCGCGCTATGACCAGTTGATGACTTTCGGCTGGAAGGTGCTGCTGCCCGCAGGGCTATTGAACCTGCTGGTTACCGGGGCGGTTGTGTTGTCATTGCACAGTTAATGAAAGGAAAAAGTAATGTTTAGTCAACTGAGATCATTATGGGAGGTTTTAAGGCATACGTTCATCAAACACGATACCGTGGAATATCCGGAGCAAAAGCCGGCGCTGTTTCCACGTTATCGGGGACGTATTATTTTGACCCGCGATCCGGATGGTGAAGAGCGTTGCGTCGCGTGCAATCTTTGCGCAGTAGCTTGTCCCGTAGACTGCATCGCCTTGCAGAAGACGGAGGACGAGCACGGACGCTGGTATCCCGAATTCTTCCGGATCAATTTCTCCCGCTGCATCATGTGCGGATTTTGCGAAGAAGCCTGTCCGACTAACGCCATTCAGCTCACGCCGGATTTTGAGATGTGTGAATATGACCGGCAGAATATGGTTTACGAAAAGCAGCATTTGTTAATTGATGGGACCGGAAAGTATCACGATTATAACTTTTACCGGGTTGCCGGTATGACGATCGGGAATAAAGCCAAGGGTCAGGCTGAAAACGAATACCCGCCGGTCAATGTAAAAACCTTGTTACCCTGATGGAGAGCATTATGGCGCTGATTTTATTTTATATTGCTTCCGCCGTTGCCATATTCGCTACAGTCATGATGATCACTAGGCTTAATGCTGTACACGGACTTCTTTATCTGATTTTATCGCTGCTGGCTGTGGGCGTTATTTTCTTTCTGCTGGGAGCGCATTTTGCCGCCGTGCTGGAAGTGATTATTTACGCCGGAGCGATTATGGTTCTATTTGTGTTCGTCATCATGATGCTCAATCAGGGGCAAAAGACTATAAATCAGGAATCTGACTGGCTAAAGCCGGGAATCTGGATCTGGCCGTCTTTGCTGGCCTTGATTCTGCTTGCTGAAATGCTGGTCATGATCGTGCTTGGCGATAATGCCGATACCGGCCATGTAGTGGATGCCAGACAAGTAGGGATTGCATTATACGGGCCTTATCTGTTGGCGGTGGAGTTGGCCTCGATATTATTGCTGGCCGGGTTGGTGGGTGCTTACCATCTGGGAAAACCGATGCTCAAGACTGCACGGCGGAGGACGGAATCATGAGCGGGGTTCCGATGGAGTTTGGCCTGTTGCTGTCTGCCGTATTGTTTGTGCTGGGCCTGATCGGTTTAATGGTTCGGCGCAACCTGATCATGATGCTGATGTCCCTGGAAGTCATGCTCAACGCTACCGGTTTGGCCTTTATTGTGGCAGGTTCCCGCTGGGGGCAGGCGGATGGCCAAATCATGTTTCTGCTGATACTGACTCTTGCCGCGGCGGAGGTGGGTGTTGGCCTGGGGCTCGTGATGCAAATTTTCCATCGTTTTAATACGCTGGATGCCGATTCAGTGAACGAGATGCAAGGATAGGAGGCTGGAATGACAGAACTTCTCGGATGGGTGCCTTTATTTCCATTTCTTGGATTTTTAACCCTGGTATTGGCCGGCGGACGGCTTTTCAAACCGCTCATTGCCTGGATAGGAATCGGAAGCGTCGGGATCTCGGCATTGCTGGTCTGCCTGATCGGCGTCGACTTCCTGAATGGAACAGTGCCTTTTTACAGGCTGTTGTTGGGGTCGTGGATAGCGATGGACGATTTGTCAGCGCCCTTCGGCTTCTATCTCGACGCCTTATCGATGACGATGCTGTTTGTCGTGGCTGGCGTCGGTTTTCTGATTCATGTTTATTCAGCCGGCTTCATGGAATCCGATCCGGGCTATGCACGCTTTTTTGCCTATATGAATCTGTTTGTATCAGCCATGCTGGTGCTGGTCCTCGCAGACAATCTGGTGCTGCTTTATTTGGGTTGGGAAGGCGTGGGGCTGGGCAGTTATTTGTTAATCGGCTTCTGGTATGAAGATCCGAACAATGGTTATGCGGCGCGCAAGGCCTTTGTGATGACCCGCATCGGCGATACGGCTATGGCGTTGGGTTTATTTTTACTGTTTACGCAATTGCATACCTTTGACATTCAGTCCCTGATGCGTCTGGCTACCGGCCAATGGGCGCCAGGTACCCTGCTACCGGTTGCTTCGGCGGCATTGCTGCTAGGCGGGGCGGTTGGAAAATCCGCACAATTACCCTTGCAGACCTGGCTGCCTGACGCCATGGCAGGGCCTACCCCGGTTAGCGCCCTGATTCATGCGGCTACTATGGTGACTGCGGGTGTTTACCTGATTGCCCGCACCCATGATTTATTCCTACTGGCGCCCGCAGTTCAATTTGCGGTTGCGGTCATTGGAACGATTACTTTATTGATTGCAGGATGCGCAGCTCTCGCGCAGACTGACATCAAACGGATACTCGCTTACTCCACCATCAGCCAGATCGGTTACATGTTTCTTGCCTTAGGCGTTGGCGCCTGGTCGGCGGCGATTTTTCATCTGTTGACCCATGCCTTTTTCAAAGCGTTGTTGTTCCTTGCTGCAGGCGCAGTTATTTACTGTTTTCATCACGAGCACAATATTTTTAAAATGGGGGGACTCCGCAAAGCCATGCCCTTGACCTTCTGGAGCTTTATCATTGGCGGCGCAGCATTATCCGCTCTGCCTTTTACCTCCGGCTTTTATAGCAAACACGAGATTTTACTGGAGGCTTATGCAGCTTCTCCCGGACTATGGGCTGCGGGTTGCCTGGGCGCCCTTATTACCGGCATCTACAGCTTCCGCCTGATCTTTGTCGTTTTTTTTGGAACTCAGTCCCGGACCATTGAAAAGGGGCTCGGTTTGTCTATGAGCGTTCCATTGCTGTTGCTGGCTATCCTTGCGCTATTTGGCGGTGTGTTGCAGATTCCTCTGGATTCTGTATTTCCGGTTAACCCGGCTTCCAGCGATGCTCTTACTCTTGTTTCGGTCATCACTATCGCCGCGCCTTTCTTCGGCTTGTTGATCGCCGTGCTGTTCTATCTCACTCATACCTTTTCTTCACAACGTTTCGCAAATTACGGTTGGGCCCGGCCGGTAAGGAAGCTGTTTCTGAGCGGCTGGGGTTTTGATGCGCTTTATGACGGCTTGCTGGTTCAGCCTTTTACAAGCATCGCCAGGCTGAATAAAAACGATATAGTCGATAGGCTTTATCTGGCGCTTGCGTGGCTTGGCCGCGAGCTTCACCGTATGATCAGCGCGGCTCAAACTGGGCGTGTGCGCTGGTATGCTTCCTCCCTGGTATTAGGCACGGTAGCCGTTATTGCTCTGGGGTTGCTGTCATGATTCTGCCTGCGTTGATTATTGTTTTGTGTCTGGGCGGGTTTGCAGCCTGGTTTGTGGAACGCAGGAGTCCGGGCGATGCACGACTAATAGCTCTCATCGCCCTCATTATTGAAGCAGCGCTCTTGCTCTGGCAATATTCCGGGACCGGAACTGTTGATATCTTGTCTTCCGGCATGTCGCCCGCGTGGCTTGCCGATTTCAATCGGCCCTGGATTCCCCGGTTCGGAATAGGTTTTCATCTGGCTGCCGATGGAGTCAGTCTGCTGTTGATAGCATTGACGGTCCTGCTCGGCTTTATGGCGGTCAGCAGTTCCTGGACGGAAATCAAGGATCGCCAGGGTTTCTTTTATTTTAATCTATTGACGTGTCTGGCCGGTACGGTCGGCGTTTTTTTGGCGGTCGACCTCTTCCTGTTCTTTTTTTTCTGGGAACTGATGATTATCCCGATGTATTTCCTGATCAGTATCTGGGGGCATGAAAACCGGACCTATGCGGCGATAAAGTTTGTCATTTTTACGCAAGTGAGCAGTCTTTTGATGCTGCTGGCGATAGTGGTGCTGGTGTTAATCAATCATAACCGTACGGGTTCGTTTACCTTCGATTATTTCAATCTACAAAACGCCGGGATAGACTCTGATGCAGCATTCTGGCTGATGCTGGGCTTTTTTATCGCTTTTACCGTCAAGCTGCCGGCGGTGCCTTTTCATACCTGGCTGCCCGATGCGCACACTCAGGCGCCGACCGGAGGCAGTGTTATCCTGGCTGGCGTTATGCTTAAGACAGGCGCTTACGGCTTGTTTCGCTTTGTGATCCCGTTATTTCCTGAAGCCAGCCGTCAGTTTGCTCCGATTGCAATGACGCTGGGAGTGGTTAGCGTACTCTATGCCGCAATAATGGCTTACGCCCAGACAGACCTGAAACGGCTGATCGCTTATACCAGCGTCAGCCATATGGGCTTTATCCTGCTGGGAATATTCTCGTGGAACATCTTCGCCATGCAGGGAGCCGTCATTACAATGCTGGCGCACGGCATTAGCGCTGGAGCATTATTCATGATAGCGGGCAGCTTGCAGGAACGCCTGCATACACGTGAAATGGGTCGTATGGGAGGGCTATGGTCCACTTTACCTCGGCTGTCGGCTTTTGCCTTGTTTTTTGCGATGGCCTCGCTGGGATTGCCCGGATTGGGAAATTTCATTGGCGAGTTCCTGGTGTTGCTGGGAGCATTCAAAGTTAATATTTTGTTGACCTCCGCGGCCGCCCTGGTTCTTGTTCTGTCGCCGGTATATTCGCTGATTATTATACAAAAAGCCTTTCATGGCCCGCTGCAAAGTCAATCATTTCCGGCGGACTTCAACCGCCGCGAACTAACCTCATTAGGTTTGCTTGTGCTCGTTACGGCATGGCTTGGCCTCTTCCCCCAAGGCGTACTAAACGTTTCGGCGGCCGGGTGCAAGCAAATAATACAAGACCAGGTTGCGGTTGCCTATCCATGAACATTAACCAGCTTGTTGCACTTGCGCCCATTATTACTTTATCCGCTGCGGCGATAGCGGTAATGCTCGCTATTGCCATCCGGCGAAACTTTATCCTCATTTCCGGTATTGCCGCTTGCGGAATAATAGCATCACTGCTGGTGTTGGGAATCGCCTGGCAAGAAAGTCCGGTTCAAGCAACTTCGCTCATCCGGATAGATGAATATGCCTTGTTCTTTATGGCGCTATTGCTGTTGACAGGCCTTGCTGTGCTGGGGTTTTGTCATGATTATTTCAAAAATCGCGAAGGAGAGAACGAAGAGCTCCCGTTGCTGTTGCTGACGGCTCTTCTGGGTGCTTTGGTGCTGGTCGCCAGCAGTCATTTTGCGGCCTTTTTTTTGGGGCTTGAAATGCTCAGTATTTCTCTGTTTGCACTGATCAGCTATCCGCTCAATCAGACGCGGTCTTTGGAGGCGGCGATCAAATACCTGATTTTATCCGGTGCGTCTTCCGCTTTCCTGCTCATGGGTATGGCGCTGATTTATTCACAAAGCGGCGAGCTCACTTTTAGCGGCATTGGCCGATTTATCGAAATCCGGCCGGCTATGAATATTATGATTTTGAGCGGCGTCATGCTTATCTTAGCAGGAGTCGGTTTCAAACTTTCCCTGGTTCCGTTCCATTTATGGACACCGGATGTCTATCAAGGCGCGCCTGCGCCGATTACCGCATTTATCGCCACCGTTTCCAAAGGCGCTGTTTTCGTGCTTCTGCTGCGTTTTTTCATCAGCACAAACAGCTATGCATATACGCCTCTATTGACTGTTTTTAGCGCCATTGCCGTTTTATCCATAATGGGCGGCAATCTGCTGGCTTTGCTGCAAACAAACGTCAAACGCTTGCTGGCCTATTCGTCCATTGCCCATATGGGCTATTTGCTGGTCGCATTCATTGCCGGCGGCAGTATTGCTCCTGCGCTGGCGGTCGAGTCGGTTACGTTTTATCTGGTTGCCTATTTCATTACTACGATCGGCGCCTTCGGAGTCGTTTCGGTGCTTTCAATATCACAGGCGGAAGCGGGTGAAATCTCGCTTTATCGGGGACTTTTTTGGCGTAAGCCCTGGCTGGCGGTGATTTTTACCCTGATGTTATTATCACTGGCGGGTATTCCGCTGACTGCCGGATTTATCGGCAAATTCTATATTTTCACCAGCGGCGCCGACGGCCGTTTATGGGGACTGTTGCTCGCCGTTATTGCCGGAAGCGGGCTGGGCCTGTATTACTATTTGAGAATCATCGTCGTCATGTCGATGAGTATCGATGTCGCAGAAAATGAACCTGAGGCATCTTCAAATGGATGGGTTTCCATAGTGACTCTCGCCGTTTTAAGTATGCTGCTGGTCTGCTTCGGCATTTATCCCAATTATTTAGTCGCTATCATTCAATTCGTGTCTTATTCGGCAAGATGAAGAGTCTTTTATTAAGGATAATTTGGAAGCCGCTCCGGGAACTAGAAGATGATAGGGCAGCAAGGTAGTGATTTAACGACTAACCCTATTTAACCACATGAATATCAGGTCGTAGTGGCCTGCTCCATTTTTAAATGCAAAAGATCGTGAACCATGAAGCATAAAATATGTCCCACCAGTGTTTTGATTGCTTGCTGACAATTAAACCTGCCAGGACATTAAAAAAATGGGTTATTGTTATTCATACTCTCGCTTTAGCGGCGGGTATGGCCAATGCTTTGCCTGTGGTTATTAAAATCAGTCTGTTTGCGGTGATTTGTTTACATCTTAGATATGCTCTTGGGCGGTTAAATGCCCAAAAATATACCATTAAATATACTGACGCATTAGGTTGGGAGATATCGGAAGGGCATGACTTTTACCCGATCACGATTTTGAGATCCACTGTGATTACGACGTATGTGCTGTTTTTACATTTTAAACCGGGTTTCCGAATCGGATATCCAAAATCGGGCATTAAAAAAACGCTTCTGATTTTAAAGGATTCGATGGCTGAAGATGATTATCGATACCTTATCGTCAAACTGAAAATGGCCGGCATAAAATAAGCACAACCTGTAACGTCTGCTGATAAAATATGTTAAATAAAACAAACAAACTGCGGATTTGGCAGATAATGATTTGTATTGATATCTAATTGCAGTTATCTTAAACCAACACAATTACAATAATAAGGAGAAATCGGATGTCGAAAGGTCAAAATTTGCAGGATAACTTTCTAAATACGCTTAGAAAGGAACATACGCCTGTATCAATTTTTCTTGTTAATGGCATAAAGTTACAGGGGAAAGTCGATTCTTTCGATCAGTACGTGATTATGCTGAAAAACACAATCAGTCAAATGGTTTATAAGCATGCTATTTCAACGATCGTGCCAAGCAAAGCCGTTAAAATAATGCGTGAAGACGAAGCCGGCAACGAATGAAAATTTCCCGGTTTTTGAATACTATTTTTATACCCTGCTTTATGGAGTGTTTTATTGTTTGATCGTCCCGATTCAGGTGAACGAGCCGTACTTGTTCATCTAACTTTTCATTCCGGGCAGGAAGATCTTTTAGAATTAAAAGAATTGGCAAAATCTGCCGGAACAAATCCTGTTTATGTGGTTACCGGCAGTCGCAAACGTCCCGATCCAAAATATTTTGTTGGCAAAGGTAAGCTTGAAGAGCTTAAAGCCATGGTGGAAGCCCATTCTGCCGATGTCGTTTTATTTAATCACCCGCTCGCACCCAGTCAGGAAAGGAACCTCGAAGGCGCTTTGGGTGTTAGAGTGGTTGATAGAAATGGCCTGATTCTCGACATATTTGCCCAACGTGCGCAATCCTTTGAAGGCAAGTTACAGGTTGAGTTAGCACAATTAAAACACCTGTCAACCCGACTTGTAAGAGGCTGGACGCATCTGGAGCGACAAAAAGGCGGTATTGGTCTGCGCGGTCCGGGTGAAACCCAGCTGGAAACCGACAGGCGGCTTTTGGGTTTGCGTATCAAGCAGATTCAGCAGCGTTTGGACAAAGTCGACAAGCAACGCCACCAGGGCCGTAGTAAAAGAAAAAAAGCCGAAGTTCCATCCGTTTCCCTGGTGGGCTATACCAACGCAGGTAAATCCACCTTATTTAACAGGCTGACCGGGGCGGATATTTATACGGCGGATCAGCTATTCGCCACCCTGGATCCCACATTACGCAGTTGTCCGTTACCTGATGCCGGTGAAATCGTTTTGGCCGATACCGTGGGTTTTATCCGCCATTTACCGCATGAATTAGTGGCCGCATTTAAATCGACGTTACAGGAAGCCACTGAAGCCGATCTGTTATTACACGTCATTGATGCTCATAGTAATGAGAGAGAGGAAATTATTACTCAAGTCAATCAGGTTTTGGAGGATATAGAAGCCGATAAAATCAGACAAATCGAAGTTTTCAACAAAATCGATTTGCTGGATAACATTCAGCCGCATATTGATCGGGATGATGCCGGTAATGCGCTTCGGGTATGGTTATCGGCCGAAACCGGTGCTGGCATCGATCTGCTTCATCAAGTATTAGCGGAGCTGTTTTCGAATACTAAAGTTAAAAGACGTTGTTATTTGCAACCCGATCAAGGCAATATCAGGGCGAAATTATTTACTTGCGCAAAAATTATTGACGAGCATATTGATGACTTTGGCGTAAATGAATTAGTCGTTGAAATCGATAAAAGGCATTTAGGGCTGCTAAATGAAGTGAATAATGAAGAAACGTAAGATTGAGAATAAAAGATGGAAGAGAAAATCCTGGCCTTATACCCTGGTGTCTTTCGCCTTTTGTAATATTTACGATAGAATACAAATAACATCCTGCGGGATAAATCAATCAAAATGCAATATGGAGCATAAGTATGTCGTGGAATGAGCCTGGCGGCGATAAAAAAGACCCCTGGAGCGGTCGGCGAGATCAGAAAGGGCCACCTGATCTGGATGAGGCAATACGCTCGTTGCAGGAAAAATTAGGCAAGTTTTTTGGCGGTGGCGGCAGCAATGATAATAGAGGTTCCTCAAGTAACTTTCCTTCGGGTAAAAGCCTTGCCTTTGTTGCTGGCGGATTAGCCATTCTATGGGGTTTAAGCGGCTTTTATATTGTTGATGAAGGTAATCATGGAGTTGAAACGCGATTTGGCAAATATATTGCCACTACACAGTCCGGCTTAAACTGGCACATACCTGCCCCTATTGAGCGGGTTGATATTGTTAATGTAAAACAACAACGTTTTATCGAGGTGGGTTATCGTAGCGGAGGCAGTGAGCCGCTTACCGGCTCGGTGCCGAAAGAAGCCCTGATGTTGACCAAGGATGAAAATATTGTTGATGTTCGTCTGGCTGTTCAATACCAGGTAAAAGACGCCAAGGACTTTCTCTTTAATGTTGTTAATCCCGCAGCTACCTTGAAACAGGTCATCGAAAGCGCACAACGCGGAGTCGTCGGCAGCAGCACAATGGACTTCGTTTTAACCGAAGGCCGTGGTGAAGTTGTGACCCAGATTAAAAAGGAAATACAGGAGGTTATGGATAACTATAAATCCGGTATTCAAATTACCAGCGTTAATCTTCAGGATGTGCAGCCACCTGAGCAAGTGCAAAATGCCTTTGAAGATGCGATCAAATCACGTGAAGATCAGCAGCGCTTAATTAATGAGGCCGAAGCATACTCTAATGATGTTGTGCCCAAAGCGCGAGGCGCGGCTGCGAGAGAAATACAGGAAGCTGAAGGTTATAAAGAACAGGTGATTGCAAAGGCGCAAGGCGAAACCAGCCGTTTTACAAAATTGCTGGGCGAATATACTAAAGCGCCCGATGTAACCAGAAAACGGATTTATATCGAAGCTATGGAATCTGTATTGGCTGAAACCAATACCGTAATGGTCGATGTTAAAGCCGGGAATAATCTGCTTTACTTACCTTTGGACAAAATGCAGCATCAACCCCCGCCACCGCCTATGAATGCACCGCAAAGCACAACAACAGATCAACCTCACTCCCAACCGGCAAGAGTGCAAGAGCAGGCTGTTGATCGAAATTCAACGCGTGGCCGTGAAGAAAGGGGACGCTAATGACACAAAATAAAATATTGATCGGCTTGGCTGCATTGCTGCTTATCGGCATGATGAGCGTGTTTACCATTGCTCAGACAGAAAAGGCGATTAAATTCCGTTTGGGCGAAATCGTAAACAGCGATTACGTGCCCGGGCTGCATTTTAAATGGCCGTTTATCAATAATATCAAGAAATTCGATGCGCGGATTCAAACAATGGATTCGAAACCAGAACGTTTTTTAACAGCTGAAAAGAAAAACGTCATCGTTGACTCATTTGTTAAATGGCGTATCGGTAATGTCGCCACTTTTTATACGGTGGTTGCCGGCGATATAGATCAGGCTAATTTAAGGCTTGATCAAATTATTAAAGACGCTTTTCGGGGTGAGTTCAGTAAACGGAATATCAAGCAGCTGGTTTCAACCGACCGCCAGGCTATTCGTGAGATCCTGATCAAAAACTCCAAACCGCTTGCGGCTGATTTAGGTATGGATATTGTTGATGTTCAAGTAATGCGCATCGACCTGCCTCCTGAAGTCAGCAGTTCTGTATTCCGTAGAATGGAAGCTGAACGTGAACGCGTAGCGCGCGAGTTCCGCTCACAAGGTTCGGAAGCGGCTGAAAGAATTCGCGCCGATGCTGACAGACAGCGTGTTGTTACGCTGGCTAATGCCTTCCGGGATGCGGAAAAATTGCGTGGCGAAGGCGATGCGACATCGGCGGAAATATATGCCAAGGCTTATGGCGCGGATACCGAATTTTTTACTTTTTACCGCAGCCTGAATGCTTACAAAAAGACATTTTCAAGCTCAAGCACGATGGTGCTGGATCCTGAGTCTGATTTTTTTCAGTATTTTAATAAACAAAAGTAGGTTGTTTTAAGAGTTTATACTTGCCCTGATAAAGGGGGCGAGTTGATTCGAATTCTGTAACAAAGACATACCTGAATTTTAAAATATATAAAACGCTCCGCCTATGCGGGGCGTTTTGTTTGAGTGGGATATACAAAACATGCAACAAAAAGATTCCTGGCTTTTGCCGGATGGTATCGAAGAAATTTTGCCCGAAGATGCCAGGCATCTTGAAAGCTTGCGCCATAAGCTTCTGGAACTGTTTGCCTGCTGGGGCTATGATCTTGTTATCCCCCCCTTTATCGACTTTCTCGATTCCTTGCTGACCGGTTCGGGACACGACCTGGACTTGCAAACCTTTAAACTGACCGACCAGATTACCGGCAAAATGCTCGGAGTCAGGGCGGATATGACGCCGCAGGTTGCCAGAATGGATGCCCACAATCTTAAGCATGACTGGCCGACGCGTTTGTGCTATGTAGGCACGATATTACATACGCTTGGCGATCCCCTGGAAAAAACGCGTAGTCCGATGCAAATCGGCGCCGAATTATACGGGCATGCCGGTAAAGAAAGTGACGTGGAAGTCATCCGTTTAATGCTGGAAATGCTGGCGATCACGGGACTGTTAAATGTTCATCTCGACCTGGGGCATGTCGGCATATACCGCGCGCTGTCAAGACAAGCCGGATTAACCGCTCACCAGGAAGGCGAGCTGTTTGATGTATTGCAGCGCAAAGCCAGACCTGAACTTGCGGAACTGATGGAAAGTTATACCATAGCTAATGATCTGAAAGCCATGTTCCTGAAATTACCCGAGCTGAACGGCGGCCTGGAAACCATAGATAAAGCGCGCGCAGTTTTTGTAAAAGCTGATGAAGACGTTAAACAGGCTTTAGCAAATCTGGAAGCCATCGCCGGACAGTTGACCTCCCGTTTCCCGTCGCTGCCGATCAGTTTCGATCTGGCGGAGTTGCGGGGATATCATTATCACACAGGGGTGGTTTTTGCCGCTTTTGTGCCATGCGTCGGCAGAGAAATCGCCCGCGGCGGCCGTTATGATAATATCGGCGCTGTATTTGGCCGAGCGCGTCCTGCAACCGGTTTTAGCGCTGATTTAAAATTATTGTCAGTGCTTAGTAAGCAATCTTTTCAGGTGGAACAGCGTGAACTTATTTTCGCTCCATATTCGGATGATGCTGAATTAAACGAAAAAGTCAGGGACTTACGGGCCCAGCGACAGGCTGTCGTTCAGCAGTTATCAGGCCAAACCGGGAGTGCAAGGGAACAGGGTTGTACTTCAATACTGGAAAAAGAAAATCAAAACTGGGTCGTTAAACCCTTAGCTTCGGCAACTGCTCCTGGCGTTGCTTTACTTCCTGCAAGTTTGCAGTCGTAAATTTGGAATCAAAATGGCAAAAAATGTAGTTATCATCGGAACTCAATGGGGTGACGAGGGAAAAGGTAAACTGGTCGATTTATTGACCGAACAAGCGCGGGCAGTGGTGCGTTTTCAAGGCGGTCATAATGCCGGGCATACGTTGGTTATAAACGGCCAGAAAACGGTTTTGCACCTTATTCCTTCCGGCATACTTAGAGATAATGTACAGTGCATGATTGGAAATGGCGTGGTTTTGTCACCCAATGCACTCATGGAAGAAATTGAATTCTTGGAGAAAGCAGGGCTTTCAGTCAGAAACCGTTTATTAATCAGTGAGGCTTGCACCTTGATACTGCCCGTGCATGTCGCCATTGATCAGGCCCGGGAAAAAGCACGCGGCGGTAAAGCCATTGGCACAACCGGGCGGGGTATCGGTCCGGCTTATGAAGACAAGGCAGGCCGCAGGGGATTGCGTGCCGGGGATCTGCTGGATACTGAAAGCTTTGCCGAAAAACTTGAAGAGCTAGTGGACTATCATAATTTCATGCTGACCCACTATTACCATACCGATGCCGTCGATTATCAGCAAACGCTGGATGAAGCTCTCAGAGTGGGCGAACAAATCAAGCCCATGCTGACCGACGTTAGCGAAGTCTTGTATCAATATCAATCGGAAGGAAAAAACCTGTTATTTGAAGGGGCTCAAGGTGCTTTACTGGACATCGACCACGGCACTTTTCCTTATGTGACATCATCCAGCACTACGGCGGGCGGCGCAGCGACAGGCAGCGGTATAGGTCCGCTTGATCTTGATTACGTCCTGGGAATTACCAAAGCTTATTCCACACGTGTGGGTAATGGCCCTTTTCCGAGTGAACTGCATGATGAAAATGGCGACCACTTGAGTACAAAAGGTTATGAATTCGGTGCGACAACCGGACGCAAACGCCGCACAGGCTGGTTTGATGCGGTCGTTATGCGCAAATCGGCAAAACTGAACAGTTTAAGCGGTATTTGTTTAACCAAGCTTGACGTGCTGGATGGACTGGAAAAAATTGGTATTTGCACCGCTTACAAACTAAACGGAGGCGTTACTGAAACAGCTCCTTTAGGCGCAGACCAATATGAGCAATGCCAAGCTATTATTGAAGAGATGCCCGGCTGGACGGAAACGACTGCCGGCATAACCGATTTTAATGATCTGCCTGCCAACGCCAAAGCCTATATCAGACGGCTTGAAGAGCTGATAGGCGTTAAGGTGACCATTATATCCACCGGTCCGGATAGAGATGAAACCATTATTCTGGAACATCCGTTTGCTTGATTCTGGAAATGGTAGTTGCAGACTTTACGGATAGGATTGTCGCAGATTAACTTCGATTAATGCACAGTCCCATGCCTGCAGGGACGCAGGTTTTGCCATGATCCCGTATTTTAATTTCGCTGTTCTATGGCTAGCAGCCAGGGTCTGGCTTTAGTAGATCGCACTCTGCCTGCTGAGTCCAGTTTAATATGGGCTAAACTGACCGCGTCGAGGACATTGCCGCCGATCACATCAAGTTCTCCAGGCCGCTTTGCAACTACTAAATCACAATGGTAAGCCCCGCGTTTTAGATTGTTATAGTTATGAATCGACTGAATAAACACCTCACCTCGTGGCGCACAAATAATGTCTCCGGGCCTGGGTGCATAACTGCCGATGGGATGGCTTATAAATCTTTTGGAATCGCCCGCCATCACGTATTGAATATAATCCCAATGCAAGACCGTAGAGGGTAAATCACTTTCAGACACGCCTGCACTTCGGCCCAGCCAGACAATAAATGCGCCCGACCAGGGCCTGAGCTCTCCTAGATAGCCGATGATCGGCAAGTCCGTCGCGGCATACCAATACATGAAGATCCGGCTAAAGAAAGGCGGCAATGTTTCATGACCTTCGGTTGCCTTACTGGGATAAGTTAATGCCGGGGAGGGAAGGTTATAATTGGCTTCGGGCCGGCCGAACAATTCCCATTCCTGGCGTGCAAGATACAGCATTCGCTCCTTAATGCCGGGAATGACAAATGATGGCGTTATATCGGCTACCGCCATAATAGCGGGTGCCTGCTCCTGTTTTTGCACGGCGCAATCAGCCAGAACCAATATGATGCCGAGAATTATATAAGGCAAACGCAATATTCGACTTTTAATTGAGTGGAAAGCATGACTGAACCCCTGTATGGTTGTTTTAGCGAAAAGCAACGTAACATTTGGAGAACAACCATGTCTATCGAAGACTTTATCATTAATGGGTATTGTTGTGTGGAAGATAGTTGCCGCCAGCTTGTGAAAACGCCGCTGCGCAGGCGTGGTTTTCAGCCAAATTAACGGACGGCGAGGTCATTACGATGGAAATCGTCGGTGAATTTATCGCTAAAGACCAGGACAAAAGCGTCTGGCAGTATTTCCATAACCCCTGGCATTCCGGGTTCCCCCATTTAGGCTCGCGCTCCAATTAGGTGAAGCAAAGCGCTAACTTATGGGGGGATTTAAAAGGCCTTATCCAAGACTCTCTGGTTTGGCAAATAAACGCCCTGGAACAGCCCGTCCATCGGGTTGATGGTTTCCCGATGCCGGTCTGCACAATAACCCGCGCCTACGGCAGTCATTGTTTTAAAGGCGAGGCGGCCTAGGGCTACTGTGCCTCGAAAGACGAAAAATTCTACAGCTTTGAAGGGCAGATTTTAATCAGTGTCGAGGGGATGATTTGCGACTATACTTTTGCCCCCGTCAACAGGGACGAGCGGGACATGCTCCTGGAGATGACTCATGGACTCAAGGAGTTACTGATCGGCGATAAAGGTTATCTTCGTCCCGGCTTGAAAGAAGAATAGGCCAGGCGGGCACTGGCCTTACAACCCTCTTTACGGAGAAACATCAAAGACCCAAGGCCTAAAGCGGCTGTCAGCCAACTGTTGAAAGCCGGACGATGAGTTGAAATCGTCATTGGACAATTGACCAAGCGCTTTCATATGGAGAAAGTTCGGGCACGAGATAGCCAGCATTTGACCCATCGCTTTATTCGCAAATTACTCGCACATACGGTCGGTGTCTTTTTGAATCAGAGCCTCGGTAATCCACCCCTTGCATCTTGAATATGGGTTGCCGTGTAAAAGTTGAACATCGCGTTATATTTCCATTTTTTAATAAAATTCTTGTTGCTATATGTCGGTAAACGCGGCTTTTTAGATAGTAAAGCAGGACTCACATATGCTGTGTTACAGGCAATCCACGAATATTTTATCGTGCTAAAAGTGCGTGAGTTGGAAGCGGTACAAGGCAAGTAAACATATCAGGGCACTGGCAATTAACTAATCTAACGGATTATAATTCCGGCAGGATCACGACTGCGGAAGTATCGGAATAAATCCGCAAGCGGAAAAGCTATTGAGCGTAGCGGAGCGACAAGATGTATTGAGCTGGCTGCTCATCCCAAATCGGGCGAATTAATCGAGGGGCACGGGTGGCGTTCGCAAGTTGCGCTGTGGCAGGAACGGACGAGGTAAGAGCGGCGGGGTGCGAGTGATTTATTACTATCAAACGAATGGATGCCGCTATATCTACTGACTCTATTTGCAAAGAATGAGCAGGATAATTTGAGTAAGGCAGCGCAACGATTTGTCGAAGCTGGTGCATGTTCTGGTTAAGATATGGTTCGAGAGGTAAGATATGGGAAAGACTTTTAAGAGCATTTCGCGTGGTTTAAACGAGGCTGTTGCATACGCGAAAGGCAAAAAAATTGCTGTTAAAATATATACACCGGAGATGGTGGATGTTTCTGTATTGCGCCTACGCATAGGCATGACGCAACAACAATTCGTCGCACGGATTGGATTTTCTGTTGCAAAGCTTCGGCATTGGGAGCGAGGTGATCGCTCGCACCCATGGTGCGTCGTTAGTATTACTAAACATCATTCAGCGTGCGTCGGATGCTGTGCAGAAGGCGTTGAGCTGATGCAGTCTATCTAGAATAGAGGGCATATATAGCCAAGGCGTGGACAATGCGGGGCAACCGCGCTATGTTATTCCAACGCTGCGAAACTCCTCTCCCTCCGGGCTAATCTATGCACACATCTTATTTTATAATATGCACCCCTTGTATAGCATTGCAAACTCTCGTCAACCCCGAGCATGGTAATGGGTCCGGGCGGCGACTCGGACTTATAGCCTTTTCAGCCGCCCATACGTGCGATAATCCAGGCCGCCCAAGCCAGTTCGTGGTCAGCATAAGGATTTTTCCGGCTCCGGGTTGGGCCCTCCTACTGCCGAGTAACACCCTAAGCAATAAAATTTCTGGTTGATTAAATACCTCCGAAATCGCTCGCTCTGTGTGCTCGTCACGACTCAAAACCAGTGGCAAGCTGGTCACAGCCGCCTGCACCGCCAGAATCGTCAGCTTCATCAAACTGTCCGCCTGCTCCAGTTGGCTGGATTCGAGATCAAGACCTGGTTTTTTCAAAATGCGAAAAAGTTGTTCAATCAGCCAGCGCAGTCGATACCCGTCCACAATCTGCTGCGCTTGTTCAACCGTCTCGACCTGATGGGTCGTGAACAGGCGCCAATGGATCGGTTCTTAATTGCCAACCACGCTCTCAGGCCATACTCGAACCTCAATGACTGTCAAGTTGATGGGGCAAGTCAGTCCCTGTTCATTTACTCGGGCATTTAATAGTCACTCGGCCAAAACGAAGCGCCAGTTTGGCTTCATGAGCACTTCGTTTATTCGGTCACGTCGGCACGTCTACCGAATAGACGGCCTGCACCGGCCGCTGCTCAATCGTGCTATAGAGAAGCCCGGATTCGGCTAGTGCACGGTCGCGGCAGAGGCGCGTCAATAAATGGGTTTGGGTATCGGGAAAACCTGCCCATTCCTCATAGATATCGCTCTCTCCCACCGGCAATGATCGTCATCATGGCGACCTGGCTCAGGGTCTTCCTGGCCTGCTCTGCCACTTCAAGCCGGCGACAGGATTCTTTTTCTGCTATCGGTAAGCTCCAATAAACACGCCCCTCTGCTGATGGTGCGCCCAGACTTTCAACCCTGACAGTCCTCAACAGCCCCCGTATACGCATCTAATGTCAGCATGGGATGCAGAAACAAGCCCTTGTCGCTGCCGTTCCCGGCCGTCCCCAAGCCATGAGTCCGTTGAGCATGGGCCTGACAATTGAGCTCTGTCGTATCCCGGATAGCCAAAACGCGGATAGCCAAAACGCGCCATCCTTCCGTCAGTGACGCTGTCTTCTGTGCGGATTGTTCAATGAGTTCCACGACCTTTACTTTCTTATTCCTTAACCAACGGCCAAATTTGACTTCGGTCGCTCGGTTACCGCCAAGACGTCGTCAACATACCGTTTTGAGTTGGTGCATCCGTTCGAATAATAAAGCGCCGTTTTTTTTAAACGAGGATCGCCAAAATACCCAACGTGATAATCCTGATGCATTGTCTATACCCTATTAAATCTATGACTCAGGAATATTTGTTAAAGGAGTGCTTCAGATTCACTATATAACATTTTATTTTAGAAAAAATGTGGGCATAGATTAGTCTCACACAGGAGGACGGTGTCGACCTGTATCGCCAGGTGGTCTATTGCAAACGCTTTAAGCGAAACATCCGGGTGGTCATACTGCATGCCGGGCGAAAACACAAAGCAGGGCATGCGATTTTGTTCTCAACGGATGAGGCTCTGGATCCTGTCAAAATCCTGCACTACTATAAAGCGTGTTTTCAATCGAGTTTTTGTTTCGTGATGCCAAACACTATACCGGTCTCACGGATTGCCAAGCACGCTGCCAAGAAGCGATACAGAGGCAGGCCAAGGCGTCATTGACGGCGCTGAATCTCTTGAAATTTGAAGATCGACGTCAAAAACAGACGTCTCAGGAAACGGTGATTTCCATTGCTTCCGGACACGTAAACAATTCAATCAGCACTTGCTGTTACGCCTTTTTGACAAGTTAGGCCTGAGCGGAGATTGCGAAAAAATAGCCCAACTATGTGAGGTATTCAGTGATTATGGGTCGATTGCTGCATAAAAGTGTCCGAACTATTGTTTTACACATTAGAGGAATTAAGTGAAACAAACGCACATTAGCAAATGGGTGCCGATAATAAAACATAAATCCATCTTTTCAGGTAAAGCACAAGATTATAGCTTTCATGCGAAATTCCATTGATCTCTATTATTACAGCATTTAATTCAGTTATGTAACATGCAGAAATACCGAAATTATCTGATCAAAAATATCCGAAGAATACCAGTAAGCTGTTCTTCTTTTATACATTTCGCGCTCAGCAACGAGTAAAATCTGGCATTACCAAAAATAATAATTGAACGCCACCGCTTGTTTTTCCGAGGAAAATAAATGTTTCTGCGCGCATTATTGGGCTTTATGATTTATCTGCATTGTCTTATGGCTTTCGCCCATAAGGCTAGCGATAGCTATCTATCGCTTGGAGTATCGGCAGCTCAAGTCACTGCCCAATGGGATATTGCATTGCGCGATCTGGATTATGCGCTCAATCTGGACGTCAACGACGACAGCCTAATTACCTGGAAGGAATTGCGCAGTAAACGCGAAGCGGTCAGCAGCTATGCTTTTAGCCATATACAGATATCAACCGGCGGAACGCCTTGCCCCATCAAACCGGCGAGCTATCAGGTTGATACCCATACCGATGGTGCTTATTCAGTACTGCAATTCAACCTGGACTGTCCGAAACAACTAGTGGAAATTGAGGTTAATTACACGTTGTTTTTTGATCTTGATCCACAACACAGGGGATTGTTACGCGTAAAATATGAAAATGCAACGCATACTGCGGTATTAAGTCCTGCCCAAAACAGGCAAAAAATTGAACTTGCCCGGATAAAACCGTTGGCCACATTTTGGCAATATTTATATGAAGGTATTTGGCACATCTGGACCGGGTACGACCATATCCTGTTCCTGCTAAGTTTATTGCTGCCCGCAGCGCTTTATCGCCAGACAGGGCAATGGCATCCGGAAATACGATTTCGCCCGGTATTAATAGACGTTATCAGGATAGTCACTGCTTTTACCATTGCCCATTCCATCACCTTGAGTCTTGCTATTCTGGAGGTGATCTCCGTGCCTTCACGCTGGATAGAATCAACAATTGCTGCATCAGTGGTTGTCGCGGCATTAAATAATATCTATCCCCTCATCAGCAAAAAACTTTGGCTGGTAGCCTTTGGCTTTGGCCTGATACACGGACTTGGCTTTGCCAATGTTCTGAAAGATCTGGGGCTTCCGCAACAGATGCTGTTACTGTCTTTACTCGCATTTAACCTGGGTGTGGAAGCAGGGCAACTGATTATTGTCAGCGCCTTTCTGCCCCTTGCTTATTGGCTAAGGCACACGCAATGGTACCGTAAACTCTTTATTCCTGTAGGATCTTTTTTAATCGCCATGCTTGCCTTTATCTGGTTGCTGGAGCGCTCGCTTGATCTAAAGCTGATTGATTGAGTGTCCAGCTAATAGATATCGTATGCCAAGGTGAAGAAGAAACTATAATCCGATTACCGGGCTGTGCACAGCGGCGCTATCCACCGACGATAGAAACGATAAGTGACAATTAGAATGTTACGGTTATAAAATTACGATTCTTTACGGTAAGTCATCAGCGATCAGAATTTGCTCACCTCCAGGCTCCTGAAAGAATTGGCCTGACTCTGCTAATCGTCTACAATCATTTCATGAAAAAAAAAACCGATCCCAATAAACAGCTTTTTAGCGTATTTTCCGGTTCCGACCGCGAGCAGATAGAAAACGCTCTGGCAATTATTGCACTTATCCCTGATGACCCCCATTACCACCGCCCCAAAGGCAT
The DNA here is from genome assembly GCA_028715725.1 of Methylococcales bacterium. GTDB lineage: Bacteria > Pseudomonadota > Gammaproteobacteria > Methylococcales > Methylomonadaceae > JAGXGJ01. The sequence continues at coordinate 28,482 of JAQURG010000011.1, forward strand.
TGAGGTGGCGACGGTTTTAATAGATTTTAATGTCGATTTAAAAACCATACTTGCAGCGCTGTTAAGCGATCCACGCCTCGAACATTTAACACCTCAGCCCGATATAAAAAAATTGTTTGGCGAGACGGTGGCCAATATAGTTAAAGACGTAAACTGGTTAAATAAATTGACAGTTTATTCTCCGGAAATGGCCAGTCAGCCTAATCAGGCAGAAACCTTACGGCGAATGCTGCTATCGATGACACAAGATGTACGAGCCGTATTGATCAAACTGGCTTATCGAATCAGGCGGTTTACCGTTTTGCCTAAAGAATCCTACGAGATGCGCCACTTTATAGCACAGGAAACGCTGGATATTTATGCCCCGATCGCCAACCGTCTCGGTATTCATCAGTTTAAATGGGAACTGGAAGATATGGCTTTCCGGTATTTGGATCCTCAAGTTTATCGCCAGATTGCCAAGTCTTTAGCCAATAATCGGGCGCAACGGGAAAACTGCATCAATGACTTTATTGAGCGACTGCAAAAAGCGCTCGTCGAGGAAAGTATTAGCTGTTCATGTCATGGCAGGCCCAAACATATTTACAGCATCTGGAGAAAAATGCAGCGTAAACAACTGGACATTGACGAGCTTTATGACCTGTTAGCTGTGCGCGTTATTGTCGACAATGTGACCCACTGTTATACCGTTTTGGGCGTTGTGCACAGCCTATGGCAATACATCCCCAAGGAATTTGACGATTATATCGCCAACCCCAAGGAAAACGGTTATCAATCTCTGCATACCGTCATTCTGGATGCGCAAGGAAATCGGATCGAGGTTCAGATTCGCACCAAGGATATGCATGATTTTGCTGAACTCGGGGTTGCAGCCCACTGGTCTTATAAGGAAGGCGGCACGCGAAGTGCGGCAGTGGAAAAAAGCGTTGCCACTTTACGCAAGCTGCTTGAAGAGAAAATGAATGATGACTCGTTAAGCGATGATTTTCGAAGTGAATTATTTAACGACAGGGTCTACGTTTTAACACCGGCAGGAAAATTGATTGACCTGGTTAAAGGCTCCACGCCGCTGGATTTTGCTTATGCCGTACACTCCGAAATTGGGCATCGGTGCCGCGGCGCAAAGGTTAACGGAAGAATTGTACCGCTAACTTACGCATTAAAATCCGGTGAGCAGGTAGAAATTTTAACGGTCAAGGATGGAGGGCCCAACCATAACTGGATAGACCCCAATTTAGGCTATTTAAAATCATCGCGCGCCATTAGCAGAGTGAAAAGCTGGTTTAAAAATCAGCAACAGACTGAAAATATTACAAGGGGCAAAGTTATTCTTGACAAGGAAAGTCAGCGGCTGGGATTAAAAATGTTAAACATGGCCGAGTTAGTCAAACATTTTAAACAACCCGATACCGATGCCTTGCTTGAAGCTATTGGTCGAAGTGACATCAATAGCCGGCAGCTTGCAGCGTTTTTTAAAATCCCGGAACTGGAAGCGTCGTTAGAAGCGCGATTGATGCATCCTTCGGCAAGCACTCCAGTTACCCGATCCATTATTTCTGTCGACGGAATTGATAATGTCCTGACCTCATTTGCCCACTGTTGCACGCCTGTACAGGGCGATGAGATTATCGGCTATATCTCCCATAAGAAAGGTATTACCGTTCATCGTAAAGACTGTGAAAATATTCTGCACCTTAGCCCAGAAAATCAAGCCCGATTTATTCCGGTAGCCTGGAGCGCGCAAAAATCCAGCCATGCCGTGCCTATCGTAATTCACGCTTTTAGCGCACAAAATTTATTAAATGATGTTTCGCATATCCTGGCGCAGTCCAAAATTCATATATTTAATGCTCAATTAGATACACACCCTGATTTTTCGGCCATTCTTAATTTGACAATCCAGATCGAAAACACCAGTCAATTAAGTCAAGTGCTTAATAAAATAAACCAGTTACCCAATATCATGGATGTCAAGCGGAAAACCTGAAAGCCTTTAACTATTATTTTCCAGCCCCGCATGCACAGGAAATTTTAAAATAAGTACCAGAAAAACAGGCATAAAAATGAAACAAAATATAATCGTATATAAACCCAGTGGGTTGACGGTCGCCTGGGCTCAACGAATCGTTGATCATCATTCTACCGATACGATTGTTTCCAGGGTCGATATTGCTTCCATTGATATTGGAACGACCACGAGAATTCGCCTCATTGTCGAGCATAATGGACCGGAAACTTTGCCGAGACGCTGGTTTGTGAAACTTCCCTCAATGGCTTGGCGGGCAAGGTGGATAACGGCCTTACCAAGATTGCTTCATACTGAAGTGCGCTTTTACAATGAATTTACTGAACCTCTACCGATAAGCCGGCCCTCTATCCTGGCGGCGCAGAGCAAATTCGGCCGGGGTTCGACACTGGTTCTTACAGACGTAACAGAGTTTGGTGCAAGTCCGGGATGTTCCAAGACGAACTGTCGCTGCGGTCGAGGATCTTGATGCCTTTGCCGTCATACAGCACTGCTGTTAACTATCCTGTTTAAAGTCAATATAAAATTTTCCTCTACGACTTGCCTCGCAAATGCATGAGCCATTTTCATATTGTTCTGCACATAACTATTCCGGACGCATACATTTAGTTAGCCCTGAAACCTTTGGCTAAGCTCATAAGAACCTGTTGAAAGATAAATTGCCGGAATTACAGAATACCTATGTTGACGGCTCAGTATTTTAAAAGGTAAAAGAAAGTACGGCGACAGCAGTAAAATTTTTACTGCTGTCGCCGTACTGTTTTGATCAGGGTTCTGTTTTATAACCCTGATTAGCGTCTCGTGGCTTACTTGAATTTTTAGGCTCATGACCTTTAACTATTTTGGGTCCAAGCGGATCACTCGGATGTATTTCCGATGGCGCTCGAACATCCCCTGACGATAAATAAGTGAAAAACATGGGCAAGAAAATAAAAATACATATGAGTAAAACTATACCTCCGATGGCATAAAGAAATTTAAAGTCTTTCATAAAAATACTCCGTCTTCTGAACTTCAGCATGATTTAACATACTGCCTGAAGTAAAGTTAAAAAGATGCGAGCAATGTAAAACTCCCGCAGCCCCCACATTGCTGAGCATTATCTTGTACGCTACAAGGGGCAAACCCATCAAATAAATATTCATTATAAAGCTCATCGCAGGTTAGCCCGGACTGAATTGTGCTCTTTCAGCCATAGAATGGCAAGAGTGATGGATAGCCTGTGCTTTGATTGTATAAAAACCTTAATTATTTTCCAATCCGTAGCCTTCACTCTGCCATTTAATTGACACCTGATGCTAATCGTTAAGACTTATTTCGCCACAATCTTAAATTCCTCAAATTGAAACGACATAAAAAATTCCAATAATTACAGTCAATCAAGTACTGGAATTCTTGCTTCGATTTAGCTAACTCTACAATATTTTCTAAGTTTAAGGTTCTCTTAAGACTTACCCGGTTAAAATTGCCTCGCGTTAATACCATAACGTCAAAACTCTAAAGTAAAACAATTGCTTTAGTGCAACAAGCCAAAGGACCAGTAGGGCAGGACATAACCCGATACGCTCCGGTTCTTTATAAATGGCCGATTACTGACAGGTCATAGATTTTAATTAAAAAAGGTTTTTATTTATGAATAAACTGATATTAGCAGTTTTTTTTGTTGTTATATGCAGTTATTTTTCTAACCCAATCTCATCGGCGGAAGCATCTCGTCACCATAAGTCTCATGTGTCAAAAACACATCATTTCAAAAGTCACTCAAGAAGCCATCATCAAACCGCTTCCTGGTATGGCCCCAGATTTCATGGCAAAAGAACCGCTAACGGCGAAAGATTCAATATGTATGCTATGACTGCTGCGCATAAAACATTGCCTCTTTCATCTTACGTTGAAGTCACTAACCTGAAGAATCATCGCAGTATTATAGTGCGCATTAACGATAGAGGTCCTTATCATGGCAAAAGAGCAATCGATTTATCCTATGCTGCCGCTAAAGAACTGGGTATCAAAGGAATCGGCCCTGTACAAATCACGCCTTTATAATGCAATCTTTGGCATGGTAAAGCCATCAATCGCAGTAACTTTTTAGACACTCATGAACAATTCCAATTTATGCAAGGCATTCGACTAAATGCCTTGCAATCATTTTTATCCTAAACTCTCCTCCAATAAATTCAAACGATCCTGGTTACCCTCAGGTAATAACACTGCTTTTATTCGGCTCCGCAACAGCGTTTAAACTTTTTGCCGCTACCGCAAGAACAAAGCGCATTCTTACCCTGATTAGTTTGCAGTCCCACCTTACCAATTGATTTAATAATACCGTCAAGATAAAACCAGCGTCCGTTGATTCTTGTAAAACGGCTGATTTCATTCATAACATGTTCATCGTCATCCTGTCTGAAGAACGCCTTAAAGACTACTACGCCTTTATTGTCCTGCATTCCGCCTTTTTTTGTGTCAAGGATTTCCAGCCTTAACCAGTCAATTTTTTCCCTGGAAAAATCAATCGCCTCAGGCCGTTTGTTTGCTTCCCAAGTCGCCTGTAAATAACAGGCATTGCGCAAGGCGTAAGCCGAATAACGCGAACGCATCAATGCTTCAGCGGTATCGGGTTGTTTTTCACCTGAATGGAATAAGCCGCAGCATTGATGATATTCCTTACCGGAGCCGCATAGGCAAAGTGCATGAGTATTCAAGGATGCTCCTAAATAACGAGCGTGGTTCAGATTGACTCAAAAACTGTTTTATAAGCTTTAAATCACAATGTCGTGTCAATTTTCTGGCTGTTTTTTACATTGCGGCCAGGATTATCATAGGATTCCTCTGCTAACGCAACAGGACAATATAAAGCAGCCGCTGACCTATAGGCTTATCTGAACAGGCATTTCTAGTTGATGAGTCATAATCCAAATTTATCCAGCCGCAGCCTGGCTGCTGATTGAAAGCCGATAATTTCTATGATATAAGTCCCCTTAACTTGGGTTATGCCGATTTCATATCTCTGTCATGAAGAGGGGATTCAAGCATTAGCCAGTCTCATTTTGCGGTAGAAATAAAGCGCTCACTCAGAGCTATTCTGCAGGGTAAAGAGGGTGCGCGCAGGGGTTAAGATGACGCGAACGGAGCTCATCTTTCGCCATAACGAAGTAATAACCTGAGCAAACAGTTTATGAATCGCATCCACCAAATTATCTGGAATAAAAACCTGGGCGCCTGGATTGTAACATCCGAACTTGCCAAGCGCGGCAAGAAGCGCGGATCAATACAGCGCAGCGCCTTGATTGTTCTTTTGTTACTGCACGCGTCGGCAGGCTTTGCCTTACCCACAGGCAATGAACTGATCGCAGGCTCGGCAAATGTGACCACGCCCTCGGCACAGCAAATGCAAATCAACCAGAACAGCCAGCAGGCCATTATCAACTGGCAGGGTTTTTCGATAGGCGGCAACGAAAGCGTCAACATTCAGCAACCCAACACCCATTCCGCACTGCTTAACCGCGTTGTCGGCCAGGATGCAAGCAGCATTCAGGGCAGGCTCAGCGCCAATGGCCAGGTTTACCTGATCAATCCCAACGGCGTGCTGTTCAGCAAAACCGCGCAAGTCGATGTCGGCGGCTTGATCGCCAGCACGCATGCCATCAGCAATCAGGACTTTTTAAACGGCAAACTGCATTTCACCCAGAATAATGCGCACGGCAGCATCATTAATCAGGGTAATATTAAAGCCTCCGAAGGCGGCGTAGTGGCTCTGATAGGTGAGCAAGTCGACAATACCGGCAGCATCAGCGCTCCCAAAGGCACCACTGCCCTGGCGGCCGGTAAAACCATTGACCTGGATATGAAAGGCGACGGACTGGTCGAGGTTAAAGTCACCGAAGCCGCCCTCAATGCCCAGATAAACAATTCCGGCATTATACAGGCCGATGGCGGACAAGTGGTTATGACCGCCCAAGCCGCAGGGCAGCTGTTAAACACAGTGATCAATAATAAGGGCGTTGTCGAAGCCCGCGGGCTGGTCGAAAAAAACGGCAGGATTGTTTTGTCAGGCGGCGATAATGGCGTAGTGCAAGTCAGCGGCACGCTGGATGCCAGCGGACAATCGGCCGGCAACAGTCCTGCCTCGTCTGGAAGCGGCAATACGCAGGACGGCAGCATCACCGTCAGCGGCCAGCAAATCCACATCAATGACGGGGCGAAACTAAACGCCGACAGTGCCCAAATTCATAAACAAGGCAATATTCAACTGGTTGCGCAACAGGACATAACATTAGATGCTGGCAGCAAAATATCGGTCAATAATACCCAGGGTGATGCCGGGATTATTCAAATAAACAGCAAAACCGGCACCACCTTGGCGAAAGGAACGATTGCAGCGCAGGCAAACCAAAGCGGCAAAGGCGGCAATATTGAGCTGCTCGGCGAACGAGTCGGCTTAGTGGATCAAGCAACGATTAACGCCAGCGGCAAAAACGGTGGCGGGAAAATTCTGGTGGGTGGAGATTATCAGGGCAAAAATCCTGATGTTCATAATGCCAAGGCTATCTATATAGGCAAAGATACGAGCATCAAAGCCGATGCTAAAACCGATGGCGATGGCGGCAAGGTTATCGCCTGGTCGAATGAGGCTACTCGCGCCTACGGCGACATCAGCGCCAAAGGCGGCAGTCAAGGCGGTAACGGTGGCTTTATCGAAACTTCCGGGCACTGGCTGGATACAGCAGGCATCAGGGTCAATGCATCCGCTTCTAAAGGCCAAGACGGAAACTGGTTGCTTGATCCATGGGATGTCACCATTGCGAATAACGGCGAATCTGGCGATACGGGCGGTACATTTTCATCTAATACATGGACACCCAATGCCACCGGCTCCGTCATTACCCCTAATACCATTATTAACGCCCTGAATGTCGGAACTTCCGTCAACATTACAACTACCGGTACAGGAGAGGAAGCCGGAAATATCACTGTAGCGAGCAACATCAGCAAAACGGATGGAGCTGATGCGACTCTGAATCTTAGGGCCGATAACGCCATCATCATCAACAATAATTTCGATATCAGCTCTACCAGTAGTAACCTCGACGTCATCCTCAATGCCGATGCTGATGGCAACGGCGCGGGTAATATTCAGATGGCCGCGGGTTCTAGCATCAGCACCAATGGCGGCAATATCATCATGGGTGGCGGCACTTGCACTCTCTCGAGTTGCACCCTGGCAGCTTCCGGCTATATTGGGACCAGCGGACTCCCTGATAATGGCATAGTCTTCAGCAGCAGTGAAGGCAGCGGCGTCTTGCTCGACAGCGGCGGCGGCAATATATGGCTAAAAGGGCAAGGTCTCATCGATCCGGGAACAGGCCCAGCATTGCATAATGGTATTTTTTCTGTTGATCTGGAACTCAATTCCGGAGGCGGCTCTGTTTCCCTTGATGGAACGGGCGGCAGCGGCACCAATTCTAGCACCGGGATAGTCTTGGTAACCAGCAATTTGTCTAGTCAGGGCGGCGCCATGACACTGGCTGGTACCGGGACTGGTACCGGTGGGTCGTCATCTACCGGCTCAGACGGCATTGACATTGTTTTTTCCACTATTGACAGCGGCGCGGGCGCCATGACTCTGACCGGCAGCGGCGGCGGAAGTGGAGCCGATTCTAATTCAGGCGTTTCAATAAGAGCTTCCAGCATCAACACCACGGATACGCTAAACATTACAGGTACAGGCGGTTCTGGACCAGCTCCTAACCTGGGTATCTTTTTGATTTCCACTTCACTAAATGCGGGCATCATGAACTTGACCGGCACGGGAGGAAGCGATTTTAACGGGGGCATCTACGCGAGCGGGAGCCAATTGACTAGCACCGGAGCCATGACATTGACTGGCATCGGCGGGCCGTCAGCCGCCGGTTCAAGCAACGGCATTGAAATTTTTTCTTCCAATCTTAACAGCGGCGCGGGCGCCATGACCCTGAACGGCAGCGGAGGAGGAGGGATCTCTAATAATGATGGTGTTTTTATAGGAGTTGATCCCGATTCTTTTACTACCTCCAGCCTCAACACTACGGGTACGTTAAACATAACAGGTACAGGCGGTTCTGGAGGGGGAGCTGGTATCGGTTTGCAAGCCGCTTTCCTGAACGCGGGCATCATGAACCTGACCGGCACGGGGGGAAGCTCGGGTTTCAGCCAGGGCATTAGCGCTACCTTATTTTCCACGCTAGACAGCACAGGCGCCATGACATTGACTGGCACCGGCGGGCCGTCAGCCACGGGTAACACTGGCATATCCCTTGATCCTGCGGTTTTAAACAGCGGCGCCGGTTCCATGATCCTGGATGGGCGCGGAACGGGTTCTGCTGCGGGGCTTAATTTTGGCTCCGGCACTGTTATCGGTGGAGTTATTGAAAGTCCACCAAAGGATCAAACCGGTCCGATTACTCTAATCGCCGATACGGCCAGCGGCGCCGACAGCATCGTAATGCAGCCAGACACAACCGTCATTCAGGGCGCTAGCGCCCTGACGCTCAGGCCCCTGAATAATGCCACTTCCATCGGCTTAAAAGACGGCGCGGGTGTTTTTAATCTGTCTTCCGCCGAACTCGGCGACATCCGGAATGGTTTTACCAGTCTCACTATTGGCAATAGCGCTGGCACCGGACTGGTGACCATCGGCAATGGGAATGTGACTTTTCCAGGAGCTGGCGCTGGGTTCGATATCAATATTCTTACGCCTGGGGCCGGCAGCGCAGGTATCATTCAACAAGGTGCAATAAAGCCTGCCGCTGGAAAGAATCTGGTTCTCGCAAGCGGCGGCAATTACACCAATACTTCGGGCGCCACTGCACTCAGTGCGCCAGAGGGCGGCCGCTGGCTGGTTTATGCCGCCAGCCCCAGCAGCGTCACCAAGAATGGCCTGACTTCGGCGTTCCGCCAATACAACACGGTTTATGGTGACAGCATTGGCGAAGCCGGAAACGGTTTCATTTACGCATCGGCGCCGGGTCAGCTCAACGTCAACACTACGCTGACATCCGGCGCCGCCAGCAATACTTACGGCACCGCACCCACGGCTGTGTTCGGCTTTACCATTGGCAATCCCGATATCGCCGATAACGAAGACCTGGCGGCTGTCAGTGGCACTGCAACCTTCACGCCAACGATTACGAGCACTACCGCGGCAAGTAACTACACAATAAACTATCTCACCGGACTTAGCAGCGCCGCCGGTTATACCTTCGCCGCCAGTACCGGACTTTTATACTCAGTCAATCCAGCTCTGTTGAATGTAGCAGCTATTGCTACAAGTAAAACCTATGGCGACATTGACCCACCGCTGACTTACAACCCTACCGGTTTTGTAAACAATGAGTCACAGGCCGTATTGACCGGCACGCTATCTCGCGCAGCCGGTGAAACCGTTGCTGGAGGACCTTATGCCATCGGACAGGGCAGTTTGTCCAGTAGCAATTACACCATTAACTTCACCGGGGCTGACTTTATTATTACGCCCGCTACGCTAATTTACACGGCAGACCTCAGCAGTCGTCCCTATGGCGCGGCTAATCCTTCTTTCACAGGAGCGGTGAGTGGTTTTGTAAATGGCGAATCACTTGCCAGTGCGACCACCGGCACGGCAATTTTTACCAGTCCGGCTAACAACTTGAGCAATGTCGGCAGCTATGCCATTAATGGCTCAGGGCTGGCCGCCATTAATCGTAATTACAACTTTACACAAGCGACCAGCAACGCGACCGCCTTGAGCATCAGGCCAGCCCCCCTAACCGCCGCCATTATCAACGATCCAACCAAGACCTATGACGGTACTGTAACCGCGACACTTATACCGGATAAAAACTACAGCCTGACTGGGTTTATAGGTGGACAAGGAGCCAGCATTACCCAAACCACTGGCACTTACAACAGCGCCGACGTTGCGACGGCGAACACCGTGACTGCGGGCCTAGCCGCCGGTGAATTTGCAGCAAACGCCGGCACGCTGCTCAGTAACTACATCTTGCCAACCAGCGCCTCAGGGAATGGACACATCAACAAAGCCACACTGATCGCCACCATTACCAACAATCCAACCAAGACCTATGACGGCACCGTAGCCGCGACGCTTATACCGGATAACAACTACAGCCTGACTGGCTTTATCGTTGGGCAAAGGGCCAGAATTACGCAGACTGCTGGCACTTACAACAACGCAGATGTTGCGGCCGCGAACACCGTGACAGCCAATCTGGCAGCCGGTGACTTTGCGGCAAACCCCGGCACACTGCTCAGTAACTATAACTTGCCAGCCAGCGCTTCAGGGCATGGAACAATCACTCCCGCCCCGCTGGCCATCACCGCTAATGACGACATAAAAATTTTCAATGGCTTGCCTTTCTTCGGCGGTAACGGCGTTACCTTTGCCGGCCTGGTCAACAATGAGCCCGCGAGCGTCCTTGCGGGCAGTTTGAGCTTTGAGGGCACCAGCCAGGGAGCAATAAATGCGGGAAATTACACTATAACTCCAGGAGGCTTAACTTCTGGCAACTACACCATCACCTACATAAATGGCCAACTCACAATCGGCAATAATCCTTTTTTTAATCCTTCTGTTAACGATAATACCGTATCGCTGGTAAAATCGGCAACCTATCAACCGCCTTTGTCCTGGACCCAGTATGAGCCTCCAGGCGTTTCTGTACTCTCTGCGATGTCCGTGAAAGATGTTACCGAAGAGTTCGTGGGAAATATACCTCAGTATTGCGATGACTTGACCTCGACTAAACTGACCTTAATCAATCAAACGGTCAACTGTCAGCCACGGCGGGAAAATAAATCGACCGTTGTTCTGCCTATCCTCAAGATAAAAAACAGCGCGGGCCGAGTAAAGCGTTTGCAGGCAAGCGCCAATAAGGAATTTTTGTCGTTACTGTTGGAAGATGGGTCAGTCCGGATTTGGGATTTTCAGCGCGGCAAGCAATTCCGAATTGTGCCTCAGGATAAAAACATCATGTTAACTGACGTCGGTGCTGTTGATGACAATGATGAATTACCGATTGCCAGCAAAGCGGGCGTTGAGACTCAGGATATTATTATTCCGACTTTCGATAACCAGTTTGCTATTAATGAGCCTGATATTCGTCATTTTATGACCTCTAATGATGGCACCTTGCTGCTGGTAAGCTCTGGCGCCAATCAACTGAGCTTGTGGGATAGCAAACGCGACAAGAAACTCTGGCAATCCACCTACCAGCGCGGCGAAGTGCATGGTCTGGCGCTGACGGATAACAAACGCTACGGTGCGATGCTTAGCCGCCAGCCGGGGTCTTATGTGCTGCAGCCTGGTGACTTGCAATTAAAGCATCTAACCGATGCGGTGGATATTGTTGACCTTGATAGCGGCAAGATCATCAAATCCCTGCCCAACATCGGGGAACAGATTCTATCCATGCAGTTTAAAGACAACGATACCCTGCAATTGAAACTGGCCAGCGGCGAATTGCTGGACTGGTCGATGGCCACCGGCAATCAGAAAACGGCCGCTAATTTTGCCGAAACGGTGACGGCGGTTAATTCCAACACCCGAAATTATGCCTATGTGCTTGAAAATGGCACCGTGCGCGTCGGCGACGGTCAAGGGCATGTTCTGCTGAGTATTCAAAATAAGGAAAATCCTTTTAAGGATGCCCTGCTGCTGGAAGGCGATAAAAAATTGCTGACTGTGATGGCAAACGGCGAACTGTCACTCTGGGATGTCGCCTCCGGCAAAAAAATGCTGCGCCTGTTTTCCACGAAGCAAGGCTGGACCGTCATGGACGCTTTCGGCCGTTTTGACGGCTCCGAGGAAGCCATGAACAACTTCAGCTGGACGGCCAATGAAGAGGATATTCCTCTGGACAGTTTTTCCGAAAACTACTATGAGCCGGGCTTATTGAGCAATATTCTCCAGAACCAGGATTACTTGAATATCAATCCGGACATGGTAAAAGACGGGATTACACTGCCGCCCAAAGTCGTTTTACAAATTGCCGAGCAGCAGCAAGCCAAAGACGACCGCCTGGCGTTACAGCTGGATGTTTTTGATCGCGGCGGCGGCATTGACAAGATTCACATTTACCAAAACGGCAGGATGCTCAGCAATGAAAACATCGTTGCAGCCCCGCAATCCCTGCAAGAAAACAATGCTGAACACCGGGTGCTGACACTAAATGTAACGCCGCTTCCCGGTAAAAACACCATTAAAGTCGTGGCCAGCAATGACATGGGCATCGAAAACAGCAGCGCAGTATTGAGTTTTGACGGCAAAACCAAAGCCTATGCCTCATCCGTGCGTCTGCTGACGGTCGGCATTGACCAATACAGCGACGATAAGTTAAACCTGAATTACAGCGTCAACGATGCAAGCGCGGTTGGACAAGCGATAAAACACACCTCAATCATTGCCGACAGCATCCATCTTTATAATGAAAATGCGACCAAGCCGAAAATCATGGCGCAGCTTAAAGAGTTAAGCCAGGGCGTGCAGCAAGACGTATTGGTCATCTATTTCGCAGGACACGGTCTGGTCGTGGGTAAGGAATGGTACTTCCTTCCCTATGAAACCAGAATGCAGCCGACTCTTGAAAAGATTGCCGCAACCGGGATTTCCGCTACGGAATTGAGCGAGATTTTCAAGGATTCGAAAATTCAGCACATTCTGTTAATGGTCGATTCGTGTTATTCAGGCGCAGGTGTGGACGCCTTTAGTAAATTACAGAAAGGTCAGCGCTATTTCACGCGCCAGTTGAGCCGTTCGCTGGGGATAACTGTAATGACTGCTGCGGCCAAAGACCAGGAGGCCTTTGAATTGAAAAGCTTAGGCCACGGCGTATTCACCTATCTGGTCACTCAGGAACTGCAGGAGAAAAGTGCTGCGCAACCGGTTACAGCTCACGGCATTGCCGATGAGATTGCCAAAACTTTACCGATATTTTCCAAAAAAATGCTGGGTTCCAGCCAAGAGCCTGCTATCTATGCCAAGGGCCATGACTTTATCCTGACTGACGCACTCAAAGCCAGGGAAGCCAACCAAAGCGACGCATCAGATAGCAATCTACCCACTATTGGACCTGAACAGCGTGTTCAATAATGACTAGCAGCGGATCAAAATCAGCCTATGAATAAAATTTGCCGCTTTGTTATTACTCTTCTGCTCGGCTATTTGCCGGCTATTATTAATGCCGTGCCTGTTTTACCTGATTCAGGCTTAATCATGCGTGAAAGCAGTAAAATGCCGGCGATGCCGAAAAAGCCCGCTGATGCCGGGGTAGAACTGCTTCCTCTTAAAAAACCTATGGCGGTGCAAGACAATCTGCGAGTGTCTGTGAAAAGCTTCAGTTTTAGCGGTAATAGCCATTTTCCTACGAGCACCTTGCAGTCCCAGCTAGGCGGCTACACCAACCGCGAGCTTGGCTTTGCCGAATTGCAACAAGCCGCCAATGTTATTACCGGGTATTATCGAAAAGCAGGGTTTCCAAGCGCCTACGCTTATATACCCGAGCAGACCCTGGAACACGGGCAAGTTGAATTGGCTATTTTTGAAGGAAAAATGGATGACGAGCACATTAAAAAATAGAGATGAGCACAGCTTTTATGGGGAGAAAAACCTGTTTTCTTACCGCATTAAACAATCAGGCGGTTTTCCGGATTTTTTTCACAAACTCTACAGTTACCCAACTAACGTATTCTTATGAACAAAATCTTCCGCTATCATGCCATCACTTTCCTGTTCGGCTATTTACCGGCCGTCATAAACGCCGCACCCGTTATTCCCAATTCGGGTTTAATCATGCGTGAAAGCAGTAAAATGCCGATGATGCCTAAAAAGCCCGTCGACACAGTGATAGAGCAGCCGCCTCTTAAAAAACCCATGGCAGTGCAAAGTAATTTGCGGGTCCCCGTGAAAAACTTTAGTTTTAGCGGAAATACCCAATTTCCAACGAGCACCTTGCAGTCCCAGCTAGGCGGCTACACCAACCGCGAGCTTGGCTTTACCGAATTGCAACAGGCCGCGGCGGTAATTACCGATTATTATCGAAATGCGGGGTTTCTGGTTGCTTATGCCTATTTACCCGAACAAACCCTGGAAAACGGGCAAGTACAACTGGCTGTTTTTGAAGGACGTCTGGATGATCAGCATTTGAAGGGACAGGGCATCACTCTGCTCAACGACACCCGGATTAACAAAGGAGTATTGCAAAAATTCCTGAACACATTGCCTGAAGGCAGCATGATCACTGAAAATAATATGAATGATCTGAGCTTGCGGCTCAATCAACTGCCGGGAATAAATGCCAAAGTGGTGTTGGCGCCGGGCAAGGAAACAGGCAGTTCATCCTTGGCAGTCAAAGTCAGGGAGGCACCGGTAATAACCGGTTACGCCTCCACTGATAATTATGGCTTGTATGCTACCGGCTTTTACCGGTTTGATGGTGGAGTAAGCATTAACGATCCTTTCGGCTGGGGCGATCAACTTAACTTACGCGCCCAAACTACCGAGACAGGAAATGCCGTGGCCGGCTGGGCGGATTACAATATAGCGATTAACGGCTATGGCACTCGCCTGGGCGTTAATTTTGCCGAGTTGCATTACAATCTGGGGCGCAGTTTCACTGAGTTACAAGCCGACGGTCTTGCCCGCACTGCCGGAACCACCCTCTTGCAGCCGCTGTTGCTCAGACGTAACGCGCAACTGACTGGCTTCGCCCATTACGAACACCGCTGGATGCAGGATAATATCAATTTGTTTAACAGTCATAACGATCGCGAACTCAACGTCATGAGTTTTTCTTTTGCCGGATCTCTGACCGACTCATGGCTGACAGAAGCGGCAGTGACTCAAGCTTTCATCAATGTTTCAGCGGGGCAAGTAGACTTCACCGATCATCAGGCGTTTTTACTCAATCAATCCTCAGGTTTAAAGACCAGCGGCGGCTATCACAAATTTAACTGGCTGCTCAATCGCACGCAGACTATCTGGGGGCCTTTTAGTTTGTATGCCAATTTTCAAGGTCAGATTGCCAGTAAAAATCTGGATACATCCGAGCAAATTTCGCTGGGCGGTCCTTATAATATTCGCGCGTATCCGGTTGGGGAAGGCAGCGCGGATGAAGGCTGGCAGTTTAATGCCGAGACTCGCTACCGGCTGCCGGTCATTCCTAATCTGCCGGGTTATTTGCAACTCATCGGATTTATTGATACGGGTTATGCCCGCGTTAACGCCCAGCCCTTACCTGGCGATACCCATAACTCGCAGCATTTAACCGGCTACGGCTTTGGCATTAACTGGATGGAAGCCGCCGGTTTCAGTTTACGCACCAGCCTTGCCTGGCGGGACTCCAGCAGTCAACCGGCCGCAGACCCGAACGCAACAGGGCCTATGGGCTATTTTCAATTGAGCCGGGCGTTTTGAAGATTAAAATTTTTCAGATTGCGAGATGATGGGCGGATTTTGGATAATGCTCAGACCAATGAGCGGCTTTAAAGCGGCTCATTTCCTTAATACGCATTTCTGTTCATTTCGCTCTGCACATTCACTGTAAAAGCTCAATCAAGGAATGGGTGCGCTGCGACTTGCAGTCATCCATTATTAATACAATGTATAGCGGGCTTGTGTCCATGAATACGGACCACTTTGCACCTGTTCAGAAACACTGCCATCGTTGTTCAATAATTCGACAGCTTTCGGAAAACGCTGTGCGCTTGCTATGATAGTGACCGTACTGCTGCCGGGAAGGCCTTTAACCGGAACTTTAATTCCTTTGGGTGGAAATACGAGTTCTTTATTGGCAGGCAGTAACTGATCCGGTTGACGAGGATTAGGGCGTAAAATTGTGACAATGCCCTTGGCATCCCGATCAGTAATTCGAACATACATAGGCTGCGTCAATCTAAAGCTCAACTGGAAAGACTCACCATTTTTGTACTCCGGTTTTGACGTTTCTATATGGGCTACGCCATCGCTGCTTGTGGAGCTGTAATCAGGCTCACTGCTTATTTGTGCCGGCTTCTGGGCCGGCGCTGTCGGCTCCTCTGCCGGAACAACCTTTTGAACCGGAACAGGCGAAGTAATGGGAGCCTGGGTTTGACCCTGGCCGAAAACAGGAGCGGAAATTGGAGTCTGTGGAGATAGCTGGGTAACTGCAGAAGGCTGAGGTTGATCAATTTCGGGTGGAGATATTGGCTCGTTTGCTCTCCAAAATAACGCCAGCCCTGCAATAATAAGCAGGCAGCCGCCGATACCCAGATATTTCAGCCACGGCGTTTTAACCGGCCGTAATTTATCCAGCAATTCATTAATACTGCCGGTGCGCTGGTCCCTTTCGAAGGCTAAGGCCTCGTTCAGAGCTTCCATTTGCCGATGATTTAAACCTTTTATCGGAGCGGCTTTATGAATTTTCTGCCTGTAAAATTGTTTACCCGTCAGTATTTCATAGATCACGCACCCGAACGCATAGATATCATCACGGGCATCGGGCGGATAATCCCGTTGCATTTCGGGTGAGGCATAGGCCACCGTTAATGCGCCCAGTTCATGCCCGCCAAATTTGGTTTCATCCCCCTTATTTTCGTTAATCTTGGAAGCAATGCCAAAATCCAGCACTTTTACGAGGCCATCATCAGTGATAAAGACATTCCCGGGCTTGATGTCACGGTGTACGATATTGTTTTCATGCGCGTAAGCCAGCGCATTGCCTATGCCTTCAATGATGAACCATGCTTGAGCCAGACTCATCGGCGTACCCTTAAGGTAATCGCCAAGCGTTTTTCCGGTAAGGTATTCCATGGTCATATAAACTATCGGACCATCCCTGTCAAAGCCGTGAACCTTGATAATGTTCGGGCAATTCGACAGCATTTTGGTTCTGTCAAAGTCGCTGTATAAAGACCTGACCAACTGTTTGTTTTCTGATAACTCAGGTTTCAATACCTTGATGGCAACATAAGGGTCGCGGGCTTCCACTTCCTCCCAGACTTTATTCAGCGCCTTAAAAACCGTTCCCATGCCCCCTTCGCCCAATAAGGCGACCAGTTCGAAGGTATCTTTAATAATGCTGCCAATCCCTAACTCAACTCCGGCAATAGAACCTGTATCAGTATAACTTCTTGTTACATGAGTCGTTTGTTCGAAAACTGACTCTCTTTGTGATGATATATCGCGCAGCCTCGAATTCAGCGCCGACCCGCTATCGGGTTCTCCCGTATTAATAAGAGTGGCATCGTTATCATTAGGGGCAGGCGGCTTTTCGCTCATGAAAGAATCTGCCGCTTTAAATGGGATAGGTAAAAATAATTATCAAGGAATACATTATCTGGCCATTTCCTGTAACGTTCGGAGTCATCTATTTTGTGGCGATAATGCGCACCCGCCGATTAACTTCGCTTTCCGGATTTTTAGAGTCAAGCAAATCGGTTTTACCCTTGCCGAGAATCTGGATACGGGAAGGTTCTATATGAAATGTATCCACTAAATAACGTTTTACTGACTTTGCGCGTTCTTCAGACAGATTTTTGTTATAAGCCTGGCTGCCGACAGCATCGGTATGACCTTCCACAATAAAGTCCAGATTTTGCAGTTTATCAGAAGCTAACGCTTCGCCCACCGGCTTAAGTTGAGTCTTCGCTATTTCCGTTAATTCTGCCGAATCATAGCCGAAGAAAATTCCCATCGATATAGCCGACTCGGTATTAGCTTTTTGCAGCGCTTTATTAAATGTTTTCTTAATCTTCTTTTTATTGATCTTGGGGTTCGCTTCAAGATTGCTCATATCGATAGAGCGGGATTTGCCTATTTGCCCTTCGTAGTTGTCATCGCCCGCTTCAGCAGCCGGCTTGAGAGCTTCAATGACCTGATCGGCCGAAGGCGTGTTTCTGCCAAAATTAATTTCATCGGCATAAACGATCCTGGCAAGAGCCATTGTGCCGAACAGACAAAGCAAGAGGTGTTGAGCTTTCATAAAAAACTCCAAGGAAATATTAAATAAAAAGAACTGCAAGATACTCGTTCACTTAACTGAATACATTATCAGCCCATCAACGGTATTAAAACTTTCTGCCTGGTTTACAGCTTCTTACCATAGAGCGCTGTTGATTTCAAAAATTCCAATAAATATAATTTGGCATTGGTTTTTTATGCCAAAGTAATTAATCCGCTATAAATAATCTTATCAGGCAGCTGCGGAGAGACACGCGTAGTCAAGTTAGATTATACATAAATCCCTTTAAATAATTACACAATGATAATCATGCAAGGAAAATGGTATTATTTGGCTATCCGTCCTTTTCGCTTTGCTCGATGGCGAGCACGGACAGAGGGGAAATGAATTTAAAGCCGAAATGCCTCGGGTCTTCGCCAATGACCGCCGCAGAGAATATATAAAAGACATAATCATAAGTCTCTTTAGGTATTTGATACTGCTGAATAAATTTCCAAAAATTCTTGTCGCGCGGATTGTCGGGCATTTTCTTGATCATGCTTCTCACCCGGTTATGCCCATAGTTATAGCTTGCTATGACCAGCAAACCGGAAGCCTGAGCTTCGGTGCTGTAAATATATTTCAGGTACTTTGACGCAGCTTGTGTGGCTTTTTTGAAGTCGAACCGGAAGTCCTGTTCATCATATTCCCTGACATTAGCCAGCGGGCCTGCTGAAAGCCCATATTCCTGGCCGGTTGTCGCCAGAAACTGCCATGCGCCCTTTGCTATGCCGTAAGGAGTTTCGGGGCCAATCGCCTGGGTATCGTAATTACTCTCCTGAAGCGGCAAATAAAGAAAATACTGCGGCAGACCCTCTTCTTCCAACGCAGACATCACTTCAGGCGCATAATTGTTTTTCTCCATTCGCTCCATCGCACGCTGCATTCTTGATGAATTTTGCCAGTATTTGATGTAGCGGCTGACTTCCTCCGCAAAACCATCAGGCAGCTCCAGTTCACTCTCACCAAAGCCTCTGGCCACCTTGATTATCAAATCCTCTTCATAACTCGCATCACTGGGAAATCTGAGCCGAAAAGAGGTAGCTTCCTTTACATATTGCTGATACCTGGCATTCATACTTTTCAGTTTTTTCTTTTCCTGCGCTACGCGTTCCTTTTCTGCGGCAATTTTCTGCTGCTCGGCTTTAATTCTTTCCTGCTCTACCTTCAGCTTTTGACTCATTACAGCCTGCAAAGTTTGCTCCAGCATCTGCGCGCTTTGATCTATCATGACCTCTGACTTGGCCATACTGACTTCCAGCGTCTTAATGTCATAGAACATATCAATCGCCAGGGCGCGCGCATTGGCAAGCGCTATCTGCTGATAAGTCACCAGCGCGGCGGACAGTACAAATAAAGCGCCCAATATCCAAATGGCTTTATGGTATTTTTTGCCTCGTATAGTCCGGTCTTCATGGATCAGCGTACGCACCATACGGGTGTAATCGCCGGAATCCTCGGCCTCTTCTTCAGCCAGCAAGCGGGCTTTTATGGCCGCTTTGGATAAATTTCTGTGAATGTCCTGATAAGAAGTCTCTGGTGAAGCGGGAGCGTCTTTTACAGGCAATTCCGTTGTTTCCTGTTGATCAGTGGACTGAATGTTCAGGGCAATCCCGGATTTGCCTAACAAGACTGAAACCGGTAAGTTTAATTTAGACTTACGCTTAACCAGCTTACCCTGGATATAAATGCCGTTGGCGCTGTTCAAATCATAAATCCACCAATCCCGGTTTTCGCATTTAACTTCAAGATGATGCCGGCTGACTTCCTTGCTGTGGATGACTATATCATTATCCGGTGATCGCCCTGCGGTGAAACCCTGCGTAAAAAAGAACTCGTTCGCGGCTTTTCCATACGCATCTACCAGATTTACGCGCAACCCCGTCTGAAACACAACAGTGCGATCTGAGTCCAGTTCCTGCTGTTGGGCTCCTAGCGGCATAATGACGGTTTTATCGTCCTGCATGAAATCCTCTTGATTAGAACGCAACCAAACCTTTAATCATAAAAGCAACTTCTGCTGTTTTTTACCCACAGCCCGAGTTTCAAACAGGTGCGTCTTTGGCTGCATCAACGCCAGCTCCAAAGCGGCCGCCTGACGTTGACGCTGTTTACCAGATATCAACACGGACTGACATTGAGACTCGCTAACCGGTTTTCCTGATAAATAACGAACGCCGGGTAAAAAATTGTGTTGGTGCTGCTTCCACCAATGCTCTATCAATAGCGGGTCTGGACATGGCAAATCCTCGTCCGGGTCCATAGCGACCTTCTCATCTTCCGGGTTTTCTGTTGGGCCGGTCGCAAAATTCTCCGGCAACTTGCCTTCCAAATCTTCATAGGCAATGTCCACACCGCTGATAAAACTAAAGGATTCTCCGGCAATCCTTGCCAGTTTCGGCGATTCCATTTGCTTGAGTAACCAGGGTATGTAGCCTGGATCGCCCGCTATACCGGCGCCTATGATTGCCTCCCTGATTCTATCCTCACTTTGCGCCTGTATTTTTAATAAGGCTTTGACCTGCTGAAGGTCAAGTACGCGAAGAGCCACAGACATTGCTTTAACAGAGAAATCTGAGCCCTCAATAATCCTGGTGTGCAGTGAAGATAAAGCCTTGCCTCGTCCACCTAAAAGCACAGCTGACCATGCCGCCCAAAACCCAATGGCGGTATCCTGATGGCTAACCTGTTCCAGCAATATGGATTTCAGATCAACCCGTCCCAGTTCGCCGGCAGCTCTCAGCGCACGAGCTCTCAGTTGAAAATTATCATTGTGAATGGCCTCATCAAGATATTTACCCGGATCAACTCGATGAATTGCGCATGCAGCAATTCCTGCTTGCCGCCATAGCGGATTTTTTGAAACCAGCAACCCGTTAACTTTTCCCTGTAGATGATGGGGTTCCACCCACCCGAATGCGGAAATAAGTCCGGTTAAAGTCTCCGGCGCTTCTTCAGCGACCTGATAAACCTTGTCAATCCGCTCAATATGACTCCCTTCCAGGGCCAGGACAGCGGCGGCAAAAACTTCTCCGCGCTCTTTAAATTCCAGATTATGACGACAAGCCTCCCAACCATAATCACCGGCAATCCTGAGGCCGTCGATATGCGCTTCGACACGCCCATCCAGTTTAGCCAGATCTTTTAAGTTATAGTGTGGAGCATAAATCGCGTTATGCCTTAACAACCAAAGAAATGCCGCTTCTTCAGCATGCTGGTCAATAATATGCGGAATAACCGGTGGAGTTTGCATCATCGTATCAGTGTCTTATAAAGATAATCCGGTAAAAGCTTATTCTGTACCCATAAGATAATAATTGGCAATGCTAACAGTCGCTTCCATCGGTTAAATTTACGTATCCCACGGCCCGGCCAAGGCCTTTAGCGGTTCTGCCACGGACTGAAACCTGGCCAGAAGCACGATGTTACTGCTGCGGTGACTGATAAACGGCATGATGCCCTGATTCAGAACCTTTTCCATTGCCCGGTCGCTCAAACAAACCTCTGCGCAAGGCTGCAATAGGGATTCGCCGTGTTGTTTGAGAATGTATGCCGGAAGATCGTCGATTTGCAAATTATCGCCGAGCTGCATCGACCAGCCCCATTCGCTGAAGGAACGGCCAATCAATAAGGCGCAATAAAACGCAGAATTACCCCATAAGAAAGCCTGATGCGGTTCTTGTGCGAGCGGCATTTCCTTGAAGTCGAAGCACTCCGCTGGATCGGTATCGCGACCATACGGCAAGCGTAATAAAATCCGCGGCAGCGCCAAGCCAATCCAGGAGGCTATAGGGCTTTGCCTGAGCGCATGCCAGCGTTTTTTCGCTTCAGGCGCCAATTCCTCCAGATCATGCGGAGACTCGGCCAATGACCTGCAACCCAGCAAATCTGGATCGGCTTCCGCAATAAACGGACATCCCACATGAGGCGCCAAGATCCCGCAGGCCGCAAGCAGCGCCGCATCTTCGGCGCTACCGCCGAAACGATAATTTCCGATCAGCAGCGACCAGGGCTCGCTGCCGAAGCTCGCGCCCACCAACTGGCGATACAATCCGGATTCGGTCAGATTTTCTCCGGCCTCGCTCAATTCTGCCAATAGCTGCTCTTTCGTGATATCCAAAATATGCAGCGATAACGCTATCAGACCTGTCACGAGCATTTGCAACGAGCGCCAGCACGCTTCAAGCGCCTGAAAATCCGGATGATGCAGTAGTTTGCGCATTTTGGCGCTTAATGCATCATCCATGGCCTTCAAATAAACATCCTTGAATAGCGGCGCGTCGGGAACGATATACTGGGCAATGATAGTCTTGATATAGCTTGCGGCGGCGTTTTTTGCCTGCTGCTTAGCGGAATCTTCAAAATTCGCGGTGCAATCGCCGAGCAGGCGTTCCAGCGTGGAAACGTCGTCTTCCGGTTTTGCCTTGCTTTCTTCCTCTGCCGCAGCCTCGTCCGCGATAGCAAGATGAGTGCAGTTGTTCGGCCGCCTCCGTAAAAGTGGCGGGATTGCCCAAACGCTCGCGTATATCCGCCAGCCCCTGAAACAGTTCCAGTTTTCGAAACAGCGCATCCGGATGAAAATCTTCCATCCGGTGAAACGTTAAATCGATTGCCGACGCAGTATCCTGATCCAATTGAATATGAAGCCGCGGAGCAATTTTTGACATGGTTTGATCGAAATTGTCGATATCGACCTGGAATACGTTCTGTCTTTTGCTGATGGCCGGCTGGCGCTTTCCCCCCGAAAGCCCGCTTCCGCTGAAATCTCCAAGTATCAGGATGCGCATTGCCTCATCCTCGGATCTTCTCGAATTCAAAGTTGATTTCAGCCCAGCCATTTGAAAGTGTCATCGAGTCGTTCCGCCATAACCGTCCCCATCAGTCTTGTAGATGATGCGCTACATACGCGCCCTAAACCCAACCCGTAACAAAAAAACATCAAAAACCAGCAAAAACTTGCCATTAAGGCGGCGTTGTCATCTTGGTTCCGTTTTTGATGCAATCCTGTATCTGCTTCTCCCAAGCCTGCTGACGCGCGGTATTGAGCCCATGATTGGTTTCTGAACCGGAATCGTATTTATCCGACATAGCGTCGGCCAGTTTGTCGTATTCCTGCATCAAACGATGGGTCTCGCTGCCGAGATCGTTCGCCGAGTTTTCCCTGAGGCTGCGCAGCGCCGTCATCAAATCGCGGTAAAAAAGCCCGGTGATGTCATAGTGGCCTTGCTCATGCGCCAGCAAGGCATCGCTTTTTTGACTGTCGACAACCCAGGACTCGGCTTTCCTGACGGTCATTTTAAAAGTTACCTTGCCCAGCTTGAACTGCCCGTTTTCGCGTTCAACAGAGATTTTTTTCTCCGCACCCAATTCGACCGATATTTGCGCATCCTCGGACTCGCCGTCCGGCCGGTTGCCGACCTCCTTGAATTCGCTCCAGGCAATTTTCCTTGGCCACCCGGACAATGAAGGACCACCGGTCGAAGTGGAAAGCCCTTCCGGCTGCGCCGATCGAAATCCGGCATAAGGCGGACTGCCCAAAGGACTGTCCAGGATGGGGGCATTGCTTAACGCAGGAGATTGACTATCGCCCATAAATACCTCTTAAAATATAAATTATTCCAGGTTTCTGATTACGGTTCAGGTTCAAAGCCTGGAGCTCAGCATCAGGCGGCTCATCAGGCCTTGAGAAAAGCCGGTACTTCTTGCGTCGGATGGCCAATCATAAACGAAAACAGTATCACCCGGAATCCGCAGTGAAAAGTCGACCCAGTCCACATGAATGTGATTTTCATGGGCCTGACCAAGAGCGGTGTTATGATTCGGGTTTTTCATGAGACGATGGCCGCCGTACCCTCCACCGCCGCCGGGAATGTGGTAATGAAACGGCCGGTTTCCAGGAAGCCAATCCGTATAGAGGATGTCGTGCCAGCGGATTTGACCTTGCATATCGATCAGTGCAGCGATAATGTCATCGGCGATCATCTTCTCGTAGTCATCAGTGCTATCGAGCATGATATCGGCGGCAAGGCCGGCGGTATGCCTGGACCCGTCCTGACGGATTGTGCCGATTCCGTTGCCTCGAAGTTCCGGGATGACGCTTTGAAGTGCACTGACAAGCTCTGCGAGTGCGGGACAAAGAGTATTAACTGGATGATTGGCCATATCAAACTCCTGTGTATTAATGTTAGGCTGAGAACGAAAATTTCTGGCAATAATAAAATCCTTGCCTGACCTACAAAGTGTGTAGCTTCATTCGTCGGAACCCGTAAACGGTTCCGACTTATGGGTTTATACGCTAATCCAATACTATTGGTAAATCAATCAAATCGCCGCATCAATCAAGGGGAAGAATTCCATCGAAAATATATTGATGGAATGTGGAATAGGGCCAATCTTGCACTCGAGTGACATAGCCATGTTTTACAGGATTAATGGCCTGAAAAAATGCCAGTGACCAATTACTTTGTCTTTTCCGATCTATGGCGGTATTCTGACGCGAAACCGCCTTATGGGTTACGTTCATCCGACGTACGGCCGTTGCTCACTTCCCCAGATGTGTATAACGGATTTGTGTCCATGAATACAATCCACTTCGCACTTGTTCAGAAACACTGCCATCGGCGTTAAGTAATTTGACGTCTTTTGAAAAAGGTTGTGCACTAGCTACTATGGTTATAGTACTCTTACCAGAAGGACTTTTTACCGGAAATTTAAAACGTATGGGCGGAAATGAATGTTCTTTTTTGGCAGCCAGCAATTTATCTGATTGAACTAGATTAGGGCGTAACGTCATTATTTCACCCTTAGGATCACGGTTAATGACTCGAACATACATAGGCTGTGTCAAGGTAAAACTCAATTTAAGGGATTCGCCGATTTTATATTTAGGTTTTGATGTTTGTATATGTACTATGCCATCGTTACTTATGGGGCTAAAAGCAGGCTCACTGTTAATTGGAGTTGATTCTTGGACTGCTACCGCTGGTGTAACTAATGGAACAGGTTCTGAAACGGGAGCAGACATTGAAGCTTCTGATGGCGGCGGAGAAGCAATTGGAATTTGCACAGCTTGAGTGATGGCTGCGCGTTCAATCTCTGGTGGCGTTACTGGTTGTCTTACGCTCCATAAAACCAGCCCTATGATCATAAGCATGCCACCCGCAATACTCAGGTATTTTACCCATGGAATTTTTGCAGGTCGTAATTTATCCAGCAACTCATTAATACTAGCTGTACGATGATCTCTTTCAAAAGCTAATGACTTGTTCAGAATTTCCATTTGCCGGTTATTTAAATCCCTTATGGGCGCAGCCTTTTGAGTTTTTTGTTTATAAAATTGTTTACCCGTTAGTATTTCATAGATTACACAAGCAAACGCATAAATATCATCACGGGCATCAGGCGGGTAATTTTTTTGCATTTCTGGAGAGGCGTAAGCCATAGTTAACGCACCTAGTATATGGCCGCCAAATTTAGTTTCATCTCCTTCGTTTTCGTTAATTTTGGAAGCAATGCCAAAATCCAGCACTTTGACGATGCCGTCATCAGTGATAATAATATTTCCTGGCTTGATGTCACGGTGGACGATGTTGTTTTTATGCGCGAAAGCAAGGGCATTGCCGACGCCTTCAATAATGAACCAGGCCTGAGCTAAATTCATCGCGGTATGGTTGAGGTAGTCGCCAAGGGTTTTCCCGTTAAGGTATTCCATCGTCATGTAAACATGTGGACCATCTCTATCAAAACCGTGAACTTTAATTATGTTCGGGCAGTTTGCCAGCATTTTGGTTCTGTCAAAGTCGCTGTATAAAGATCTGACCAACTGTTTGTTCGCTGACAACTCAGGTTTAAGTACCTTGATGGCAACATAAGGGTCGCGCGCTTCTACTTCCGCCCAAACTTTGTTTAGCGCTTTATAAACGGTTCCCATACCGCCTTCACCCAATACGGCAACCAGTTCAAAGGTAAATTTAATAACGCTACCTATATCTAACTGAAAATCACCGAGTGAACCGGTGTCCTGCTTGCTATGCATTATTGACATCGCATCTTCGTTAATGGGCCGTATTGGTGAAGATATTGCGGGCGACTCCGGGTTCAGTGCTGACTCCCTATTGGAGTCTGCCGATTCGATAAGGGTGACATCGTTGTTATTTACGGTATGCGATTTTTCGATCATGAAGGAACCCACCCGTTTTAATTTGATGTGTAAAAATTAATTAAATAAGGTTACTCACCAGTTATGCCGGAGGACACAAGGTTTGATTGATAAGCCGGTCTCGACTCAAGCCTACAAGGTCAAAACTTCTTCCCAAGTTTCCCCGTCAAATTTACGGATATCATTGTAACCGAAGCAATATAAGCAGTCGGCACCAATCGTCAAATGATATGCCGTAACTCGTAAACTGTTTCACTTCGTGCTCTTACGAGTCGCGTCAGCAAATCGCCACGCCCAAACTATTGCCAGGCCAAATAAGCATATTCAAGTACAGCTTGAAAAAATCCCGTGACAAACAACTCTGTCTATTCCGATCTGGCGATTGCTGGCGTAAAACTGCCTTACGGATTTGGCGATTTTCCCACGTTGCAAAACGTTAAGTTTCGTTTCGCAATTCGAGACGATATTCGATCCTCTCAAGACGATCCATGATCCGGTCGATAGATGCCTGTTGCCGTGCACCGGTTTCATCACCGATGATAATTTCTCGACGCACCAGCGACAGGCTGCTTCCTAATGTTGAAAGCCTGAGCTTTACCTCTTTCATGTCATCGGCGGTGAGATCGATACGCCCATGAATGTGTCGCAGGTGCTCCAAAACCTGGTTTTCAGTATTATCACTCATGCTTAGCCTCTTTGTAGGATAATTATGAGTTAATCTACCACTCAAGGCATGAAATGGTATACCAGGCATAAACTGAACCAAATTATCTCCACCGTATTCGAAGCATCACTGGCCGATAGTGTTCCATTCTACTATCCATACTGTGCAAACCGTCAATGTCCTCGCTCCGATTCCATGCAGCAAAACCCGTGGACGATTCTGCCTTACGGGTTAAGTAAGCTCTAACCGATGCTCAATTCTATCGATTCTTTCTTTAAGCCGACTCAAGACGATTAATTCGGTGCTTAACATCGCTGAAGTCGTTCCGCATTTCCGTCTGCAGCCCGTCGCGCAACCGTATGGGTTATGCGATTTTTTTCGAAGGTTCGAGAGATTCACGTTTGCTAACATAAAGAATCTCAAAGCCTAAAAGACGCCCCTGCTTATCAAAATCGGCAATTATTCCTGGTTCAATTTGTTCAGATCGCTCGACTACACCTTCAATCAATTCGAGGTATGCCGCATCTGCTTGGGGGTTAAATTCAATTTTCATAAGTCTTTTACCTTATCATCAAAATAGGCAGTGACAATCGTAACAGGATTATTCGTATCATTGTAAATGACTCGTAATACCCGGAATCCCGCTCAGCAATAGGTCGCAAGGCATGGACCAAATTTGGATCATCCCGGTCAGATTCTATTCTTGCGGGGGAGACCAAGGTTTCCTCAAGCCATTCATCCCGGATTTGCCGTTTATCGATTCGTTTTTTCGCATGATTCGTTAACAAATATTTCATCTAAAGATTGTAGCATCTGTCACAAGAAGTAACTTAGAAACCCTGCTGTAGGCTGATCTGCCATCAAAGTATAATTAAATCCAACACTCCAATCACAAACATTTGAGGTAAGCTGTGAACCATCATTGCGGCGGTGCCTGTAAACGGTTCCGACCTATGGCCTTACGCGATAATCCGAAACCGTTGACGAGTCAACCAAATCGCCGCACCAATCCAGGGGAAGAATTCCATCGAAAACATACTGATGGAAGGTGGAATAGGGCCAGTCTTGCACTTGAGTGACATAGCCATGTTTCAAAGGGTTAACGTGGATATAGTCGATATGTCTGGAATAGTCCGATTCAGTTGTAATCGTATGTTCCCAGTACCGCCGTTGCCATATGCCACGTTCCGAACGTTTGCGGCGCGTCGCTGACAGTCGTTCAGTACGAGGCGATCCTTTTGAAAACAATAGTTTTATCAAACGCCAACGCACTGGAAAATCGTCGGTATCCGGTGGCAATGTCAATACGCAATGCAGATGATCGGGCAACACCACCCAGGCATCGATGTGGAACGGGTACAATCTTCTTACCCGCCGAACCGAATCGCGCAACAGATCAATATGATCCGTCAGTAGAGTTCGTTGCCGCTCCAGTAAGTTTACGGTGAAGAAATAACAGCCACCCGCAACAAAGTTGCGCCGATAGTTTGGCAACGGTTAACCCCTCAAGAAACAAAAGATAAAACGCAGGTGTAGGGCGGTTTCGCGCCAGCAAACCGCCATGCCCCAACTCTCGCCAGACCTCACAAGCATCTATAAAATATAGCTTGAAAACATGGCAGTGACAAACAACTCCGGCGACTCCGGTTCATGGTGGATTGCTAACGCGAATCCACCTTACAATTTACTCGTCGTACGACCGTTATCCACCGTACGCGATACGTTATCCGACGTACAGCCGTACATTCATTCGCCGTATGGCCCGATATTCATACGCCGTACGGCCGTCAGTCATAACTGCATTCCAAAATTTAATACTGTGTAATTATTACACCCATCAACTTAGCAATGTCAAATTTTCCGCCATATAGACTTAGTTGGCAGAAACCCCCATGCCCAAGCTATACCAGACTAAAAAACTTATCCAAAATACAGCTTGGAAACATGGCAGTGACAAACAACTCCGGCGACTCCGGTTGATGGTGGATTGCTAACGCGAACCCACCTTACAATTTACTCGTCGTACGGCCGTACGGTATACGTTTAAAACAATACTTCCCAATTCTGACCATCATAACGCGCAATATTGCTTTCTCCCACTGACCAAAGAACGCCATCATTCGCGTGAAGATAGCTGCATGAGATAGGCTTGCCTACTTCAATGTCTACCTTTTTTGAAGTATGTCCATCGTATCGATAGAGAGCGCTGCTATCAGCAAAGAAAATTGAGTTGTCAAATTCTTCAATACTCCAAAGTGTATTTGTCGTCAATCCATGATCGATCACATGCCAGACCTCCTTACGCCCTTGCAACAGTAATCCGGAAGCACCACAGGAAAAAACTTGTCGTCCTGTCGTACAAACAATGCTTTCAAGTTTCAAATTAGTTGGGCTCGAAGCCGGTTTCCACTGATTTTCTTCGAAAAACCAGATTTCGCCCTTGAAACCAACTGTATACATTTCCGTTACATCAAAACCGTTAATACTTTTGAATCCAGAAATCGGATCAAGATGTGGAGTTTCATTAATTCCTATATCAAATCGACTCCAGTGATTAACGCTATCACGACGGTAAATCATTCTGCCCATGCCTACGGAATATAATTTTCCGGAAATTATTCGTATTTCTGTGAGAGCTTTTAGGGAGTTCGGCCCCCCAGATTTAGTATCAATTTTTTCCCATGAAAATCCCTGTTTCGATGCCACATGAACATTGCCGTCAGGCACTAATAGAAAAACCTTCAGGTCTGGATCTTCCATGAGGCAGTGTGACGTGCTAGGAGCCTCAATGATATATTGCCCCCAATCACCATTCTTATATCGGATCATGATGGTATGGTCAATTCCCTTTGAATTTAACGATTTCAACTGAGCTCTAATAAAAGCTAGGTTTCTGTCATAAACAAAAACACCTGTGAATCTTATGTCATTATAATGTTCACCTAAGACTTGCTTGATTTCCATTTTTTCCGCCTATCCTAGTACTGAAGTTAGTTGCCCTTGCAGGGAAACATTAGCGTCAGTACGCAGCCATCTTCCGTCACCGGGATCGTTTTTTGCCAGAGCCTGTGTTTTAGGCGGATTTAATGGCCTGGAATCATCTTCTCCGTAGAAATTGTCGAGTTGGGACTCCATGCATGTCCGTGAGCAACCCGAACTTCCAAAAGTCATTTCATGGGCCATTAGCGCTGCTGATTTTCCTTCCCCGTAATTCCAAGCCTGCCCGGCGTTTTCGCCTCCTGGAAGAAATGATTCCTCCTTCAATCCTTGGGCAATGTGCATTTCGCCATGCTCTTTCTCATATCGCCCTCCTTCAACACATACTGTCGGTGCTGCATCATATCCACTACTACCTTGAGCCATCGGAAAAGCATTGTTTCCCTTAACCCAATGATCTTCAATCATGTGATGCCCAGTATTTCCAGGTGCGCAACACATTTCTTTATCATTACCTTTAGGGACGAGAATACAAGCCATCTTTTCCTTGCAATTACCTTGACTGCTCGAACAGTCACGGGTAGCAGTTTTACCGCTGCCCGTAGTTACAGCATCTTTGCACGCACTTTGTGCTTCATTGATTTCTGTTTTGCATGGGTGATCTTCTGGTGCCATCGCCATGCTATCTATAAATGTCCAAGGCGGCGCATCACCAGGATCAGAAGCGTGATTAGTTGTTGTCAAATCCATATGCCGATCAATATTTTCGCCTTCAAATTTCACATCCATTGACCAAGCTTCAAAATAGACTTTTCCTTTATTGGTGCTTGTAATTACACCTTTTTTAGCAGCACATCCAGCCTCATCTCCGATTAGGGTTTTAAAGTAAGATATGTGTTTTAACATGATTTCTTTACCAGAAATCATTACCGTTTTGCTACCCTCGGTTGTGTCCGAAGCTGAACCGGTGTTAGGATAAGGTACAGGCACACCTGGCGGAGTAGCTGGATTTTCCGGTGGTGTAAAACAGACATCAGGAAAAGCTGCTATCGTTTTTCCTGACCCGGCTTTACAAGCCATTTCCCTGCCATTAGCATAAACTTCATTTGACATTGCTAATTACCCACCGTTTGCCAAGCAAAAATCATAGATGACCGCTTGCCATCATCATTCCCCAAATGACCTAAAATGTGATGGCCTTTACTGTAGTCTTTCTCACAGGCTATTTTTAATACGGCAATCAATACTAGTCCCATAACAGCACCTACTTCCCCAATGCAATCCGCGGGATGCCAGATATCGAATTCTTCCTTGCGTTTTCTAAGTAGCCGCAACAAAGCCAAACTCGCCTCCTTAAAATAATACTGCTCCCCAGAAATATCGGTAATCCTGAAATCCAAATCCCCCATTTCACACCCCGCATCCCCCAACGATTCCTTAATCGCAGCCGTCAACCCATCCGCCCGTAACGGCTCTTCCGAATCCACATGCGCCTTTTCCACGCCAAAGCCCAAACCATGACAGATCAGCTGATGTTTCGACTTGGCATGAACCGCTTCAACCAGCAACGCAGCCCCCGCTTCACCCGGAATAAAGCCATTGGAGTTTTGACTGGTTAACAGCCGCTCATTTCCTTCATAATGGCTTAAGGTAGGCGCAACCAGCAGGCTATCGGTTGCAGCAATCAGAACCTGTTTGACTTTGAACTCCTGAAGCAGAAGCAATTCTCGCGCATGTTTTAATGCTACAGCCACAGCCACATGCCCCCTGGCGATCACGCGGGATTGTTCATGAAACTCCACGCCCAGTTCAGTTTGTAAATCGAGAAAAAACTGGTTGTCGTCATCGATGACACGGCCTTTGCGTTCGTGCTCCGACAAGCACAGAAACAAGGGCGTATTTTTCGGAACAATCTGTTTATTATTAGCCAGACACTCGTTAATGGCAGCCGCAGCCATTTTGATCAGTTTGGTTTTGCCGCGCCAAGGTTGTTCCAGCGGCACTTCGCAGCCCATGATCCATTCGCCGCCGCTGTCCATAAAACGAGTTTCCTGAAAATTATCCAGGGCGCAACGGATGGCGGCACAGGTGGCCGGAGCGTTCAGGCCAACGCCTGTAACCATACCGGTTCCTGTAATCGCGAAAGAAAAGCCGCTCATGAAGTCATCTAAATTAACTTGGCGGAAACCGTGAACGGTTCCGCCCTACGATTACTCGACATTTTTGTTCCTTAACGCCATAGCGCTTCGACTGAGTTCCTCGACACTCAATGGTTCATCCTGTTCGCGATGCCATTTTGTATAGTCGAAGGGCTCTCTTTGAATCAGTGCAATAAACCGTTCCGCTTCAACATCTCCTAGATATTGCGACAGGATTTGTATACCCTTTATCTTAATTTCTGTATCAGTAATCATTAGATTCTCTCTTTAATAAAACCGATGGGATCGGTAATTTTGATTTCCTGTATCAGGCTGGCTTTTTTAATGATTCCGTCATCAGTGGTTAAAAAATAATCCGAATGCGCCATCATCGCACAGGCAATATGCAAGGCATCTATTCTCTTTGTACCTGTGGTTAAAGTACGGTTTGCTATTTCAATCAACTCATTACTTTCTTCTATATCATCTTTGACATAATTTCGCCATTTTGAAATCTGCCTTTTCCGTTCTTGAAACGGATTTCTGCTGTTTTCGTAATCCAGAATATAACTCCAGATCAGCTCATGAACACCCATACTGATATCTTCTTGTATCTTTAATTTTGCTTCTGCCTCCAGCCTGATTCTTAACTGGGACTGATCATCAAAAGGCCGATTGAAACAGCAATTATCCAGGTAAATTTTCATTCTTTTTATTCATCTGTCCTCTTCTAGTTCATCCTTATTCGCCTTGGCCAAATGCGCCAGGGAGGGATAGTAAGTCTTGCCCAGTTCGCGCGCCCGCCACCACCCCCGTGACATCTTTCCTGCAAGTACCTGCGGAATCTCAAACATATTTTTTTTCAGCGGCAGACTGGCGCGCCAAGTCAGGCAAAAAGTGCCTTTATCCGGCTCGATCACGACGGTGTCGAGCACCGCCTGGGTTTCGTGATGTCCGCCTTTTTTACGGAAAAACACCACGGGGACATCTATTGTTGGCAGGTTAAAGGCAATTCGGCCCTCCGGTGCCAGATTGACCAGCACGACTTCTTCGCCGCCTTTGGGATACGGAATTTGCTGGTCTCCAGGCGCGGCCTGATAATAAGCCTCGCTAAAATCTGCCGGCAAAAATGGAAAGGTATTGTCTATCCAGTTCTGATCGTAAGTGCCGCCATACGGTAGACGCTGCGCCCAGCCACGGCCAACGGGACCGAAAGCCATGGATTTGTAATCATCATTCGGGGTTTGGATAGGTCGGCTAACTTCTTCGGTATTGGGCATGGGCGCGCGATCGACCAGATAGCTGTCCAGAAGTTTATGATAGCCTTTGCCTACCGGATTGCGCATATAAGCGCTATGTTTGTTTTTATCTTCATGGAAATTGTCCAGTCCACCGAAGGCATTATCGTAACTGATCGGCATAACGGTAAATTCTGCCGGTTGGCTTGGTGCGATAGTGATTCCGGCTTTCCAGTAACGCTCGCCAACCACGTTAAAAGTCTTGATCAAAGAGCCCAGCCTTAACCCTACTTGCACTGTTCGTGTTGGATGGCCTTGCGGGGCATGAGCGCTGCCGTTTAACAGCACATCGCAGCGATACTTGATGGGCGAATAATCCACCTCATAGAAAGGCGCGGAAAATCCAGGCTCACCGGTAAAGGTATCAGCCATAATCAAAGGTATTTGCTGTTCTGCAAGCCGCAGTTCTTCTCTCTGTTTCGGAATCGTAAATGTACCTTTGATGGCGACAACCAGCAGTTCGCGGCCATCGGGCTTCATGCCCATGGTATAGCCTGCCAGCATGCCTGTTGAGTTGATAAGGTCCATAAGCTATTTTTTGCCGATTGTTGTTAGCTGTTAGTTAATCTGTACCGAACCGCCCTTGATGCGATTGACGCCGGACGAACGGAAT
Organism: Methylococcales bacterium; assembly: GCA_028715725.1. GTDB lineage: Bacteria > Pseudomonadota > Gammaproteobacteria > Methylococcales > Methylomonadaceae > JAGXGJ01. Next base: position 62,326 of record JAQURG010000011.1, read on the forward strand.
AACAAATAAGCGCCCCTAAGAATAATTTTGCCGGCCTTGGTCAAGGTTATGCTGGCTTTGCCGCATTTGAGCGTGATGGTTTGTTTTGCTGACAGAACGATGTGTTCGCCATCCAGTGAGGCTAATGTTTGTTCGTCGTCTTGAGCCGGTTTTACAGTATCCGCATGATGAATTTTACCGATAATTAACGGTTGCAGGGGATTTCCACCTTCAAACAGCAAGGCGATTTCCTTTCCGACATCTTCTTTATTCAAGTCTGTTGTGCTTCTTGCCGGAATGGCCCTTTCCAGCGGATTTCCCGGAAAAGCAACAAGTGGTTCGCCTGCATCGTTGAGATTTAAAAAAAGACCGATCACAACGCCGTCGATTTTTTGTTCAACGCTCGCTGTAGTTTTTTGTAGTTGATCAGTAGCCATCTGCCATTCTCCTTGAATTCAAGGCCGGTTAAGGGAAATAAGGCTGTAGTTTAGTTAGGGTTAATTTTGTAGAATTTTCTGCCCTTTCATGGTGATGTTATTTGACGCGGTAATATCAATTTTTCCTGAGCCTTTTACAGAAATATCTTTACCTTCGATATGTATCGTGCCATCTTTCTTCATCGTAATGCTTGCACTTCCCGTCTTGATCGTCACTGAATCACCTGCATCAATCACCAGGTTTTTACCGACCTTGAGCGAGTCGTCGCCCTTAATATCCGCGCTGCGATTGCCGTCCACGCCCAGAGAGTCATTGCCTTTGACGCTTTTGGAAGCATTGCCGGAGACGGATTCGCTTTGATTACCGGTCACGCTGACGGTTTGATTGGCACCGACAGATACCGATTGGTTTGCCCCCACATCGGTACTCTGATTTGCCCCTATATTGATGCTTTGATAAGCCCCGACATTGACGGTTTGATAGGCGCCGATGCCAACCGCCTGGAACGCGCCGATGCCGATTTCCTGTGCCGCGCCGACACCGATGGTTTCATTAATCCCTACTGTGTGCGTCCGTTGTAACGCAACAGATACCGTTTCACTGGCGCCGACCGATTTGGTCCGGTTCGATATGATGGTGATACTTTCATTAGCGCCTACAGTTTCGGTGCGGTTGCTTCCTATGGTAATCGTCTCATTGACACCCACTTTTTCGGTGCGATTATTGCCTATGGTAATCGTCTCATCATTTTTAACATCTTCGGTGCGGTCATGCCCGACTGATGTGGTTTCATCGTTTTCTACAATATTGTTTTGATCTTTTTCCGCGTGAATGTAAAGCTCCTCGCTGCCTTTTTTATCTTCCATGCGGATTTCGTTGAAATTGGCTCCGCTGCCGCCTTTTGAACTGCGGCTTTTGATGCCGCTTTGGGTTTTGTTGGCCGGCAATGCGTAAGGCGGCGTTTGATCGCCATTGTAAACCCGCCCGGTAACAATAGGCCGGTCGGGATCGCCTTCCAGGAATTCCACGATCACTTCCTGGCCCATGCGCGGGATATGGATGCCGCCCCAGGTTTTCCCGGCCCAAAGCTGGGATACTCGAACCCAACAGGAAGAATTTTCATCCTTTTTGCCGTAACGGTCCCAATGGAACTGGAGCTTTACCCGTCCATGCTCGTCGGTGTAAATCTCTTCACCGGAAGGCCCGACCACAACGGCGGTCTGAGGTCCCTGAACAAAGGGTTTAGGCGTAATGCGGCTGGGCCGGAAAGGAGTTTTGCTTTCAATGACCGAAAAACTATTGGAATAAGCCGTGCTTTCAGCGGATGCTGCTGCTTCGTAATTATCGGAATGAATATGGTGAGTCAAAGAGGTCACCAGATATTCGCGATTTTGATCTTCGCGCGGATATTCCGTCAGCGAAAACAAGCCGCCGCAAATCAATCCCCGAACAATACCTTTCCCTTCAGCTTGCTCATATTGGCTTTGCAGTTCCTGAATGCGGGTTTTAACATAATTATTGCCATCCCCCGCTTCCACATATTCGCCGGGGTAATCATAAATTTCATGATTTGACTCGCTGTGCTCGCGCCCAATAGTCGCATTCACTTTGAGGTCCGCCTTGGGTCTAATAAAATCGTATTCATTTAAAGCATAAGTACCCGGCTGAATTTGTTTGGTAAGATACCATCCGTTAATGCATTCGTCTTCGCGCAGCGTGACGGAGTCCGGCGGATAATAAGGTATTTTTTCATAGCCGGGAATAGGCTCATGAGAACTCACGCCGTCCGCCAGATATAGGGTATGTTTACTCTCCTCGTGTAGAAAAAAATAATAGATTCCCTCCTGCTCCATCAGGCGGCTGACAAAATTAAAGTCCGTCTCGCGGTACTGCACGCAATAATCCCATTCGCGGTATGAGCCGCTCAGGTTATCCTTTAAATCGGTATAGCCGAGCTCTTTAAAAATTTGTTTAATAATGTCGGGGACTGTTTTTTTCTGAAAAATACGACAATCGGCCGTTCGCGTTAAAAACCACAACCAGGGATGCACCTGGGCATGGTAGCGGGCATAGCGTCCCTCATTAACGGATTGTGAAATGCTGCTGACGTAGCCGTTGAAATAGCGCTTTTTTTCATTGAGAAGGTTCAGGCAAATGGTAATTTTTTTTCCCAACAGATCTTCAAACTTGATGTTTTCGGTGCTGACAAGCTCCAGGTCGATTGTGAACAGACGGCCTAACTCTTCGGTTATTGTCATGTCCCGGAGCAACAGCACATCTGCCCCGAGCGGAGTGACAATTTCAATTTCACGATTTTGCTGAGTTACCGACATAAGTAGCCTGATCAATTAGTTTTGTTATATAGGCTGTATTGTTCCGCTAAGGGCACTGCATCTGATTAAATATGAATTAAGGGCTAAATTTAAGAATATTAATCAAAGACTTATATTAATCTGATTTCCCCTCACCCCAACCCTCTTCCTTTGGAGAGGGCTTATTTTCTGCGCCTTGGATTTTTAGCTCTTAATTCGCATTTAGTCAATGGTTATTCAAACTGATAATTAAATTCTCCGTCTTTTACTGAAATTCTGATGGATGATAAAGGTTCACCCGTCATCATTTTTGTCAAAAACTCCTGGCTGATAGCCGGCAATACCGTATTGGTCAGGATCGCATCCACGACTCTGGCGCCGCTTTCCAGTTCGCTGCAACGATTACTGATCAACTGAACGACTTCTTCATCATAAGTAAAGGGTATGCGATGATTTTCCCTGATTCTTTTTTCAATACGGCCCAGTTGCAGTTTGATGATCGCTTTCAGCATCTCATCGCTTAACGGGTAGTAAGGTATCGTCACCAGTCGGCCCAACAGCGCAGCCGGAAATATTTTCAGTAACGGCTCACGCAAAGCCTTGGCAATCCCTTCCGGTTCAGGCATCAATTCAGGGTCCTTGCACAGGTTCATTATCAAATCGGTGCCTGCGTTAGTCGTCAACAGGATAATGGTATTTTTGAAGTTGATATAACGGCCTTCCGCATCTTCCATCCAGCCTTTATCAAAAACCTGGAAGAATATTTCGTGTACGTCCGGGTGCGCTTTTTCCACTTCATCCAGTAATATGACGCTGTAGGGCCTGCGACGCACCGCTTCAGTCAGGATGCCGCCTTCCCCGTATCCGACATAGCCCGGCGGCGAGCCTTTAAGAGTCGATACGGTATGAGCCTCCTGATATTCACTCATGTTAATGGTGATGATGTTCTCTTCGCCGCCATACAAGGCCTCAGCCAGAGCAAGACCGGTTTCGGTTTTACCCACGCCGGAAGGTCCGCACAGCATGAATACACCGATGGGTTTGCCGGGATTATCGAGACTGGCTCGGGAAGTTTGTACCCTTCGGGCAATCATATCGAGAGCATGACGCTGGCCGATTACCCTTTGGTTCAAGGTATCGCCAAGCTTGAGTACCGTTTCAATTTCATTTTTTACCATCTTACCCACCGGGATGCCGGTCCAGTCGGCAACGACAGAAGCGATAGCCTGGCTATCAACGGTAGGGAATATTAACGGCCGTTCACCCTGAAGTTCATTAAGTTGACGCTGCAAGTCCTTGAGCTGTTGTAACAGTTCAACCCGCTTATTTTCATCCAGGGTTTCAGGTTCGGCATTATCGGTTTCCTGCGCTTTATCGACGCTAATGCTTTCGCTGACGCCCTTGGCACTCTTTTCCAGCTTACTTTCGGTGCCTTCCACTTTATTAACAGCTCCGCGCAGCCTGGCGCGCAGATCAAGAATATCTTTAACCAGAGCTTTTTCCTGCTCCCAGCATTTTTCCAGCTCATTTAACCTGTCCTGCTCTTCGACCAGCTTAATTCGCACATTTTCATTACGTACCGCAGTTTCTACGCCGACGGCTGTTTCGCGGTCAATAATGGCCGATTCAACAGTGAGCGCTTCGATTCGCCTGCGACAATCGTCCACTTGTGCAGGAACCGCATACTGGCTGATTGCTACCCTGGCGCAAGCCGTATCCAGTACGCTGACTGACTTATCCGGTAGCTGCCGGTCAGGAATATAGCGGTGGGCAAGTTTGACGGAATCTTTCAGAGCTTCATCCAGTAATAATATCTGGTGATGTTTTTCCATAACTGAAGCCACGCCCCGCATCATCAGCAGCGCTTTTTCCTCTGTAGGCTCTTCAATTTGCACAACCTGAAAACGCCTTGTTAAAGCCGGATCTTTTTCGAAATACTTCTTATATTCCGCCCAGGTTGTCGCCGCGACAGTACGCAAGGTTCCGCGAGCCAAGGCAGGCTTAAGCAGATTGGCGGCGTCACCCGTTCCGGTAGCGCCGCCTGCGCCGATCAGGGTATGAGCCTCATCAATAAATAAAATAATCGGCTTTTCTGAAGCCTGAACTTCTTCAATGACCTGGCGCAGCCGGTTTTCAAATTCACCTTTCATACTGGCGCCCGCCTGCAAGAGGCCCAGGTCAAGCGTGCGGATGGTGATATTCAATAACGGCGGAGGTACTTCTCCTGCGGCGATGCGTAAGGCAAAGCCTTCGACCACAGCCGTTTTCCCGACACCGGCCTCACCCGTCAGAATGGGATTGTTTTGCCTGCGGCGCATTAAAATATCAATAACCTGCCTGATTTCTTCATCCCGTCCGACGATAGGGTCCAGTTCTCCTTTGCGGGCGGCTTCAGTCAGATCGACAGAAAACTGCTGCAATGCTTTTTGTTTGCCCATCTGGGCAGGCGGCATAGCTCCCGAATATTCACCGGGCCCCGCCGCACCGGCAAGCTTGGAGCCGTCATGCGCCTGTAATGCATCTTCGGGGGAACCTGAAACAATCGAGGAAAATTCCTCCAGCAGCGTATCGGCATTGATTTTTTTGAACTGGCTGGAGATGGCGTTCAGGGAATTTCTGAGGTCCGATGTTTTAATGATACCGACAACCAAGTGGCCGGTTCGAACCTGGCTGCTGCCGTATTTAAGACTGGCGTATAACCAGCCTTGCTCAACGGCCTGTTCAACATGGGCTGAAAGATCTGAAATTGACGTGGAACCGGCGGGCAGGCGATCCAGGGCCTCAGTAAAATCGCGCGCCAGATGAGATGGATTTAATTCGAATTTTTTGATGATGCGGTGCAGGTCCGAATCCTGAAACTGAAGAATCTGGTGAAGCCAATGCACCAGCTCCACGTAGGGATTGCCCCGCATTTTACAAAATACGGTTGCGCTCTCGATGCCTTTATAGGCCAAATTATTGAGTTTGCCGAATAAGGCCGTGCGGCTGATTTCTGTCATAAAAGCATCTCCCTTTTGAGATACAAATCATTTGCATCGGATTTCCTTATATCAGTTTGCAACCAGCTTGTCCAGCCAAGCTGAGTATAACGGCCGAGTTGCGCAGAAGGAACTTCGTCCTTTTTTAAAAGCAGGTTTAAATCCCAGTTAAATTCAAAACCCGTGTAGTTATTTACAAGATCAAGCAGATCATTCAGCCTGTTTCCGGTAGGCAACATATTTTTATACTCTTCCAGAGTCAAGGGCCCTATAACAATGCGGAATTTGTGTTGGCATTGCCAGCTTTTTACTCCTATCACAGCGGAAATTCCAAGCTGTCCTGTTGATTCCACCCGATTCAGGTAACAGTAGTCATCTTCCGGAATGGCCAGCCATTCACCGATAAATTCAAGAATTTCAACCGTAACCTTGAAATAATCTTGAAGGATGGCTTTCAATCCCTCGCTATGATGCGTATGGCAACCCAAATGCGCGGCAAAATGTAATTTGGTATGGTCATGAATGCCATCCCTCTGTTGAAGGGACTTCTCGCCCAAGCCCAGCAAAGACCCGACATACAGCAGGAATTTATCCTTGTCCGGCCGATCCAGTTGCACGGTAGGTTCCTTATCAGCCCATGCGCGATAAAATAAACTTAATAAGCGATGATGAAACATATCCGCAAAATCGGCAAAAGTCGAATCCCTGGAAATTCGCATGCGATTTCTGGCGTATTCGGTCAAGTGCAGGGGTAACGGCCCATTAGGTCCAAATACTCCGAAAAACAGGACCTTAAGCCGCGCCGATTGATTACCCTCTCTTACAAATGAATCCAGTGTTGAAGCTGCAAATTGAAGACTTGGACTTTGCCCTAATCTAACCGGATCATCTTTGGGACGAGCCGAATAACCGAACCGGGGCTTATTTTTATATAAGCATTCGAACTGCCGTAATGCCTCATAAAAACCGAATTTATAAGGATCGTCAGCCAAATCGCTCATAAAATCTAAATCAGTGTTCGAGTCCCTGTCCTGACCGGCCATCGCATAATCTCCCCACGTTTTTTTGTTTTTATGACTGCCTGAGTGAAACTGTTGATAGAGGCGTATTTACAGAAGAATTGTTCCAAAACAGCCCCTAACAGAAAGCTGCTTGCCCCTTCAAAAGCCGAGTCATCAAAAGCAGCGGTTATCTCTATCCCTCTCCCGAAACACATCGGGCCCGGAACCGGAATACGAAGCACGACGGAACGGCTGTTAACCGCCAGAAGGCCTTCAATTTGCTTCACTATGGCGGCGTCTGCGTAATCCCCATAAAGTCTCAGTAAATCGCGCAGTGCAGCCGCGCCTTGTGTCTCATCATTATTAACGAGGGTCAGATAATTCAATGACAGGTGGCTGATCAGCCGCCACGCATATTCCCCTTCAGCATGGCTGGGTTTGGGACTTGTCGGTCTGACCAGGCAATGTACTGCATCGACAGGAGCGCTGATTTCCAGCGTAAAATCCGTTGTGCCTTCCCCGATCAGCATTAGTTTCGGCAGGTCACGATTTGTACATAATGTGTTGACTCCCAACTGCTTTAAGTCGCTCCGGTAAGGGGTTTCACTGGCATCCACCAGAGAAATATAAACTTCACTGCCCAGATAATCGGATTTTATTCTGCTTCCGCTTGCACTGACAGGAAATAGCACAGGCTGGCGGCTTAATGTGTAATAGGCAAAATCACCCTGAAGCCCCAACGCTTGCTGACTTGAATAAAAAGGGCTGAAAGTTTCGTCTGCCGCATCAGCAGAGCCGTATCCCGTTACCTCCAGAACAGAATGTATTTCATAATCATATTGTCTGGTTTTATCTACAACAAGATGATGTTCTGTACTCGAATGATTCAAATGAACCCTGTCCGTTCGTTTAGGGAACAAATTAATTGCAGGCGTGCAATCAAGTACAAAATTATTAACACTGGCCAGATCTTCCATTTCCGGTATTGACTGATCCAATAAGATCACAATCTCTAAAGCAGTCTGGCTACACCGTTGGAGTGCACTCTGAAGATTGCCTATTTCAACAAACAGGAACCTTTGAGGCAGGGCAAAATATTCCTGTAATAAGCGGTAACCTTGAAATGACGGGGCGGTATAGGGCAGCAAAGCCTGTTCGGAATCAAAACCCATGGGTTTGATGGTCGCTTTGCCAAGCTGTTGCCTCCATTCGGGATTTTGGCCGGAGGGTTGAATCACGACCGCTAAAGTGTGACCGAGGATCAACTCATAAAGCTGCATTGGCACTCCACCGCTGCCGTGCAGAAAAACCGGTAATCGATCCATGCTGAGTTTCTGAAAAGGAATGTCGAGCACCGTTTCCAGGCGCAATCGAAGGGCTGCCTTGATGCCCCTGATTTCCGGCCCCGCATAGCGAACCGCTTCGCCTAAAGACAGGTAACCGGCGTCAGTCAATTGCAGAGGCCATAACGTTAACTCATGCGCCGTTTGAAATTCGCATTTTGTTCTACCCTGGACGCTGGAACTGCTTCTTAATCGGGTATGCCTTGGCAATAAAAAACCTGCTTCCGTCACCCCGCCTTTAAGATCAGGCTTGAATTGCACCACAGCCATTGACGGCAGCGGCGCCAAATAATGCGGATAAACTATTTCCAGCAAATGCCGCGTGAAACGGGGAAACTCGGCCTCCATCTTCAATTGAATGCGCGCCGTCAGGAAAGCAAAACTTTCCAGAAGACGTTCGACATAAGGATCGGCGCATTCGGTATTGCCCAAGTCGAGACCGGCAGCGATTCTGGGATGGCTTTTGGCAAATTCAGCGCCCATTTCGCGAATGAACTGCAATTCCCTCTGATAGTGTTCAATGAGCAGCGGATTCATGGCCGTTGTTCCGCATCATAGACTGAAACCTTTCCGTCTTCCAGTTCGAACTCAGTGCGTAAATGCAAATGCAGCGGCTGTGGCTCCGCCAGCAACTCGCCTTCGATTTCAAAGACCAGAGCATTATGATCGAACAGGGTCTTATCCGTTATAACCCTAACCGTTAAAGTATTCCGGATAATGCGCGGTTCAAAATTAACGATGACCTGTTTCAGCAGGCGCTCCATTTGACGCTGATCGAAGCCCGACACCGTTTTGCCGGTCAGATCCGGCATCCCGTAATTCAGTACTGAAGAGGCGATATCGGGATAGCCGTCCAGATCCTCCGGCGGCGCATACTGGCTGGCATTCAAGAGCCAGTCCAGGTCGCGTTTGACGCAGGCGCGAATTTCTTTCAGAGAGCTTACCGATGTGGTCAAAACGCTTAACTGTGCCCGCACCTGATCGAGCTGCTGCTGCAATTGCTGCCGCTGCCGGCGGCTATCTTCCGATACCGGCTCAGAAGCCAATGGCTTGCCCAGCAATCCGGCAAGGGATTTTTCGAGACTTTGAATTTTTTCCTGTTGTATGCGAATCGAATTATTGATCGGATCGTCGTCGGTCAAACGATCGAGCAAGGAAGGCAAATAGCGATCCTTAGGCAGCGTTCTAGCCACCTGAGTGCTCCATTGACGGTTCGTCTGTTGAATCGAACTGAATGGACCTGATATCCATCAGTGCATAGTCGGAAGATTCAGTCGTCAATATTTTCTGGCCGATGCCTAAAAATAAGCCGTTGCCGCATTCCTGCCAGTCGGTTTTGCGTGATAGAGAAAATAATGGATCACCGGTTTTATAAGATTCAGGATAGCGCGCGGGTATGACGCCATAACTTTCACCCCCATTAGTCCAGGTGAATTGCGCCGGAGTCCATACCACATCTCTAAGGTCCACCGGCTTTTCGATATTGACCAAGCGGATACGCTGGATCGGCACCCAAAAATAACGGCCTTCTATTATCGCTTCAAATACCGGACCGAGCCGCGGGTCACTGTCTGCAAGCCAATCGAAGGCCGTTCCGTCTATATTGCCTGAAACCGCAGGCGCCAATTCAAAAGCCCGGTTACGACTATCCTGAGATTTCAAGTATTGACCTTCGGCAGTCAATTTTAGCGCCTGAAGCAGTAAAGCCAGCCATTCTTCCGGCTGGCCGAACACCACAGGATCATGCTGTCCCAGAAAAACGGCTTCCCGGAAACGTTCACAGGCGATCACTTGCCGGTACATGGCGACCATCGCCAGCGCCGCATCATCCAGTTCACCGGCAACATTCAACTGAGTTAAAGCGCGATCCCATTGGCCCATGACAGACAAGAGCTGAAACAGAAAAACGCGGTATTCGGGCTTGGCGGGCTGCGCTTTTACCTGTGCCTGTAGTTGCTGTAATGCGGCATTTAAATCACCTTGCTTAACATACTCGTCTGCTGTCATTTTTGCACACCGGATTGCTGTCCTGGTTATTATACAAGGCAGATGGGCTCATCTGCATCATACGGGCTTCGAAATTATTTATTCCCCTTTATTAGTTTGCAAATTCCATTTTTTCGGACCCGCCTTGTCGCCGGCGCTGCCGTCATTTTTGACGGCGGTATAGGTCCAACTGATGATGTCATAAACAAACGAAACCGATTCGACAGGTCTGTCAGACCCGCCGCCGGAAACCTGCACCGACGAAACCATGAGATTTTCCAGCTCACATTTCCAAACGCAGACCTTGCTACCGGATTCCAGGCAAACTTCAAGCGCCAGTTTGGCAATATGTTTGCCATTTGCGCAATATTGATTCAGGTCAGCGCTCGCCTTATCGACCAGTTTCGTGATGTTTAAAGCGCTGAAATCGGCTCGCGCAGCTGAACGACCTCCGGTCCCGCTGGCGCCGGAGGACGGTTGCGATAAGCCATGACTGAAATTCAGGACTTCAACCCAGTCTTTATGAGCGTCATCTGTTGATTCCCCCTTGATGGGATCTATTTGCATATAAGTATTTGTAGCCATAATGATTTCCCTCAATTAGTTAAATTTTAAAGAACCTATCAAACATCCCTTTAACCTACTTTTTTTGCGAAGGCAGCTTGGAGACCAGGCGCAACGATACCGTCAGTCCTTCAAGCTGGTAATGCGGCCTTAAAAAGAACTTCGATGTATAGTAACCGGGATTTCCTTTAACTTCTTCCACCACAACTTCCGCCGCAGCGAGAGGCCTGCGCGCCTTGTCTTCTTCGGAAGCGGTTGCAGGATTCGACTCGACATAGTTACTGATCCATTTATTGAGCCATTTTTCCATATCGTCGCGCTCCTTGAAGGAGCCGATTTTATCCCTGACGATACATTTCAAATAATGCGCGAAACGGCAAACCGCAAACAAATACGGGAGACGAGCAGACAGGTTGGCATTGGCTGTCGCGTCGGGATCGTCATATTCAAACGGCTTTTGTAAAGACTGAGCGCCGATAAACGCGGCAAAATCAGAATTTTTCTTGTGCAGCAACGGCATAAAGCCGTTCTTGGCCAGCTCCGCCTCGCGGCGGTCGCTGATGGCGATTTCGGTCGGACATTTCATGTCGACACCACCATCATCAGTCGGGAAGGTATGCGTCGGCAGGCCTTCCACAGCCCCACCGGATTCAATTCCCCGAATGCGCGAACACCAGCCATACAGTTTGAATGCCCGGTTAATATTGACAGCCATCGCATAGGCGGAATTAGACCAGGTGTATTTATTATGGTCGGCGTGCTCAACATCTTCCTCAAAAGCGAATTCTTCTATCGGAGCGGTTTTTGAGCCGTAAGGCAAACGCGATAAAAAACGCGGCATCGTCAAGCCGATATAGCGTGAATCTTCGGATTCACGCAATGAGCGCCAGGAGGCATATTCAGGCGTTTGAAAAATTTTTGTCAGATCACGCGGGTTGGATAATTCCTGCCACGATTCCATATTCATCAACGTTGGCGAGGCCGCGGCTATAAACGGCACATGGGCTGCTGCTGAAATTTCGGCGATACCGTTCAAAAACTCGACATCGGTGGGACTGTGATCGAATTCATAATCGCCTAGCAGGCATCCGAAAGGCTCCCCGCCAAACAAGCCGTATTCATGTTCATAGATTTTTTTAAAAAGCGGGCTTTGGTCCCAGGCAGTCCCTTTAAATTTCTTCAAGGTCTTGTGCGTATCTTTTTTAGATATATTGAGCACCTTGATCTTTAACATTTCATCTGTTTCGGTATTATTGACCAGATAATGCATGCCGCGCCAGCTTCCTTCCAGCTTCTGAAAATCCGCATGATGAATAATCCGGTTCACCTGGTCGCTTAAGCGCTTATCGAGCTCTGCAATGATAGCCTCGATCGATTTAACGGCGTCATCGGAAATCAGATTGGTTTTCGCCAAGGCCTGTTCGGCCAGAGTTTTAACCGCATCTTCCACAGCCTCCTTGGCCCGCACCGACTTCGGTTTGAATTCCTTCTGAAGTAACGTGGCGAATTCGTTAGTTTCTGTTATTTCAGCGGGCGCTTCGGCTGCTGCGCCGCTTGCCTGAGTTTCAATTTCGGCCATCGTTAATCCTCCTGTGTTTTGCCGGAGTCACCGGTTTCGTCAGTCTTACCGGCTTCCGCTGCCGGCTTGGGCGCTGATGCCAGCGACTGCAGTAATGCGGAATCGTTTAATGCCTTTGCAATCAATTCTTCTGCGCCGCCCTTGCCGTCCATAAAAGTCAGCAGATTGGACAACTGAGTGCGAGCCTTAAGCAACTGATTAAGGCCTTCAACCTTGCTTGCCACCGCGCCCGGGGAAAAATCATCCATGTTTTCAAAAGTAATATCGACGCTTAAATTACCTTCGCCGGTCAGCACATTCGGCACTTGAAAGGCTACTCTCGGTTTCATCGCTTTTAAGCGGTCATCGAAGTTATCAACATCGATTTCCAAAAAATCCCGGTCATTTACCGGAGCCAACCGATCAGCCGACTTTCCTGATAAATCAGCCATTACTCCCATTACAAAAGGCAACTGAATTTTTTTCTCGGCGCCATAAAGCTCGACATCATATTCAATCTGTACTCTTGGAGCACGGTTGCGGGCAATAAATTTTTGACTGCTTGCTTTGGCCATTTTTTTATCCCTTAAACGTTTAAATAGTTGCAGAACTGGTTCGTTAAAACACTTTGATTGCTTTGGTTAAGATTTATTCTGTCTTTTTTACACCACATATTTTTTCAGCCTGACTAACCGCGTCAGGAGTAAGGTCCTGCAAAATCTCCATGAAGTTCATGGAGAGTAAGTTTTTTGCCCGCTGCAAAAGAAAAGGCACGGGGCTGGAAGGTTCGTAACGTTCAAAATATTTACAAATGACATCAATCGCGGCAATAACGTCTTCGCGATTTTGTACACCGGCACTTTTAACCGCCGCGGCACCTTTGTCCATCAAGCCGGGCGGAAGAACAAGCTCATCCGATGCCGCAGCTTTGGAAGCATCCTGTTCAAGTGCTGAAGCTTCTTTTATTTTGATTTTTTCGGCCAATAGTTTCTGGATGCTTTTCAATAAAGCGATCAAACGGGAAACATCCGGCGCATTTTCAGAACCCGCCTTCTCAGAAGTAATTGACAGAATTTCTTCTGCTTGTTCCAGGGCATGATTTAGAGTTTTTTCCCGCGATTTCAACATTTCAAAATCGGTGTCCGTGAATGCTGCATTAACAGAAGCCAGCTCATCAGACGCCTTTTTTTTCGCTTCTTCCAAAGTGTCCGGAGAGTCTTTATCAAAATCCCTCTTTGAAAAGGCATCCTGAGTCAGGTGACTTAAGGCATCGACCTTGTTTTTCAAAGTCTCTATTTGATTCCAGGAATAATTGCCCAGCTTGGAGAGAGTCAGAGGAATATTGGCGAGAGGATCGAGAATTTTATCGTAGTTGTTAAGCGTGGACAGCGTATTCATGCGAAGTACCGGATAGTCATCCTCAGGATCCTGTCGGGGGTAGACCTCATCCCAATATCTCTGCAAATAGTCCTTAATGAGTGTTAATCCAAAATCCAGTCCATTGTAACCGTCAGTATGGACGAGTGCGCAAGTCAAATGCATGGTGATCTGGATATCCCGACTACGTTCCAGTAGTGAAAAAGCCAGGTTACTGACTTTTTTCCAGTCCGGCTCTTTCCCCGGAATGATTGAATCTCCTATCTGCCGCTCAGGTGTTCCTTTAATCTCTTGCTCCAGATCAGCAAAACCCGGATCAGCTTCCAGGTTTTCTCCGCATGGAGAGCCGGGAGCAATCTCTTTAAGGTAACGATCCAAAGCTAGGTCGGACAATGATTTCACCTTTTTCTGTTAATTCCGCAAAATTCGATACTAACACAAATGCTCAGGTACTTTAAAGCGGTTTAATTAACTTTTATCGGCGTAAGTTTGAGCCAATGCCAGAGGCTTGGCATTTCATATTACCTATAAATGCAAGGCCTCGAGAGAACAAACGGGATCTGTTCAAGCAGTTTATCCGTTAGTGGTAAAATCTGGCTGGCGACCTGAATCCTTTTCCCCGAAAAGGCTTGCTGAAACACTGTCTCACACTTCTTAAAAAACACGCAACAGCAAACTATAATTTGATTCCTTAACGTTGCTCACAAGATCGGTATTGAGTTATAGTGATCCATAGCCGTGTAGCGTTTATCAAGGCCTAGTTTGTAGTCCATACTCTGGAACGAACATTTCATGAGACTGAACCTATCTATATGAAACTTACTTTAAGCGTCCTATCTTTTGCAGGAGCCGATATTTACGGCTCCAAAAAGATAACACTTAACCGGGAAGGCGCTTCACTTGGGCGGAAAGAGGATAATGCCCTGGTTCTACCGGATCCCAAAAGATATGTATCAGGCCATCATGCTTTAATTGAATATCGCTCCCCGGATTATTTCATCAAAGACACCAGCGCCAACGGCGTCCTGATCAATGACTCCAAAACTCCGCTAGGCAGCGGCAACAGCATAAAGCTTAATGATGGAGACCGTTTCACCATTGGCGATTACATCATCGAAGCAAGGCTTGAAGACGATTTTTTTAAGGCCGACTCTCAGTCAATTCCGCCCTTGTCCGATGCCCAATTCAATTTTCCCGACGATCCATTTGCCGACCTGCAACCGGATTCGATTCAGGGAATGATCGATAAAAACGACCTGGTTCCTTCCGACTCAAGAAATATTGAAAGCCGATCGAATGATCCCTTCGATTTTCCGGATAATCCTGTCCCTGAGAAAATTGATTCCTTTCAGAGAGATTATAACCATATTTCACCTTATGAAGAGGCTTTCGCTGATTTTCCCAAGGTAACAAAAGAGGTAACTGATACTAAACCTGCCCCAAGCATTCCTCCGGATCTTTTTTCAGAGGATTGGTATAAGGCAGTTGACCGCGATAAAAAAGACGAATCAAAACCTACAGCAATCACCCGGACAGCAACCGAGCCGGTGAAACCTGAGCCGCTCCAATTGGAACGTGAACAAGCAAAAAATGAAAAGCACGCTCCTGTCCCGGATGCAGTTGCAGAAGAATTAATACAAAATTTTCTCCGTGGTGCTCAGCTCGAACATAGTCAGCTTAGAGGATCAATCAATCCTGAAGCTTTCTTTATTATAGGCACCATTTTGAGGGCGGCTATTCAGGGAACGATGGATGTTTTAATCGGCAGAGCAAAAATCAAAAATGAAATGCATCTGGATGTCACCACAATCAGGTCCAGACAGAACAATCCGATCAAATTTTCAGTCAGCGCGGATGAGGCCCTCCTCAAATTATTAATGCATGAAAACTCCGGCTATATGCCGCCGAAAGAAGCTGTCGAAGAAGCTTTTGATGACATAAGAGCGCATCAATACTCGGTCATAGCCGGTATGCAAACGGCCTTGTTGACAGTGCTTAAACGGTTTGACCCGCAAAAACTGGAAGAACGCTTACAAAGACTGAGCCCTATCAGCGCCAGTATTCCGATTCATAAACAGGCCAAATTATGGAACCTGTTTGAACAACTTTATGAAGAAATTCAACAAGAGGCTGAAGATAATTTTTACCATCTGTTCGGGCAGGCATTTGCAGAAACGTATGAGCGGCAGATACACAAGTTAAAATCTTCGAAAAAAGATATTAACTTCAAATAAATCTTATATAAGAGGCTTAAGCTATGAGAGCAACAACAGCCATTATTTTCATCCTTATACCGGTCTTGTCCGGCTGTAGCTCAAATCCCGAAAAGCCGCCGCCCGAAAAGCCGGTTGCAGAAGCGGCTCCAGCCCATCCTGCGAATGTTCAATTAAATCTGATGGCTTCCGATCAGATTAATCCAGACCTGAACGGCCGCCCGTCACCGGTTGTCATTCGGATTTACGAACTTAAAAGCCTGGGCAAATTCGAGGCGGCGGATTTTTATAAACTATCTGAAAATTACGAATCTTATCTGGGTTCTGAATTAGTAGGTTCTGAGCAATATTATTTGAAACCGGGCGACGTCAATGTCATCAAGCAGCCTCTGTCAGCCGACACGCGGTATGTAGCCGTATCAGCCGCCTTTCGCGATATCAACAAGGCGGTATGGAAAGACAAACTTGAGCTGACCGATGAAAAAATTACTGATCTATTGGTTTTTATAGAAAAGTTGAAAACAAGCATCTGGAAAAAATAACCCTGCAGATTGGCTGGAAAGAAATCATATGTCACAGAATAACAAAGTGATCTGGACAGAAGGCATGTTCCTTCGGCCCCAACATTTTCAACAACAAGACCGTAATTTCCAGAGTTGGATCGAAACCCGTTGCGGCGCGCTGCAAAGTTATGGCTGGGGCTTAACGCTATTTGAACTGGATCAGCAAATACTGACCCTGGGAAAGATCGCATTAACATCCTTTCAAGGGGTCTTTCCCGATGGAACGCCTTTCAGCACGCTCGACCAGGATTTTATGTTAGCTCCGCTGGAGATTCCGCCTGATACAAAAAATGAAATCATTTATTTGTCGCTGCCGGTCCGCCGTACCGCCGGCAAAGAACTAGCCTGGGAAAATAATGTCGATGAGCTAAGCAGGTACCGGCTTAAGGAAATAGACGTTAAGGATACGCATACCCAGTTTGACCAGGACAGTGCAACCCTGCAAAGCGGCGAGCTTTGGACCCGTTTACGGTTATCGAGTCAAAATCGGGATGCCTTCGTGTCGATCCCCCTCGCTAGAATTATCGAAGTCAGGACAGATAAGCAAATCATCCTAGATAAATCCTTTATACCCACCTGCTTAAACGCCGGCGCATCCAATCAACTTATCAGTTATGTTAGAGAAATCGAAGGCATGCTGCATCATCGGGGAAATGCGATTGCGCAGCGCCTGGGTTCTCCGGGAGCGGGCGGAGCGGCTGAAATCGTGGATTTTTTATACCTGCAGATCATCAATCGCTACGAGCCGCTTTTCAGTCATTTCAATTCGCTAACGCAGTTGCATCCTGAACGGCTTTTCAGCAATCTGATTCTAATGCTGGGTGAATTATCAACGATCACCCAGACGAATCACAGGCCCGTTCGATTACCTGTTTATGTGCACGAAAACCTGGCTCAAAGTTTTGAGCCGGTAATGGCCCTGCTCAGGAGCGCCTTAAGCTGGGAACCTTCTTACCGGGCGATTCCTATTCCGCTTGAAGAACATCCCCACCAGATAAGAACAGCCATCATAGCCGACCGTCAATTATTGAATACGGCTGATTTTATTCTTGCGGCCAATGCCGATATCCCGACGGAAAAGTTACGGAGCAACTTTCCCCGCCAGACCACGATAGCAACGGTTGAAAAGCTTCGCGATCTGGTGATGTCGCAGGTTCCGGGCATTAAATTAAATGCCCTGGCCGTAGCCCCCAGACAAATCCCCTTCCATAAAGGGATGACCTATTTTGAACTAGACAGAAACCACAGCCTCTGGAAAGAACTTGAAAAAAGCGGAACAATTGCGATGCATTTTTCAGGCGATTATCCTGGACTTGAACTCGAGTTTTGGGCAATAAGAGGATAAAAAACCATGGCCTCAGATGACCCCTTCTTTTCACCGCTGCAATCTGACGACAGAACCATTCTCCGCCCGATACCCGGAGGAAAACGTTCCGATCTCCGCTACTCCTCTCCTCCTCCCGAACCGGAAAGCGGCCCGTCGTCTTTGCCCAGACTGGGCCGTTTAAATCCTCTCGAAAAGGCTGCCTCCGGGCTACTGGCATTGCTGACGCGATTAAACATTTCCAAAAACCAGTCTGACCCGGCCGGTTTAAAAAATAAAATCATCAAGGAAATTCAGCAGTTCCAGCTTAATGCGCAAGCGGGTGATGTAGAACCTGAGACCATATCGAGCGCCCGTTATGTGCTGTGCACCGTCCTGGATGAAGCCGTATTGAGCACGCCCTGGGGCAACAACAGCGGATGGTCGCAACAAAGCCTGTTGAGCCTGTTTCATAAAGAGGTTTCAGGAGGAGAGCGCTTTTTCGATTTGCTTAAATCGTTAGCCCAAAATCCGGTGAAAAATCGAAATTTACTGGAATTGATGTATTTATGCCTGGCTTTAGGCTTCGAAGGGCGTTACCGCATTATCGAAAACGGCAAAGACAAGCTCGCCAGCATCCGGGAATGGCTTTACCGTATTCTGCAAAAAGAAAGAGGCATTGCCGACAGCGCTTTGTCGCCTCATTGGGAAGGCGTCGCCGATCGCCGCAATCCATTGATGAGGCTGATACCTTTCTGGACTTTCGGAGCGCTTGCCGCAGCGCTGCTGGCGATAATTTACAGTCTGTTTTTGTATCAATTGAACAGTCAGTCGGACCCTGTATTCAAGGAACTCTATGCGATCAATCCACCCGTTAAAGCGGAGCCTCCGGAACCGCCGCCTTTTGAACCCCAACAACTGACCTTATCCAAACTGCTTGCCCATGAAATCGGTCTTAAGCAATTGAACGTGGCAGAACTGGCGCAGCGCAGCACCGTTACTCTTCAAAGCGACAATTTATTTGCTTCAGGAAGCGGTTCCGTCAATCCATCCATCATTCCGCTGTTATACCGGATTGCGGATTCTCTGAATCAATTGCCCGGTCAAGTATCGGTTATCGGCCACTCGGACAACAAACCCATCTTCAGCGCCCGCTATCCGTCCAATTGGCATTTATCCGAAGCCAGGGCCAAAGCGGTAGCCGAAGTGCTCAAGCAAAACCTGAACGCTCCGGAGAGAATCATCATAGAAGGAAAATCAGACCTCGAACCCATTGCCTCGAATGCGACTCCTGAAGGAAGAGCCAAAAACCGCCGCGTAGAAATTGTGTTACTGAAAGGGCAATAGATCAATTCCTGTGCATGAGTCATCATTTTCTACTTGATTATATGAATTAAGAGCTAAATTTGAGAATATGAAGTCAAAGAGTTATGTTAATCGGATTTCCCCTCGCCCAACCCCATGTCTCCGGGCCGTCCTGTCCGGAATCCTATGGGCGCTCTCCGCGCGGCCAAATCCGCTCCTGGCGGATTTGTCCCTTCGGAGAGGGCTTATTTACTGCACCTTGGATTTTTTAGCTCTTAATTCGCATTTGATATAGACACCGGACTTAACGATGAAGAAACTTTTTAATTTTATTAAACAGCGTTGGTTCGTATCCTTGCTTGGCGTCATTTTTCTGGGATTATTAATATGGTTTATGGGGCCGCTGTTCGCATTCGGCGGCTACGAACCGTTAGAGTCTGAAAATCACCGTTTGGTCCTGATTGCCGTCATTGCCCTGTTTTGGCTAGTCGTTCGTATCTGGAATTATTTCAATACGCGGATTCAAAACAACAAAGTCCTGGCGGCCATGGCCGAGAGCCCGCAAATAACATTAAGCCCGGATGAACAGGCCTCACAGGATGAACTACAAAAATTGCAGGAAGGTTTCCAGGAAGCTCTTGAAATACTGAAGAAAGCACGCTTGGGCGGCCGTGCCGGACGGCAATTTTTATATCAATTGCCCTGGTATATTTTGATCGGCCCGCCCGGTTCCGGTAAATCGACGCTTTTAAAAACGTCCGACCTTAAATTTCCGTTATCGAATCACGGCAAAGACTCCATTCGAGGCGTAGGGGGCACGCGCAATTGCGACTGGTGGTTTACCGATGAAGCTGTGCTTCTGGATACGGCCGGACGCTTCGCCACCCAGGATAGCCATGAAAAAGTCGACCAGGCTTCGTGGCTGGGATTCCTTGATCTTCTTAAAAAATACCGTCCCAGAAGGCCCATCAACGGCGTTATTATTACGATGAGCATTGAAGATCTGCTGAGTCAGAATCAAGCGGAACAGCAAGAGACCGCTATTAAAATCCGCAAACGGATTCAGGAGTTGATGGAAAGATTCAATATGCGTTTTCCCATTTATTTGCTGTTTACCAAATGCGATTTGCTGGCCGGATTCATGGAGTACTTTGATGAGCTTGACCGGGATAAACGCTCTCAAGTTTGGGGCATGACGTTCAAACTGAATGAAGACGCCAACGCAATTACTGTAAACCAGTTTTCCGCCGAGTTTGAACTACTTTCACAACGCCTGCAAAATCAATTGATTGACAAACTAGAGCACGAACGCGGAAGTGAACGGCGCAATTTCATTTATACCTTTCCACAGCAATTTAATTCCCTTAAAGACCTGATCGCCCCTTTCCTTGAGGAGATATTCCAATCGACCCGCCTAACGCATACGCCCATGTTACGCGGGGTTTACTTCACCAGCGCCACGCAGGAAGGCTCACCAATCGATAGAATTATGGGTTCCTTGGCAAGCAGTTTCGGGCTCGACCGCCAGAGTATTGCCAGTGCGCGCAATCAGGGGAAAAGCTTTTTCATCAACCGTTTATTATCCGACGTTATTTTTGCCGAATCCGGACTGGCTGGCGCCAATCTCAAACTGGAAAACAAACGCGCCTGGCTGCAACGCGGAGCATTCCTGGCCTCGATCGCTTTTGCCCTGTTGATATCTCTGCTATGGCTTACGAGCTTTATCAGAAATAAAGCCTATATTCAGGAAGTCTCCGAACAAACCCAAGTCCTGAAACAAGGCGTCAGCCAAATCAATCCTGAACAGACCGATCCTTTACCACTGTTGCCCTTGCTGAATGCGGCAAGAAACTTGCCCGGCGGGTACGCCGACCAGAAAAACGGTACACCGTTGACGCTTACTTTCGGTTTGTATCAGGGTGATAAACTGGGATCAGCCGCTGATGAACTCTACCGGAAATTGCTGAAGCAGGTTTTCCTGTCCCGCCTGATGTTTCGTATCGAAGAATATCTCCAGGATCAGGCAAATAGTAGCGATCATCTTATAGAAGCGCTTAAAGTCTATTTGATGTTAAACGACAAGGAACACTACGACCCGAATACGATCAGAGACTGGTTTATCAACGAATGGAGAAACACACTGCCGCTCGATGTGGGCAACGTACAACGGCAAGCCCTTTTTGACCATCTCAATGCACTGCTGGAAACGCGTCCGGCGCCCCTGCCCAGGCCGTTAGACCGGAATCTGATACATCAAACTCGGGCCATACTGGAAAACGCCCCTATTGCAGATAGAGTTTATGCGCAATTGAAATCAGAACCCGGTGATGCCAATATTCCGGGTTTTCAGGTCAGTGAAAAATCAGGGCGTGATGTGCCGTTCGTTCTGGCCTTTAAAAGTGGCGAGCCGTTGACGAAAGGAGTTCCGGCCCTTTTTACCTGCGCCGGATACCAGAATATTTTCCTGAAAAATTTTGAAAGGATTATCGATCAACAAGCCGTTGACAACTGGGTGCTGGGTACAGAAAAAAAAGCGGTGCTGACTGATGCGGAACTTAAAGAACTGCGCGAAACCGTCCTGAAAAAGTATCTTGAGGACTATAAGCAGCATTGGGATGATTTGTTATCCGACATTGAAATTAAACCGTTCTCAAATCAGGCGCAACTGTTCGAAATTCTTAATATTGCTTCCGGGGAACACTCACCCTTACGCCTTTTGCTACAGGCCATAGACAAGGAAACCAGCTTCGCCTGCCTGACCGAAAAAGATAAATCCCTGCTGGATAAAGCCGGTAAAACATTAAATACCGTACAGTCCAGACTCGAAAATCTGATGAGCTCAACAACGGGAACCCAGGCCTCAGCACCTCAAGTCACCATCAATCTGGTGACCGAACATTTTAAAGAGCTGCATGAACTGGTGCAGGCCAAAGACGGAGCGCCTCCAAGACTGGATAGTTCTCTTGCCACTTTAAATGAGCTGGGTGTTCATCTGAATTCCTTAATGAACGCGCCTGAAGCGATGCTTCCGGATCAGCAAAAGCAGGTCATTCAGGTCATCGAAAAGATCAAGCTGGATGGGAAACGCAATCCCTTTCCGGTCAATAAAATGCTGGATAACCTGGCGGCGAGCGGCAAAAATCTAATCACCGGAGGCGGCATTAAATTCCTGAACGACAAGTGGAAATCCTCGGTTTTGCCCTTTTGCCAAAAAGCCATACAAGGACTTTATCCCATTTTTTCAAGCACAAGAGAAATCACTTTCGACGACTTCACTGCTTTTTTTGCTCCGAACGGCCTGATGGACGACTTTTTCAACAAATATCTTGCCGAATCGGTTGATAGAACCGGGCCGGTGTGGCATTGGAACGATAAAGGCGGCGCCAGCCCAAGCATATCCTCCGCCTCGCTGCGCCAGTTTCAATTGGCCGATTCCATAAAAAATACTTACTTTCGTATGGGCAAGCAATCGCCTACGGTTAGTTTCAAATTAAAACCCATTTCCATGAGTCCGGATATCAATGAATTTATCATGGATATTGATGGGCAAGCGCTCACTTACGCTCATGGTCCGCAGCGCCCTGTCTCTATGAAATGGCCGGGCCCTAAAGATTCTGGACAGGTCACCATCCAGTTGCTGCCCCCTTTACAAGGCAATTCAGGCATCTCGAAAGAAGGGCCGTGGGCGTTATTCAGGCTTTTCGACGAAGCCAATATTTCGAGAACCTCCAACCCCACAACATTCATCATTACTTTTAATATTCAGGGACGCGAGGCAAAATTCGAGCTCAGCGCAAGCAGCGCCATTAACCCCTTCCAATTATCAGACCTGCACTCTTTCAGATGTCTACCGAATCTATAAATACGCTGGGCTATTATGGCAAAGTGCCGACCCATGGAGATTTTGTCAGCAAAGGTTTACCTCTCTGCTTTACAGACCCGTGGGATATATGGTTACAAGAGGCCATCCAGACCAGCCAACAACAATTAGGCCAGCATTGGCTGGATTATTATCTGACCTGTCCTTTGTATCATTTCGCCCTGTCGCCCGGCATTTGCGGGAATACCGGATGGCTGGGCATTCTGATGCCCAGCGTTGACAAGATAGGTCGATATTATCCAATGACAATAAGCTTGATGATCAATCAAGGTGTTAATCCTTTCGACGCCCTGCAAAGAAAAGGGTGGCTTTCAAGGCTGGAAAATCTTGGGCTTTCCTGTCTGAAGGACAACTATAGCCTGCATGAATTTAATAGCCTCATAGATCAATTGGCGAAGGAAATTGTTTGCGAACCGGCCTCTCTCGCTGAACGGATAAATAATCCGGTCCTGCATCCAGCATGGCATCAATCGCTCAATCGCATTGAATCAGTAACAGACTTATATCCTTCGATGCTGGACAGCGTGCTCAAGGAAGGCTGCTTTGCCTACAGCCTCTGGTGGACGCAGGGTTCAGAGCATGTTTCGCCGTCATTTTTATTCAGTGAAGGGCTGCCGCCTTTTGACGGCGTGGCCGCGATGCTGGACGGAAACTGGAAACAGTGGGGATGGGAAGGCAATCGTTATCCTGATCCATTTCCCGAGCACCGCTCCAACGGCTGAAAAGATGAGCCAAGGCAATCGCGCTATGTGGAAAACGGCATTTTTTGTTCCCTCTCCCGGAGGGGAGAAGGTTAGAGTGAGTGGATTTAAAAAGAGTTTTCTGCATTTTTGTTATCCTTACAAGCTGCTGGATAGATTTTTCGTAGTGAAGAAATTCCATTTTGATCCCCTTACCCTGCCCTCTCCCGGAGGGAGAGGAGTCTCGCGGTGTTGGAATAACATATCCCGATTGTCCTGAGAGATGAACAACCCTGTCTGGACATCATACGGAATAACGCATACCGGCAAGGTACGCAAAATCAATCAGGATAATTTCCTTAATTTGCCTGATAAACAGTTATGGATAGTCGCCGACGGGATGGGCGGCCATCAAGCAGGGGAACTCGCCAGCGGCGCTATTGTCAAGGCCCTGGAGTCATTCGAGCCCGCTAAAACTCTGGGCGGCACAGCGTCGGCCATCTGCCGTGAACTGTTTAAGGTTAATCGTGAACTGGTCGAATTGGCGTCCAAAAATGGCAAGGATACGGTCATCGGCAGCACCGTCGTTGTTTTGCTGGGTTGGCGTCAACATTGCGTTTGTTTATGGTCCGGCGACAGCCGGATTTACCTGCTCCGCCAAGGCCAGTTAAGGCAGTTGACACGGGACCATAATTATGAATCAAAACTGCTTGATAAAGGTTATAGCGCCGAGGAAATAAAGGCCCAGCCTTTCACACAATCACTGACTCACGCGGTAGGCGGAGAGAAAGACCTGTTTCTGGAAGCGCAAATTCAGGAAATAAGGCCGGGCGATATTTTTCTGCTGTGCAGCGATGGATTGAATAAGGAAGTAAAAGATTCAGAGATTGAAGCCATTTTAAAGACAACCCCTATTCAAAAAGCCGCCGACCAATTGATCGAATGCGCCCTGAATCGGGGCGCACGTGATAATGTGACCGTCGTTGCCGTACAAATGTCAGCTATTTCCTGAATTTCAACCTGGAATGGAGTATAAAATAACCTCAGTTCGGGATAAGAAAAGTGGCAGGTTTTTGTAAAGCCAGGAAAATAGTGATTCCGACCCCCATCTTTTTCCTACAAGCCCCGGCCTATCATGAAATTAACACAATTAGTTTGTGATGTAGATGATTTTTTGCCAGACTTTCATTCCAGCCTGGCAGGAAAAACAGCTGACGAACGGCGACCGGAAGCGTAACCGTGCACATCGCATGAGTTATAGTGAAATGATCACTCTATTAGTGTCTTATCATCAGTCAGGCTACCGAACCTTCAAGTGGTTTTATCTCAATCATGTTCGGAAATACTGGCTGTCAGCATGTCCTCAGCGGTTGAGTTATAACCGCTTCATTGAGCTTCTGCCCGCTATCATTGTACCGTTAACGGCATTCATGAAAAGCCGCTGCGGTCTCTCACAAGGCCTTGCC
>JAQURG010000012.1:0-35663 GCA_028715725.1 Methylococcales bacterium
GACCTATCAAACCAGAGCAGAGGCTAAACAGGCAGTGTTTGAGTATATTGAAGTATTTTATCACCGGGAGCGACTGCATTCGGCCAATGGCTATTTGTCACCCGTAGACTACGAATTGCAGCAAAAAACCGCTTAACCATGTGTCCGGAAAAGTGTTGACACATCATCCCTATGGGCTTGGATACCGGCAATCATCTATAACTTGACTAAAAGACTATGAGAGCTGAATCTATGCCGACAATGATTAACCGTAGGTAAGTCCTGAATCTTCAATGATTGTTGTTGATCAGAAAGTGGGGGCAGGGCAGACTCGCCAGGTAGGGTTTAAAAGGATTTGTGTGCGACCGAGCAGAAAACGGAAGCAGCGCATTTAAGAATCAGTCACGAAAAGCTGAAGAAAGGTTATCGGGTCAGGGGTATTATAAAGGGTAAAGAGTTTGGGATGGCTGTCTTCGCATTTTTCCGACGCTCAGACAAATCCGCGAGGGCGAGCTTGGATATGAAGCACATCGGAAATGCCGAAACACAGGGTGTGGCGATCCTTATGTACTTTGTATATACTCCGGTTCCTGCTTCGTACGTTTTGCGCTTGAACCGCTGCGCTCAACACACGCTTAAGAAGGCCTCATAAAGATATGGGCGCCAGGCAATAACCGTTCGCGGCGAGCGGACAAACAGCGAGATTATACTATGTTACAGCGATGTATTGCCATTGGTGCTTCTGCAGGCGGCGTTGAAGCGTTGCAAGACCTAGTCTCCCGGTTACCCGCAGATTTGCCGGCACCGGTTTTCGTAGTTCTCCATATTCCTCCTTATGCCGCCAGCTCACTGCCGGCTATTCTGAGCAAAGCCGGGCCCTTGACCGCCGTTCATCCGCAAGATGGCGCAAAGATTGAAAACGGCTGCATCTATGTTGCGCCCCCGGACCATCATCTGCTTATTGAAAATGGTTCCCTAGCGGTCAGGATAGGCCCAAAGGAAAATCGTTTTCGTCCTTCGATCGATGCGTTATTTCGCTCGACGGCTTATATTTATGGTTCAAGAGCCATCGGAGTCATTCTATCCGGCGCTCTTGATGATGGCACATCCGGGCTGTGGAGCATTAAACGATTGGGAGGAATCACGATCGTTCAGGAACCTGGCCAGGCATGCTTCGAGTCGATGCCGCGCAGTGCGCTCGATTATGTTGAGGTTGATCATATACTGCCTTCTTTAGAGATCGGCTCTTTATTGGGCCGCTTGATCAATGAGCAGCCGGGGCCTGCTGTGTCAGTGGCGTCCAAGCTTATGATGCTCATGCATAAAGAGGGACAGATTGCAGCTGAGGACGGCGCTTTTCAAAAAGGTATCATGGAGCTTGGCAGGCTGACGCCGTTTACCTGTCCTGAATGCAAGGGTGTCCTGGTCAAAATTGCTGAAGGCAAGATGTCGCGATTCCGCTGCCATACCGGTCATGCTTATACGGACAATGCCTTACTGGAAGCGGTGATGGAATCGATCGGTGAGATGTTGTGGCAGGTCATCCGCAGCTTCGAAGAAGGCGTCATGCTGCTTAATCATATGGGAAAACACCTGGAAGACTCCGGCGATGACTCCCGGGCCGAGGTTTTCTTTAACAAAGCCCGTGAACTCGAGAAGCGCTCCAGTACTTTCCATGCCGATGTGCTTAATCATGAAAGTTTGAGCGGTGATAATCTGGGGCAACAATCTACTGCGTCATCGTAAGTATTTCCGAACAGATGGTCCTTGGCCGGGATGGTAGTAGGGTTTCTGAAGAGCCCTATATCAAGCAATTCATGATAAAAAAGGTTATCCCAGCATTTGCTTTCGCTATGTTTTTTCTACTAAAAACACATCTGTTCGAATTCGGACACTGTTTAAATCATGGTCCGGTTAATTTAAGGTCATGAAGAAGCTTTCATTGTTTCGGTAATGAAAGATGTAATTAAGTTATGCCTCCTTGCTTGCCCTGGCGTAGGTTCTCGACCCCCTTTTTTATAAAAGCGGATGGCTTACAATAAAGCCTTAATCTCAGGCACACATGATCCGCAGTTGGTTCCGGCCTTAAGACATCGCCCTACTTCCTGATGGGTTTTCAGACCCTTTTCCCTGATCGCCGCTTGGATAGTTTTTTCGCCGACGTTAAAGCATGCGCACACAATAATACCGGTATCAGGAACACCCAAAGGCGGCATACCGGTCAGTAAGGCCATACGCTCCCGTGTTTCCAGTTGCGGCTTTACAAAGAGGCTGGTTAACCAGGCGCGTTCAGGAAGAGGGCTGTCGGCAGAGATAAAAATTATGGTTTCCAGTTGATTATCGACGATTAAAGCAGCCCTATAATTGCCATTGCCGGAGTCCTGATATTCCTGCCATTGAGGATTTATTTCATCAGCTGTGATAGCAGGATTTTTTCTGACATAGCCATGCCAGTCTTCGGGCAAGGTTTCACCCGCCAGCTCATAACGGTAAAACTGTTCGCCTTTTATTTTGACCCAGTATTCGGCTTTGGTGACATTCAATTCCCGCCTTGACAAAATAAAGCCCTGCCAGACAGGTTGGTAAGCCCTGACGCGAACGGGTGTATGTTTGCTTTCCGGCTGTTTGGAAACAGGGTCGACAACAGGATTGACTAATGCGCCCATACGCCCCTGGCTGGCGTATTGTTCGGTCCAGTGCATGGGTACAAACAGGCAGCCCTGTTGCTGGCTATCGGTTATCTGCACGCGCGCAATCATTGAACCCCACCGGCTTTCGATAACAGCCAAGGTGCTCGGTAAGAGTGCGTATTGCTGTGCATCCACAGGATGCACTTCCAGAAAAGGTTCAGGTTTGTGCTGGTTTAACTTGGCGGCGATGGCGGTACGGGTCATGGTATGCCATTGATCGCGCAATCGGCCTGTATTCAATATCAGCGGATAATCTTTATCCGGCAGATTGACGGGCGGCCTGGGCTCTATTGGAATAAACCGCGCCTTGCCCGATGCGGTAAAAAATTGTCCATCATCAAATAAGCGCGCTCTGCCTTGCGGATAGGCCTGATTGACCGGCCATTGAATGGGTTGCAGATGGTCATAATCGTGCTGGCTGATATTCGCCAATGCGGATATGTCAAAATCGCGCAGCCCCTGTTCGGCGTTATTTTCAAAACCTGACAGTGCGGCATGCTCGCGAAAAATCTCGCTGGCGGTTTGGTAATCAAAAGCCTGTTCAAAGCCCATTCGCCGGGCAATTTGAGTGATAATCCACCAGTCCGGTTTGGCTCTGCCTGCCGGACTGAACAAGGCGCGCTGGCGAGAAATGCGCCGCTCGGAATTGGTTACGGTGCCGTCTTTTTCACTCCAGCCTTGCGCGGGCAATAAAACATGCGCCAAGGCAGTCGTGTCGGTATTGGCAATGCAATCGGAAACGACGACAAAATCACAGAGCTGCAAAGCCTGTATTACCTTGTTGGCGTTGGGCATGCTTACGGCCGGGTTTGTCCCCATAATCCATACAGCTTTTACTTTTCCGTCGTAAATGGCGTCGAACAGCTCGACAGCGGCAAATCCTGGTTTCCGGGCAATAGCATGAGTATTCCAAAACCGGGAAACCCGCTCGATATCGGCATTATTGGAAAAGTCCATGTGCGCCGCCAGTTGATGGCACAAGCCGCCGACTTCGCGGCCGCCCATGGCGTTAGGCTGGCCGGTCAGCGAGAAAGGCCCCATGCCGGGGTGGCCAATCCGCCCCGTCGCTATATGGCAATTGATAATGGCGTTAACTTTGTCAGTGCCTGATGAAGATTGATTGACGCCCTGACTGTACAGGCTCATGACTTTTTCATGATCGGCAAACCACCGGTAAAAGCATTGCAAATCTTCAATATTCACTTTGCATTGCGCGGCAACCTGTTCGATAGTAGGGCTGCTGATGCTTGCCGCCTTCAGGGCTTGAGGAAAACCTTCGGTATGCGCGTCGATATATGCCTGATTCAGTGCATTTTGCTGACCCAGAAAATGCAGCAGCCCGTTAAACAGGATCGTATCGCTGCCGATAGCGATGGGCAGATGCAGATCAGCAATGTCACAGCTGGCAGTACGACGCGGATCAATTACGATGATTTTTAATGCCGGATTAGCATCTTTTGCAGCCTGGATGCGCTGAAAACTGACCGGATGGCACCAGGCCGTATTGGAACCGATCAGAATAATCATTTCGGCCTGTTCATAGTCATCATAGCAGCCCGGCACGGTATCAGAACCGAAAGCACGCTTGTGTCCCGCCACGGAAGAAGACATGCACAAGCGGCTATTGGTATCCATGTTGCCGCTGCCGATAAAACCTTTCATAAGCTTGTTGGCGACATAATAGTCTTCGGTCAACAGTTGCCCGGAGCCATAAATAGCCACGGCATCCGGGCCGTATTTTGCAATGATATTGATAAATGAGCCGGCAACCAGATCCAGCGCTTCAGTCCAGCTGGCGTTACGGCCATAGATTCTAGGTTGTAATAGTCTGCCTTTCAGTTCAACCGTTTCGCCGAGCGCCGAGCCTTTCGAACAAAGACGGCCAAAATTGGCGGGATGTGTCTTATCTCCACTGATGTTGACCTGGTGGTTTTGTTCACTGACTTGTGCGCTAATGCCGCAGCCTACGCCGCAGTAAGGGCAAGTGGTTTGCACAGTGGTCTGGTCATTCATGAGAAAGTCTCTTGTAAGGCGTAATGTCAAGGATGCAACGGGATTGCTTTTTTTGAGCTTTCTCAGGCATAAGCTTTACCAAAAATCAGCACATCTCTTATGCCGGAAACCGGTTCGTGCTTTTCCAGCAATTCCTGATACCAGTTGCCATCGGCCGTATCTCCATAAAGCACAACGCCTATCAGCTTGTTAGCCTTGATCACCAGTTTTTTGTAAATACCTAGAGCGGAGTCGGTAAAATGTATGCTTTCGCAGCTTTTATCGCCGATGAAATCGCCTACAGAAAACAAGTTGATTCCTGTCACCTTGAGCTTGGTGGCCGTCGGCAAGGTGCTGTATTCGGCTACGCCATGAGCGCTAAGATGATTGGCGCAGACTTTTGCCTGTTCAAACAAGGGGGCGACCAGGCCAAAGGTATCGCCGCGATGCTGAATACATTCGCCTACCGCATAAATGCTGGGATCGTAGCTTTGCAGCGTATCATTAACCACAATACCTTTTTGACAATAGATTCCGGCTTCCTGAGCCAGCGCCATATTAGGGCGCACGCCAATCGCCATGACAAACAGGTCGCATTCCAGTTCGCTGCCATCTTCAAAACGAACGGCCTTAATATGGCCGTTTTCATCGCCCAGCAACTGCTGTGTTTTGGCGGACATCTTGAATTTCAATCCCTTTAGCTCCAGTTCTCTCCGGAGCATTTCGCCGGCCTGCCTGTCCATTTGCCGATTAAGCAAGACGGCGTTATTATGAATGACGGTAACATCCATGCCCCTGAGAACAAGTCCGTTAGCGGCTTCCAGGCCCAGTAGACCGCCGCCCAGCACAACGGCCTTGTTATGGCATCGACTGTAGGCCAGCATTCTATTGACATCGAAAATATCACGAAAACTGATGACGCCTTCCAGATTATTGCCGGGAATAGCGGCGACTACGGGGTTGGAGCCTGTAGCAATCAATAACCGGTCGTAAGCGGCGCTGGTTCCATCTTGTGCATACACTTTCCGTTTAACCCGGTCTATACGCACCACAGCCTTATCCTGGCCGGCATAAAGACAAATGCCATTGTCGGCATACCATTGGCGGTCATTAATAACAATATCCTCAATCGTTTTCTCGCCGCACAGTACTGAAGACAGCATGATGCGATTGTAGTTGCCGTAAGGTTCTGCACCGAAAACGGTAATATCATATTTTTCGGGTGCGGCGGACAACAGTTCTTCAACTGTTTTCATGCCCGCCATACCGTTACCGATAACGACCAATCTCTGCTTCATTCTAAAATCCCGGGTTCATGAGCGTTTAATGGTTTTTCAGATTCATTCATATCAGTCTCGTATTATCTGGAAATTGGCAAGCAGGCTGGATTCGCCGCCGGGTGGAACCTGAACAACATGATGGGCGACATTGCCGGTCTCGACGCAAAGAAAGCGTTTGTAATCATTTTTTTCCAGATCAGTTGTTTCTAACGTTGTGTCTATCCATGGATTCCATACCACGGCAGTTTTATTGCCGGCGGAAGAAATCCGTATCAGGCGGTCAAAAGCGGGGTCGTCGATAACCAGCTCATTTTTTACATCGATATAGATGCGGTCGATTTCCTCTGAAACAGTTACTGCGCCAACCTGGGATTTTTGCAAGAAGTTGTCGAGTTTATCAAGATATTGAGTATTCTCCAGGCCCAATACTTTTACTTGCTTTATATTGCCGACCAGAAAATAGGTATGAAGCGCCTCGGTAATTGAAAACGCTTTATTTCCGGTATTGCGGGTTATCAATTCCAGTGTGAGGGAATCGCCAACCGAAATGACAAGCTCCAGAGCAAATGCCTGAGGCCATAATGTTTCGCTGCTATCAGATCTGATCAGCCCCAGTCTTACTCTGGTTTCAAAATCTGTAACCGCTTCAGCTCCCAAAAACTCCCATAATCTTTTGCGAACAAAGCCATGAATAGGTCCTTGCACATTAGAAGGAGCGTCGCCAAACCATGGCCAACAGACAGGAATGCCTCCCCGAATGGATTTACCTTCATCGTAATATGACTTTTGGCTGAGAAACAGTAGATCTTCATCTTCGTCAATTGGCTGGAAAGACAGCACTTGACCAGCGTATATCGAAATCAAAGCAGTTGCGCTTCGATTGCTGATCAGGATGAAAGGAAATTCACCTTTTCCTTCTATGAATTTGAGCTGGCCGAGAATGCCGTAGGTTCTGTTTAATTGATCGATATTCATACCATTTCCTCTTAGGTCATCATTGTTATAAGCAGAAAACATACCAAATATCATATGCTGGCTTTCGTATGCCCATCCTAATGACTCATCATTCTCCATAAAGTTTTTGCAATTAAGCAAGTCAATTCGCACAGTGCGATAAAACATACCTGTACATTTACTTTTTGGAAAAATGGGCGTGTCCATTGCCGAATATAAAATCCGATTATTAAAAGATGTTTAAACGATAATACTTATTTCGGTGCAGGAGTTCGTCTTGTTCGCACTAAATTGAAGCAAATAGGGGGTTGAGAAGGGGCTCTTGTTATTGATGCAGCAATTCTTTATAAAAATGAAGTGGCATGCGAAATGGGAAGGCCAATACAGGAGAATGTGTGGGTGAAGAACAGCTGTCCGGGTATTGAGAGAGCTATTGATGATTGGCGGTACGTAATAGTTAATAAAGCCGCTGTTCAAAATGCCGTTCCGCCAAAGGCAGGCAATACGGAGTCTGCTCCAGCCGGGCGCAGAGGATCAGGGCCATCTGCACCAAGGTTCTGTTATTTGTCAGAATGACTCATAAAGTTATGAACTGGAGCTCTAAAATCTGAAATGACCTGCGGTTAAACAGTCAGATGCTGATATTTTCAAAGACTGTTACAGTTTTGGGGTTAACTGAATAAAAACGCTTGCCGAGCGGCTTTTGATCCAGAGGAGAAATAATGTCCTCAGGAGATTTCAGTGAAGTATCTAAAGCCAGGCACCAGTCTTTTCCTTCAATCACAGGCAGTTCCAGAGAGGCGACTTCTTCAGACATATTCATTATGATATGTAGATCAGCCTCATCGTATTCAATACCTGCCAGGGTAAAGGCCAGGAGCCTTGCGTCGGGGTCATTCCATAAAGGCTTGTGAATCTCGAAGCCATGCCATGATATATCCGGCATATTTTTTCCTTCAATGACTTTTCCAGTCAAAAAACGCCGGCGCATAAGGGACGAATGTCTTTTACGCAATGCTATCATTGACTGCACAAACCGGAGCATATCAGCATTCTCTCTGACCATAGCCCAATTTATCCAGGTTAACTCGTTATTTTGACAGTAACTATTGTTATTTCCGTACTGGGTATGCAATAACTCATCACCGGCAAGCAACATCGGAACCCCTTGACTGAGCAGTAAAATAGCGAAGGCATTTTTTGCTTTTTTTCTACGTAGTTCGAGAATGCCGGCGTCTCGGGTATCGCCCTCAACGCCAGAATTGTAACTTAAATTATGGCTGCATCCGTCCCGGTTATCTTCGCCGTTAGCCTCATTATGCTTTTCGTTGTAACTGAATAAGTCATACAGCGTAAAGCCATCATGACAGGTGATAAAGTTGACGCTGTTAATAGGTAACCGCCCTTGGTGCTCATACAGGTCATTACTGCCGGAGATACGGGTGGCAAGCTCTGACAATAGCCCTTGGTCGCCGCGTATGAAACGGCGGACAATATCCCGATATCTTCCGTTCCATTCTGCCCAGCGATAACCCGGAAAACTGCCTACCTGATAAAGTCCGGCGGCATCCCAGGCTTCAGCAATCAATTTGGTCGTCGTCAATTGTTCTGATAATTCGATGCTCCAAAGCAGAGGTGGATCCGACAGGACTTCTCCGCCTTCTCCGCGAGCCAGAGCACTGGCCAGATCAAAGCGAAAACCGTCGACATGCATTTCTCTAACCCAGTATTCAAGACAACTGATTATGAAACGGGCTACCAATGGATGATTGGCATTTACCGTATTGCCGCAGCCGGTATAGTCTCGCAAAACACTTTTGTTAAACTTGTCCAGATGATAAAAAGTTTTGCCCCCTATGCCTCTGAAATTGATGACAGGACCATCCACACCAGCTTCCGAAGTATGATTAAAAACCACATCCATAATGACGCCTATGTTCGCCTTGTGCAATGCTTTTACTAAATCGCGGAACTCTCGTACATGAGTTCCTTGTTCAGGCGTTATGCAATAACCCGGATGCGGGCTGAAAAAACTGTGCGTGCTGTAACCCCAGTAATTTTTCAGTCCAAGGTCAGCGGTTTTTTTGGGGACATCCTGTTCATCAAAAGCCATAATCGGCATTAGCTCAACATGAGTAATGCCGAGTTGCTGAAGATAGGGAATTTTTTCAATCAAGCCTTCAAAAGTACCTGGATGAGCAACATTGGATGAGGGATGCCGCGTGAAGCCGCCGACATGAAGTTCGTAAACAATGGACTTTTCGCTGCTGATGCGCAACGGTATGTCACCTTCCCAGTCATATTTTTCATCCACTACGACACCGCGCATGGCTGTGCGACTATTATCACCCGGACGGCATGCTGCGACACGGCTCCAGCGTTTTTGGCTGACTGCGCGGACCCAGGGGTCTATCAGATGCTTGCCTTTTTCAAAGCGAAATCCTGATTCATAAGCATAAGCCGGCCCGTCCATTCTCCAGGTATACCAGGTGCCCGCCGGTAACTCACAGACATAAACGTGCCAGGAATAAAAAGTGCGGTTGATTTCTTTCTGCAAAGTTATAATTTGAAAAGGTTCATCGCAGTCGGAGCTTTCAAACAGTAAAAGTTCTACGTGTTCAGCATAACGGCTGAAAATGGAGAAATTAATTCCGCCTGAATTAATTTTCGAACCTAATGGATAGGAGCTTCCGGGTTTGACCTTGTATTCTTTCTTTTGCATTTTTTGCCACTTATTTTTAACCATGAGCCAGCTCATCCTGTCATTTATAAAATGAGCTGCCTGATGGTT
The DNA here is from genome assembly GCA_028715725.1 of Methylococcales bacterium. GTDB lineage: Bacteria > Pseudomonadota > Gammaproteobacteria > Methylococcales > Methylomonadaceae > JAGXGJ01. The sequence goes on from JAQURG010000012.1 coordinate 9,687, forward strand.
TTGTATTATTTGCTCCGTGTTCAAGCAAGGAGCTTAAAACATAAATTGATAATTCTTTTGAATTATTATTTATTTATATGTTTTGAAATCGCTATGGTTTTAAGTTTAGCAGTAATAAATTGATTTACTTGCCATACTTGAATAAAAACTTGATAGTGACTTCCCTGATCTTTTCAATTATACACTCGATCCGTGTAACGGTTCATACTGAAATATACGGGCGCGAATTAAGGAGCGGATAGGGCATCAATTCATACAGATAATAATGGGTGCCGAGGCGAGTTTTTAATAAGACTATAAATTGTCGACAGTTTTGGGGGTGCTGGTGACAGTTGCAGCTACAGTCAAACAATCTGGTTTAGAAGAAACTCAGGCAGATGAGTTTTATAATTAGAAAGAGAATCGAGCCGTGCGAGGGCTTGCGGCAGTGTTATAAAGCGCCGGCTGTAGCCTTCGTGTATAAGTCATACACGTGTCTTTGTGCCAGTTACGGAAGATGCCGAAGGCACCGGTTTCAATTGGACAACCGGGTGCGCAGCGGTGTTTATCATGATGATTTTCGGCTATCGTCTGTGTTTAAATTAATCAGGCAATATGATAGTGCCCTGTGCGAACATGACGGCTTCACCGCCGACGCGCAGTGCCAGTTTCTCCTGACCTTTATTATCCATTTCCAGATTCAATATACTGCGTCTTGAATGTGCATCGCCTCTATCGACGGCAAAGGTATGCGTGCCTTTCCGGGTATGTTTAAACGAACACAAATACGATGCAAAGGCTGGCATTGCACTCCCTATGGGCGGATCTTCATGAATGCCGATACGGGGGCCGAGTAGCCGTGCATTAAAATCCGCATCCACAAAAGGTGTTTTTGGTGCAAACAGCAAAATTTCCTGAGCGGCTGTTTGTGGTGCGATGGACTGGCTCCAGGCAGAATAATTAAATTTGGCATTTCTAACTGTTTCATAACGCCAAACCGGCACGATCAGGTAGGGAACTCCACAGGAAACCAGGCGGGGAGAATATTTTTTGTGATCGAGTTCCGATTGCTGAATGGACAAGAATCCGGCCAGTTCCTCATCGGTGGGGGCAAACCGGTCAACTATGGATGAAACTTTACGGCTGAACTGGACAAAAACAGGTTTCCCCCGGCTTGCAGTAATATTGACATCAATCGGACCTACGTTCTGTTCAAATATGACGGGCGTAATTTCTTCTGTTAACTTAATATCACCACAGCTACCCAGGACATACGCGGTCGCTATAATGGGGTGCCCTGCGAAATCTATTTCACCCAGTGGTGAAAAGATACGCATTTTTCGCATTGTACTTTCCTTGTCAGGATGAAAGACAAATGATGTTGCCGTTAAATTTAATTCTCTGGCAAGAAGTCGCATTTGTTCACTGCTTAAACCTTCCGCATTGGGGAAAACCGCAATCTGAGCCCCATTGAAAAGCTGCCGTGTAAAAACATCAGCAATATAATAGTTATAATTCATAGATCTACTCCGGAATGCTGACTTGAACGCTGCCATTTTCTATGCGAATGGCATAAGCGGGTATTTTTACCGATTCATCTTCAAGACAGACACCCGTTTGCAGATTGAAATGCTGTTTGTACAGGGGTGAAGCCACTACCGGCTGGCCTTTAATATCACCGATCAAGCCGCGCGATAATACATTGGCTTTACCAAAGGGATCATAATTGCTGAGCGCATAAACAGTAGATTCTTTGGGCATATAAAAGATGGCCACCTGCCGGCCGGCAACCAGGGCGCAAACTCCGGAGTCAGGTTGTAAGTCATCAATATTGCAGGCTTTTATCCACTGCGCCATTTACGCTACCTCGACCATCTTGAAATGCTTGCGTTCTTCTTCATCGGCAGGACGGATTTGTCCACGCTCTTCAATAAATACCACATTATCATCCGGTTGGTCACTGTTAACAAAATGCCGGAAGCGTTTGAGTTTGGATTCATCTTCAATAGTGGTAAGCCATTCACAGTGATAGGTATCAATGACATGCTGCATTTGTTGTTCCAACTGCTCACACAATCCCAGTTTGTCATCAATTACTACCGACTTCAAATAGTCCAGACCGCCTTCCATGTTTTCCATCCAAACTGCTGTACGTTGCAGACGGTCTGCAGTGCGTACATAAAAACTCAAAAAACGATCGATATATTTAATCAAGGTTGCTTTATCGAGGCCGGTGGCGAATAAATCCGCGTGACGTGGCTTCATGCCGCCATTGCCGCAGACATATAAATTCCAGCCGGTTTCAGTTGCTATAACACCGACATCCTTGCCCTGCGCTTCGGCGCATTCGCGGGTACAACCGGACACGGCAAATTTGATCTTATGCGGAGAACGCAAGCCTTTATAACGGTTTTCCAATTCTATCGCCAGGCCAACGCTGTCATCGACTCCATAGCGGCACCAGGTGCTGCCGACGCAGGATTTAACCGTGCGCAATGATTTGCCATAGGCATGTCCGGACTCAAAGCCGGCATCGATGAGTTCTTTCCAGATATGCGGCAATTGATCCACTCTGGCCCCAAATAAGTCCACCCTTTGCCCTCCGGTAATCTTGGTATAAAGCTTGTATTTCTTTCCCACCTGTCCCAGGGCAATCAGCATGTCGGGGCTGATTTCGCCGCCTGTGATGCGCGGAACGACTGAATAGGTGCCGTCTTTCTGCATATTAGCCAAAAAAGTGTCATTGGTGTCCTGAAGTCCTAAATGTTCTGTTTTCAGGACATAGTCATTCCAGTAAGAGGCCAGAATAGAGCCGACTGCGGGTTTACAAATCTCGCAGCCTCTACCCTTGCCATGCCTTTCCAGCAAGACATCAAAAGTTTTGATTTCTTCGACCCTGATCAGATTAAACAGATCCTGCCGCGTAAAGGGAAAATGCTCGCATATATCCGTATTGACTTCAAAGCCCTGTTTTGCAAGCTCCGAGTTCAGTACTGATTTTAACAAAGCCGCACAACCGCCGCAGCCGGTTGACGCTTTGGTTTCCGACTTTAATGCGCCGATCGTGGTGCAACCCGCTTCAATAGCCTGACAAACGGCGCCTTTAGTGACATCATAACAGGAACAGATTTGGGCTGACATCGGCAAAGCATCCGGACCTAAACCGACCGATTCATCGGAACGGGGAGGCAAAATCAGCGCATCCGGATTTTCCGGCAGTTCAATACCGTTTAAGCAATATTGCAATAAGGTGCCGTAACCGGATGCGTCACCGACCAATACGGCCCCCAGTAACTGCTTTTTATCCTGACTGACAACCAGCCGTTTATAGACTTCGCTGGCGCCATTTTGATAGGTATAAACCAATGCGCCCTGAGTTTTGGCATGAGCATCGCCGATACTGGCGACATCGACGCCCATCAGTTTCAGCTTTGTGCTCATATCGGCGCCGGTAAAGCTGGCTTCATTACCTGTCAGATCAGCGACAACAGTACGCGCCATCGCATAGCCGGGCGCAACCAGTCCGTATATCATGCCATTCCAGAGCGCACATTCACCTATGGCATAAATGTCGGGGTCAGAGGTAAGGCATTGATTATTGATGACTATGCCGCCGCGTGGCCCCACGTCAAGGCCACAATCACGGGCAATATCATCGCGAGGGCGTATGCCTGCAGAGAACAAGACAATGTCGGTTTCCAGTTCTTCGCCATCAACAAAACACATTTTATTCACACAGTGCTCACCATCGGTAATGACACTGGTGTTTTTGCCCGTATGCACGGTTACGCCCAAATCTTCAATTTTGCGTCTTAGCATGGAGCCGCCCGCCTCATCCAGCTGAACCGCCATCAAGCGCGGGGCAAACTCCACGACGTGCGTTTGTAATCCCAGATCCTTTAAGGCCTTGGCGGCTTCCAGCCCTAACAATCCTCCGCCGACGACCACGCCGACTTTGCCGGTTTTAGCGGCAGCAGCCATTGCTTCAAGATCTTCAATGGTGCGATAAACCAGACAATTCATCCGATCATGTCCCGGTACTGGCGGTACAAAAGGATAAGAACCTGTCGCGAGCACCAGCTTGTCATAACGAATAGTGACGCCATTTTGGGAGGTTACCGTTTTAGAATGACGATCAATTTTGGCGGCTTTATCGCCTATATGAAGCGTGATGCCATGTTGCTCGAAAAAGCCGGGTTCAACCAGAGATAAATCTTCGGCCGATTTCCCGGTAAAAAATGCAGAGAGATGGACCCGGTCATAGGCCGCTCTAGGCTCTTCGCAAAAAGTAACGATTTTATAGTCATCTTTTGCCGGACTTTCGACCAGGCTGGCTAAAAAATTTTGCCCAACCATACCATTACCAATGACGACTAATGTTTGTTCTTTGCTCATGTCTGACCTCAATGACAATATAATGCTGATCAGAATAAAAAAGCAAATGGCATGCCATAACTATAACAAACTGATCCTATTGATTTTCCTGCTCATTAGTAAAAGTAATATAAAACCATGCGCCCTAATAAGACGCATATTTAACCATATTGGTGCAATGAAACACACCAATAAGGTTCAACTTTAAACAAAGCCTCTGATTCTGGATGCTCAATTTAACGAGAGAGTGGTATTGTTGCTCAAACAGATCAGATAATGGAATTGAGCCATTTGGCAAGCGTGGATGCCCAATTCATTATACTTTCCCGGCGAACGGCTGATTGTTCCAATCTGACTGTGTCGTTAGAGCTGATCCTTTTATCTCAACCGGAGCGGGCAGGCAGAAGATACCTTGCTCACTCCGGCATATAATAACTGCCTTATATCTACTATCCATATAGCATTATGTTCAAAGATCGAAGAAGACCTTATACCCGCTTAAGAGATATTTCCGTCAGCGAAAGGATTTTAAATACGGTGTTCCTGCTCATGATAGGGCTCGGTTATCTAATGGCTCTTGCTGATATATATTACACCCATCAAGGCCTGGATGGAAAAGCGGGACTTTCAGTTAAAGATGTCGTCATTAGTTATCATGGTTCAAGCAATTAAACGCGCTTGGGTACTGCCATCAGAGGTAGAGATATACTCATTTCTGGTGTATGACCTAGAGAGGAAAGCGGTGTAACCTGTTGGTAAAAAGATCTCGCCAGATCAACCGCCAACTATAAGGAAAACACCGCCATGACAGATAGTAATGTTATCAGCTTGAATAAGCCAGAACAGAATGATCCGTTGCAGGACGTGCTGCGCGAGGGCGTCCGTAAACTGCTGGCTGCCGCGATCGAGGCCGAAGTCGCGGCCTTTATTAAGCAACATCACCCGTTTAAAACGGATGAGGATAAGGCGGCTGTGGTCCGGAACGGTTATCTGCCTGAGCGCTCGCTTCAAACAGGGCTGGGTTTGCCAGCGGGTACCATCAGCCGGCTCAAGCAGGATTGGGAGCAAGATTACCAGGACTGGACCGACGCGACTTGCACCAAAAGCGCTACGTTTACGTTTGCGCCGATGGCGTCTACAGCCACGTGCGCATGGATGACCGGTTGTGCCTGCTGGTCATCATCGGTTCCGATGAAAACGGACGCAAAGAACTGTTGGCCTTGGCCGACGGCTACCGGGAATCGGCGGCAAGCCGGGAAGAGGTACTGACGGATTTGAGGCAGCGTGGCTTGAAAACAGCGCCTAAACTCGCCGTCGGCGATGGTGCGCTGGGTTTAAAGGAAAGCGGTCGGTAAACTCGGGCCGGATACTGACCAGCAGCGCTGTTGGGTGCACAAGACGGCTAATGTGCTGGAGAAACTGCCGAAAGCCATGCAACCCAAAGTCAAGGAAGCTCTGCATGCAAGCTGGCAGGCGGAAACCCGGGCAGCAGCCTATCAAGCCTTTGACCACTGCCTGGAACGGTTCGAGCCGAAATAACCGAAAGCGATGGCCTGTCTGGCCAAAGACAGGGACGCCATGCTGACGTTTTACGATTATCCGGCCGAAAACCGGCAGCATATCCGGACCGGCAATCCGATCGAGTCGGTCTTCGCCACTGTCAGGTTGAGAACGACTAAAACGAAGCACTGCGGCAGCCGGACCACTACCTTGGCGATGGCGTTCAAATTGATGGAAACAGCCCAGAAAAAATGGCTGCGCTTAAGAGGCTATCAGCGCTTGACGGAGGTTATCACTGGCGTCAAATTCGTCAACGGTATTAAACAAACTGGAGATCAACAACAGGAGGCCGCTTGATTCTCTATACACCACAATTGACTATAGCTCTCAGAGGTATCATGGAGCCTAACCTGAGCTATAAAAGCGATAAAGAGGTTATTTTGCAATGGCTTGAGCATGGTTCCGACGAACCGGAATATATTGAAAAAATAGCTCCGATATTAAATCGTGACTGTGTGAAGTGCCATACTTCCGGCATTAACCCTTCCTTACCTGATTAACCCATTACGCTACAGTATCCGAAGTGGCTCATTCAGGCGGAGCAACAATACCTACTCTGGTTCGCGTCTCTCATATTCATTTGTTTGGAATTGCCTTTATTCTGTTTTTTATCGGCAAAATATTTTTGCTTTGCGATCTTAATGTTCATATAAAAAGAGTGGCTGTGGTAATTCCTTTTGCGGCAATGCTATTGGATGTTCTATCATGGTTTATCACGACGGAGATTTCTCATTCGCTTATGTTGTCATTTGTAGCGGAGCATTAATGGGGATTTCTATGGGCTTGCAAATTTTGCTCAGCGTTTATCCAATGTGGCTTTACTCCAGAAAAATAACCGCCGATTGACTGGATCACGACAATTAAAGTTGTGGAAAACGGGAAACTTTGGGTCCGATCATCTTTTTATCCGATTTAAGAAGGCGCCGTCTCCGTTACAGCAGAGTGGCGCCGATTATTTTATAGATATGTACACTGTAAAAATAATCCCGATCCATGCTCCATTATCTATTCAGGTTATTTTGCTATGCTGCCTCTTATTCGCTTTGACCAGGTATCGGTCACTATCCACAAAAAAATGATTTTATCAGGCATCAGCTTTGCTCTTTCTCCCGGCGAAAAAGCGGCGCTATGCGGTAAATCCGGCTCCGGCAAGAGCAGCATACTGAAAACCTTACTGGGACTTCTTCCTGTAACATCAGGCACAGTTTACTTTCAGGAGTTACCGCTGACTGCGGCATCTATCCAATCTATTCGAAGTGGCACTGCTTACATTGGGCAAGAACCGATGCTAGGGACTGAAACCGTACGTGAAGCGCTGCTATTGCCTTTTCAATTCAAAACGCATCGCTATCATCGGCCCACGGAAGCCCAACTTATTGAGGTACTGCAACGGCTGCAATTGCCGGCAGGCATTTTAAGCCAGCCAGGCAGCCGTATTTCCGGAGGAGAAAAACAGCGTATTGCACTGGCTCGAGGTTTGTTATTGGGCAAAAAACTGTATCTGCTGGACGAGGTTACCAGCGCATTGGATGCGGAAAGCAAAGCAGTCGTGCTCGAGGTTTTTTCCGATCCGGATCTGACTGTTCTATCGGTCGCTCACGACCCGGAGTGGTTGGAACGTTGCGGAGTTATTTTTGAACTTGAAGCGGGTCGATTGACTCGGGCGGCGCATCATGAAAACACTTGATATTGAACTGCCGCAGATGGCGCTGCTCTACGGTCTCTGTTTGCTGCCCTTGTTATTGCTCCGGCTGATTGGACTGCGTTTGAGCCGGGATATCGGCATTAGTATTCTACGCATGAGCACTCAGCTAGCGCTGGTGGGCATCTATCTGAAGATGCTGTTCGACCTTAACCATCCCTGGCTCAATGGCTTATGGATACTGGTGATGCTGTTAGTAGCCGATTTAAGTATTCTTCGGAGAGCAGGACTTAAAGCACGTGATTTTGCCTTGGCTACCTTTACGGCTATAGCCTTCAGTGTCGTATTCTCTACGGCTTATCTGGTGGTTCTGGTCATTCAGCCGGCTCATTTTTATGATGCACGTTATATCGTGCCTTTAGCGGGCATGATCCTTGGCAACTGTTTGCAAGGCAATGTCATTGCATTGGAACGCTTTTATTCTGCGCTCCGCAAAAGCGAAAATGAATACGAGACCTTCCTGATGCTGGGCGCGACGCGCTGGGAAGCCGTGCGGCCGTATTTCAGGGAAGCCGTTAAAGCCGCAATCAATCCGACAATTGCCAGTATGGCGACCATGGGACTGGTGTCTTTGCCCGGCATGATGACAGGGCAAATTCTGGGTGGCAGTGAACCGTGGCTGGCTGTGAAATACCAGATTGCGATCATGATCTGCATTTTCACCAGCACCACTTTCGCCAGCATCATCAACTTGAAACTCAGCCTGAATATTGCTTTCAACGCATTTGATGTATTGAAAGATGAGGTGACTGAAAAGCACTGATTGGGTTGACAGCACGATCATAGAGACCCAACATCTTGTGTCTCTATCCATTTGCGCCGTCATGTAAGGGTTTTTCTGACAGGGTAGATACTGCGTAAAAATCTTTAATATGCCTCAAAAAAGTAAATGCTGAAATAATGGTTACTGTCAGACCATATTTTTAGATGCTTGAATCTTGCGACATCGGCCAGATTAATTAATTCATCCGGATTGTATTTATAGGAATTCTCAGTATGAATGGATTCTGCCTCTGTAAAGTGGAAGTCGTGCCCGCAGAAATTGACCTGCTGATTTTTCAGGCTAACCAGGTGCATTTCAATACGTCCTAGTGGGTCATTGTAATAAGCATAATGCTTGAACCTGTCGCGCTCGAAGTTGCCGCCAAGTTCGTTGTTGATGCGGCTGAGCAGATTGAGGTTAAAATCAGCGGTCATGCCTGCCGCATCGTTGTAGGCGGCATTTAATACAGTTTGTTCTTTTTTACGGTCAACCCCAATCAGCAGACCGCCGCCTTTACCCACCAGGCGGTGAATCCGGACCAGGAAATGCTGGACTTCCAGCGGCTCAAAATTGCCAAGGCTGGAACCCGGAAAGAATACAATGCGTCGGCCTTGCGGCACTCCTTGCGGCAAGATCATTTTCCGCGTGAAATCAAGGCAGGCTGCATAAATAGGCAACCATGGAAACTGTTGGCCCAGATAGCAGGCAGACTGCTGAAGAAAATCACCGGAAATATCCATAGGCACATAGGCGGCCGGGAGAACACGCTCGAATAGCAATTGCACCTTTTCACAACTGCCGCTCCCCGGTTCTATCCATACGGCACCCGGTTCAATCAGTTCGGCAAATTCGTCGGCATGTTTTTGTAATAATGCTCTTTCAATATGGGGAATGTAATACTCCGGTTGTTCGAGAATGGCCTCAAAAAGTTTTGAACCGGTTTTATCATAAAAAAATTTGGGCGGGATTTGTTTGGGCTTTCGGGATAGTCCGTTAAGCACGGCATCGCGAAAGCTTTCTACCTTGTGCTGAAAATCATGAAAACTGATTTGCTTGCCCAGAGCGTTCATGAATCCTCCGCCAAACGAATCCCGGCAAACTGCCAGCGATCATGGGGATAGAAAAAGTTCCGGTACGTAGGCCGGATATGATTCTGCGGCGTAACGCAGGAACCGCCACGTAATACCCACTGGTTGCACATGAATTTGCCGTTATATTCACCCATACTGCCGCGCCACGGTTTAAAGCGGGGGTAGGGCAGATAAGGTGAGGCCGTCCATTCCCACAATGAGCCGTAGTATTGGCCTTCACCCGCTTGAGGATGAAAAAGGCCGTTATCGTTAAAATCTCCTTGTACCGGTATTTCCAGCAATTTTCTTTCCAGCTCTGCTTCCAGCGGAAGACGTTTTCCAGCCCAACGTGCATAAGCCTCGGCTTCGTAATAACTGACATGAGAGACTGGAACTGTCGGATTTAATGCTTCAAGTCCATATAAAGTAAATTCCAGCCATTGATTGCCATCCTTCTGCCAATAAAGCGGAGATTTCCATTGCTTGATTTCAATATGATTCCAGCCGTCTGACAGCCACAGTTCAGAGCGCTGATAGCCTTTATCTTCCATAAATTTCTGATATTCGGCATTAGTGACAAGGCGAGTGCTTAAGCAGTGCGGTTCCAGCCAGACTTTATGCCCGGGCTGTTCGTTATCAAAAGCGAAGGAGTCATTGTTTGCATCAAACCCGACGGTAGTTAGTCCGCCCTGACGGTACTCCCATTTCAGTTCACCGGGATTAACGATAATCGGTGGCGGCCGATCCAGGTAAGCCGGCTTCAATGGATTGCTCCACAAGTTGTGCTTGATATCCATATAGAGCAGTTCCTGGTGTTGCTGTTCATGATTCAGCCCCAGGGTAACCAGGAAAGCGATCTTTTGCCACTGGCTTTCATCAATATCAGCGAGAAAATCTACCATACGCTTATCTATGTCAGAACGATATTGATAGATCTGTTCGACAGTCGGACGGGACAATAAGCCACGTTTGGCCCGCGTATGCATGTCCCCGACGGTTTGATAATAGGAATTAAACAAATAGGTATAATCCGGATTGAAGAACTGGTAATCCGGTAGGAAGTTTTTAAGTAAGAATGTTTCAAAGAACCAGGTCACATGGGCCAAATGCCACTTAGGGGGGCTGGTCTCTGCAATGCTTTGAATCTGGTAGTCATCCAGGTTCAAATGCGCGCAAATTATTTCACTGGCATTGCGAACAGATTGGTAGGATGCAATTAATCCTTGCCGGGAATTCAGAGGATTGGCTGGATATTTTTCTAGTATTGTTGACATTTAAGTCTTTAAGCTTTTATAAGTAATGCCATAAGAATAACCTGCATATCTAAGGGGATTACTGTCTAATGTTCAGTAATCCCAGGCGCTTATTGGCTTTATATCGCTGAGCTGTTAAAGCCGGCGCGAACCTGACGGGTTCGCGCCGGCATAACCGTATTGCCTGGAAAACTTAAGTGGTTGACGAATCCATAAGCCGGTCCAAAGTGAATATATGCGCTTGCTGAGCAGGCAACAGTTTCGTTTCAATCAAAGAGCGCACTTCCTGAGGCAGTTCAGCGTCTTGCAGCGCTTCCTGATAATCCTCTGCGCCGCTTTCTTCTCCTTGTTGTAACGCTTTTAGCGCAGTTTGTTTACCCAGTATATTGGCGCCTCCCTGAACCATCTCAGCCCAGGTACCCCAAGCGCCTGAATCGACGGAAGGAACGCCTCCCAAGTCAGTAATTTGCGCCTGTAGCGTTGAAATCGCTTCTTTATGATCCTCATAGATTGGCATCAAATACTCTGCTGCGCCCAGAGAGGTATCTTCGCGAAACTTGTCCATAGCCTGCTGATAAGTTTCCGCTGCCGATACTTCATTTTTCAGTAATTTATCCATTGTTTCTATACTATTCATTACAATACCTCATATAATCGTTAATTAGCTACAAATCGAAACATCATCAAGCTTAAACTGACTCTTCACTCGTTGATGAAATATCCTCTGCATGAGCCTGTTCAAAAATCCTTTTTACCTTATCGCTGGCTTCACTGGTTTCAGTATGTACAGAGATCAAGGCGCTTCCACCCTTGACTTTTCCTTCATAACGTTTCGCTTCAAACTCAGGAATACCCAATCCGATTAAACCACCAACCAAACCGCCAGTGGCAGTCCCTACTGCCGCACCGCTCAGCGCTCCCATAATGGGGCCAGCGGCAATTAATGGACCTACGCCTGGGATAGCCAAACTGCCAATCCCTGCCAGCAATCCGATAACAGCGCCAGTGCTTAAACCAACTACCCCACCTACAGTCGCTCCTTCCGGAGCTTTGGTATTTTTTTCATGAGCGAAATCCTGGGTTGTGGATTTGTCTGGAAACAATACAGATATATCATTGGTTGAAAAACCCGCTGTGTTCAGGTTATTAACAATGGTTTCCGCCTGTTCGAGATTTTGCGCGATACAAAAAACTGCTCTATTCATGTGATTCTCCTGGCCTTATGGCGCTTTAATTTCAAGTTGATTATCTACCCGCTTTACACCACGCGCTTTCGCGGCGATTTTTTGCAGTTTCGTACTTTCAGCTTCATTTTCGACAGGTCCGCGTAAAGTCACAACGCCGCTACGTGTGATGATTTTTACGTTCTGCGCATTAACAGATAGTGAGTCATCTTTAACCACGGCTTTACGTATCCGAGCTGTGATCTTGACATCCTGTTTGGTTTCCTTTTGATCTTCCGGAGTTAAAGTGGCGTCATTCTTGTCGCGAACATTGCGTTCGGTATTTTCCAGTTCAGTACTGGCCGCCAGATTAATTGGGCTATTCTGTTCGGCTCGAACAGTTCCTGTGATCATGGATAAGCCGCCCGTCAAAGTGAACATAATTAACAATAATCGTATGAGCATAGTAATCTCCTTAATGAAAAATGAAATAAAACGAGTGAATATCCGAGCTTCATACACATTGGAGTTGTGTAGTTTCTATTGAAGGTTAACCTATCTAACGCATGAATAATGCAATCAGGATGATGATAGGAATAGGGATGCCGAGAAGGTATAAAATGATTGAGCGCATTGCTTTTCTCCTGAATAAATATTAGGGTTGGTAATTACTACATGTCACGCTGCCGTCCGCCGAATATCGCCGCGTAGCTGGCGATAAACGCACCGATAAGCAGCGAAATGAAGAGCCACAGCGCTGCGTAGGCAGAAGCCTTGCGGCTTTTGTCAGCGGCCTCTTTAGCTGCGGTTTCCGCATCGCGCAGCTTGGCCTGAAATCTTGTATAGGTATCAACCACCCGTTTCTCTGCATCCTGCCGGGCCAATCCGGTACGTTGAGAGACTACCTGACCCATATAATGAATATCTTCTTCGGGCAAGGGACCTCCGGTGCGAATAGAGTTCATAAAAATACGGGTAACTTCATGAGAGGATTCGGCCGTGTTTTGTCCTGGAGGCACTGCAGGCAGGACGCTGCTTCCGGAAATATCCGGAGAAACAGCGGTGGGGTTAAGGCCGGGCCGGAACAGTGAATCAACGAAATAGCCTGTCAGCTCACTGTCGCCGTTGGGCTTCGTCATTTTAGGTGCAGCCGCGGCAGCTGTTGCGGTGGCAGCTCCGCCGGCCACTGTGGCTCCCGCCTGAATTCCGCCGCTGACAATGGACCCAATCATCGAAGTAAGGAAAGCAGCGGTTGCAAGTGCGGCGACGGCCCAAGCCAGAAAACCGTGGGCGGTATCGCGGAAATAAACTTCGTCGGTATGCACGGCAACCCACTTTATTCTCAGCCTGCCGGCGAGATAACCTCCGAATCCGGAAGCAACAAACTGCGTCAAAGTCAGCCACAAAATGGTCGATACACCGAAAGCCGTTGCACTTATGCCGTTATAGGCCCAAGGCGACACCGAAGATAAACCCAAACCTGTCCCCAGCATTACAAGGATCAGCGAAAGAGCGGCTATCGCTGCGGCTCCCGCTACAATAGCGCTCCACGATACAGCGCTAGCTGGGTTCTGTATGAGTTCGGGGCATTCTTCGCTTACTGAAGTATTAGAAAGGACCATAAAAACCTCCATGAAAGTTAAATTTTTTAAAATTATTAATCGAATAGCCACCAATATCTGTACGCCATCGCACATAGTGTTAAATAAATTGCCGAGTCAGATAACGAGCTGTCTTGAACTGGTTGTACTTCATATGAGACTTTTCAGGATTCTTTCGTTTAAGACATGGCTTTTGTCATCCGGCATATTGTTCAACTTATTGAATTAGAGTCTGTAGCACAACCCGGTGGTAAATTTTATAACTTCAAAAAATCTGCCGTTATGTTCGATAACGTACTGACTGAGCTTCGCAGCCAGGCTATTCTGCTTGCAAGCGAAATGAATAGCAGCTTGATAGTCCGGCCTTTGAGTCCGATCTTAAGGATTAATGAATTCCACATTATTTTGTATTAAAAATCCGAGAGGCTCCAAGTCTCATTTTTAACATTTTGAGGACAAGGTTATGAAGAAAACATCACATACTGACAAGCAACGCGACAAGCAACGCGAAGAAGATGCGCTTATGTTGCTTACTGAAGATCACCAGGAAGTCAAAGAATTATTTGCAGAATTTGCCAAACTAGCCGAAAGCCAGAGCAGCGCTAAGACCAAAGCTAAAGCAGAGATGGTCGGCGAGATTTGCAGACAGCTGACTATCCATACCCAGCTCGAGGAAGAAATATTTTATCCGGCGGTTCGTGATGCCATTAAGGATAAATTTATAATGGATGAAGCTGATGTCGAACATTCCGTAGCCAAAGCCCTTATTGCCGAACTGGAGGCTATGGAACCTACTCAGGATCACTACGACGCGAAGGTTATCGTGCTTGGCGAAAGCGTTGCTCATCATATCAAGGAAGAAGAGGACGAGATATTTCCCAAGGCGACAAAAGCCAAGATTGACACAATTGCTCTAGGTGCAGAGTTAACCCAGCGCAAGCAAGAGTTACTGGCCGAAAAAAAGGGCGAAGAGTCGACAAAGGCAAAGAAGCCCAAATCGCATTGAGCATGAACACCTGCAGGTGTCATTCTTGCCAGGCATGAAATGTTCTGGTCCGGTTTCAGAAGCAACTGTTGATGCTTTGACAGGCGACTTGATGAATTTGATCGTCGATGGTATTACTACAAAAGTTAATGGGCAGAGGCGCCGGATGACCTGCAATTTAAACAATTAAACACACGAGGAAACTTTTATGAAAACTACCGATCAGGTGTATAAATCTGCCAATAAGGCTTACAATAAGGTCGCCAGTGCATCGCACGAGGCTAGCGAAGTGCTTGGTGAAAAGGGCGAGCAACTGGGAAAAACCCAGCGGAAATTGATGAAAGAGTGCTGCGCTTATATTAGCCACAATCCCATCGCGTCGGTAACTATTGCTGTAGTAGGCGGTTTTCTGTTGAGCCGTTTATTTAATTCATATGACTAACTATCAGGCATCCTTCACCCTAACGCCGCAAATGGCATAACTTAATCAGAGAGGAAACGATCATGGAAAATCAGGAAACAAAACAAACAACCATAGATACAACCGCTAAAGCTGCACATGAGGCTGTTGACAGGATCGCCGGTGCCACCAATCAGGCCGCTGAAGCGATTGGCGAAAAAGGCAAGCAACTGGAACAAACCCAGCAGCAATTGATGGAAGATTGCCGTAGCTATGTCCGTGACAATCCTATGCAATCTGTAGGTATGGCGGTAGCAGCAGGCTTTTTGTTGAGCCGCATTTTAGGTGACCGTTAGCATTACTCGGGCCCATGGATGCAAATGTCTTGAAGAAGACGCCTGAGCAAACTGCAACGCCAGGTGATCCGGCAACTGACTGCGAAGTGCTGCAAGACGCACAGCGCTTATTGGATGAATTCTACGGGCTAATTCATGACCGCTTCCGGCTCGCTGCGCTGGAGACGCAGCGGGCTGGCGAAACCTTGGTGGTCCTAATCGTGGCGGGAGTCATGATGGTCATCTTGCTGGTCGGTTCGTGGCTGGGACTCATCGCCGCTGCCGTGTTGGCTTTGATTAAAGTGGGTTTAATGGCGAGTAGCGCGATATTATTAGCTGTTGCTTGTCATTTGTTAATTGCGTTGGTATTGATAGGCGTAATGCGCCGTAAGAGTCGTTATCTTCGATTTTCCGCGACTCGGCGCAGTTTTAATTCTATCTCTCCAGTATCTCGGGAGGCAAAGAAGTCATGATGGGGAGTAAAAACAAATCTCTGACGGCTCAGATCAAGGATGCGGAACGAGAGCTGTTGAACCACCAGCAGAAGTTCGATGTTCAATCTACAATGCTGATCCGGACGATACACCGCCAAATCACTCCGGCAACTCCGTTGCTGGCGGCCGGCATCGGCTTTATTATCGGTGAACTGACTCGGCGACACCGACCACGTGCCGTTCCAGGCAAGCCGCGAGGTACAACAACAGATTTCTGGAAGACAGCGCTGAACCTGATGACTTCGCTTAACACTTTAAATACAGCTTTGCCTCTGGACTTGATAATGAAGCGGATTTATCAACCGGATGCATCGGGACAAGCGTATAAACGGCCTCTCAATCCGGTGGAATCGGCTTCCTGTGCAGATAGCACCCGACGAGAGAGACAATAAGATAACAGACTGTATCTGATATCCGGGCTATTCATGAACAAAAGAAGTTATCGTAAACACAATGGCTGATTAATTGCCGAGAACGTCGAGTCCGGCCTTGGCCGGGCTCGACTATATAGCTGGGCTATTACAATCTAACGTTTTTTAATGTTTTCCTTGACATCCCCGACGGCTGCCCGGCCTTTGCCAACATTTTTTTGAACATTTCCTTCTATTTCCATTCCTTTATCATCCAGAACCTTGCCACCCGTTTCCTTGATTTTACCTTTGACTTCTTCGGTTCTGCCTTTTACTTGATCTTTGTTCATGAGAATCTCCTGGTAATTATTTAGTTATGAGCAGGTCGTCATAACCAAAGCGTGGAATGAAATATTCCATCGCTGAATGTAACAATACAAGCTAATTTGTATGAATTCGGTACGCCACCGCACATAATTTAATATTTTCATAGTGGCGAAGGTCATTGCACTGCTGAACAGAGTAACGTTACACTCATTTCATGAAACTGAGCTTTCATATCAAATTATGGCCATTTCAAAAATAGCTAATTATGTACGATACCGTACCGACAGGATCGTTTGTTCCGATTAAGTTATCATTAGAAATATTGCATTCAATACCTTAATGGTGACGTTTTAATTAACTTCTGTGCTACTCATAGCCGGAGGAGCTCAATACTTGGCCGATCTTGTAGGAATATTCAATGGTTGATTCTAAATCTTCCTTGCGCCGTATGTTGCGCTGGTTGGGCATGGGGCTTCTGGTTTTAATCCTGAGCGGCGTTATTTTTCTGATTTTTGCGCCCAATGGCTGGTGGCGGAATTTTGTTAATACCAAGGGTTCGGCTTTTCTAGGACGCGACTTTGCCATAGATGGAGGGATAAATATTGATTGGGATTGGACTCAACCTGAAATTACTTTAAAAAAAGTCAGAATCGCCAATCTTCCCGAAGGCAAGGAGCCGGATATGGCGAGAATCGAAGAATTGGATTTTCAGATTCGAATCTGGCGACTACTGCGCGGTGAGCTCAATTTACCCAAGCTGAACATTACGCGTCCCCGGATTATTCTGGAAAAATTTACCCCAACGAAAAAGAACTGGGATTTTCCGCCTTTTTCTGAAGCCAACCTGGCAAAGAAGGCCGCCTTACCTGAAGAACGGGGCGATTTTCCTGTGATAGGGAGAATTACGATCAAGCAGGGCAGCTTGATTTATCGTGATAAGCCAAGGAAATTAGTTACTGATCTGGGTATCAATATTGCTCAAGGCGGTTCCACACTGAAGAATAATTTATATAGCTTTTCAGGGAAAGGTACTTTGCAGGACCATGCCTTTACGATAGATATAAAAGGAGGGCCTCCTGAGCAGCTTCGCGATGAAAGCAAACCTTATCCGCTCGAATTGACTCTGGTTATGGGTGCCACCCGTATGAAAGTTGACGGAACCTTTACCGACCCGGTTAAAATGACCGGCGTCGATGCCAAACTCAATATGCGCGGCGATAATCTGGCCGACTTGTTCTTCCTGACTAAAATTCCACTGCCGACGACGCCGCCTTATCAGCTAAGCGGCAAGTTAAAAAAGATCGGAGAAGTCTGGGGCTTTAATGACTTCAAAGGCAAGGTCGGCGATAGCGATATGTCCGGTGATTTGTCTTATGACGTTGGCAAGGAAAGGGGTTTTGTTAAAGCAAAGCTTTTCTCCAGGTTACTGGATATGAAAGATCTTGCGGGTTTTATTGGAGCCACTCCTGAAAGAGGGACTCTTTCTTCAGAGCAAAAAGAACAAGCTGCGAAAAATCAGCAAAATCCCCACTTATTGCCCGACGTGCCGATTGATTTAACCCGTCTTAGGGCTACTGATATGGATGTTATCTTTAAGGCTATAAAAGTCAATGCCCCGGGTTGGCCCCTGAATGATCTGGATTTCCGGGTTAATCTGCAAAAAGGCATACTTCGTCTAGATCCCCTTAACTTCGGTATAGCCAATGGCGACATTTCCGGCTCTTTAATTCTTAACGGTCAAAAAAAACTGCCCTTGGTCGAATCGGACTTGATTCTTAAACAGTTAAGTTTGAAACAGTTTTTCACTGATCCTAAATTCGCTTCCCTGGCGGCCGGCCATTTCGGCGGCCGATTCAAACTGAAAGGCAACGGTCTGTCTTTAGCCGATGTCCTGGCGTCGAGTGACGGACATATCACTTTATTGATGTCGGGCGGCAGCATCAGCTTATTGATCATTGAAGCAGCCGGCATTGATTTGGGACAGGCGTTGCCGCTGCTGTTAGGCAAAGATAACTCAACCGGAATACGCTGTGCAATCGGAGACTTTAACGTTAAGAACGGCTTGCTTAATTCGGATATTTTTGTTTTCGATACGACCGACTCCAATATCAATGGAAATGCTCAGATCAATCTTAAAGATGAAACGATTAATGCCCGGATAGAAGTTAATCCCAAAGACTTCAGCATTTTAAGCGCCAAGACGCCTATTTTAATTGAGGGTCGACTTAAACAACCCAAGATAGGTCTGGATACCAAGTCTTTGGCCACGCGCGTCGCTGCAGCAGGGGTTTTAGGTGCATTTTTAACGCCGGTTGCGGCTATCATTCCTTTTATTGAATTGGGTTTGGGTAAAGATAGCGATTGCAGGGGCTTAATCGAACAAGCTCGTGGGTATAGCGAAAAAACTCCCGGAATTGATAGAGAGGGAGCTAAAAAGCGTCCGCATAAACGGCGCAGGCATAGATGAATCCCGCTAAATCGGAATAGGAGGTAAATATAAATTGTATCATCCATAGTTAAGACGGCTTGGGAACAGCCTCAGGAAATAATGACTATGGTCTGTCTGAAAATGCAGTCTTCATTTGAGGAATCTATATGACCGATAAAAAGGACAACAACTCTTACATGAGTCTAAACGCTTTCGACCCTGACTCATCCGAGCTCAATATCATTATTGAAACCCCTAAGGGATGCAGGAATAAATTTAAATACGACGAGAGAAGCTGCCTGTTTAAGCTGAGTGGAGTGTTACCCCTGGGTGCTGTGTTCCCTTTCGACTTCGGTTATATACCCACGACGTTGGGTGATGATGGTGATCCGCTCGATGTGCTCATTTTTATGGATGAGCCGGCTTTTCCGGGCTGTCTTGTTCCTGGAAGATTAATAGGAGTAATTGAAGCAAATCAGACGGAAGATGAGCAGACCAATCGCAACGACAGGTTGATCGCTGTTGCGGCTGATTCCCGCAATCATAGTAATGTCCATGCATTGAGCGATTTGAACAGTAATCTGATTGATGAGATCGAGCATTTTTTCATCTCATACAATCAGATGAAAGGTAAAAAGTTTGAGGTGCTGGGCCGATTTGGCCCCGATCATGCCAGATGTATTGTAGATAAAGGCAGCAAGAAATTTTGTATGTCAAGCTCTCACAAGAAGGCCAAAAAAATGGATTGAAGCATGAAGTCAGTAAGAGCTTGGCGCTGAAGCAAGGCTAAGGTCTCAGGCGCTTGAATAAATGAGACAGGGAATAAATTTGATGGTTAAATTTTTATTCGGGAGTTTAGTATGTTGAAAGTAGATGTAGATCAAACAGCACGGACGGTGCTTTTGGAACCGGAAGGGCATCTATCCAGGCAGGATTTTGTCTCATTAGCACAGCAGGTGGACCCGCTTATTACTAAATTTGGTGATTTAAAAGGACTATTGATACATGCGAGACAGTTTCCGGGATGGGATAGTTTTGCAGCATTTGTTGCACATATGCAATTTGTGAACGGGCATCACAAATATATAAAGAAGATAGCATTATGCACAGATTCTTCCTTTGGTAATCTGGTTGAAAAACTGGCAGAACACTTTGTATCCGCTGAAATCAAGGTTTTTCCCTATAACGAGCTGAGTCTGGCGAAACAATGGATAGAGATGACTTGAAAGCATCATACGAGTAAGAAGAGCAGTTGCTCTCTTACCGCTTGCTACCGGCCGAGGTTCGTTTATTCCTCGGAAGTACAAATTGTTTAACTGCGGCCGGCAGTAAATAGGAAATAAATAAGAATATCTATCTGTTTATAAGTTGGTGAAATGAATTTCTTGGAAAAAGTTATTACCAAAGGCAGGCAATATAAAAATTTTATGATTGTTATTTGTAGTAAAAATTATCGAGAGGGAGAAGGTCATGAGAAGAATTTATTTTTTAGTCCCTGATATTGCAATTACCCATAAAATTGTCGATGAGCTCCGATCTGAAGGTATAGACGATCGACATATTCATGTATTAGCTAAAAGAGACACGCCACTTGAAGATCTTCCGGAAGCCGGGGTAGCCATAAAAACAGATTTTATTTCCGGGCTTGAGCGAGGGGCCGCTTTAGGCGGTACAACCGGTTTACTGGCTGGATTAGCTGCTTTACGCTTTGCCGGTTTTGCTATTGCAGGCGGTCCAATTTTAGGTATTATTATGGCTGGAGCAAGTATCGGTTCTTTAGCGAGTGGACTGGCGGGAATGAACTCCGGCAATTCAAAACTAAGAAAGTTTGAACAGGCAATTGAGAATGGAGAACTGTTAGTGCTACTTGATGTACCGAAAGATCGGATAGAAGCAACCAAAAAAATGGTGACAAAACATCATCCGGAAGCAAAATTCGGAGGTATGGAACCTCTTCTTCCACCTTCCTATTAAGTAGCGTCAAGGCCAGCATTCAAAGCTTTGACGGGATAGTTTCAGGCTGATAATGGCAGGCGTGTTAATACTGTCCGAATCTTTGGTTTGCCTTGAATGACTGAAACAAGATGAACGGTATGACGAGACATTCGCTTACCGTTGCGGAGGCCTGTCCGTGCGCAATTCCTTGGGCTCTGCTTGGCTATTACTCGGTAAGTGTCAGACGGCTTTATTATTTTCCATCTTTAGCTATTGTTCCTTGGGCTTCTTTATCAGCATGATGACTTGGCTTGCCTTTCAAAACCCATTCAAAACCTACGGCAATAATGGCTCCCGTAAGGGTTGCCGTTACATAAATCCACGTGGTTTCCAAATTACCTCTAACTAAATCAGGGGCTATTGTTCTAACGGCATTCATAGATGCACCGGTTAAAGGACTTGCCCATAATCCTGCCAGCACAATATATCCCCCTATGGCTAACGCGCCATTATTTCCAACATTACCAGGTCCTGCCGCTGTGCCTAAAATTGTATTGACCAGTCCTGTCGTTAAAACAGTTTCTATTATAAAAACTTTCCAATTTTCAAGATCAGGATACGGAACTGTAGCTCCAACATTTCCAATATTTCCAAACATAGCTTTGAGAAAGCCTGCCGCTAAAAGACCACCTGTTATTTGTGCTAATATATATATAGGAACCCGTATCCACGGAAAATGTCGTCTGCACGCAAAAGCAACAGTGACTGCCGGATTTATATGAGCTCCACTGACGGCTCCCATAAAATATATAATTACCATGACCATTAGACCGGGTGCGACAACCTCCATTCCTTTGGAAATTTCACCTGTCATTTCAGATACAACTACTGCTCCTGCGCCGACGAGAACCAGTAAAAATGTTCCCCAGGCTTCTGCAAATAATACACGCCAAATGTTCGAAGATTGAAGAAAATCAGGGGATTCTTCTTTATTTTTATTATCCATATACTTATCTATAATATTTCCCTTTAATATAAGATCGTATATCTTCTTATTATATCGGTGAGAACTAAAGGGAGATAAAAACTTATGAATTTAGTTTTTGACTTAATCTGGAAAACTTATATTTCAAGCAGCAACTCTTCATGTTCCTCTTAGGTAAGATAGCGCCTTTATTAAAAAGGCTTTCCCGTCTTTTTAGCCGAGCCGTCGCCGGAAATATAAGAATAAAGTATTATGATAATCTCAAGTTTCCGGCGACTTCAGTTGTTAGCCAATATAATTATTGCCATCCTCAGCAAGGATCGATCGGATTAACTGTCTTATGGGTTTCCAGGCTACTACAATATTACTTAATAACCGTAACTTCTTCGGCTTGCGGTCCTTTTTTGCCGCTTGCCACCTTAAACTGGACATGCTGCCCTTCATTAAGGCTTCTATAGCCGCCGCCAGTATCCACGATACTTTTAAAGTGCACAAAAACATCAGGGCCTTGCTTCTGTTCGATAAATCCAAAGCCTTTATCAGAGTTAAACCATTTAACGATGCCGGTAGATATTGTAGTCATAATAAAATTCCGTAAAATAAATATATTAAGCCTTAAATAAGGCTGTGGTGCTGGTAAATTTAAAAATGAATGAAGCGTTACAGTTAGTGATGATAGCCAATAAAATATTTAATGCATTCCATGAGTTTTATCAACTGTCAATGGGTCCCCCGGTATAGCTGTCTTTATTAAAAAAATATGTGCCCGTCTTATCAAAAGTAAAGGTAAGTCACTTAATGATATTCAGAGCACAAACGGTCCGAAAAAATCTAACGGCTTAACTAATCCTGGCTCATTATTTTATGTATTAAATGATGACAATGTTAGTAGGTCTGATCGAATAACAACACTTGGCAATAACTCATTCGAGTTCATTAAAACAGAAAGTAAAAATAAATAATATAAGTAATAATACCTATGAATCCTGCTAAATCTCACTTTGCGCCAATCTGAATGCCTTGTTATCACTCAAATCCCAGTGCAATTGGTGCGTTTGTTTAAACTTATCTTTGTTATTTGTAAACAAGCGATTAAAAAAGCTCCTGGCCGGGAAGTTCATTCGGACGCAGGTTAAAAACCAGAACTTCGGCATTATTGCCCTTGCTGAATTTTAGCTGCCGTTCTTCTCTTATGCGCACCCCATCCCCTTCCTCAAGATGAATGCCGTTCATATTCAGTTCGCCCTGCGCAAGATGGACATAAGCGTAGCGGTTTGAGTCGAGTTCAAATTCGGCAGTTTCTGTGCCATTAAAAAGTCCGGCGAAGACTCTTACATCCTGATAGACGGAGAGTGAATCTTCATCGCCGTCAGGTGAAATGATCAGGCACAGCCGGCCCCGTTTCCGCGCCTCGGCAAAGCGGACTTGCTGATAGCGGGGTGTAACCTGTTTTTGTTCGGGCACAATCCAGATTTGCAGGAAGTGGACGATGTCAGTTTTGGAAGGATTAAATTCACTATGCCGGATGCCGGCGCCGGCGCTCATCATCTGCACATCGCCGGGTTTGATAATAGAACCGGTTCCCATTGAGTCCTTATGCTCCAAAGCGCCTTCAAGCACATAAGAAAAAATCTCCATATCGGCATGAGGATGGGCGCCGAAACCTTTGTCCGGTTGAACCCGGTCATCGTTGATGACGAGTAGATCAGAAAAACCTTGCTGATGCGGATCATAATACTGGCCGAAAGAAAACGTGTGCCGGGAGTTGAGCCAGCCAAAATCAGCAATACCCCGTTCCCGGGCTTTACGAAGTTCAAACATGTCTGTCTCCTTTAGAAAAAATTAGAAAGAGAAGTGGTTTTAACGAATGCATGCCAAATTCTTGAAAATCATCATTGCAATATTCTGTCAGGCGTCTTATTTCTTAAGCGTCGAAGTCAGCTTATTGGTAACGGCAATATAGTGACTCACATTCGGGATAGATTGCCTAGTCAGGCAAAGATTGATTTTATCCTGAACAGCCTGGTCCGCTTTCGACACGCGTTCATGTTGGCGTAGATGCTCAAGCCAGGATTCGACCATAAAACCTTCGATAAAATGATCAGGCTGGGCGGTATCCTGAAATAGTTCCCAAAAATAGGCGCCATTTCTACGGCGTATTTTCTGTAACTGCAAGCTGAGGCGAAGGAACTCAGGCTGCTTATCGGGCGCCACCGGGTATGCCAGGGTAATCAATACGGCCCTTGATCATGTTTTGGTTCTTGTTCAATAATCGGTGAGGGCTAATGCATCGATGGCGTAAAATCGATATTGTCATAACCGTGGATACGATGCCTCCAGGTGATCAGTATACTTAACAGCATACCCGCTGCGGCCAAAACAAAAGCAAAAGGCAATCCATTCATATCCGCAAGGTAACCCCATAAGAAGCTGTCGCCTGCCATACCGCCCATAAATATCATTATAAAAATCGATAAGCCGCGGGCTCTTACCCATTCCGGCAAGCTTGATTGCGCAGCCACCTGGAGAGAAGACATGACAATAATCCAGCTTGCTCCTGTGATTAACATCATCAAACCCAGCAGATAAAGGTTCTTGAGCGTTGCCAGGGCGATTAATATGGCTGCATAACATATTGAAGTGATCCTGACTCTATTATCGCTATCGAGGTATTGACGCAGGTGCGGTAAAAGAAAGGCGCTGAGGACTGCACCTAGACCTATACCTATACATCAACAGTACACTATAGGTCGAAGGACCTGCCAATAATTGCTTTCGTACTAAAATGGCAGTAATGCCCATAAAGCGCTTGCAAACAGGAAAAATGCAGCGCCCCTGATCAATACCGATTGCAGCATCTGGAAATGCCGGGCATAGCGTAAGCCTGAATGGGTCGCCCAATAATCGCTCTGCGGGTAAACTACTGGTTCGGTAGTCTCTGTTCCAGGCAATTAAAACCGCCAGCACGCCAAGAAATGAGACAGCATTTAATAAAAATACGCTGGCCGGGCCAAATGCAGCAATGACCAATCCTGTCAGGGCAGGGCCGATAGCGCGGGAAATATTCATACCCGGCCCGTTCAGGGTAATCGCAGCGTGTAATTCGGTTTTAGGCACCAGTTCAGGCGCAATTGCAGCCCAGGCGGACAAGCTCATCGCAGTGCCGCAACCGAGCATAAACGTGAAAGCCAGCAGCAGCCAGTCTGTAGTGATGCCTGACAAAGTACAAAACCCCAAACCGGCTGCTGCGAGCAGCATCCATACTTCGGCAATCATCAAATAACGGCGGCGATCAACAATATCTGCCAGCGCTCCGGAAGGCAAAGCCAGCAATACAATGGGAAATGTGGTTGCCGATTGCACCAGGGCGACCATCAAAGATGAAGTTGAAAGCGACGTCATTAACCATCCGGCGCCTACATTCTGTATTCACGTACCGATGTTGGATGCAATTGTGGTCAGCCATAACATCCGGAAAGTCTTTTGCCGCAGCGGGCCCCCAGGCAGAATGCCTATTGCTATTGTTGAATGAAGTAGGCTCCCTATTTCCCACCTGTATCAAAATATATAACTCGTGGACAGCATCATTGCCGCTTGTTTTATATCCAATTGCTCGCTACGATCAAGCTACACCCTGTAACACAGCAGAAAATTCGTCCGAGTTCGACGTCTTGTTAGCTGATTTACTGCCGAATCAATGGCAGCGCTTGATCGGAAATGTCTCGCCAATGGTCTAGACGAACTTGTTCAATGCCTGCGTCCGATTATCAGGACGATGATGAGCAATACGCCGAGCACGGCCACGATGCCATTAACTGCAAGTCCCCATTTTGCCGAATAATCCGGCGGGAACTCTGCCGGGCTCAATGCGCGCAAAACTATTGAATATTGCCGGGCAGAATATGCGGAGGTAAAAGAGCCCAGTCCAATGAATAAAAGTCCCATCCAGAACGATAAAGAAACCTGGCTCACATGGGCCCTTAGAGGCGTAATAGCCTGAATAAGCAGTCCGGCTCGTTCAACGACAAAGCCGAAAGCAATTAATGACAGACTGGTTCTGTTCCAGGCCAATAAGGTTCGCTCCGCAGCGAACAGAACACGGGGATCTTTGAGTTCAGACATGATTTTTTCTCTGCTTCATGTATATACGATATCGATAGCTTATAAAAGCTCAAATAATAAATTGTCTGTATCGGGCAGAGTATAAGCCGATAAAACATATCGTACAATTAAGCAACGATCACCTTCGTATTAAAAAAATAAAGTCCGCGTC
>JAQURG010000012.1:35763-82006 GCA_028715725.1 Methylococcales bacterium
CACAATAAATCAAGACCGAGAGGAACTGTTATGAAACATTTAAAATCATTAGCTTTGCTGTTTGGAACACTCGCGTTAAGTTCATGGATAGGGCAAGCACAGGCTGGAAGCTCGGGTTCTTCCAGTATGGGGACTGGAAACCAGGGAGGAAGCATGGATTCTTCCGGTACGGGTACAGGAAGCCAGGGAGGAAGCACCGGTTCTTACGGTACAAGTACTGATAGCGGTAAAGGAAGTAGCAGAGGCAGAAGTGATTCAGGCACCACCGGCTCAGGTACCGGTAGTTCAAGTACCACTGGTTCAGGAACTAGCGGTTCAGGCGCCAGCAGTTCAGGTACTAGCGGTTCAGGCACTAGCGGTTCAGGTACCAGTGGTTCAGGTACCAGTGGTTCAGGTACCAGTGGTTCAGGTACCAGTGGTTCAGGTACCGGCCAATAATA
The DNA here is from genome assembly GCA_028715725.1 of Methylococcales bacterium. Lineage (GTDB taxonomy): Bacteria > Pseudomonadota > Gammaproteobacteria > Methylococcales > Methylomonadaceae > JAGXGJ01. Next base: position 36,204 of record JAQURG010000012.1, read on the forward strand.
CCGTTCTCTGGTGTGAGACGATGTTTGACTGAAGCGGGATAAGGATAAGAAAGCCTGGCTCTGATTTCAAAAATGCATTATGCTTGAACATTATGTTTAAAATAATCTGATCAGTTTGACAAGGCTGGCGGATTTGCAACAAGCCCAGGCAGATAAATGCAGCACCAGCTGGTTTCATCCAGGCTTTCCCGCGTTCAGCAAGCGTTATACAAGATATTCTTCTCCAGGATAAATTCCTGTAGCTGTTGAGGCTAACTAAACGCCTACACTTCTCAGAATAAAAGCTCACATAAATATTGCCGCCCTTTTTATACATCTATATTACGATATCGATAGCTTATAAAAGCTCAAATAATAAATTGTCTGTATCGGGCAGAGTATAAGCCGATAAAACATATCGTACAATTAAGCAACGATCACCTTCGTATTAAAAAAATAAAGTCCGCGTCCAATAGGAATTGAATTATTAACCTTGCACAGTTAGTTGTCACCCGCCATTTTTTTGATGCTTGGATGCACAAACAGGCTTTTTCGCCCAATGAGAACTTGCCTATACCGCATTTCCGGTCCGGGTTTTAGCGGGCAACGGTTGTTCGTGCGTATCTTTATGTATGATATCCCACAGACTCGCTATAAATGCTTGGTTATGATGAAACTGTGCGACTTTCCAAGCCGCATAAACTACTTAGCGGGAATCGTTAAGAATAATCACAATAAATCAAGACCGAGAGGAACTGTTATGAAACATTTAAAATCATTAGCTTTGCTGTTTGGAACACTCGCGTTAAGTTCATGGATAGGGCAAGCACAGGCTGGAAGCTCGGGTTCTTCCAGTACAAGTACTGATAGCGGTACTCGATATAAAGGAAGTAGCAGAGGCAGAAGTGATTCAGGCACCACCGGCTCAGGTACCGGTAGTTCAAGTACCAGCGGTTCAGGAACTAGCGGTTCAGGAACTAGCGGTTCAGGTACTACCGGTTCAGGTACTACCGGTTCAGGCACTAGCGGTTCAGGAACTAGCGGTTCAGGAACTAGCGGTTCAGGAACTAGCGGTTCAGGCACTAGCGGTTCAGGCACTAGCGGTTCAGGTACTACCGGTTCAGGCAATAGCGGTTCAGGCACTAGCGGTTCAGGTACCAGTGGTTCAGGTACCAGTGGTTCAGGTACCAGTGGTTCAGGTACCAGTGGTTCAGGTACCGGCCAATAATACCGTTCTCTGGTGTGAGACGATGTTTGACTGAAGCGGGATAAGGATAAGAAAGCCTGGCTCTGATTTCAAAAATGCATTATGCTTGAACATTATGTTTAAAATAATCTGATCAGTTTGACAAGGCTGGCGGATTTGCAACAAGCCCAGGCAGATAAATGCAGCACCAGCTGGTTTCATCCAGGCTTTCCTGCGTTCAGCAAGCGTTATACAAGATATTCTTCTCCAGGATAAATTCCTGTAGCTGTTGAGGCTAACTAAACGCCTACACTTCTCAGAATTAAAAGCTCACCTAAATATTGCCGCCCTTTTTTATACATCATAGAATGCCGACTCCTGTTAACTCAATTTTTTGGAATTTTTAATGTCAGATACAATTTGGTCCAGAACCGGTGAGGCAACGGTATTTTCAAGCGAAGGGCAGGGAAAAGCGCATTGGTTTCCAAGCCAGGCAGGAGCATTGGTTAAAGAGGTCTGAATCGGCAATTTGCTTGTGGACAAGCAAATTATTACTCTGGTTAAAACTTAAATGACATATTAAAGTGGAGTTGCTTATGGCCGGCGACTATCGTCTGAAAGTTATTGTAATTATCGTCATTGTTGCAATAATTTCTATTTTTAGCCTTGATCCCATTGCACAGGACCCGAGTTACCATAACTTTGCCGATCAGCGCAACGTGATGAGGATACCCAATTTTTATAATGTATTTTCCAATTTCCCTTTTATTTTTATTGGTATTGCAGGAATATGGCTTGTTGCTTCCGGCCAGGCTCGCGGTGGTCTGGCCGAGTTAAAAATCGTCTATCTGGCATTTTTTGTAGGTGTGTTTCTGATCGGTTTTGGCTCTTCCTACTATCATTATTATCCTGCCAACCAAACTCTGCTTTGGGATCGGTTGCCGATGACCATTGCTTTTACGGCTTTATTCAGCGCCATCATCGGTGAATATATCTCATACCAAATAGCTTTGAAATTATTTGTGCCTTTATTGCTAGCAGGCATTCTCTCTATAGTTTACTGGCATATTACTGAACTCAACGGTTACGGCGATTTACGTGCTTATGCGCTGGTACAATTCCTGCCGGCGTTACTGATTCCACTGATTCTCTGGCTTTTTAGCTCTAAACTGAGTGGAAACAAATATATATGGGGCATTCTTGGCGCTTATGCCTTATCCAAAGGCATGGAATTTTTAGATGCTCCTGTTTATAGCAAATTGGGAATGCTGAGTGGGCACACATTAAAACATTTGATAGCGGCGTTTGCGACTGGTATTTTTTATTGGGCGTTGCGCCGGCGGCGAATAATATCCACTCGCTAATCCAAAGACGACAACCCTATCAAGATCTTCCAGACAGCCTCTGATATTAGCTCGTGGGCATCCGGTTAACTGCTCTGATTTGGATCTCGAGCCTTTAAGAACGGCTTTAATATTAACAAGCCTGAGCAGGTGTTGTACCATTAACGGCTGACATAAATTAAAATGTTCGATCCCTGTTTCTAGAAAGGAAACATTTTACTTACCAATTACCGGAGAAATAAATGGCTGTTACTGTTGATGATTTTAAAAAAGCGCTGCAATTGTGGGCGAGTGGTGTAACTGTAGTTACGACACACTCTGAAAAATTTGGCGCTCAGGGCATGACAGTGACTGCATTTTCCAGCGTTTCCGTTGATCCGCCACAAATACTGGTTTGTATCAACGACGCTGCAGACACTCGAGTCGGTATTCATGAAAGTCAGTACTTCGCTGTCAATGTATTAAATTCGAATCAGCAAGATATATCCAATCAATTTTCCGGCGGCAGCAGCCAGGAACAACGTTTTCAAAATACCAGCTGGCAAATGGGCAGCACCGGAGCGCCTATTCTGAATGACAGTCTTATGTCTCTGGATTGTAAAGTGGTCGAGAAAGTTCGAGCCGGGACCCACTGGATTATTATCGGCGAAGTACAGGAGTGCATTTGCCGTTCGGGAGAACCGCTACTTTATTATCGCGGTGCTTACCGGGAACTTGCCGGTTAGTTAAGTTTTCATAAGTGTTTACAGATGCGGTTTTTGCAGATACCAGGACGACAAATGCCGTCTTTGCGAACCAGCCAATTACGCAAGCCTTATTTCCGTCCGGCATATATACCCGGACTTTTTTCCGGATAAAAAGATTCGGTTTTGGAATCTTGCGCAACCGATCGAATATGAATGTCCCGCTGCGGAAACGGGATTTCGATATTATGTTCAGCCAATGCTTTTTTGAGCCGGATAAGCACATCCTGTTTGGCGAGCAATCCATTTGCCAGTTCGACAAAAATAAAAATAGAAAAATTAAGAGAACTATCGCCATAGCCAATGAACCATGTCTCGGGTTCAGGCTCTGTCAATACCAGCGGACTTGATTGTACTGTTTCAATTATAACATCATGCGCCAACTCAACATCAGAGCCATAGGCAATCCCGACAGGAATCACGATACGAATGATCGTGTCGGATAAAGTCCAGTTTACCAGTTCACTGGTAATGAAAGTTTTATTGGGAATAACCACATCTTTTCGATCCCCATCTATGAGCGTAGTGGCGCGTATTTGAATACGACTGACTTTGCCGCTGATATCGCCAATGGTAATAACATCGCCGACCCGTATCGGGCGTTCAAACAGCAGGATAATACCCGATACCATATTGGCGAAAATTTCCTGCAGACCAAATCCAAGGCCGACGCTGAGCGCTGCAACCAGCCAATGCACCTCCGACCAACTGACGCCCAGCTCGTTTGCCACACTAATAAAACCTATGGAAACCAAGATGTACTTTGCCAACTGGTTAACCGCATAGCGGCCGCCTGCTTCTATAGGCAAACGCCTGAAAACCAATAATTCCATGACGCCGGAAAAATTGCGCACCGAGACCACTGAAATAAACACATATAATCCAGCCAGCATCAGGTTGGTCAGGGTTATCGGCTGGGATACGTCCTGGTTATCGATTTTTACCAGATGCCGCCAGAGTACGATGTTCTCCAGAAATGAAAAGGCCGGCAGGATTTTTTTCCAGATCATCCAGAAACCGATAATTAAACTGAAGCCGATAAAGACGTTGAGCAATCTTATCGTTTGGGCATTTATTGTAGGTATATCGATCAGTTGTTCGTCTATCGGCAGAACAGGTTCTTCTCCTCCCGCGACTGCTGGTTGTTTTTCACTGAGCGCTGCTTTGCGTTTTTGTATGGCATTTTTTATAGCCAACTGCCGGTTGACCAGCGTTAGCCAGCGAAGCACCATGGCATGAAAAATGACCATCAAAAAAATTAAGCGCAGGGAGATAATTAATTGCTGTTGCAGTTCCAAAGCGCTCAAATAGTAGCCTGTAACAGCAAAACCGGTAACCGTTAAAGGTATCAGAATTGAGGCCGAATACCAGACATAGCGCAATTTGACTAGCCACTGGCCAGGGTTGGCGTTGATATAGTCCCGTAATAATCCACTGGCAGGATTTAGCAGCCGCCCTAAAAAAACCGCCATCGCAACCATGATAATGATCAACGCCAGGCGGCCAAGGCTATCACTGTGCAGGGATATATCTGACGCGCTGGTACAGCTGATAATAAAGACTGACGGCACAACAATGAAACGCAGCCACGCTAATTGTCTGCGTAAGAGCTGTGTAGTGTTTTTCTGCCATTGAAAATGCTTGCGTGCGATACCCTCGTCTGCAAATATGCGATAGAAGAATTGCAGCAACAGCCATGGGATTGATGCATTCCGCAAACCTACGCCAACAGCCTTACTGAAATTATCGACTTGAATGTTATTACTTAAAATCGAGCCCAGGAAATAAACAAGTAAAGGCAGCGGCAGCACCAGTATCAGGGTGTAGGCCAGCGCTCTTAAGGTGAGATAAAAACTATCCGTATAAATTTTTTCAGCTTTTTTCCAGACGTCCTTCAATTGGACTTTTGCCCAGTTTTTACACAGGAACAGAGTAACCAGACTGAGTATGGCGACAAAAGCCAGGAACACATTTTCCAGTGCAAGTTTTGCTGCATCTTTAGTGACCGCCATCCAGTTATGTGGCGACAGCAGCCATTTGCCCGAAAGGTACAGGTCAGTTATATAATGTGAATTGACGGGTTCGGAACTTGGCACCCATAACAGACGTTCATCCAGATAAGCCGCAAATTTATTCGCCTGGCTGAGCATTTGCTGTCTGGCAAAATCAAAATCTCCCAGAGTTCTGAGATACGTACTATAAGCGACAGAAAGTTTATTCAATAACTCTTTCTGGCTGGTAAGCAACATACGCAATTCAGCCTGTATCCTCATGCGCTGATCTAAAGGCAGTGCTTGATCAACCTGTTGGCTCATCAATTCCTTTAAATTCGCGTCAATATCCCTGAGCATTTTAATTTTGTCTTCAACCTTGAATTGCTCAAGGCCGGTGATTGCGGTTTCGTTTTGTATGGCCTGGGATTGCTGCTCAAATTCATCCTTCATCGATAAATTGCGCCGTTGTTCACGCAAAATTTTACCCAGTGCCGGGCTTAAACCAGCCAGACTGATTTTTTTTTCCGCGCTTTTAAAATCCGCTTCAATTTCATTGGCACGGGCATCAATTTTATTTTGTTGGTCAGTATACTGCTCAATTTTGGCCGTAATGGCTTGCAAATCGCGGCTGTATTGAATATTCTCCCGGGTGCTTTCCTGAATGAGTTTATGTTTGGTGGAAAGCTCTTTCTCTACCTGACTGAGCGCATCCTGCATTTCTCTTGCTTCTTGCTGTCTGTGCTCCGATAAAAGGGCTTCTATCGCAATAATAACCGGACTCAGAGCGTTTTTCTGGATATCCAGCGACTGAACCTCCGCTTTAAGTAACTCAACCCGGGCAGGATTACTATTAGCTTCAGCTTCAAGCATTTTTAACTCGGCAGTGCGCGAGTCGATCAATGTTCTCAATTGGGCCTGTCTGGCTTCAATTTCGAGTTTTGAATCTGCTTTATCGGGTGGCGCTTCCAGCTTTTTTTGTGCCCCTTCAATATCTTGTTGGGCTGCCAGTGTTTCTTCACGAATAAGTTGTGGGCGAGCCTGTTGTAATGTCAGTTCATTTTCCAGTTTTTTTATCTGCTCATCCAGGCTACTGACTTTGCTTTTTTCAATGATTAGCCGCTGATCAAGCTCTTCAGTGGCAATGCCACTAAACACTTCGGGTTTTTGTTTGGATATCCGCGCCAGGATTTGCTCAATTTCCTTTTGCACTTTTTTGGTATTTTCAGGTGCTTGTTTTATAGCTTGTCTAAAATCAATCTCCTTCGCTTTAAAGCTTTCCCTATTGCCCAGATTATCCTGGGCGGATTGATAGACAGATAATAATTTGGATTTTAATGACTCATCAACGCCCTGTCTTGATTTGATGGACTCAATTTTGGCTTGCAGGTTGTCTTTGGTAAGTTCAAAGGTCGAGCTTTTGGGTGCAGTGTCTGGCGCACTGTTGACGGCTGATGCCGTCGTGGAGCTGAACGTGATAATTAGCAATAAGAACAGGAGGGAATGAATCCTGAAAGGATTAGGAAAATTGATAGTTATCATGCAGTTGAGTTTCGATTTAAAGCTGAATTTGCGCAAGGAGAAGATGATGACTTATAAGACGCTGTGTTCCTGACATATTTTCTCGCTATCACTCTGACTAAGTGATTCTTTGGTTAAGCCACAGGTAAAACCAGCGGATGTTCTAGTAAAATATTGACAGGTTTTGCAAAGACCGAATGAGTGGGACATATTGGCTTTTTGCAAAGCCGTTAGCGCTTTAACAAACATATCTTCGTGATTGACAAGATTATGCTTTTTAAATATTAATGCAGCCTTAACAAATAAATGAGAGGTGCGCGCTTCTTTTAAAATTGCGTGCCCCTCATCCAGAAGACTGAGATGTACCACGCGCCGGTCTGTTGCATCAGTGACTTTCCTGATAAAGCCTTTTTTGACCAGCAGCAGCAATGTTTGAGAAACTGTTCCTCGGGTCATGCCCAGATAATTGGTTAGCGCAGCTGGAGTATCGCTGTAACGGTTACAGCGTGATAAATAGTCCAGCACTTGCAGATGTACGGGTTGCAAGCCCAGTTCCGTGCATTTTTTACGTTCTTCCGAACGGATCAATGCGGCCATGCGCTCAATCAGATCAAAGATATCAACTTTTTCCATAGGATGTAAAATAAAACAATGATTTAGTAAGTTGACAGAAAACATTATACTAACATAACTTATGCTGCGTATCGAATCGATATTACTTTATGAGCAAACTTATTACTTAATTCTTCGTCGCACTGAAGTGAAGTTAATATTAAGTAATTACCCGTCGAATTAGATACAGCTACAATCATTATTTTATTTACAGTTCAAACTGATGGTTTTTATTTTTTTTCAGGAGATATTTATGTCTATTTCACACGTATTTGACACCTATGCAAAAACAGAACAAGGTAAGATTATACACTTTGATGTTGTACTTAATGAACAAGATCAGCAAAAAGCATTAAACTATGCCAAACAATGGCTAAATAGCATAGGCGAAAAAAATGCGACAGTGACCTCGGAAAACTGTTATTTTTGCCATAGCCTTGAAACGCCAGCTGAGTTAAGTCAACAGATCGAAGCTCAGGGTTTCGCTATTTATAAATTGGAAGGCTGCCCAAAATAAAAAATCAATTAATGGACTGATCTGCAAACTTCAAATTCTGATAAAAGCCTATGAAATTGAATCTGGAAAAAGTAAAGGGTTTTAGTGTCATCTTCATAAAAGAAGAAAGAATAGATGCTCATAACTCAGGCGAGTTAAAGGCCTATATTCTGCACCTGATAGAGCAAGGGGAAGTCAATATCATTGTTCAGATCGAATGCGTGCGATTTATTGATAGCTCCGGCTTGGGGGCGTTATTATCCGGTTATAAACATGCCACCGCTAAATCCGGAAAGCTTGCTTTAGCGTGTTGTAAACAACAGGTTTTATCCATGTTTGAGTTAACCCGTTTAAACAGGGTTTTTGATATTTATGCCGATTTGAATGAAGCTTTGGAGAATGAAACCTAGAGGTTGCATATGTGTAATAAAGTTATTCAGGTAGAGGTTATCATCCCGACACAGACCAAATATCTGGATTTGATAGGTAGTATTGGTGAGCATATAGCAAAAGATCTTGAGGACTTCTCCGGAGACAGGGAAGCTCTGGCTTACCATTTAAATCTGGTGTTAACTGAAGCAACGACTAATGCCATTAAACATGCATCATCCGCAATGCAGAAAGACACTGTCAAAATAACCATTCATATTCATGATAATGAGCTGAATATCAAGGTATATGATCATGGCCAGGGCTTTAATATGGAAACAGTGCCGGTACCGGATCTGGACCAGCCCAAAGAAGGCGGGATGGGGCTTTATTTTATCAGAACATTAATGGATTCGGTAAGCTATACCAGACTTGACGATGGCAATGTCCTGGAAATTATTAAATACCTATAGCTCTGCCAGCCAAATTTCTGTCGCAAAAGGGAAGAGTTCAGGATATGTTTATTTTCTTTTTTATCAATTCCTCATGGCAAGCAGTTGGGCTGCTTTAATGAAGGTTCAAATCCTGACCACAAGATAATTTAAACGCTAAATAAACCGGATACACAATTGAATAAAGTCACCATTTCCTGGGCAGTTTCTTTACGGCAAATTATTGAACGGGCTTTAGGCAAGGAAGCCGGAAAACAGTTATGGGAAAAATATGAGTCCTCTTTTCCGGTTGGCTATCAGGCCCTGGTATCTCCGCGTTATGCCGTCAAGGATATATTGCAGCTTGAACAATTAGACAGTTCAAACCAGCGCATCGGCTTACTTAAGCCTTATCAGAACATGGATCATTATCGGCTGCACTTTTACAGTCAATACGAAGGTTATCTGGATGACTATATTCCGATTCTGGAAAATATGCATTTAAGAGTAATGGACCAGGTACAGTTTGCTTTTACTGTCGATGGAAAAAGGCAATTTATTCGAAGTTTCACTATTAAAACAGCAACTGATAATGGTGCGGCGTTATATAGGGTTAGCAGACCTCTACTTGAAACCATTCAGGTCATACTGAATCGAAAAATTGAAAATGATGCTCTAAATAAGCTCCTGATTCTGACTGGAATGGCGTGGCAAGAAATCGATGTGCTCAGGGCTTATCGTAATTATTATTTACAACTGGCCTATCAGACTACTCAAGCCAGTATTCACTGCGCCTTGATTAATAATTCGCAGGTCGCGCTTTATTTATTCAATTACTTCGAAGCCCGTTTCAGGCCGAATCCGGATTGGGATGATCCGGTTATCAGAGAAGAAGAAATCCTGTTTCCCTTCCGTTTGCAATTGCTGGAGAGCATGGCTTCAGTTTCCGATATTAATGATGACAAAATATTGCGCACCCTGTTTAACCTGATCGACGCCACAATGCGCAGCAGTTTTCATTTGCGCAAGGATGGGGAAGATTATTTTGTCGCCTTCAAGATCAACAGCCTGGGCGTTATCGATATGCCGGCTCCCAAACCGCAAAATGAAATTTATGTTCACGCAATGGATATGGAAGGGATTCATCTGCGCGCCGGCAAAATTTCACGGGGTGGAATACGCTGGTCTGACCGTCCTGATGATTTCAGAACTGAAATACTGGGACTCATGCAAACCCAGATCAGTAAAAACGCCCTCATTATTCCGACCGGAGCCAAGGGCGGTTTTGTATTGAAAAAAAACAGCATAAAGCCTGATTTCAAATCGGCCGGGAAAAAGGCCTACATCACGCTGATACGCGGCTTGCTTGACTTGACGGATAACTATAATGACGACAAGGTCATCCGGCTGCAAAACATCGTGAGCTTTGATGATCCCGATCCTTATTTGGTGGTTGCCGCTGATAAGGGAACAGCGCAATTTTCGGATATTGCCAATACAATATCCGCCGACTATCAATTCTGGCTGGCCGATGCCTTTGCCAGCGGCGGCTCGCATGGCTATGACCATAAGGCATTGGGCATTACCGCCCGCGGGGCCTGGAAGTGTGTGCAGCGCCATTTTCGTGAAACAGGCAAGGATATACAAAATACAGCCTTCACTGTGGTCGGTATCGGCAGTATGGACGGCGATGTATTTGGCAATGGCATGCTATTGTCGCCCTATATTCGCTTATTAGCCGCTTTTAGCGGTCAGCACATCTTTATTGATCCAGATCCTTTTAATAGTGACGCTCCATTTAATGAACGCAAGCGTTTGTTTGATTTACCGGGATCAAGCTGGAATGATTATGACCGATCGCTTATTTCTAAAGGCGGCGGTGTTTATCTGCGATCAGATAAAGATATTCCGGTTTCTCCCGAGTTGAGAAAATGGCTGGGCATTCGCTATAAGTCCCTGGACGGAGAATCCCTGATACGTTACCTGTTAACTGCGCCGGTGGAATTATTATGGCTGGGCGGTATCGGCACGTACATAAAAGCCAGTACAGAAAAGCACGAAGAGGTGGGCGACAGAAGCAATGATAATGTGCGAGTGGACGCTGTCAATCTGGGCGCTCGGGTTGTCGGCGAGGGTGCAAATCTGGGGTTTACCCAAAAAGCGCGTATCGAATACAGCTTGCGCGGAGGCCTTATCAATACTGACGCAGTCGATAACTCGGCGGGCGTCGATACCTCTGATCATGAGGTTAATTTAAAAATCTTGCTGACACGCTTGCAAAAGAAAAAGATTATTGCTGACTATCAACCGTTATTTATCAGCATGACGGATGAGGTTTGCCGGCAGGTATTGGCCAATAATTACGCGCAGAGCCTGTGTTTATCAATGGATCAACTGCGTAGCACGGAAAATTCAGCGGTTTTTTTACAATTAGCCGAATATCTGGAAGCCGTTGGTTTTCTTGATCAAACAGTTGAATCGTTTCCGCCGGGAAAAATTATTTTATCCCGTCCCGGCCAGACAATAACGCGCCCTGAGCTTGCTGTATTGATGGCTGCCGGCAAAAGGTATCTGACTCAGCAAATACAGGAGCAGACCGCTTTGCTGCATGATGAATGTTGTGAGTGTTATTTGCGGGATTATTTTCCCGCTCGGATTGTTGAGCAATATGGAGATTATCTTTCTAGTCATCCGTTGGCCACTGAAATTAAAGCCACCATCGTCAGCAATAAAATAATCAACCAGGCCGGTTGCGCTTTTTTAAGTCTGAATAACGACAGTAACAGCCCCCATATACTTGATCATGTTGGATGCTATCTGACTTTTGACCGTGTTTTAAAGGGCGATAGGCTCCGGCAAATGATTTATGCTCTGGATAATAAGGTAGCGGCGGACAAGCAATATCTATTATTGATACAACTGGAGAGAATGTTGGCCGGTTTTTGCCGCTGGGCTTTATTACACAAAAAGAAAATTCGTCCGGACGCTCAGACCATCGATTGCTATAGCCGCTATTTGAAGGATTATGAAGCTTATTTTAAACAGCAAGATAACATTTATTATAAAAAACAAGTGGAGACCTACCAGCAGGACGGTATTCCAGGCGAGGTTGCCCAAAGGGTGGCATTTATTTCCACCCTGAATAATTTTCTGTTTATCGTTTCATTATCTGCTGAAACTTCAGCGGGTTTTATCACTGTTCAGAACCTGTTTAATGAAGTCACCCATTATCTGGGGCTATATGAAATCTATGAGCAATTGGCCAGAATGCCGGGTCATGATTATTGGGAAAGAAAAGTTTCGACGGATATACAGGTGGATATGAAACGCATCACAGGCATATTAATTAAAAATATTTTAAGCAAGCTGTCAACCTGTGACGATTATTTTGATTTGCCCTCCGAGAAGCAGAAAATCAATCGTTACCGACACATCTACCAGCAAGTCAATATTGCATTGCCATTAAACTTATTGCCCTACATTGCTTTAACTAAAGAATTAGGCAAACTGGTCGATGATGATTTTTAGTTATGGCCCTTATACGGTGCCTGGTTCAGAAACGCGAGCTATTTAGCCGGCACTGTCTGCATTGATTTGGCTGCGTTGAATACAATACGTAGAATGAGAGGCGGCGGTAGCCCGCTTGCTAGAGTTGTTGCGCGACTGTTCGATACAACAGATCAAAAAGCTGAAGAAGGCAGGCTTGAACAAAATAGCTATACTGTAGGCTGCTGCCAATGCCGGCAGCCTTCGTTTTGCTGAACCGGTCTTAAATATCGAACTTGCAGCATGCGATGGTTTGCTTATATTCGATGAATGAATAGTGGAAGATCTAAAAGCCGAATTCCAGGAAGTATTCCAGATAATCTCACAACAGGGCATGTCATGAATGAACCATTACCTGCGCGCAGTCTGATTCTGATAATTGACGATGACGAAATATTGCATTTAATGATGCATCACATTCTGGAGCGAGAAGGTTTTAAGGTTCTTTACGCCTCTAGCGGTATTGAAGGTATTGAAACAATTAAAAATCAGGAGCCGGAATTGGTATTTCTGGACGTCATGATGCCGGAAATGGATGGTTTTCATTGTCTGCAAGTGATACGTGCAATTCCCGGCATGCAATTACTGCCAATTGTAATGCTTACCGGTCTTGACGATAATGATTCAATCAATCATTCTTTTGAATTAGGCGCAACCGATTTTATCGCCAAACCGATCAACTGGCCGATTTTACCGCATCGCCTGCGTTATCTTTTACGCGCGAGTTCGGCTCTGAATCAGCTTGAAAAAAGTGAAGCCGAATTACGTACTGCTCAGAAAATTGCCCATCTCGGCAGTTGGAACTGGACGGTTGCAAGCGACAAAATGGAATGGTCGGATGAAGTCTTCAATGTACTGGATGTGGATTCGGATGATTTTCAGGGTCGCCGCCTTGATTTATACAAAAACCTGCAAAGTTTCGATGTGGATAAGCTGCATGAGCTCATCGAAAACTGTGTCAGAAACAAACAGAACTTCCATCTGCAACTACATATATATCGTGCTAATGGTTCCGACCAAATAGTGCTTATGCGAGGCGAGCCGCTTATCAGCGGTCATCATGTGACGCACGTTCAAGGCACTGTACAGGATATTACCGATCGTCACCGCGTTGAGGAGCAAATACGTTTTCTTTCTTTCTATGACCCATTGACCGGCCTTCCTAACCGCAAGCTCTTCAAAGAAATTCTTGGCCAGGCCATAGCCTACTGTAATCGCTACAAAGCCATACTGTCGGCGCTGTTTATCAGTATCGATCGCTTCGAGCGTATTAACGAAAACCTGGGAACGAGTGTGGGTGACCGGGTAGTCAAAATGTTTGCCGATCGGCTCGTCACTCATGTGCGAGACTGCGACTATGTTGCGGTTAACGCCGACCCCGATGCTTACGAACTGCCGGTATCGAAGCTGGGAGGTAATGAATTTACTGTATTGCTGAATCACATTCACGACACCCCTGACAGCGTTAAGGTTGCAAAGCGCATTTTTCAGGTTATGTCGGAACCGTTCAATATTGGAGAACAGGAAATTTTTCTGGGCATCAACGTCGGCATCGCAGTCTATCCCGGAGACGGTACTGATGAAGACAGTTTCATCAAAAACGCCGAATTTGCGATGAGTCATGCCAAGCAACAGGGGCAGGACACCTACCAGTTTTTTAACAAGTCGTTCAATGCCGCCGCAGTGCATAAGCTATCGATGGAAAACAATCTGCGCCATGCTATCGAACGCAATCAGCTGATTGTTTACTATCAGCCGAAAATTAACATGCAGAAAAAATGCGTCATTGGTTGTGAAGCATTGTTACGTTGGCAACATCCTGAATTCGGTTTGGTGCCTCCGTCGGAGTTTATCCCGATTGCCGAAGACTCCGGATTGATTATCGACATCAGCAATTGGGTGCTGGAAGCCGCCTGCAAACAAATGCGCCTCTGGCGACAACAAGGCCTGAAGCCGTTGGTAACAGCAGTTAACGTGTCGGCCAGTCAGTTTCGCCAAAGCGATTTTGTGGCGCAGATTGATAAATTGCTTACGAGGATGGACCTGGCCCCAAAATACCTCAAACTGGAGCTGACGGAAAGCATTCTTTTGGGACATATTGAGGATACACTGGCGTCTTTGCGAGAATTTCGTGCTTTAGGTGTTCAGATCAGTATTGATGATTTCGGTACCGGTTATTCATCGTTGGCTTACCTGAAAAAACTGCCTATTTCCGAGCTTAAAATTGATCGTTCCTTTATTCAGGATATTCCTTATAATGAAGATGATATGGCCATTACTACAGCCATTTTGGCACTGGCTAAATCGCTGTCGTTGGAGGTCGTAGCGGAAGGTGTTGAACATGAAGAACAGGCTGCGTTTTTGATGCAGCAAGGTTGTGAAATCGCCCAGGGCTTTTTGTACAGCAAGCCTGTTCCTGCTGCCGAGTTTGTAGCGTTTGTGGAGCAATTTGGTGGGGTAGTCAGACAAGCAAACAAATTATGATCTATAAACCTCGTATTCTGGTTGTCGATGATGATGCCATGACCCGGCTTCTGGCGCGTGAATTACTGAGTAAAAATGGTTTTGAAATCATTGAAGCCGAAAATGGCCGGCAAGGGCTGGAATTATTGGCCGATGCTGATCCGGATTTGGTATTACTCGATGTCATAATGCCCGTAATGGACGGCTTTGAGTTTTTACGCTCCCTGGACGTCGAACAGCTCAGGTCGGTACCGATTGTGATGATGACCGGTCTTGAGGATATTCATTGCACTGAACAAGCCTATCAGCTTGGTGCAACTGACTTTATCAGTAAACCAGTGCAATGGTTGCTGCTGCCTTACCGTATTCGTTACGTATTGCGCACTCATCAGGCGAATCAATTATTGGCCAAGCAACAAAACCAGTTGCGGCAAAGCGAAGAACGTCTGCGTTTGTCTTTATCTGCGGCGAGGCAAGGATTATGGGATTTAAATGTCCAAACCGGCCATATGATTATCAATGCCGAATACGCCACCATGCTTGGCTACGCTCCGGACGAGTATACGGCAACTATGCTGGAAAACGCATTCAGCAATCTTCATCCGGACGATCATGATCAGGTTAAAACCGCCTATCTGGGTTATCTGGCGGGTGAACTCGATGAATATCGGGTGGAATTTCGCCACCGGTGCGCCGATGGCTCCTGGCGTTGGATATTATCCATCGGCAGCATAGTCAAAAGAGACGCGCATGGTCAGCCATTGCGCATGCTGGGAACTCATACCGATATCAATGACAGCAAGCTTGCAGGAGAAAAGCTGCATCAACTGGCAAAGGTTTTTGACAATAGCGGGGAGGGCATTATTCTTTGTGATGCGGATACTCGCATTCTTTCCAGTAATCAGGCATTTACCAATATTACCGGTTATTTGGCTAGCGAAGTGCACAATAAAACCCCTTGTATTTTATCTTCACAGCTCCAGGATCAGAGTTTTTATGAGCGCATGTGGCGAGCTATCGGGGAAAACGGTTATTGGCAAGGTGAAATCTGGGATAAACGTAAAAACGGCGAGGCCTATTCGGCTTTGCTGGGTATTTCGACAATCCGCAATAATCAGGGAGCCATTACTCATTACATCGGGATTTTTTCGGACATTACCGAACGTAAAGCCGCCGAGGCCAAAATTGAATATCTGGCCCGACATGACCCACTGACCAATCTGCCTAACCGAACCTTACTGCTCGACCGGTTTGACCAAGCCATGGCGTATGCAATGCGCAATAATACGTTGGTGGCATTACTTTTTCTTGATTTGGACCGGTTCAAACACATCAATGACACTATGGGGCATGATATTGGGGACCGTTTGTTGCAGAAAGTCGCCGAACGTTTAAGCCAGTGCGTACGTGAAGTGGACACCGTATGTCGACAAGGGGGCGATGAATTCATCATTATTCTCACCGATCTGCCGGAGATCGAGACAGCTACACAAATTGCTTTGAAAATCCTTGATTACCTGCATCAACCTATCGCTCTCGAAGGCGTGACTATTTCCGTCTCGTTCAGCATCGGCATTAGCCTGTTTCCCAATGACGACACAAGCTTTCATAGTTTGCTCAATAAAGCCGATACCGCTATGTATGTTGCCAAAAAAGAAGGCCGCAATACCTTCAGGTTTTTTTCCCATGAAATGAATCTGGCCTCATTCGAACGTATTATTATCGAGAACGGTTTACGGATAGCCCTGGAAAAAAAGGAATTTCAACTATTTTATCAGCCCTTTTATTCATTGCGGGACGGCCAAATTATTGGTGCCGAAGCATTGCTGCGCTGGCAACCCGGCAATAGCACGAGCATACCTCCGAGTAAATTTATTCCTGTTGCCGAAAATAACGGCCTGATCGTGCCGATCGGAAATTGGGCATTACAGCAAGCTTGCCTGCAAAATCGGCTTTGGTGTGATGCGGGTCTAAAATTGTTAATCACCGTTAATATCTCCGCCATGCAATTTAAGCGTGGCGATCTGGTTGAATCAGTGAAATCTGCTTTGGAAATATCCGGTTTGGAGCCGCAGTATCTGGAGCTTGAAATAACTGAATCAGTATTAATTTTTGATGCCGATGCCGCGCTTGACGTTATCCAGGAACTCAAGACATTAGGCGTCAGCTTTGCGATAGATAATTTTGGCACAGGTTATTCATCGCTGAGTTACCTCAAGCAATTCGCAGTTAATAAACTAAAGATCGACCAATCTTTTGTTAAAGCGCTCAGCTCCGGTAAAAGCCAGGACACTGCGATTGCCAAAGCCATAATCCAGCTGGGTCAAACCCTCGGGCTACAGACTTTAGCCGAAGGCGTGGAAACCAGCCAACAGGCTGAACAAATGGCAGACCTGGGCTGTGAAAACGGACAAGGCTTCTTCTGGCATGAGCCGATGCCGGCGAAAGATTTTGAAGCTTTATTCAAACATAACTGAGCCGGCATCGACCTCATATTAATCACGCAGGTTATACGGAATCTGCAACCTGGCAAAGAAAGCAACAGATAAGGTCTAGGTACCGAATAATCTCTTTTAGTCCTCAAATATAATGCTGCGGCCCTTGCTCTTGTTTTTATATGGCTAAGGCACGATTGATGAATCTTGCATTCCTTGGTAAATAGACTAACATCGGGCTGTGCAGAAATGCACGAACCATATAAGAAAAACATCAAGGGGAACCAGAAATGAAAAGAATAAAAAAAATAGCTGTTAACGTACTGAAGGCCATTGTAATTTCAACCGCAAGCCAGGCAGCTATGGCCACTTGCGATGAAATTATAGCGGCATATACACCGGTTGCACCGGTGGTTTTTGCAGTAGTAGGCGCTCCCGATAATGGCGGTTATGGCCTGCCTATGTGGGTAGCCGCTGTAGATGAGACGGGCAAAGTCTGTGGAATAATCAATACCGGCGGATCGGGGGCCGCTATTGGCAATAAATCATGGCTGGGCAGCCGGGTCATCTCCATCCAGAAAGCAACGACCGCCAATGCTTTCAGCCTGGATATATTTTCAATTTCCACGGCTAATCTGTATGGGCTGACTCAGCCTGGCGGAAGCTTGTTCGGTTTGGAGCATAGCAATCCAGTGGATGCCAGTATCGTCTATTTAGGCAGCCCTGATACTTATGGCACCGGACTTGATCCGTTAGTAGGCAAACGAGTCGGCGGCATCAATGTCTTCGGCGGCGGCCTGGGGCTTTACAACAGTCAAGGTATAAAAGTTGGCGCAATCGGCGTTTCAGGCGATACCTCCTGCACAGACCATGCCGTAGCCTGGAAGATACGTCATGTATTGGGCATGGATCATGTTCCCGGCGGTTTTGTATCCGGTTATACACCCGTGCCTTCTTTTGCCGTGCTGGGTGATGAAATGATCATCGGCTCAGGTAATGTCGCCAACACCTACAAACAGGTCAGCTGCGCCCATAATAAAATTAATAATCCAACCCCGGGGGCAGAAACGGGCGTAATTATCGAATTACCGGTGTAATTTCGAATAAAGATGTATTTTTATCGCACACCTGTACATTTATTTGCAGGTGTGCAGTTTGTTCAATCTGACGCCTATGCGCAAATACATCTTTATCTCGATTTTGGCGACGGCGGCTACACTATTGTTCCCCGCCTTAAGCTACAAAAATATAAAAGAAAATGGGGATACCAGAACTCTGTTTTCTCATCTTATTCAGCCAAAGTCAGGCAGTATTCCAATATTGCCCCCGCCAATGGAAGCGCTTGGACAAGGTGCCCACTTACCGACAGCGCAAGAACTGGAACAAGAAAAACAATTTAATGCACAGCAAGTAGAGCTTGCGGGCCAGTGGCTTAAAAGTCCTTATACCCATCAACAAATAAAAAGGGCTGAACAGTTAGGCGCCTATGAATCGCCTCTATCCGAGCAATGTCTGGTTGGTGCGCTTCGTCATGATGCTGTGTCGGAAGTGCGAAAAGCGGCTGCGCAGAGCCTTTCAGCATTGAAATACTTATCTGATTCTGCCATAAGCACTTTATTGAAAACTCTGAGTGATACAAATGCCGGTATTCGTATTGCAACCTTAGTGTGTGTTTTAAAAAGTGTGTGTTTTAAAAGTTTGATACCTTCCCGAGGAAAGCCTGACCAGTATCCAATTAATCATCGCGATATGAACAAATGCTTTGCTGGATTCAAGGCTTTCTTCGTAATCTTTGCTCAAACGGCGATCGTGATAAAGCCATGCAAACGTGCGCTCAACAACCCACCGATGCGGCAGTAACTCAAAGCCCCGAGCTCCGTCGGAACGGAGCCTAACTGTCCAGATCATCCGGAAGCGCTCAGCCACCCAAAGGGTAAAGGCCATGCCGCGGTAACCGCCGTCCCAAACGCGCCGCAGTTTTTTGCAACTTCCCGAAAAGGTCGCCAGTCTCAATTTTGCCCCTTCCTTTTCTTGCCCATTGGCGGCTGTCACCACGGTCACCCTAAGTAGTCCCAAGGTATCAGTCCGTATGTGGCGTTTACGCCCTTGTATTCATTTGGCAGCATCCAAGCCTTTGACGCCAGCCAAGGCTGTTGTTTTGACGCTCTGCCTATCACTACTGCCGCTGCCGGATGCTTATGCCGTCCAGTTTTTTGTCTGACTTTTGCACGGAGGGTATCGTGCATACGTTCCCACGTCGCGTCCTTAACCAACACCGAAAATAGCCGCATACTGTTTGATACGGTGGAAAGTGGATTATGGGGAGTAATCGCCATGCACAGCCACTACGGACTCTATAAAAAATAGCGTTCACTACCTTTCGTAAATTGACTGGCCTTGGCCGACACCCGGCAAAGCTGCCGGCAACAGGGCTCGGATCAGACTCCATTTTCTGGCGTTTAAATCAGTCGGGTAGCGCTTGCGGTGTTTCCTTTTGGCCATTGCAAAATTTAAAATATTGCAGGCTTTGGAACTCAATAGCTACTTTTAAAACGCACACTAAGAGATCGAGTTCCGGCATTGCCGCCATAGATGCCATTGGCGCAAAAATAAGCATTGCAGAGTAAATGATAGAGCATCTATTCAAATCGACATGATTGGTAACTTTGCTGCTCGCACTCGGTAAAAAGAACATAAACCTAAACAATCACAGTTTCTCAGCCTGAGCTTGAACTAACCAGCCCCTGCGGTACATTGATTTTAAAACCTCTATTTTTTAATATCCCAGATTTTATTGCAAAATTAGATGCGGTCGCAAACCCATCAATACGCCCGGAAGCGCTTTCTAAACGACTCTCTCGTAACTCCGGCCTATGGGCTAAAATAATGCAGCCGGGTTTTTTTCAATCAGACTGTCCGGCACTGGAAGTGATGATTAAACTCAAGGTCTTAGCCGGCGTTTTGCAAGTAACTAATCCCCAAAAAGCGCTTACCCCCACAATTTCCCCTATTACTTATGTTAAGCGTATAACATAAACTATCATGTTGATTTACAGCAGACTATTTTTAACCCATGTTTTCCGATTTTTCGCTTTACCAGACACTGATCATTGCCGTATTGTTTCTATGGGCCGGTTTTGTACGGACGGGCTTGGGCTTTGGCGGAGCCGCATTAGGCTTACCGCTGATGTTATTCATACATAACGATCCACTTCTGTGGTTGCCCATCATCAGTACGCATTTACTGTTCTTTTCCGGTTTAACGTTGCGCACCCGCCTGCACAATGTCGACTGGCGCTATCTACGGCAGTCTTTGATTTACATTATTCCTCCAGCAATTATAGGCGTATTCGGATTGGTGAACCTGCCGATCTTGTGGCTGAATGTGTTTATTTATTCGATCACCTTGTTTTATGGTCTGACATGGTTTTTTAACCGCACCATTGAAAGTCGCCAAAACTGGGTTGACAAGGCGCTGCTGGTTTTAGGCGGGTATGTTGCGGGAACCTCCCTGACCGGAGCGCCTCTGATGGTGGCTGTATATATGCGCAATGTCAGTCAGGATCAATTGCGCGATACCTTGTTTGTATTATGGTTTATCCTGGTTAGCATCAAAATGACGACATTCATCGTCCTGTCGGTTAACCTGCATTTTCTTGCTGCGCTAATGCTGATACCGATAGCCGCCATTGGACATATGCTGGGCTTGAAAGCGCATGATGCCATTATGCGCAATGACTTGCTTTTTAAGCGCTGGATCGGCAGCGGTCTGGTTATCGTGAGCACATTGGGCTTATGGCACTTATAGCTTGGGGTAATCACTTTAAAATCCGGTTCTGTAGCTGGGACCACGCCGCCGGATCTTGGAGAAGCCCACATCCTTCCTTTGCTTCCATCCCTGCCTGAAAATTATCATTGACAATTCAATATAAGGCTATGTTATTTAAGCAGATCATAAGTATTAGCACGTATGTTTTTAATGGTTACTTTCTGTTTTAATGATTTTTAAATGCAGTTTGTGGCTTTACTTGTCAGACTTGACAGTTTTAAAATAAACTCAGCGAAGCAAATATTCAGGCGTTACATTATTTCCATGGCTTTTATTTGATAGCGAATCTTTTAGCCGGTAAACTTCAGTAGATTTCTCGAGGCATTTATGAAAAAAATTTCCCTTTGGAAAGATGACGCCAAAACCAGCTCCTTCGCTCCGCTACAGGAAGATTTACACGTGGACATTGCCATTGTCGGCGGCGGCATTACCGGTTTGACAGCCGCGCACTTACTGGCGAAGGCGGGTAAAAGTGTCGCCGTGCTTGAGGCGATGCGAGTGGGTGATGGAACCACAGGTTTTTCTACCGGGAACCTTTATGCCATAGTTGAAGAGAGCTTTAAAAAGCTCCAGTTCAAGTTTGACAAAAAAACCATCCAGGCCGTAGCCGACTCCCGGACTGCCGCTATCGGGTATATAGAAAACCTAGTTCGTGAATTGGCTATTGATTGCGATTTTCACAGAAGGCCCTGGCGTTTAATATCGGAAACCGATACTTACGATAAAATCCTGGAAAAGGAATACCAGGCCTGTCTGGATGTTGGCCTGGACGCTCATCTGGACAGCGTTGCGCCCCTGCCTTTCAATATCAGCAAAGCCCTTCGCGTCGAAAACCAGGCGCAATTCAATCCTATGCAATATATAAAAGCATTGGCTGCACAGGCTCAAAAGGCAGGTTGTATGATCTTCGAACGTACCCCGGTTCTTCGAATTAAGGAAGGCTCGCCGAACGTTCTGTATACGGAAAACGGCACGGTGACAGCAAGCAAGGTCATCAATGCGACCCATTCGCCGAAAGGAGTCCGGTTCGTTCACATCCTGTTGGGATCGTACAGGGAATATGCGATTGCCGTAAAACTGAATTCAGGCGATTATCCTGAAGGTATTTTCTGGCTCATTGATAAGCTCCATCACTATTCCATTCGCTCCTATACCAGCAGCAGCGGCGAAAATTATCTGCTTGTCCTGGGGGAACCGCATAAAGTCGGGCACAAAAAGGACAATGAAATCTGTTTCAAGAATCTGGAAAACTACATCAGAGCGCGTTTCGATGTGAAATCTGTCGACTATCACTGGAGCGCCCAAAATTATAAACCGGCCGACGGCTTGCCTTATATAGGTGCTGTCAACCATAAGGCCAATGTTTATATTGCCACCGGTTTTGCCACGGATGGGCTGACGTACGGCACATTGGCGGCCATGATCATCAGCGACCTGATCCTGGGCAATGAAAATCAATGGTCAAAGCTTTATGATCCCCAGCGGCATAATCCGCTTAAATCGGCGGTCCGCTTCATCAAGGAAAATATTCATGTTTTCATGGATTACATGAAAGATATACCTTATCAGGCCGAAGTTAAGCGATTTTCCAGCATATTGCCTGGTGAAGGCAAAACCATTGAAATAAAAGGAGAAAAATTCTCAGTCTACCGGGATGAATCCGGGGAACTGCATCAGGTTTCAGCCGTTTGCACGCATATGAAATGCATCGTCAACTGGAACAATGAACAAAAAAGCTGGGATTGTCCTTGCCACGGCAGCCGTTTTACGGTTGACGGCCAGGTAATCGAAGGGCCGGCCATCATCAATCTTCCGAAAAGAGAAGACAACAATCAGCACTGATTTCCAGAGGCCTAAGCAATGATCACTTCAGCCATCGTATTATTTTCACTTGCTGCGCTGCTCGGCATTTTTCTGTTGACCTTCGTACTAAGAGGCAAACAAACACCCAAGGCGGTTACTTTCACGCACGGCCCTTTGGCCGCCATCGGGCTGCTATTGCTTGTAATCTATACTATCCAGCACGATCCTGCGCCCATCGGAAGCCTGATTTTATTCACTATCGCAGCGGCAGGCGGGTTCACTCTGGTTGTCCTCGACCTTACCAGAACATCCGCGCCTAAATGGTTAGCTCTTCTTCACGGACTGATAGCCGTCGCCGGCCTGGTTTTGCTGTTGAAATTTGTGTTTTAGTTTATTCCTGAGCCCTTACATCTGCTCTGGATTCCCAATTTAGATCATAGGGCAAAAGCGATGAAATGTATGGCGTAAATTCTGGCTTACCCGTTCGTGAATAAACTCTGAGGGTTAAAATCATGGCTCAGCTCAAAGAATATAAGCCTTACTGATTTTATGCTTTTGTTCAACTGCGATTTTTAGGTTCAAGGAGATCGATTTTTAGGTTTCCAATGATAATAATATTTGCGGAATTATGTATGATCCGAACCGCAATGCGGACAGAAAATTGCCTCGGTCAATGCAGGGCGCGAATAGTTTCAAAGCATTTTGTATTATCTAATAGCTAATGTATTCTAATCCTCCGCTTTATCTGGGGATTGTCAGCTTTAAGTTCAACAGTGTCTCAAATACGTTGTAACTCCCCGGAATCCATTAAGAGCCAAACTTAAATTGGCGGCATCGCCGGCTTGCGTAAATAGAGAGATCCTGTTATACAATTTTTACACTATTAGATAGAGAGGGAATAAAGATGGTATTACTGGAAACGCCAATTTGTAAATTTGGCAAAAAAGCAACTGATTTTGTATTGCCTGGCGTTGACGGCCGTACCTGGTCGCTACAACAATGTTTGGGCGAAAAAGGATTATTGATCATGTTTATTTGCAATCACTGTCCTTATGTGAAAGCCGCGCAGGAACGGATTGTCAGGGATACTCGCGAGCTTGATCAGTTTGGCATTAAATCGGTTGCCATTATGTCTAATGATCCGGCTGAGTACCCTGAAGATTCATTTGATAATATGAAATTGCTCGCTGAAAGGCTGAATTTCAACTTTCCTTATTTATTCGATGAAACGCAAGAAGTCGCTAAACAGTACGATGCTGTCTGCACGCCGGACTTTTTTGGGTATAATGCTGACTTTGAGTTGCAGTATAGAGGCAGGCTTGACGCCAGCCGGAAGGAAGCTGCGCCACCCGATACCCGGCGTGACCTGTTTGAAGCCATGAAACTCATTGCTGAAACAGGCCATGGTCCAGAGCAGCAAATACCCAGTATGGGTTGCTCCATTAAATGGAAACATTAAATATACACATAAACTGAGAGAATAAAATATGTCGATACAAAGAATGGTTGATCTGGATTTATCAGGAAAACGGGTATTAATTCGCCAGGATCTGAATGTGCCGGTAAAAAACGGTAAAGTAACCAGCGATATTCGTATTCAAGCCAGCGTGCCAACCATTGAAAAAGCCTTGGCTTCGGGAGCGGCGGTCATGGTAATGTCGCACCTTGGCCGCCCTGCTGAGGGTCAGTATGATGAAGCCGCTTCTTTAAAACCAGTCGCTGAACGCCTATCAGAACTGCTTAAAAAACCGGTCAGGCTTGAAAAAGACTGGCTGGACGGAATTGTTATTGCTCCGGGTGAAGTTGTACTCTGTGAAAACGTTCGTTTTAACGTCGGCGAAGAGAAAAACAGTGACGAGTTAGGGAAGAAAATGGCCGCTCTTTGTGATATTTTTGTCATGGATGCTTTCGGAACCGCTCACAGAGCGCAGGCTTCAACACACAGTGTGGCCAAATTTGCTCCGGTAGTTTGTGCAGGTCCTTTATTAGCCAGTGAACTGGACGCACTGGGTAAAGCGCTGGAAACACCCACTAAACCGTTAGTCGCTATTGTCGGCGGCTCTAAAGTTTCGACCAAATTAACTGTATTGAAATCATTATCGGAGAAGGTGGACCAATTAATCGTCGGCGGCGGTATTGCCAATACTTTTATTGCGGCCGCAGGTTTCCCGGTTGGAAAATCTCTGTATGAAGCTGATTTAATAGAAGAAGCACAACGATTAATTGCTGCCGCCAGACAGGCAGGTTCAGATATTCCGATTCCTGTCGATGTGGTTTGCGCCAAGGAATTTTCAGAAACTGCCGCCGCTACGGTAAAGAAGGTTGAAGATGTTGAAGCGGATGACCTTATTCTGGATATCGGTCCCGATACTGCAAAACAGTATGCAGACTTATTAAAGTCAGCCGGTACTATCGTCTGGAACGGCCCGGTCGGCGTATTTGAAATAGAACAGTTCAGCCACGGCACCCAATCACTGGCATCGGCTATTGCCGAAAGCAGCGCTTTTTCAATCGCCGGCGGTGGGGATACCTTGGCGGCTATCGACAAATACGGCATTAATGATCAGATTTCATACACATCTACCGGCGGCGGTGCATTCCTTGAATTTCTTGAAGGCAAGGAACTGCCCGCAGTTGCTATATTAAAATCGAGAGGTTAATCTTTATCCATATAAATGATTAATGTCGTTATGTTGAATTTTAGCAATAAATGAAACATATTTATTTTTAGCTTGGTCATACAGGCTAATATCTTTTACTTTACAGGAAAAAAAATGGCCAGAGTTACTATCGAAGATTGTTTGGAACATGTAGAAAACCGTTTCAAACTGGTTTTGCTAGCGAGTGCAAGAGCGCGTCAATTAAGTCACGGTGCGACTGAGTTTCTTCCACGGGGAAAAGATAAGGATACTGTTCTCGCCTTACGCGAAATTGCGGCAGGTCATGTGACTACCGAGAATATTAATGCGCTGCATCGAGTTAGTGAAACACATAATTCCAATCCGATGTTCTGATAGCTGGTTTTTGTGTTGAACATAGCCCGCCCTATCGAACCAAAACGCCTTCAGGATGACCTGATTGAGCGTTTGTGTGCAGTTTTGTCGGGTTATCTGGATCAAAAACAAATCAATGATTGCGTACGGGCTTATGAATTGGGTGCGGTTGCGCATGCCGGACAATTTCGTAAAAGTGGGGAGGCTTATATTTGTCATCCATTAGCTGTCGCCATTACGCTTGCTGAAATGCGTATGGATGCCAGCGGCATTATGGCGGCCATTTTGCACGATGTTATTGAAGATACTTCAGTCAGCAAAAAAGACCTGAATGAACAATTTGGCCAGGAAGTTGCCGAGCTGGTAGACGGTGTAACCAAACTGACCAAAATTGATGGCAAGTCTCAGAGCCATGCAGAAGCGCAAGCGGAAAATGTCCGTAAAATGTTTCTTGCGATGGGCAAAGACTTGCGTGTGATTATGGTCAAATTGGCGGACCGGTTGCATAACATGCAAACGTTAGGTGTCATGCCGGCAGAAAAAAAACGGCGGATTGCGCGCGAAACGCTGGATATTTATGCGCCGATCGCCAATCGTCTGGGGATGAATAAAATATGCCACAAACTGGAATCGCTAAGTTTCGAGGCAATGTACCCGACACGCCATGCGGTTTTAAGTAATGCTCTAAAGAGAGCACGCGGTAACCGCAGCAAAATAATTGATCCTATTGAAAGCACAATAAAAAAACGTTT
The DNA here is from genome assembly GCA_028715725.1 of Methylococcales bacterium. Lineage (GTDB taxonomy): Bacteria > Pseudomonadota > Gammaproteobacteria > Methylococcales > Methylomonadaceae > JAGXGJ01. The sequence continues at coordinate 62,696 of JAQURG010000012.1, forward strand.
GGAACAGACCGGCTTGCATTGTGAAGTTTCAGGACGGGAAAAAAATATTTACAGCATTTACCAGAAAATGCTTCAAAAAAAAGTATCTTTATCTGAGGTTTTTGATGTCTATGCGTTCAGGATATTTTGCGATAATGTAGACGCCTGTTACCGGGCTTTAGGCGTCATTCATAATCTGTATAAACCTATTCCGGGGCGTTTTAAAGACTATATTGCGTTGCCTAAAGCCAATGGTTATCAGTCATTGCACACTATTCTTATCGGTCCTCACGGCGTTCCCATTGAAGTCCAGATCAGAACTCATGAAATGCATCACATGGCGGAATCGGGTATTGCGGCCCACTGGCTGTATAAATCCGATGACGATAAAACTGAAAAGTTTCAGGCGCGCGCCAATGAATGGTTAAGGGATTTATTGGAAATTCAGAAGTCTGCTGGAGATTCGCTCGAATTTATTGATAATTTAAAAGTTGACTTATTCCCGCAGGAAGTTTTTGTATTTACTCCAAAGGGAGGCATCATTAAAATACCCCAGGGTGCAACCGTTGTGGATTTCGCCTATGCTGTGCATACCGATATCGGTAATGCCTGCGTTTCTGCCAGAATTGACAAGCAATTGGTCCCGTTGCAAACCAAACTGGAAAACGGTATGACCGTCGAGGTGATAACAGCGTCATGGGCCAGGCCCAACCCGCTTTGGCTCAATTATGTCATTACCGCAAAAGCTCGCTCAAGCATACGTAATTTTCTGAAACACTTCAAGCAGCAGGAAGCCATCGGTTTAGGCCGGCGTTTGTTAGACAAAGAACTGCAAGTCATGCATTTGCGGCTGGAAAATATTGAAGAAAGCCGAATACAGGCATTGCTTGAAGTGACAGCGATACCGTCATTAAATGATTTACTGGAAGATATCGGTTTGGGCAACAAGATGCCGTTTCTAATAGCAAAACGGCTGACTCAGGATGATATTAATGCCAATATCAAGCTGGACAATACTGACAAAAACCAGCATACGCCCCTGGTTATCAAAGGCACAGAAGGCATGGTAATTACACTGGCCAAATGTTGCAGACCTATACCGGGGGATTCGATCATTGGCTACTTTAATCCGGGCAAAGGTATTGTGGTGCATCATCATGAATGCCGCAATCGCTCTGTGGTTCGAAAAGCGCATACAAGCTGGCTGGATGTGGAATGGAGTTCTGAAGCGGTCGGTATATTTTCTGCTGAAATTCGCATCAGTGCTCTTAATCAGCGGGGATCTCTGGCGACTATTGCCTCGACTATTTCCGAACTGGATTCAAATATTGAAAACGTTACTGTTGTCGATCAGGATGACCGGGTTTGCGTTGACTTAATCACTCTATCGGTTAAAGACCGTGTACATTTAGCCAAGATTATGCGGCGCTTGAAAGAGCTGCCCATCGTTTTAAAAATTTCCCGTGTAAAAGCATAATTAGACAGTTAAGTTTTTTCTTGCTACAAATTGAATCGTTTTTTGTGTTAATAAATATTTCCTGAGGTTAAATCAGTTTGTCATTTTATGAAAGAAATGGCTAGCCGTAGGCGCTGATTTATTTATATGGCTGAAATAAGGAGTAATGAATTATGCATGTAACACTCGAGCAGGCAGAGAAGGCGATTGAGGCGGCTATTCGTGAAGCGGAAAGAATTGGCACCCGGATGTGTATTGCTGTTGTTGATTCCGGCGCTGACTTAAAAGCATTTGTCAGAATGGACGGCGCCTGGGTAGGAAGCGTGGATATCGCCATCAAGAAAGCCAAGACGGCTTGTTTCTTCAGCATGGATACCGGGCAAATCGGCGAATTATCGCAACCTGGCAAACCGCTTTATGGCATTGAACATTCCAACCAGGGGCTGATTACTTTCCCGGGCGGCGTTCCTGTCGTCGACGAAAATGGCGTTTTAATCGGTGCGGTGGGAGTCAGCGGCAGTTCGGTAGAAAACGACCATCAGGTCGCCAAAGCAGGGGTTAAAGTTATAGGGGTTGCCGATTTGCCTGAGCATCCCTGGCGAACTTGAATAAGGGAACCGAATATCAGGTTGCGAAATGTATGCACGTTAGATAGACCGATCTTCTAGGTCCTTTATAAACGAAAAAAGCCCGTTTTAGGACGGGCTTTTTTAAATTGCTATGGCGGAAAAGCCAGGATTGACCTGGAAGTCCGCCATAAACCCGCAATATCAGTTTTTGGATTTATCGACAATCTGATTAGCTTTAATCCAAGGCATCATGGCGCGCAGTTTCGCGCCGACAACTTCAATAGGATGCTCTGCGTTCAGACGCCTTCTGGCAGTCATTTCAGGATAGTTGGTCATGCCTTCCAGGATGAATTTCTTAGCGTATTCACCATTCTGGATGTTTTTCAGGGCTTCACGCATGGCCCGGCGGCTTTCTTCGTTGATGACTTTAGGGCCGGTGACATATTCACCATATTCGGCATTGTTCGAAATGGAGTAGTTCATATTGGCAATGCCGCCTTCGTACATCAAGTCAACGATTAACTTTAACTCGTGCAAACATTCAAAGTAGGCCATTTCCGGTTCATAACCGGCTTCAACCAGCGTTTCAAAACCTGCTTTAACCAATTCAACCGCGCCGCCGCATAATACGGCTTGTTCACCGAACAGATCGGTTTCTGCTTCATCGCGGAAGGTTGTTTCGATGATGCCTGATCGGCCGCCGCCGATAGCGGATGCGTAAGACAAGCAAATAGCCTTGGCCGTGCCTGAAGAATCCTGATGAATTGCGATTAAATCAGGAATGCCGCCGCCGCGAACAAATTCGGAACGTACGGTATGGCCAGGGGCTTTAGGCGCAATCATAATGACGTCCAAATCGGCTCTGGGTACAACCTGGTTATACAAAATTGAAAAGCCATGAGCGAATGCCAAGGCGGCGCCTTGTTTAATGTTGGGTTCAATCTCGTTTTTGTACAATTGCGATTGAAACTCGTCAGGAGTCAGGATCATAACAACGTCGGCACCGGCTACGGCTTCAGGTACGTCCTTTACAGTCAAACCACAGGCTTGCGCCTTTGCAACAGAGGCAGAGCTTGCACGTAAACCCACCACAACCTCAACGCCGGAGTCTCTTAAGTTGTTAGCATGGGCATGACCTTGTGAACCGTAACCGATGATAGCTACTTTTTTAGCTTTGATAATAGATAAGTCGGCGTCTTTGTCGTAATAAACTTGCATAAGTTTTCCTGTTTTTCCGGGTGTAATAAGTAAATAGTAGGTTTGTGCATCAAAATTCGGCCATGAAATCTCCGGCAGGAGAGTCTGCAAAAGTGCAGAATTTTGATGTACGATGAGATTAAATAGACGTAAAGTACAAGGAGGAGATGACCTGATGATTATAAATACAAGCCTTTTTCGCCTCTGGAAATGCCGGTCGGCCCTGAGCGAACCACTTCAATGATAGCGTCCGGGTCTACGGCGGCGATAAAGGCATCGAGTTTTTCAGAAGGCCCCGTCATTTCAACAATATAAGTCGTGGGCGCCACATCGATAATTTTCCCGCGAAAAATATCGGTCATCCTTTTGATTTCGTCACGCATTTGTTCGCTGGTTTTGATTTTGACCATCATCAGCTCACGTTCAATATGATCGGAGTCGGCTAAATCGATCAGTTTAACAACATCAATCAGTTTGTTCAGCTGCTTGGTGATCTGCTCAATGATGTCTTCATTACCTCGGGTGACCAGTGTCATTCTTGACAAGCTGGGGTCTTCGGTAGGCGCTACGGTTAATGATTCAATGTTATAGCCGCGCGCCGAAAATAAGCCAGCCACCCTTGATAAGGCGCCCGATTCATTTTCCATCAGAATAGAAATAATATGTCTCATTACGCCAATTCCCTTTCCGTCGATGTGCCCAGAGCAACCCTTAATTTCATATCATGATGGCCTTTACCTGCCTCTATCATGGGGTAAACATTTTCAGTTCTGTCGGTGATTATATCTAAAAATACCGTGCGATCTTTCATCGCAAAGGCTTCTTCAAGAGCGGGTCTGACTTCCTCCGGTTTGTCGATGCGAATGCCAACATGACCGTAAGCCTCTGCCAATTTAACAAATTCCGGAATAGTGTCCATGTATGAATGCGAATAACGGCTTTCGTAGGAAAATTCCTGCCATTGCCGAACCATTCCCATATAGCGGTTGTTCAGATTAATGATTTTAATCGGCGTCTTATACTGAAGGGCGGTCGATAATTCCTGAATACACATCTGAATGCTGGCTTCACCGGTAACGCAGGCGACATCGGCATCCGGAAACGCCAGTTTAACGCCGATGGCTGCCGGTAAACCAAAGCCCATGGTTCCCAAGCCGCCCGAATTAATCCAGCGGCGCGGTTTATCGAAAGGATAATATTGCGCAGCCCACATCTGATGCTGGCCTACATCTGAAGTGATATAGGCGTCGCCTCTAGTGACTTCATGCAATTGCTCGATAACGTGTTGCGGTTTGATTAAACGGCTTTCACGGTCAAATTCCAGACACTTGACTGCCCGCCACTGTTCAATTTGATTCCACCAGGGCTCCAGCGTTTTTTTATGCGGCTTTTTATGGCTCTCCTTGATTAATTCTATCATCTGCTCCAAAACCGGTTTAACTTCACCGACTATAGGAATATCGACCCTGACGGTTTTGGAAATAGAGGCCGGATCAACATCGATATGAATGATTTTGGCGAAAGGGCAGAACAAATCCAGCTTGCCGGTAACGCGATCATCAAACCGGGCGCCGATAGCAATGATCACGTCGCTTTCGTGCATCGCCATATTGGCTTCATAAGTGCCGTGCATGCCCAGCATGCCGATGAATTGCTTGTCGGTTCCGGGATAAGCGCCCAAACCCATTAGGGTGCTGGTAATCGGATAGTCCAGAATGCGGGTAAATTCGGTCAATTCCTTGCTGGCTTCGCCTAATATGACGCCGCCGCCTGAATAAATGATGGGCTTTTGCGCACTCAGCAATAAATCAACGGCTTTTTTAATCTGACCCTTATGCCCGGTGACGATGGGATTGTATGAGCGTATAGAAACTTTTTTCGGATATTTATACGGCACCTTGATATGGGGAGCCGTGATATCTTTCGGTATATCAACAACCACAGGCCCAGGGCGGCCGGTTGTGGCGACATAAAAAGCTTTTTTAATGGTTTCGGCTAATTTGGTCACATCCTTGACCAAATAATTATGCTTAACGCAGGGGCGGGTGATGCCGATCATATCGACTTCCTGAAAAGCATCACTGCCAATGACTGGTAAGGATACCTGTCCTGAAATGACAACCATGGGAATTGAATCCATGTAAGCTGTAGCAATGCCGGTTATTGCATTGGTGGCGCCCGGACCGGAAGTCACCAGGACTACGCCGGGCTTGCCGGTGGCTCTGGCGTAACCATCAGCCGCATGGGTTGCTCCCTGTTCATGACGGACCAGGATATGTTTGAGTTCTTCTTGCTGGAAAAGAGCATCGTATAAATGCAGTACCGCTCCGCCAGGATAGCCAAAAATATATTCTACACCTTCGTCTATAAGACTCTGAACCAGGATTTGTGCGCCGCTTAGCTCCACGCTAATACCTCAATAAACAGGATTACTTTCAATCTGACCAATTATATGCGTATTTTAAAATTCAAGAGTAAAATACCGGCTTTTAAGATAATTGGATGACTTACTATGATAATTGCCCAACTTCGACAACGTAGCCGTGGCATTTTACTAGGTTCTTAAAAAAATTGTAATTATCTCTGTTATCCTTTTTAATTCTTGCCTATTTTGTACAATTTCAAGTACCTATTTTTGATACACAAACGCTAATGGCCGAACACAACAAATCTACCAATTCACTTATCCGGTTTTTTTTAAAAGCATTCAGAACGGTCTGTTACAGCGCCAGAGAATCCATAGGCGAGCATAAGCGGGATATTGTCGTTTATAAGGTTGAACAGACCTGTATCAGCTTAAATGAAACGAGAAATGAGTTTGAAGATGCTCTCAAGCAGTTTAAAAACCTGGTCTGTGTTACTGAAACTTCGCTGGAGCATAGATACAACCAGCTCAACAGACAATACCAGTTCTGCCGCTCAAAATCCGAAACTGTCAGTGCCAGAATCAGGGCGATAGAAGAAGTCAGCGAGGCATTATTTGCAGAATGGGAAAATGAATTGAGTGAATACTCAAACCGTGCACTGCGTAATAGCAGCAAACAACAGCTAAAATCAGCCAGACAAAATTATGCCCGGCTGATTAAGGCAATGCGCGGCGCTGAAAATAAAATTCAGCCGGTACTGGCGGCATTTAAAGATCAGGTGTTGCACCTTAAACACAATCTTAATGCGCGGGCTATCGCAGCATTGCAGCATGAGTTTATTGAAATCAGCATTGATATTTCCCAGCTCATTTATGCCATGGAGCAAACCATTGCCGAGGCAAATCACTTTGTTTCCGCCCTTGTTGATCAGAAAGCCTTACTTATTCGGTGAATTCAGATTATATAAAACATCATTGGCTTTATCCTTGGCGCTTTCTTTCAATGAGCCTTTGCGGTTATCCTGATCCATTCTTTCTCTGCCAAAGTTGGTAATCATTTCTTCCCAGCTTGAATATTGATCATAGCCTTTAAAACCGGCAGTCTTGCGTTGTTGATAAATTTCCTTGCCTAATGCAATGACTTCCTCAGGTTTTTTACCGTCAACGATATCAAGAAACACCTTGTCATCCTTGTTGGCGTCACGGATTGTCCAGAAAGAGACTTCAAATTCCATGCGAGTCTCGGGCGGCAAACGATTCTTGAGCGCTTTGACTGAGCGATACGCAGTATTGGTAGTGTGACCGTTAATTTCCTGTCCTTTGCCGCACGCAGCCAGCGTCATGCAGCCGGAAATGAGCAACAGAATGGATATTTTCTTCATAAAGATAACCTCGAAGTTAAGTACGGGTCTATGTTATGGTATTTTTAACACCAGATCACCAAACAAAGTAAAATGGTCGGCCATTATAACCCTGAGCTAAGCTTATATGCTGGAATTTATCCAATTATTAAATCAGCGTTACCAGACGGTTTTGAGCCAGCCGGGCCATGATGCTGATAAAATCGGCTATCAACAACGGATCGACCAGCTGATTCTGGCTGAAGCCGTCATACGCAAAGGGCAGCTGATTGATGCATCTCCCGGTTTGCCGCTGCAAATCGCCGTTGTAGGACCAACCCAGGCAGGCAAAAGTACATTGGTCAATGTTTTACTGAACAGTAATTTTGCAGGGGTCAGTCCATTGGCGGGTTACACCATTCATCCGCAGGGCTTTTGCCATGAAGTTAACCTTGATGATTGCAGTGGCTTGCAGCGTTATTTCGGGCGTTTTCAACAATTCCAGCAAGCGCACATTCCCAAAGACCGCTATGACTGCTATTCATTAACTGAAAACAATACCGATTCCCCGTATTTGCCGCATGGCGTATTATGGGATACGCCGGATTTTGATTCCATAGATTCGGCGACTTACCGGGAAGGTGTGATCAGAGCGGTTGCGCTGGCGGATATGATCATTTTAGTGGTCAGCAAGGAAAAATATGCCGACCAATCGGTCTGGGATATTATGTCTGCGCTTGAAGCCCTGCATCAGCCGACCATTATCTGTTTAAACAAGTTGAGTGAGGGCTCGGAAGCCGTACTGATTCAGTCATTAAAAGAAAAATGGCAGCTTGCCAGAACAGATGCCTTTCCTGAAGTCGTGCCATTGTATTATCAGAAACAGACGGGATTGCCGGTCTGGCCGGAGGCCCAAAAAAACCTGCTCATACAATTGGCGGCTAAGGTTAATCCTAAAAAATTTGCGCGCTATGAGCAGGAGTTGCTGCAAAAGCATTGGCATGGCTGGGTGGAACCCATTGTTGCCGAGCATAAGGCCTTATTCGTTTGGCAAGACTTTGTGGATGACGCAATCAAACAGGCGCTGGATAATTACCAGCGCGATTATCTGAATCATCCGCATCATTATGAAACCTTTCAACATGCGATGGCTGAACTGTTGACCTTACTCGAAGTACCCGGTCTGGCAGGTATTTTGACGGGGGCGCGCAAGGTTCTTACCTGGCCGGTAAAGCAGATGATGAAGCTGGGGCGGAAAAGCCGGCATATTGCCGATACCAGTCACGAAATAGTGTTATTAAATCAAATAGCCGAGCATTTGCTGATTCAATTGGCGGACAAGTTGCTGGATCATGCCGAACAGGACAGGCAGAAGCTTTGGTGGAAAGAATTCAGCTCTTTATTATGCAGTCAACGGCAAGGCATATTAAAAGACTTTAGCGAGTCTGCGAAAAATTATCATATCTCTTTTCAGCAAGACGTGGAAAAAACGGCGCAGCGTTTGTATCACAAGCTGCAAGAGCAACCCATGGTATTAAACAGTTTACGCGCCACCCGGGTTACGACTGATGCCGTCGCCATTGCCTTGACCTTGCACATGGGCGGCATTGGCGTGCATGATTTGGTCATTGCCCCGGCAATGTTGACGGTCACTTCGTTATTGGCCGAAAGCGCCATTGGCGGCTATATGAACAGAGTAGAGGCTGAATTAAAGCTGCATCAACTCAAAGCCGTTAAGCAGGCGCTTTTTGCCGAAAGTATCGGCAAAAAGCTGTTGGCGTTGCCGGAACAATTATCGGCGCTGACACATTTTAATATCTCTCCCGAGCAATTACAGGCAGCTGAGCTGCAACTTACTGAAAAGCGACATGGTTTACGATTACTCTGATTTAGTGGAAAAAACTCAACGCTGGGCCGATCAGGCTTGTCTGTCAGGCTGGATTAATAAAGAAGCTGCACGGCAGTTGTGTCATTTTGATACCAGGACTCCTGAAGCATTGTTTAACCACGGCAATACAAGACCGCTGATTGTCGCTTTTATGGGAGGAACCGGTGTGGGCAAAAGTTCCTTGCTTAATCGCCTGGCAGGGAAAGCGATTGCCAAGGCAGGTATTGAACGGCCCACTTCACGGGAAGTCACGTTATTTCATCATCAAAGCATTGCCATACAGCATTTGCCCGAACAGTTACCGCTTGCCAAAATCAATGTTGCGCAACATGACGATGCTGCGAAAAAAAATATCGTCTGGATTGATATGCCGGATTTTGACAGTACTGAACAAAGTAATAAGCAACTGGTTTTGCAATGGCTACCGCATATTGATGTGCTGATTTATGTGGTCAGCCCCGAGCGTTACAGGGATGAAAAAGCCTGGCGCCTGCTGCTTGCAGAAGGTTCGCGGCATGCCTGGCTGTTCGTTTTTAATCAGTGGGACAGAGGACAGTTGGAACAGTATCAGGACTTTAACCGGCAACTGCATAAAGCCGGATTTGAAGCGCCGATTATATTTAAAACTGTCTGCGCAGAAGGGTTGCAAGTTGATGAATTCTCCTTGTTGGAATCAACGATTGTCTCACTGGCAACAGAGCATACGGTTGAACAACTGGAGCAAAGAGGCTCACAGGTACGAAAGCATGAGCTAAAGAACAAACTGTTGAATGCCGCCGAAATATTAGGCTCTGAACAGGCTTTCCAAAACACAGCCGAGCTTTGGCGGCAGCAATGGCAGCGGATGTCCGGACAGCTTCAGGAAGGCTTCGCATTGCCGGTTAAATATGCGGCGGATTATTATGCCGAACATGCCGCCGATTTGATAACGGCTACCGCCAGCGCCAATCCTTCGTTATGGGATGCCTGGGCGCAAGCCCGTTTTGACGATGCACTGGATGAATTTATTATTAATGTTGATCAGTCAGGGCTTCCCGTTATACCGATAAAACAACACACGGGAGCAATTCGGGAAAAAGCTTCAAAAATCATGCAGACACAAACTGAACTGGCAACGCGTCAAGCTTTAGCGAATCCGGGCAACATACTCCAGCGTGGGTTTTTAAAACTGATGCGTTTGTGTGAAATTATTCTACCGCTGGCTGCAATGGCTTGGGTAAGCTATAAAGTATTTATCGGCTATTACACCAGTAATATGACCAATATGCCCTATCTCGGCGTGGATTTTGCCGTGCATAGCGGCTTGCTAATCGCAATAACCTGGCTGACGCCCTTTTTTATTTTGAAAAAGGCTCAGCCCTCCCTGAAAAAAAGTGCTTTAAAAGGGATGCACAAAGGCATATCGAACGCATTAACGATAATAGACAGCGAAGTTTCAAGCGTAATAGTATACCTCAATCATCAACATACAGAACAGTTAAAGCAACTTTCTGCCATCATTGCTCAGTGCGGTGACGCTGATGCCGGCCAGAATTTATCCAAAGAGAATAATAATCCTTTAAATCGCATGCTGATGAATTGACTCATGGATATTTATTGAGATTGTCAGCTGAGAATCATCGCTTATCATTAAATTATTCCCAGGGCTTTTCTCGTAATTTCCAAAGATAAGACGTTGCCGTCTTGACTAATTAAACTATGTTATTTAACACACTTTACTGAGTCATATCACACACTTTTCATTTATAACTCTACCAAATTTTTCATGAGGCCCGATTTCATCGAGGTTTTTGTTGTTGGCATGAAACATGCTTCATATATATTTATGGGTAACTCGTGATGAAATGCTCATTAGAAAAATGCACCGTTTAAAATAACAATTAATTAAGGGAAGCTTATGTCAATATCAATTACTTTCAAAAAATTGGCCATGTGTTCATTATCGACCGCAGCGATGGTCACGGCTAGTCAAGGCGTTTTTGCTCATACCAGATTACAAGTACCGACTATTCTTGAGGGCGCTAGAGTTTACAATAATGAAGTTATTGGGCACGGTTGCCATAATGAAGTTGCCAATAACACTAGCACCCCTGTAATGGGTACGAGCGTCGTGTTTCCGGATGCTACCGCTACCGTCACTTCCAAGCCAGCTGGATCCGCGTCTAGTGTTGCAGGCACACCTGCCGGCAATGTAACTGATTATCTGGCAGGAGCAGGAGAGGGTTATAGCAAGAAAGTCTATAGCAAGGATCTTTTTTCAGACGAAGGCCAGAAATCCAATTCATTAGGTAATGTAGTTGGATACTGGACAGGCGGAGGCAGTTTGCCGGGAATCAACTATGCCGGTCTTATCCCCTTTAAGACAGATGCTATTACTATTAAACCTGAATCTTGCGCCAACACAGTCACTTTCGTGGTGGCCATTGCCGATGTTTGTACGCTAACCAATGCTAGTGGGTTTAGTGACGAAACCGTCAACCTGTGGACACCGGCTGTCGGGTCTAATTTCGATGGTCCCGGACTCCATGCATATAATTCACCCGCGACGTTAAAAGTAGTTAGAAATATAACAGGCACCCCGGCTACTCTGACTACCGCAGCGGTTGCAGCTAACCCGCTTCCGGCTTCATGCGGTGAAGGTCTTGATATTACAGTCACGCCAACTGCCGAGCAAATTAATCGCGACATGCCTGCCATCGATGGAAATGGCGTGCAGGTATGGCCTCAGCCATAGCACTGCCTGAATGACTCCATTGCTAGCGGCCGCGCGGACTGCGTCAGCAGTTGAGTTTCTTTGAAAAATAAAGAGCACTAAAACTTTCCACTCTACGGCGGAGGATTTCGCCGTGGATTTATTTTTAGTGGGTCGTGGTTAGCAGGTATTTCCCGTTTGCCAGTCCGGCAAATACGAAGTAGTATTGAAAATTTGCCGGGCCGTTAACAGAACAATGTGATAATGATAGCGTCGCCTTGATTGAGCAGTATGTGTCAGGCAAGGATGTGTTTATATGTTGACAGGGTTAATCTTCATAAGAGCATGAAGTACAGGAAGAAAGTAGAAAATTTTCTGTGGTTTATGCTCTTTTGGAATTTTTTGATGATTGGTTTTTTATGTTCATCCACGAGAGTAGTTTATCGGGATGTTTATCGTATTCTGGAAGTGACTGACCGCCATGATTGTAATCAAGTTCTGGATGACCTTCTTGTTTTTGTTGATGTCAATTGGGGCTTTAGCTGCGAATGTGAGTAATTCAGGCGAGCAAACTGTTCGTCTGATCATCACTAAAGATAAAGGAGCCGAACTGCAACTGGAAGCGAGGCAAGCGCCTCTGATGAAAGTGCTTAATGTCATTGCGAATAAAACCGGATTGCGGATAAACTATTCGGTTCTGCCTGATGAGTTGGTGACAGCGACCTGTGTAGGGCCGACAGTAAAAGAACTCCTGGAGTGTCTGCTGGTTCGTAAAGCGGATCTTGTTTTTCGATATTCGCAACAAACTTCAAAGGCTTACCCTCATGGACAGCCTTTAGAAGCCTGGGTCCTTGGGGCAAAATTTGAAACAGGTCAGACGAATCCCGTGGTGTGCTCGTTGCCGGGAACTCAGCAGACTGCGAATGCAGAACCTGACGAAACGGATGATCTGGTGAAGATGGCAAGCTCTAAAGTGCCTGCGGAGCGGGCAGAAGCTATCGGACGCCTGATGGCGGCAGGGCGCGAAGGCGATGCAATCATTAGAAAAACATTGGAAACTGCCCTTACAGACCAGGATGCGAGAGTCAGAGTGCAGGCTGTTTCCACTTTGGCCCATCGAGAAGGCTTTGCGGCTGTTGCGCCAGCCTTGCAAGAAGCATTGCATGACAGCGATGCTTCGGTACGGTTAACGGCGGTAGATAATATCGGAGCTGATGTGGCATTGCTTAAACAAGCGCTCAATGACAGCGATGCGACGGTGCGGCAGTTGGCGGAAATAAGATTGGAGCCGCTTTTGAAAACAGGCGCTGTCCGGTAACTGCCGTCTGCAAGGGATAGAAGTCCTTGTTATTTCCCGATTCACCAGGAGAAGGGGGAATTAACAAGATCATGAAAGTTAACTTATCAGTCCGGCCGGATGGGCCTGGGGTGAGACGATCAACACTTGTTTAGTGTTAATTTTTAGCTAATACGCTAGCGGTACGAGGATTATTATGAAAACTACATCTTTAAAAAAAGCTTTAATTACGGCATCGATTCTGGTCTCAGCAGGATTTGCCGATATTGCCCTGGGTCATAGCGGAGGTGCAACATTGGATCCAGCAGGCACTAATGCAACCGCAACCGATCTTGCAGCAGTCACTTGCTTTGACGACGGTAATGGAGCGCCTCACCATCTTCTGGGCCAGATTAAGGACATGTCCCCTGCGGTACCGGGATTATATCTGAGCTTTCATATTTACAAAGGAAACCAGATGATAACCACTACGGATACCGTTTCCGGGGATGCAAACTATAGTCAGGAGGCTACTCTTAACGGCGGCCCCGGCGTGTACTATATATCGGCCACAAAAACCGCCGCCGGCGTGAGAATATTCGACGTCATCTGGCATTGTGTGACCAGCCAGGGAGCTCATACAGGTACCGACCTTGCCGTCTTGCAGTTTCAATAATTGTTGACTTTGGCCGTGCCTGCGGCTTGCCGCGGGCATTGCCATTAAACGGCAAATGAGTTTGCCGGCGTCTACTCAAGCGTTTATCAAAGAAACCTCCATCGATGAATCAGCGAATATTAATTCTCTTCTGCGCCGCGCTGGCGCTTTTCCCAATTCATACAGTCAGAGCGGCAAAGATTGGCGGCAAGGCTCCGGATTGCGCCTTGACGTCCATCAATGATACCCAACATTATGATTTGAAACAATTTCATGGCAAAGTGCTGTATGTGGATTTCTGGGCCTCATGGTGTGTTCCATGCGCGAAGTCTTTTCCATTTCTCAACGGCCTGGATCATGATCTGAAGGATAAGGGATTGCAAATCGTTGGCATTAATCTGGATCAGGCGCCCGAAGATGCCAAAGCCTTCCTTGCCAAATATCCGGCTGATTTTACAGTGGCGGCCGATGCCGACGAAAAATGCGCCAGAGACTTTAATGTCAAGGCCATGCCTTCATCCTATCTGATTGATCGTAACGGCGTCATTCGCCATGTACATATGGGTTTTCGGCCTGGAGAGGCGGAGGAACTTCGGGTTCTTGCAGAGCAGTTGCTGGCAGAACAGCCCGAGCAGAAGTAACAGTTGCCAGGTGGACATACACAGCTTGGAAAATCGCCGTTGCTTTTCACGCTTAACCGCCGCGTCCTGATAAGGGTGAATAAAAACCGGATAAATTGTCTTGTCGCAAGATGACCGGTTTGTGTCTGTCTGCTTTTTGTTCTTGGCTACCACTGTTGGGATATAGCTTATAAGCTGATTGCATGTAGTAGAGATTGATGAAGAATAAAAATATAACGAGAACAATAATGAGGATAACGCAACAAGCGCTGCCAGCGCTTTTATTAGCCGTTTGTATTTCGGGCTGCGCCCCGGTGGCGCCCTGGCAGCGCGGCACACTAGCCAAGCCGCAGATGGCTTTGGAACCTTATCCGGTACAGAACACATACATCAGCCATATTTATGGTAGCCGAGAGGCTGCTACGGGTAGTAGCTCAGCTGGAGGCGGTGGCTGTGGCTGTTACTAAAAGCAGTTCAAGGAAGTCTAATCGCGAAAACAGGGATAGCTCACCACTTAAAGCGGCTTATAAACGCCTGGCTGGTCATTTATTACCTGCAGGCGCCAGGTCGAAACCTGAAAAATCTGCCAGTGCGTCATTGCAGGCGCTGACTGTTGCCGCTTTTGCCTTGCCCGGTTTAACGCCTTCAATTGTTCATGCGGCTGAAGAGGAGGCCAGTTTTCTGTATGGATATTATCAGGAGAGCAGCCGTAATCTTTTTGGAGTAACGAGCAGATTTGATCCGATTACCGTAAACAGTCTTCTGGGCAGTTCGAAAATAAAGCTGTCCGATCGGGTAAAGTTTGCCTTTAACTATACGCAAGATACCTGGAGCGGGGCCACGCCAATCGCTACCGCCCCGCTATCTTTCGGGGGCAATAGAGAAAGTGGGGTGATTGCAGGGGCCACGCCATACTTGCAAAATAATGGTGTAAAATTCGACAGACAATTCAACCCGCTCACACTGGACACCTTAACCAATACGTATGTTAAAGATACCCGGTTAGTTCATACAATCTCGGCGGCGTCCCCAGAAACCCGTAATCAAGGCGATTTCAAGCTGAGTTATGAATGGGATGAGGCTGCTCTGGATGTAGGCGGCGGCATTTCTGTAGAAAACGACTATGAATCCCGGTTTGGCAATCTGGCGGGGCGTTGGGATTTTAACCAGAAGCTTACCAGTTTAAATCTGGGTTTGAGTTATACCAATAGCGATACCCATGCCATACTTGATCACGACGCCACACCCTATATCTGGGATACCAGCGGCGGGTTTGAGGCTGGCAATATCACTTATGACAGCAGCCAGCTCACAAAACAGGGAGGCAATACTATCCTGAAGGGTAACCGGCAGGATTGGGGAACCGCTCTCGGCCTGACCCAGGTCGTGAACGAGAGCGCGCTGGTCGAGGCCGGCGCGGGTTATACCCGTAGCACCGGATATATGGCAAATCCTTATAAAACAGTGGAGGCCGCATTCATTGATCCTTTACAAACCGGCGACGTGTTAAATGGAGTGGCGATTGGCTTGCTTGAAAAGCGGCCCAACGAGCGTAATCAATGGACAGAGAATTTGCGTTATGTGCAGCACATCGATGGCGTGGACGCGGCGTTACATTTCGATTACCGTTTCTTTCACGACGACTGGGGGATTAATGCCCATACTTTCGAAGCGGATTGGATGCAACCGGTGGGCAATGGCTGGACAATTACGCCCAAGGTGCGTTATTACTCCCAGAACGCCGCCAATTTCTATACGCCCTATATTGTATCCGATCAAGCCTTTAGCAGAAACGCTGTGGATGCAAACGGGAGGCCTGTTTATGTTTCAGCCGATAATCCCAATAATGGACAAGTTTATTTCCGTGATCAGTTCTTTAATCTCATTGATTCCAGCGGAAGGATTGTCGATGAAACTGTTATTAATCCGGTTAATAAAACGATTCCGTTTGATAGCAGCAAGCTTCCAGCCAATTATTCCAGTGATCAGCGCCTTTCGGGATTTGGCGCATTAAGCGGCGGCGTGACCATAAGCAAGCAGTTTGCCAAAGGCATCAGCCTTGAAGCGAGCGCTGAATACTATACCCACGCAGGATCTCTGAAAATGGGCGGGGGCGGTGAAAGTTCTTTTGCGGATTACAACTATTACACAGTTAATGGTGTTTTAAAGGTCGATTTATCGTCGCTTGCAACAGCTGGCGGCGGACAACATGCCGGACACGGACATATAGGGCATGGTCATCATGGCAGCCATGCGCCGGCAGGGGTTATGTTCGATCACATGCTGGACAAGTCCGGCGACATGATGGTCGGCGCGCGCTATATGCGCAGCACCCAGGGCGGAAACATGCTACAGGGATCGCATAATGTCAGCGATCAAGCCATTGTAAGGAATGGCTGTAATGGCGATCCTTGCTTTACTACGCCGAGCGGGATGAACATGAACATGATCATGCTCGACCTGATGTATGCTCCAACCGACTGGTTAACCCTGATGCTGATGCCCCAGTTTGTCGACATGAACATGACCACAAGGGTATTGGATGGAGCCCCGCCGGCAACTTTTGAGCAGCAGGCGCTGATCGAGCACCATACCTTGCATCCGCACACTACCGGCGGTATCGGCGATACCGGTATGTATGCGATGGTCAAGCTGTTCGATATTCCAGGTCATCATATACATGGAACCCTGGGCGTAACCGCGCCGACTGGCGACGTTAATATCAAGTTCAGGGATACCCATCGAATAGATGCCGGCTTTCAGCATTACGGCATGCAAACGGGAAGCGGAACCTGGGACTTTAAACCGAGTATTACTTACACCGGAAAGCTGGACAAATTTTCCTGGGGCGCTCAGCTCAACGGTACTGTGCGGCTTGAAGGTCATAATGAATCGGGCTTCGCTTTTGGCGATATATTCCAGTCTACAGCCTGGGGCAGCTATAGTCTGCTGGATTGGCTTTCGGCCTCGGTACGCGGCGTTTATACCGTCCAGGGCACAGTCAGGGGCGAGTACAACGAAACAATCAATAAACTGGGGCCCCAGGATTATCCCTCCAACCACGGCGGACGTTATTGGGATGTCGGCTTCGGTCTCAACGCTTTTGTGCCTGCAGGAGATTTGCAGGGTAATAACCTGAGCTTTGAGTGGCTTCAACCTGTCAGCGACGATGTCAATGGCTATCAACTTCCGCGCGACGGCGCATTGTCTGCTACCTGGAGTTATGCGTTTTGATTGAAAGTAGGGAGTGCTGCGCATGCCTGCGACAGGAGTTTTAGATGAAGGCGAAGAGCTTGAGCTATTATCGCTATGCCTTCAAGGCGATGGGATCTCCTTGTGACATACAGCTCTTTGCCGGCACACATACAGAAGCCAAACGGGTTGCAGACGCAGCTATCGCAGATATTCACCGGCTCGAAGCGCTCTATTCGCGCTACCGTAGCGACAGTTTTCTCTCTGCCATCAATCGGGCGGCGGCCGCTGGCGGCTGCATTACGGTAGATAATGAAACAGCGGGCTTGCTGAATTACGCAGTGGCTTGTTATGAACAGAGCGATGGCCTGTTTGATATTACTTCCGGCATCTTGCGCCGCGCCTGGCGCTTTGACAGAGGTGGATTGCCGGATCAGGCGCAGATTCAGGAATTGCTCGCCAAAGTCGGCTGGCGCAAATTGCGCTGGAAGCCGCCAGTGCTCGAGTTTACATATCCCGGCATGGAAATTGATTTCGGCGGCATTGTCAAGGAATATGCAGTTGACCGTGCAGCAGCGTTATGTCGTGAAGCCGGTATCCGGCATGGCGTCGTCAATCTGGGCGGCGACATAAAAGTCATTGGTCCTCGAGCCGATGGCAGTCCATGGCGAGTCGGTATCCGTCATCCGCGTCAAAAAGAAACCGTGATGCAGACAATTTTTTTAACGGAAGGCGCGCTTGCCAGCAGCGGTGATTACGAACGCTGCATTATCGTTGATGATGTGCGTTACGGCCATGTGCTCAATCCCAAAACCGGTTGGCCGGTAAGATACCTGGCGGCGGTTAGCGTAGTAGGTGATTTTTGCGTAGTTGCAGGCAGCGCTTCTACTATCGCCATGCTCAAGGAAGAAAGCGGCCCTGCCTGGCTGGAAAGCTTGGGATTGCCGCATTTATGGGTTAATGTACAGGGTGAAACAGGTGGTTTGCTGGCGGCATAGGCGACTAGAGCAATTGTCTGTTATCTAAGGACAAGGATTTTGTTAGAATAATAGAAGTCTTGGTTATCGAAATATCCGGCTATGCCTCGTCCTTATTCAGAAGATTTACGACTACGTGTTGTGAATGCCGTTGCAAGCGGCAGAACCACGCGCGCAGTCAGTGCGCTTTTTCAAGTCAGCTCTTCCTTGGTGTTCAACCTTCATCAGTGTTGGAAGCAGACCTGTCATGTTCACCCCAAGCAGATCGGCGGTTACCGGCGAGCTCTGCTGGAGCCCTATGAAGTTGCGCTAACCGAGCAACTCTCGAACAGCCCGTCCATGACGTTGAAGGAAGTGCAGGCCTGGTTAGCCGGCGAACAGGGCTTGAGCCTGTCCATTTCAGCGATTGATAAATTTCTTCGCCAAAAACTTAAGCTATCGCTATAAAAAAAGCGTGGCCGCCAGTGAGCAACAGCGAGAGGATGTCGTTATGGCGCGCGAGCGCTGGCAAGCCTGACAGAAAACTGTGATCTGTCGAAGCAGGTGTTTCTCGACGAAACCGGTGCTTCGACGGATAGGATCCGTGGCTATGGCCGTGCGTTAGGCGATGCCCGTTGTAAAGGCCGCTCCTGCCGGCCATTGGCAGATGCTGACCTTTATCGCCGGCTTGCGCAGACCGGCTTACTGCCCCCCGCGTGCCTGAATCGGCCATGAATGGCGCAGCCTTCAAAGCATATCTGCGTTCGCAGTTGGGACCGACGTTAAGACCCGGCGCTATGGTGATCTGCGATAACCTGCCGGCTCATAAAGTAGCTAAAGTGAAAGCGCTGATTGAAGCTAAAGGCGCGACGCTGAAATACCTGCCGCTTTACAGTCCGGACCTGAATCCGGTCGAGCAGGTCTTAGCCAAACTGAAAGCCCTGTTGCGCAAGGCGGCTGAGCGAACGTATGACAAGCTCTGTCAGGCTATCGGCCTGATTCACTACCGTACACTTTTTGAAAGAGTACTTGTGCACTTCACAAAGATGAGTTGTATTGAGTAGGAGGCTGGATTTTGTTAATTCATAGACTAGCCAATGAGACTGTATAAACAAATTCACACCCG
>JAQURG010000013.1 GCA_028715725.1 Methylococcales bacterium
GCGCTGGTTGGCATCAAAGCCGAGCGCTCAGCTTGCCGACCCATCTATACTTGTTGCCGTTACCGCCCTATTCGCCCGAACTCAACCCGGTCGAACATCTATGGGATGAACTTCGGGAAAAGGCATTCCACAATCGTGTCTTAAACAGTATCGACGCCCTGGAGGAGCACTTGGAAGTCAACTTGCGAACCCTTGAAAGCGACCCTAACAGAGTCCATTTGATCGTCGCCTGGCCATGGATTATAGATTCACTTCAGAATTAGAAATGGAATAACACATTGATTAAATATATATACGGTAAAACTGTACGGTAGTGAAGACTTGCCATCCTTACCTCGGTTAAGCGAAATCGCCTTGGTTAGGGCTTCAATTATCCGCTTAATGTCGTAGCTTATGCCTGCCGCCTCCTTCAATCCAGCTCGTTAAATAGGTAGGTGCGCTCATTACCACATCCAGCATGATAACCAGCTCTACCCGTTACCGTATGAACTGCGCTATTGTAATTGGTGGCTGTAAATCGGCTGTCTCCAAAACGATCAATAAAACTCTTGATTGACTCAAGTATCAATCTGTTCTCAATTGAACCAGCGCCCCTATGGTTACGCCATTTATCAAAACACATTAACGCGGCCTCAAGCGCTGCACACTTACTCCATTCGGTTATGCCGTACTCTGTAGCCAACTCGCCAGCCAAGGCAACCAGGGCAAACATCCTCGCCGCTCTTTTCTCTTGCGGCTGTAAATCGTCCGAAATAAAACGCGATAACGCCGCCTCATGCAATCCACCCAAATCCTGGCCGTCATCAACCAGCTTTTCAAGGTACGCAATCCCAGCGGCCCCATAATATTTTGAAGTGTTATTTTGCAAGGTATCAGAGAATAATCGCCCATCCTTTATGCCGTGTAATTCATCAAATGCGCCATAGTTACAAAATACAGGAATCTGGAGCATCCGCATTTCTTGACCGGCTTTAACGACCAAGCCTTTTTCTTGAAAGTGACTTTCCAGGATTTTTTCGCCATTCGACAATAAAGCAATTCGCCACTTATGCACCTGCCGTGCCGTACCTCTCACGTTGGCTCGTTGTTTGCCTGTGCCATTACTCAAAACATAAATGATTCCATTAATCTCTCGCGCGTCACTGTCGCCTAGTTCATCCAAAGCAAGCCTACAGTCATTAAACAATACCGCTGCCGCCTCTAATCCGTTGCTTGTCGCCTTCCATGTTCTTCTAAGGCCTTCGCCGACCCCATATAGGCGCGGCTATTTTGTGTCCAAGGCTTTTACCTGTGCTGGAATCTCTGAAGATATGAAAGCCGCCATAATCTCAATATGGCATTTATTCAGTAATGCGCCAGCAAAGCCAATGCTGGTTTGAAAGAGTAGCAAAGGGTTTCCCCTGCAATATCGGCTTTTACATGCTGCTGCCAATCTTCCAGCATTCCACGTTGCCTATAATCGGGGTTATGGCATGATCTGTTTGAAAGAAAATGTCTCACGATTACCGATAACCTTATCAGACAACACAAAGGACATCTTTGTGCCAGCCTACCTTTAAAGCGCACTCAAGCTGTTTTTCAGGACTGGTTGCCTGTAGGTAAGCGGGCAACATTTCGCGCCTATGGTGGTTAATCATTAAGCCTTGCTTTAATAATTCAGCGCGTAAACACTCGCAACTTCCCGACAACATTTCACGAGGCATTAACCATCTTCGCCACTGATCACGCTAATTTTTAAAGCGTAACATTAGCTCAAAGTTATTCTGTGATTCGTCGCAACTGCCAGCATCAATATGGAGCGGATCACAAATAAATTCATCTGTCTCGGTTACATCTCCATTTTTGCTGATTTTGCTGTCGTGATAATAAACGCGGCCTTGCCGAACTTATTCTTGTCGTCATAAACTTCAGGATAATTTATGATTTGTTTTGATACAACAAATAACCTAAATTACTGTTATTTATTAATTTATGATATGTCATGAGTTGACGTGAAATGAAGTTTACTTTCCTATGCAAAAGCTGGAAAATATTTTTCCAAGCAGGTCATCAGAGGTAATGGTTCCGGTGATTTCGGCGAGGCTTATTTGCGCTTGTCTTAGATCTTCGGCGACCAATTCTCCTGCCTGACTGATTTGTAACTGGTTTAATGCACTTGATACATGTTCATAGCCTTTCCTTAAGGCTTCTATATGTCGTCTTCTGGCGATAAAAATATTGTCTGTGGATTCGTTAAAACCGACGCTCTGTTTGAGATGCTGTTTTAACAGTTCCAGGCCGGCGCCGGTTTTAATGGATAAATAGCAACTGGCGCCCTGCTCTGTTTGTTGTATTGAGGAAGATAAACCTAATAAATCTATTTTATTGTAAATTTTGGTGATATCGATATCTGTGGGCAGGGTTGTTAAGATATCCTGGGGTTCCGGTTCACTGGCATCGATAAGCAGCAGGATTTTATCGGCTTTCCGGATTTCTTCATGAGCTCTGCGAATCCCTTCCTTTTCAATGGCATTATCGCTTTCTCTTAAACCCGCTGTATCGATAACATGCAAAGGCATACCATCAAGCTGGATGCGCTCTCTTAATATATCTCGTGTGGTTCCGGCTATATCGGTGACTATTGCAGCTTCATGTCCGGCCAGGGCATTAAGCAGGCTGGATTTTCCGGCGTTGGGTTTACCGGCCAAAACCACAGTCATGCCGTCGCGCAGTAAGCGGCCTTGCTGGGCTGTTTTCCGGATTTGCCCGATGCTTTCCAATAATCCGACAATACGGTTTTCTACCATACCGTCAGTTAAAAAATCAATTTCTTCATCGACAAAATCAATAGCAGCTTCGACATAAACTCTAAGCTCTGTCAATTCATCGACCAGTTTGTTTATTTGTTCAGAAAAAACGCCTTGCATCGATTTTTGTGCAGAACGGGCGGATTGTTCAGTGCTGCTTTCAATTAAATCGGCAACAGCTTCAGCTTGGGCCAAATCGAGTTTATTGTTCAGAAAAGCGCGTTCAGTAAATTCGCCTGGATTCGCCAGCCGGGCACCGAGAGACAACACTCTGCGTAACAGCATGTCCAGGATGACTGAGCCGCCATGCCCTTGCAGTTCAAGTGTGTCTTCACCGGTATAAGAGGCGGGAGAAGGAAAATAAAGGGCAATGCCGGAATCAATAACGGAACCGTCATTATCCAGAAAGGATGAAAACAGGGCGTATCTGGGAATTAATGATTTATTGAGAAGTTGTCCAGCGATTTCAGGAGCAAGATTTCCTGATATGCGAATAATACCGACACCGCCATTCCCTAGCGGTGTTGCAATAGCTGCAATGGTATCCTGATTTAAAAGCAATTACTTTGCTTGTTCTATTTGCTTGGTGATTATAGTCTGTTGAATAATAGACAGAGTGTTATTAATAATCCAGTATAAAACCAAACCCGCCGGGAAAAACAGGAAGAAAACAGTAAATACTATCGGGAACATCTTCATGACTTTTGCCTGAATAGGATCAATGGGCGCAGGATTCAGACTTTGCTGAATTTTCATGGTAATGCCCATTATGACGGGCATTACAAAAAACGGATCCTGTATTGATAAATCCTGTATCCATAACATAAAGGGCGCTTGACGAAACTCAACCGTTTCACTCAATACCCAATAAAGAGCCATAAATACCGGAATCTGCACCAGAAGCGGTAAGCAACCTCCCAATGGATTAACTTTTTCTTTTTTATACAGCGACATCATTTCGGTATTGAAACGAGGTCTGTCATCAGCGAAACGTTCCTGCAACTCTTTAAGACGCGGCTGGATTTTACGCATCTTCGCCATTGATTTAAAACTGGCCTGAGACAAGGGAAAGAACAGTAACTTAATGCACAGTGTCACGCCGATAATTGCGACACCCCAGTTACCGATAATATTGTGGATTTTGTTTAATAACCAGTATATCGGTTTACCAATAAATGTTAAAACGCTGTAATCAACCGTAAGCTCAAGTCCAGGCGCTATTTTTTCCATCATAGGCTGAATTTTAGGGCCGGCAAATAATTTGGAAACAAACTGAGCGCTTGAGCTGGGTTCAACGGTTACCGGTGGCGAATAAGTGCCAATAACGTAACGTCCGTCTTTCAATTCTTTAGTATAAAAATGGTTTTCCTGATCAGTGGGTGGGACCCAGGCAGAAGCAAAATAATGCTGAATCATTGCCGTCCAACCGCCTTTGGTTGTGACATCAAGAGTCTCATCCGCCATGTCATCAAAACTTATTTTCTGGTATTTGTCTTTCTCAGTATAAATAACACCGCCATCATAAGCTCTCATGCCGCCTGTCAGCATATTACCTTTACCTGATGTATCAGGTATTCTTAATAACTGGCTGTATTGTCTGCCTGACCAGGCTTTGCCAGAGTTATTCCTGACATTCTGATCCAGGATTATCTCGTAACTTCCGCGTTTAAAGGTGAATAATTTATTAAAGACAACGCCATCTTTATTTGTCCATGTTAATGACACAGTGATGCTGTCTTGTCCAGGTTGCAAGGTATAGCTATCTTGCTCGCTGGTAAAAACGGTATGATGATTTGGAGCAGTAAAACCGTTGCCTGCTATCAGACCGCTTTGTGCAACAAAAACTTTTTCCGGGTTGCTATTAAATAAACGCACAGGCGCTGTATTGACTTGTTCAACCGGAAAACCAACCATTTCGCGTAACCGATTAACAACGGTGTTTGCTTTCTCTACAGGGTAGTTTAACAAGTCCAGATTTGTAATCGTGCCGCCTTCCACATCAATTTCGAGCGCAATAACATCGGTTTTAACAGTAACAGTTTTTTTAGCTGCTGCTGCTGATGATGATACAGCAACCGGAGTTGTAACCGGACTTTGATCGGCAGATTCTGTTTGTGCAGGTGCGCCTGCTGTAGAAGGCAAGTCTTCCTTAATGTTGCCGGCTTCAGGATTTACAATTGCGGCAACCTCAGGTTTTGGACCGTAGTCCAGTTGCCAGGCCTGCCATATCATAAACACAAGCATTGCAAAAGTAACGATCAGTATAAATCTTATATTATCCATTCTTATTACCAAATTTTTCTGGAACGGGATCAATGCCACCTTCATGAAAAGGATGGCATTTTAATAATCTTCTGAGAGAGAGGTAGGAGCCAGTAAAGAAGCCGTGGCGCTGAAGCGCTTCTAGGAAATAACTTGAACAGCTTGGATAAAAACGACAGTTTGAGCCAAGCAAAGGACTAATAAAGTATTTATAAAACTTTATTATTGCTATAAGCATGAAGCGCATCGGGATACCAACCTAAGCCAATGCTTTTCCAATGACTTTCTTAATAATTCCAGCGGAGCATCTACTGCTTCCCTGCGAGCCAAAACAACAATATCTATATTTCCCAAGCTTTGTTGCTGTATTCTAAAGTTCTCCCTCACAGCTCGTTTAATCATATTCCTGTGCACTGCCTTTCTTATATTTTTTTTGGCAATTGCCAAACCCAGCCTAGGGTGATCAAAATCATTTTTTATAGCTAATAGAGTAAAATACTGATCACTGGACTTTACCGGCTTAGCAAAAACTTTCTTATATTCAACTGGCTTTTTTAACCGCAGCTGTGGAGGAAACCCATGATTGAACTTTATCACTCAACGTCAACTAAACCGTTAACTTGGCGCGACCTTTTGCTCTACGGGCATTTAAAACTTTACGGCCGCCTACAGTCGCCATTCTTGAACGGAAACCGTGAGTTCTGGCGCGCTTAATTTTACTGGGTTGGTATGTTCTTTTCATTTTACTAAAGCCTAATCAGATGAGTGTTAACAAAAACAGATAAAAAAGACTACGGATGATAAAATAATATACATGCGCTGTCAATTCTGTAGTGCAATGTTTTATTGCTGTATAGTGGTTAAAAGCAAATTTCTCCTTACAAAATTATTCAATACTTACTTCAATGAGCTCAATTTGGGATAACTGTCTTACTAAACTTGAAAATGAAATTGCCAGTTCTGATTTCAGTACATGGATACGACCTCTTCAAGCTATAGAAAATGATGGTCAATTAAAATTGCTGGCGCCTAACCGCTTTGTTCTGGATTGGGTCAAACAGCATTATTTTGCAAAAATTGAAGAATCCATTCATGAGTTTTCCAATGGCAAACTGGATCTGAATCTGGAAATTGGTTCAAAAAAATCAACAACTTCCGCCACAATAAACGCAGCAAAACCTGTTAGAGAAAAAAAATCCACGCCTAATTTCCTCAATAAAGCATTTACTTTTGATAATTTTGTAGAAGGTAAATCCAATCAGCTGGCAAAAGCCGCATCCATTCAAGTTTCAGAAAATAGCGGCAAAGCTTACAATCCCTTGCTTATTTACGGCAGTTCAGGTTTAGGTAAAACCCATATAATACATGCGATAGGCAATGCGGTTTTGGAAAAGAACCCCTCGGCGACCATTGTTTATCTGCACTCTGAAAAATTTGTCCAGGATATGGTGCGGGCATTGCAACAAAATTCCATTAATTCATTCAAGGAATATTATCGCAGTATTGATGTGCTTTTAATTGATGATATTCAATTTTTTGCTGGTAAAGAACGCTCTCAGGAAGAATTTTTCCATACTTTTAATACGCTCCTGGAAAAAAAACATCAAATCGTTTTAACTTGCGACAAATACCCAAAAGAAATTATAGGTCTTGAAGACAGGTTAAAGTCAAGATTCGGCTGGGGTTTACCTGTTTTAATAGAACCCCCTGACATGGAAACCCGGGCGGCTATTTTAATGAAAAAAGCAATTCAGGCTAACGTTCAACTTCCTCAAGAGGTTGCTTTTTTTATTGCTAAAAAAATCCCTTTTAATGTCAGAGATCTTGAAGGCGCATTAAGACGAGTAATAGCTAATGCACAATTTACCGGACGTGAAATAACTATCGAATTTACCAAAGAAGCATTACATGATCTGATCTCTCTGAAAGACAAACTGGTCAGCATAGATAATATTCAAAAGACCGTTGCCGAATATTTTAAAATTCGCATTGCTGATTTATCTTCTAAAAATAGAAAGCAAACCGTCACTCGCCCGCGGCAAATGGCCATGTGTCTCGCCAGAGAGTTAACATCGCACAGCTTCCCTGAAATAGGCGAAGCTTTTGGTGGACGTGATCACACTACAGTAATGAATGCCTGTAAAAAAATTAATGAATTAAAAGAAGCTGACCATAAATTTGCAGAGGATTACTCAAATCTGTTGAGAACCCTATCGCATTAAATCGTTGTGGATAACTCTGCATTCAAGTTGTCTTTTTTTGTGGATATCTTTGTGTATAAATTTTACTTATTTTTATCCGAATTAGTTAAGCACAGATTATACACATAGTAATCTCAAGATTACAGGTACGGTAAGATATTGATAACAAAATTAAATTAATTATTACACAGCTTTTTCCAGTGCTAATAGTAATAGAATAAAAATATAACTCTATATTATTATTTGGGTATAAAAATCCCCAGCCCTTAACAAGAGAAAAGTTTAAATACTGAAAATTGTTCATTTATATTGAACAGCTTTAATAACGAAATGGTTGTTGATAAGTCTGTAGACAAAATCATCATTTTTGTGGATATCTCTGTGTATAAGATATCGGTTTTTTCTAAAAATTAAATTGTATGCAGCTTAAACACATACTAATCGCAGTCCGTCTTTAACTATAACTTTCTGAAATTGAAGTTAATTAACAGGTTTTCCACAGTTTTTAGTCACACTAATAATAACAGTATAAAAATATGAAATTTAATATTAATAGGGAAGAAATCCTGACACCGTTGCAACAAATAGTCAGCGTTATAGAAAAAAGGCAAACTATGCCTATTCTTTCAAATGTTCTAATTGTTATTAATAATAACCAGATAATTTTAACGGGCACTGATCTGGAAATTCAGATAGTCGCCCGAATAAATATTACAACAGCGGAATCCGGTTCTATTACAGTCCCTGCGAGAAAACTGTTAGATATTTGCAGATTATTGCCGAACGGAGCTGAAATCAAGTTTGAGCAACAGGATGAGAAAATAAAAATAGTCTCTAATCGAAGCCGGTTTTCTTTAAGTTGTCTACCGGCAGATAATTATCCGGAATTCGCAGAATCCGAGTTAGAGAATCAATTTTTTATTAATGCCGGAAAATTTAAAAAGGCTCTTGATAAAACACTATTTTGTATGGCTAATCAGGACGTACGTTATTACCTGAATGGCTTGCTGCTCAATATCTCTAACAGCAAATTAAAGCTGGTTGCCTCTGACGGTCACCGGTTGTCTATTTATGAAGATTCTCTGGATCAAGCAACAGGTTATGAAGCAAGAATTATTCTGCCCCGAAAAGGCGTGGTGGAACTTAGTCGATTACTTGATGATCTAGAAGCGGAATTAAAAATTGAGTTTTCAGGCAACAATATTAGAATTTTTATAAAAAATCTGATTTTTTCAGCAAAGCTGGTTGATTCGAAATACCCCGATTTTAGCAAAGTTTTTCAACAGGATTTCTTTGATCAAATTCATATTCAAAAACAAATACTAAAAGAAGCACTAACCCGAGTTGCTATTTTATCGAATGAAAAATTTAAAGGCGTCACCTTCGATATTACGCCTGACAGCTTAAGAATCAGTACGCATAATCCAGAGCATGATGAAGCGGAAGAAGAGCTTGCTATCGAATATAAAGGTAAGCCATTGTCTATTGCCTTCAATGCTCAATATTTACTGGATGCCGTTTCAAATCTTGACTCCGAGCTTGCTGTGTTAACGATTGCAAGCAATGCCAGTAGCTGTTTTGTCGATGAACCTGGTGATTGTGCATACAAATTTATCGTCATGCCGATGAGACTTTAAGTTACTGTAATGACATTACTAAAATTGAATATTTATGCGGTCAGAAATATTCAAAAAGAATCTATTACTCCGGCACCCACGATCAATTTAATTTATGGAAAGAATGCCAGCGGTAAAAGTGCATTCATTGAAGCGGTTTTTATATTAGGTAGAGCCAAATCTTTTCGTACCTCCACTATCAAACCCGTTATTAACTTTGCCCAGCAAAGTTTAATGGTCACGGCGCTAGTATCGCAAACAAATGGCTCTATTACTCATTTAGGTATTCAGTTGGATGGTAAAAATTTTTTTTGCCGTATCAATAACCAATCGACTCAAAAAAGATCAGATCTGGCATACGCTTTACCGCTACAACTTATTCATCCAAAAAGCTATGAGTTACTTGATGCAGGAGCTCAAATAAGAAGAGAGTTTTTAGATTGGGGAGTATTCCATAATGATCCCAACTTTTTATCTCCTTGGCGAAACTTCAAAAAAGCATTATCCCAAAGAAATTCATTACTAAAAACTCGAGCGCTCGAGCAAATCAATGTTTGGGATAAAGAACTGGTTAATTACGGTACAATAGTCAATAACTACCGGCAACACTACTTGCAAAAATTCAAGCCCGTCTTTATTGAAATTGTCAGTAAATTTCTCGCTATTGATAATATTGATCTCCGACTTATTTCAGGTTGGGATTCGGTTAAGGAATTTCACCAGGTTTTAAATAATGACCTGGAAAAGGATCTTCGCTATGGATTTACTCATAGTGGTCCACATCGTGCCGACTTTCAATTGCTATTTAATAACCGTTTAGCGAAAGATTTTGTATCACGTGGCCAATTAAAATTGCTGGTAATGAGTTTGAAACTTGCACAGGTTCAGTTGCTTGCTAATGAACATAGTCATATAGGCTGTATCCTGATTGATGATTTCGCTGCGGAACTTGATGTCATTAATCGTGCAAAATTGCTGAATTATTTATCCATAATGGGTTGCCAGGCATTTATAACAGCCACTGAAATAGCTGATTTTGGTGATTTGAATCAAATTAAAAACTATAAAATGTTCCACGTGGAACATGGAATTATAAAGCAAATGTAATGTTCCACGTGGAACATTCATAACAACAGCAAAGCGGGAGAGTCATGAGTAATAACGATCAATACGATAGTACTAATATTCAAGTTTTAAAAGGGCTGGACGCGGTAAGAAAACGGCCGGGTATGTATATCGGTGATACTGACGATGGTTCCGGCTTGCATCATATGGTTTTTGAAGTTGTTGATAATTCTATTGATGAGGCATTGGCTGGCTATTGCACAGAGGTAAAGGTAATTATTCACAGCAATGGATCGGTATCGGTTTCTGATGATGGCCGAGGCATTCCGGTTGATATTCATAAAGAAGAAGGCCGATCGGCAGCGGAAGTTATTATGACTGTACTTCACGCCGGCGGTAAGTTCGATGATAATGCATATAAAGTATCCGGAGGGTTACACGGTGTAGGTGTATCTGTAGTAAATGCCTTATCCGAGGAGCTAAATCTTGAAGTCAGGAAAAATGGCCTGCTTTATAAACAACAATATCGGATGGGTAATCCTGTCGCTCCGCTGGCGGCAACTGGACCCGCCGAAGGTTCGGGTACATTAATAAATTTTAAGCCTAGCTCTGAAACGTTTACTGACGTTAAATTTCATTACGATATACTGGCGAAAAGACTAAGAGAGTTATCCTTTTTAAATTCAGGCGTGCGAATCAGTCTGCAAGACGAACGTACAGATAGGAATGATGTTTTCGAGTTTGAGGGCGGGATTAGCGCTTTTGTAGAGCATCTTAATAAAAATAAAACACCCCTGTTTCCCGAAGTATTTCATTTTGTTGCTGAAAAGGAAGGCGTTACTGTAGAAGTTGCCATGCAGTGGAACGATTCGTATCAGGAAAATGTTTTTTGTTACACTAATAATATTCCACAACGTGACGGCGGCAGTCATTTAGCCGGTTTTAGAGGGGCTTTAACAAGAACCATAAATCAATATATCGAATCCAGCGGGTTGGCGAAAAAAGAAAAAGTACAGACCACCGGCGATGATGCCAGAGAAGGCTTAACGGCCGTGTTATCGGTTAAAGTGCCTGATCCTAAATTTTCTTCTCAAACTAAAGATAAGCTGGTTTCTTCAGAAGTTAAACCATTAGTCGAATCAACGATGAATGAGAAGCTCCAGGAATTTTTGCTGGAAAAACCGCAAATAGCTAAAACTATCGTGGGAAAGATCGTAGATGCCGCTCGCGCAAGAGAGGCCGCTCGTAAAGCCCGTGAAATGACACGACGTAAAACTACGCTGGATATTGCAGGATTACCCGGAAAACTCGCGGATTGTCAGGAAAAAGATCCGGCGTTATCTGAATTATTTCTGGTGGAAGGGGATTCGGCAGGAGGTTCTGCAAAGCAGGGCAGGGATCGCCGCACACAAGCTATTCTTCCGCTAAAGGGTAAAATCCTGAATGTAGAGAAAGCCCGCTTTGATAGAATGATCTCTTCAGAGGAAGTCGGAACATTAATTACCGCATTAGGATGCGGTATAGGCAAGGAAGAATACAATCTGGCCAAATTGCGTTACCACCGCATTATTATAATGACCGATGCCGATGTCGATGGATCACATATCAGGACATTATTACTGACATTTTTTTATCGCCAATTGCCCGAGATAGTCGAAAAAGGCTATATCTATATTGCCCAGCCGCCGTTATATAAAGTTAAGAAAGGTAAACAAGAACATTATGTTAAAGATGATATTCAATTAAATGAATACCTGATTCAGCTGGCGCTTGATAAAGCCCAACTTTTTACTGATGAGACTGCCCCGCCTATTCAGGGGCAGGGTTTGGAAAAACTGGCCAGAGAATATACAGGTATAGTCAGCATTATTAATCGATTATCCAGACGTTATGATGATGTATTCCTGGATCAATTGACAACTATGGAAGTCATAACAGACGAACATAAACAGGATCAGCAAAAACTTGCCGCCTGGTTTACAAAGCTGGAGCAGCAATTGACTATTTGTGATAGCAAAGCAGTATTTTCAGTTGAACTTGATTTCAAAGCGGGCAATGATTTTTCTGCCGTAATTAACAAACGACTGCACGGCATCACTAAAACCTTTGTATTGCCTTCTACTTTTTTTAACAGTAAGGACTATCAGCAAATTGCCCGCTATGCGAACGATACAGCGGGTATGTTTAACGAGGGCTCATATATGCAAATGGGTGAAAGACAGCAGCCGGTCAGCAATTTCAAACAGGCCTTTGAATGGATGATGAAAGAGATTAAAAAAGGTCAGCATATTCAGCGTTACAAAGGATTGGGCGAAATGAATCCGGAACAGTTATGGGAGACCACACTGGATGCGAATAACCGCCGATTGCTACAGGTCAAAATTGAAGACGTGATTGCAGCCGATGAAATTTTTACCACACTGATGGGTGATGTCGTAGAGCCACGAAGAGACTTTATTGTTAAAAATGCTTTGGATGTCACAAATCTGGATGTTTAATTATGCTTAACTTTCCACAAATTGATCCTATCGCTTTAAGTTTGGGTCCTCTGAAAATACATTGGTATGGACTGATGTATCTGATAGGTTTTATTGCCGTTTGGGCTTTAGGCCAAAAACGCGCGCAACAACCCTGGTCTCCTGTTAAACCGCAGGCTATAGAAGATCTTGTTACTTATGGCGCTTTTGGTGTAATTTTGGGCGGCAGGATCGGCTATATCCTCTTTTATAATTTTGGTGAATTCTTAAATAACCCTCTGATCCTGTTTAAGATATGGCAAGGGGGGATGTCCTTTCATGGCGGTATGTTAGGAGTTTTTATCGCTATGTGGTTTTTTTCAAAAAAGCAGCAATGCAGCATGCTGCAATTAACTGACATTATTGCTCCGCTGGCGCCAATTGGTTTAGCTGCGGGACGGATAGGTAATTTTATTAATTCTGAGTTATGGGGTAGAACGACTGATGTTCCTTGGGCTATGGTATTTCCCAATGGCGGCCCTCTTGCCCGCCACCCGTCACAACTCTATGAAGCCTTTTTAGAAGGTATTGTATTGTTTGTTATTCTCTGGCTGTATTCCAGCAAACCGAGACCGGTAGGCGCAGTTACCGGCATGGCGCTGTTTTTTTACGGCTGCTTCCGTTTTTTTGTCGAATTTTTCAGAATGCCCGATGCACATTTAGGCTATTTGGCCCTGGATTGGGTAACCATGGGACAGATACTGTCAACGCCCATGATTATTGCCGGAGGTGTATTATTTTATTTTGCCTATAATAAAAGTATTCCAAACAAATAACCATAATGGATACTTTATGCAGCCTAAAGACTGGCTCAAGCAATTTCTGGCATCCAGACGCACTCTCGCTCCGAATGGAAATCCACTCTACCGTTATCGCCTGAACGACAGCGAATTTGAAACTTTAAAAACTACTTTAAAAACCAGCGCGTTATTCAGCGTTGCCAATATTGCGGAAGTATCCGGTTGGAATGCTGCTTTTGTTATTTACGCGGCGGAATGGTGGCGACGGGAATATGACGGCAGCTCTTGGTCGTGGGAAAAAGTATTTTCTTCGTTCGGAGCCGACGCCAAAGCATTAACAACGGCGCGGCGCGGTCTGATTGTTGACTCAGGCTTACGATACTGGAGACTCAAGGTTCGGGTTATTAACGGCCGTTCCCTTTTTCTAGGTTCAATAGCCATTGAAGGAGGCTTGCCGCTTAATCAATTGAATAAATCCAGTGGTTGGTTGGGTAGAGTATTCAAGCAGGTGATTCCCAAATACACGCGCTTGCAACATACCGGTATTCACGCCGACGCACTTATCGGGGAATGTGACTATATTCCTAAAACTTATCAAAACGACCAAATCCATGCGATTTTAGGCGACATGGTGCAAACAGTCGTCGAACTCAAACAAAAATATCAATTACATGAACATAACAATCCTCTAAGTTATTTGGATCAACAGGCTCCCTCATGGCGTGATCGGTTTCCGTTACCGATAGAGATGAAAGTCGGGCAAAAACTGCTTTCCGATATGATTACTATCGCTGCCAAAACCGATGACACAATGAGTCTACCTTTTCGGGGTATACGGCATGTTCATGACGATGGTTTCTTGCAATTACAGCTTGAGTTTGCGGGTTTTATTGTCCTGGAAAAACTTAAACTTCCGGAAACCATACCCCCAAGATTGGATATTGAATTAACCAGCAGTGCGGGTGCAATACGTTCGTTAGGTGTGGCGCTGAAAACCACCTATCAACAAAAATCGGCTATAAAAATGCCGCGTTCTCCTGGAATCATCAAAGGCGATCAAGCGGCTCACGGTTACACAATTCGCTTTAAGCATTTGTCCTCTCTTATCTTTGAGGCTCCGTTAACTGGCGGCGAAGAACTGGATAATGAAGTACCCTGGACATTTGCACAACAAAATGACGATTGGGTATTGGAAAGCGTTGCAAGCGTCAGTACCCGCGCAAAACAGGTCAGGATTATTTATCCAGCGCAATTGATTTGTCTTGAAAATAATACCATTCGGCAAATAGCATCGGTTGCTGATAAAAAACTGCTCGAAGCCAGCGGAATTATTCAATTAACAGATCATAAAAACAGTTCTTTCATCATTAAAACTGCACAGGAACACTCGGCAGATAATTATTATTTGCGGGGGCAAACGCTTGAATTTGCCAGTACACCTAAAGAAGTCTATCGAGGTTTACCATCTCTGACTTGCGTCAACAACGAAACCGAAAAAAGGACAGGCATTCCTGTTACAAAATTAGTCGCCAGACCTGTTAACGCAAAAGGCAGTTGGCAGTCTCTTCTGCAAGTGCAACAAGGCATTTATGAAATTCGCTTGCACGACAATCAGGGCAATATCAAGTTCCGTAAAAAATGTGCATTATTGCCTGAACAATTTGCCGTTCGTTTTAAGCCTTCGGCGGATTCTTTGAATGGCACGATTTATCTGGATAATACCGGACACGCGACAGTTTTATGCAAACCATCGGTAAAACATAGCATTAAATATGAGGCTGACGGATATCGAATTGAGTTATATGCCGACAACACGCCACCGAGCCATGTTAATTTAACTCTTTGCTGGCCGGGTATGACCGACATGCTAACCTTAACCGTTCCTTTTCCGGTTAGAGGCGGCCAGATTATCGATGCAGATGGTCACAAACATTCATCCAATCAGCCGCTGTTTTTGGATCAGTTACATGGATTTCGCCTGCGTCTATTTAATGAATATCCTGATAGAAACCGCCATTTGCAAATCGACTTTAATCTTGAAGATGACTCCTTGAATGGCGCACGGGATTTGTATTTTCGTGATGAAATTGAGAGAAAAGGAGCGGTTATAGAACTGCCGATTATTGATTATCAGGAATGGATTAACGCCTTACTGGCTATCAGCAGAAACCTGGATAGCCATGCTCGGTTAATCATATATGAAAACGGTACAGAATTATTGCGGATAAAAATCTCCCGCTACCAATTTGCGCTGGAAAGACAACCGTCATTGGGATGTGTGGCGTTAAAAGATAATGACCATGCTTCCTTGTCCTATGACAATCTTACCAAAATTCAACTAATGGCTATGCGGCTCTCCCAGCCCGAACAAGAACATATCAAGTTAGAGACCCAATTTTCAGGCCAAACAGAAACTGGTTGCTGGTTGTTTTATCCTGAAAAAAGAGCGGCTGGCTCTTGGTTGATTTATCCTTCAGTAACGTCTTCTGTCTGTTTACGCCCTATTTTATGGCATGTTGGTGAAGTGCCGGAAGCAAGTCCATTTGACGAACATGAAATTTCAACGTTGCACAGTGCTATTAAAATCGCCGAGAAACAATCACGGCAGCTAGCCATAAAAGGAGTTTTTGAGCGTATGTGGACAGATTTTGAGCATAGTGGTTGGTCTTATTTAAGACATTTGTGGAAACAATGCGCTCATTTGCCGCTAGCCAGCTTTGATGTTTGGTCAATAGCTGTGACGGATACTAAACTGTTAGTTGCAATGGTATTGCAAATGGATGAAAGCTTTACACGAAAATTTAGCGAAGAATTGCCGGTTTTCTGGGAATTGATACCACTGAATGATTGGTTGGCGATTTTTAAAAATTACAGCAATTATTTAAAGCAAGCGATGGGGGATGAAGCCGATGTTATCACTATCCTTGAAAGCCGCATCAAACGTATCAGCTATCTTTGTACGTCTATGGATGTAGTAGTCCGAATACTCAAGCAGTCGCTATGTGGCATAGCCGATCAAGTGCTTGGCTTTATGAAACAGTCAGTCCAGGATTGGGTAATAAATGAGATTAAAACTGCTCAACAAGAACTGGATAGACGACAAGCAGACAGTAAGTGGCTGGAAGTATTAAAACCGGAACTTATAACCCATTGGAAGCAAATGGATAAATCGCAGCAGCAATGGTTAAAACTGGAAAATATTTCAGACCATCATCATGCGGTAGTTATTTTACCTGTGCTGTTAGCGGCATATTGTGCAAACACAAACACACCTGAAAACTGGATAGGCGATACAGCCGTTATTTTTAAATTAAAACGCCTGAAAGCCTTTGATGAAGACTGGTTTAACGAAGTTTTCAATATTGCACTGGCCTATTTATCACAGCAACCGAAGGATTAAATCCAAATGCCCAGTTATTTTCAACCACTTATCGGGCAGTTATCGCAACGCTCAGCCGAAGCCACTTTAAGTATTCTAGGCATCAGCGACCCTACTTTACGGCAATTTTTATCAGAGCAATTTAATCAACCGATAGGCGATAGAAATAATTTTTTAGCCGATCCGGTTTTTGAAGCTATTTTTGGCTGGGAAGAGGCAAATATCAGCATGGAGGGATTGGCTGGCTCTTTGCTGGAGCGATCTTTGCTTGAGACGATGGACAAGCCGCCTGATGGTTTAAAAGACTATGCGTTTCGCAAAGACTGGCAGCCTTATCAACACCAATACAAGTCATGGTTAAAATTATCTGAAAGCAAGCCTCAGTCCATTGTCATCACCAGCGGTACGGGATCAGGTAAAACCGAGTGTTTCATGGTGCCGGTACTCAATGATTTAGTTCGTCAGTACGAGCGGCAAAAACAGACGCTAATCGGCGTACAAGCTCTGTTTATTTATCCGCTCAATGCCTTGATTAACAGCCAGCGCGACCGTCTTCGCGCCTGGACACATGATTTCGGTAGTGGCGTGCGGTTTTGCTTGTATAACGGCAATACGCCTGAATTATCCAAAAGCTCTAAGCAGGCGGAAACGCCGAATGAAATTTTATCGAGAACCTTATTACGTAATGAACCGCCGCCACTGTTAGTGACTAACTCCACGATGCTGGAATATATGTTGGTTAGGCAAGTTGACGCACCTATCTTACAAAAATCACAAGGGAAATTACGCTGGATTGTTCTGGATGAAGCGCATACTTATATCGGCTCACAAGCGGCGGAACTGTCGCTGTTATTGCGGCGGGTATTGCACGGTTTTGCTGTCAACGCCGAAGACGTGCGTTTTGTCGCCACGTCAGCAACCATAGGCGACAAGGATAATGCGTCATTACAACGTTATCTGGGCGATTTGGCAGGCATTTCGAAAGAGCAAGTAACTGTGATTGGCGGTAAGCGAATTGTGCCGCCACTCAACAAAAGAAAAGGCGATTACAAACAGAATACACCCATAGCAACTTTGGTGGATATTGACCACGGCAAGCCGGTATCAAAACAACGCTATCGAGCATTGGAAGATCATCCGGTCAGTCGCAAAATGCGTGAAGAATTGACTCGTGACGCGCTCCCTAAATCCTTAACCCAGTTAAGTAACACTCTGTTTAGTGACATTGCTGACATGAAAACCAGACATCAGCAGGCGTTGGCATGGCTGGATTTATGTACAGGGACAATATTGCCGGATAAAGATAATAAGCCTAAGCAGCCGTTTTTGCCAATACGCGGGCATTTATTCCATCAAGTGACCAATGGTTTATGGTGTTGTGTAGATAGTAACTGTAGCCATAAAAAAGACACGCTTTTAGCGGAGAACTGGGCATTTGGTTATGTTTATAGCCAACAACGCGAGTATTGTGTATGCGGTGCACCGGTGTATGAGCTGGTTTTTTGTAATGACTGCAACAGCCCGCATTTACAGGCTTTTCAAACCCAGCAAGCGCAATTAATCCAAATTCCACGTCAGGCTATTGATGAGTTTAGCTTGCAAATTGAAGCGGATGGCGATGAGGGTACCGAAGAGGAGCAAAAATCCGATAATAAAACAGAAACGCCAAATGAGTTAGTCAATCTGGCTGTAAAAGCCGATGCAGAGCTGACGCATTCTTTTACCTTGTCACTCGATAATAAGCAACTCGGTGAAACGCATAACGCCATTACGATTCACATCGTCAATGATGACGAAACTTGCGGACATTGCGGTTTTATCCCTGATCGTGGAGAACGCAGTGTATTTCGCCGGTGTTTGTTAGGTACGCCGTTTTATGTTAGTAATACCGTACCAACATTACTGGAGTTTTGTCAGGATGGTAAAAATCCTTTGGAAAGCCCTGGTCGAGGACGCAGACTGATTACCTTTACTGACAGTCGTCAAGGCACGGCGCGGATTGCCGTTAAAATCCAGCAGGATTCAGAGCGAAACCGCTTGCGTGGATTGGTTTATGAAATGGTTGCTAAACAATTAGGTAATGTAAATGTTGTAGAACGCATCGAACTGGAGAAAAAACGGGATGAATCTTTAGAAAAAGCTGAAAAATATAAACAAATCCCCGAAGTAGCAGAGGATTATTTAAAACAGGCTCAAGAAGTTGAGCAACAAATCGATCAATTAAGCGTTGTTCAACCCATAACTTGGCAGGAAGCAATCAATGCACTTCAAGCCAATAGCGATATTTTAAAACCGATGTTGGATTATTATCGCGACCTGAATCCCATGCTGTTTCAACATAATAGCGGTTCTCGAACTTTGTCTGAAATGTTGTTGATTCGAGAATTCAATCGTCGCGCCAAACGGCAAAATACATTGGAAACTCTGGGATTAGTTGCGATTCAATATCCGGCTTTAAGCTCGATCAACAATACACCTGCCGAATGGCAAAAATTGAACTTATCACTAAAGGATTGGCAAGATTTTCTTAAGGTTTGTCTGGATTTTTATATAAGGGACAATTTTATTGCTATTCCTTACGAGTGGATAAACTGGATAGGCGTTACTATTTACCCCAAAGAGCTTTTAGCGCCTGATTCAAAAGAATCGACGGGCAAGCGCATTAGCAAATGGCCGCTAGTCAGAAAAGGACGTAATAACCGCTTAATCCGTATTTTGACTTATGCCTTAAATCTAAAATTAGATAATAAAGCGCATGAAGACATGCTTAACCAAATCATGCGCTCCGCCTGGAAAGCTCTCACGCAAGAAAGTCAAATTTTAACCTCTGTTCTAGGTTCTCTGACTTACCAAATGAAACCGGAACAGATGGCATTTTGCTGCGTTCAGGATGCATGGGTTTGTCCGGTCACACATCGTTTGTTGGATATAACATTTAAAAGCATCACGCCTTATCTACCTTACGTTCCCAATCAACAAACGGCTTGTTGTGACAAAGTAGTAATTCCCGTTTTACCTGTTAGGCAGGATTTTGATTCAGATCAAGAAAAAAAGCTGTGCTACATCAGGCAATGGATTACAAATAATACCGATATTGCTGAGCTTAGAAAACAAAATTTATGGACGGATTTAAGCGACAGAATTCTTGAAGGCGGCGTATTTTTTCGAACCGCCGAACATTCGGCGCAACAACCCGCCAGTCGTCTGCAACAGTTTGAAAAACTCTTCAAAGAGGAAAAACTCAACGTCTTAAGCTGTTCGACAACGATGGAAATGGGCGTGGACATCGGCGGTATTACAGCGGTCGCCATGAATAATGTACCTCCTCATCCAGCCAATTATTTACAGCGAGCAGGCCGTGCCGGTCGGCGTCAGGAAACCCGTGCGTTGGCATTTACCTTATGCAAGGAAAATCCGCATGAACGCACGGTTTTTAACAGCCCGTTATGGCCGTTTATAACCCACATTAAGGCTCCTTACATTACCTTAAACAGCGAAAAAATTGTGCAGCGGCACGTTAATTCCCTGATTTTTTCTTACTTTTTAAAACAGGTAATTGGCGTTGCGGGGCAGCAAAACACCAAGCTGGATTGCGGCTGGTTTTTTTGCCATGACGAAGACAGCAAATCACAGTTTGAGCGTTTTTGTGCTTGGCTAGAAGAATGCGGGGTAGCCGGAATTCCCGAAAATCTGGAAAAAGGCTTGAGAGCAATAATATACAAGACGGTTCTGGCAGGCACTCAACTAACCAACCTCACTCATCAATCGATCTCGACCATTAACAGCATCAAGGATAAATGGCTATCAGAATATGATCCATTACAAGCTGAGATTAATGCGTTAAGTTCAAAAACAGCCGAAAACGACCCTTATAAAAAGCGGGTAGAAAGAGATGTGAAACGTATTAAGGGTGAATACCTGCTGGCTG
This sequence comes from Methylococcales bacterium, assembly GCA_028715725.1. Taxonomy (GTDB): domain Bacteria; phylum Pseudomonadota; class Gammaproteobacteria; order Methylococcales; family Methylomonadaceae; genus JAGXGJ01. Next base: position 20,494 of record JAQURG010000013.1, read on the forward strand.
AACTGGCAACACGCGGTTTTTTACCCTGTTACGGATTTCCAACCGGAATTGCCTACTTTGATCCTTACAGCGCCTATGACTATAGACGTAATAACCACGCAAAAAATGACCAGCGAGAAGATAATCTCAGCCGTATTCGTGAAAAGCCTACCCGTAATCTATCCATTGCCATTAGAGAATATGCACCCGGCTGCGATATTGTCCTAAATAGTTTGGCGTACCGTTCAGCGGGGCTGAGTTTAAGCTGGCATAGTCCAGAAAGCGGCGCCAACGAAACGCAGAAACTGATGGCGGCGTGGCGTTGCGATCATTGCGGCGCAATTGACAATGCTTTAAGTAGCGTTTCTAGTAGCGTTTGCAACGACTGTGGTGGGCTGCTTAATCCTGAGCATAGACGCGAATTTATTGAACCTGCCGGATTTGCCGTTGACTTTTATAGCAGTCCCCATACGGATGTTTCAGCACAGCATTATGTGCCCGTTAAAGAACCCTGGGTTACTGCTAAAGACAAGTTGCGTCCTTTGCCTAATCCGCAACTGGGACAGTTCCGCGCCGGTATTCGGGGTGATATTTTTTATCATAGTTCCGGCGAATATGAACACGGTTACGCACTCTGCTGGCATTGCGGTCGTGCCGACTCTATGACCTCAGATGATAAATTACCTGATGTTTTTTTAAGGCCGCATAAAAAACTACGAGGTAGACCGGAAGGAGAAACAGACGCTTGGTGTAGCGGCAACGACAGCGAATTCGCCATTAAAACCAATTTGCATTTAGGTTATGTTGACCATACCGATGTTTTTGAACTGTATCTGAAAAACAGCAACGAACAGACATTTCTTGATTATAGAAATGAAGATAGCAAAAAAATCGCCTGGACGTTATCAGTGGTACTCAGGCAAGCCCTCGCCGATATCTTGGGTATCAACGTCGATGAAATGGGTTATACCGTGAAACCGACTAAACTGACTCATTGCAGCCATCCGGTAGCAGCCATTGTTTTATATGATAAAAGCAGCGGCGGTGCCGGTTTTGCTTCGTCTGCTTACCGTTATTTTGACGAGTTATTTGTTAAAGCCAGACAGTACCTTGAGTGTAATTGTCAAGGCGTGTGTCAAAACTGCTTATTAGGCTTCGATACCCGCTTCCATATTGATTATCTGGATCGACAGTTAGCGGCAAGCTATTTGAACGAGGAATTTATCCGCTTGTTGGCTTTGCCGGAGGAATTAAAATTATTGGGAAACTCTTCGCGTTATAGCCCGGAAACGTTGTTTACCAAAATTCCTAATGCCGCCAGTCACGGTGCAACAGAACTGCATGTTTTTTTACAAGGCCATCCATCCGAGTGGGAAATAGCAGAAAGTCAATTACTTGAACGGTGCTATCGCTGGAAACAGCTCTATACCAAGGTGGTTTTATTGATCAACGCGTCAACACAACCGCTTTCCGAAGGCACCAAGGAAAACCTCTGGATTTTGCACCGCTTAGGAGTAAGCATCGCTACAGTTGACGATAACAAGGCATTACTCAAAGGCTCGGCCTGTATTGTTGCGCAAACCCTGTCAGACAATGCAAGCAAGACTTTTGCGCATTCGTTTAAACAAACAGCAATACCCGCGCAAAACTGGCTGAATCTGTCGGGCAGTGTTTTAGTCTCGGCGGATAATTATCCTCTTGTGCCGGTATTACAATATCTGGATGAAGAGGCTTTGAAGCCAAATACCGGAAACGGCGATATAGAGATTGAAATACTTGCTGAATGTAATGGTGCATTAGCTCAATTTGCTGAGAAATTATGGCAACATGTGCTTGAGCATCACCCATTATTACAACAACATGTACTTTCTGATGAACTTGTCAGCCTGCATTATTCAGACCGCTATTTATTCTCGCCGTGGGCGGTTATGCTGATTGCCGAATTAATAGATGGCTTGAGGCAGCTTATGAAAAGTAACTGGAATAAGCCAACAATTATTATTCATACAGGGGTTAAGCGAGAAAGTAGCTACCAGAAACGCGGTTTATTGGCAGACTGGATGGATGATAATTTACGCATGGAGGTTATTTCTGCATATTTTGAGGCTATGGATGAACAGTCTGTTGTTAAGACTAAAAACGATACGGCACACGGCCGAGTAATGGAATTGACATGGCAGTCTGGGAAAACAACCCATATTCGGTTCGATCAAGGTGTTGGCTATTGGCAAATCGGTGATAAAGCACCTTGGTTTGAGTACAACATGGGAGAGCCTGCGCAACAGGCAGAAAAAATGAGGCTACTAATTCCAAAGCTCAACGTTAGAAACGCTAAAGACTTTCCAACACAAATTTTTGTTAAACAACGTTAGTTATATTTTAAAAAACGCAATAGTCGTGAATAAAACCGTATGCAGCAATATTTAGAATTACTCGATAAAATTATTACCGAAGGAAACCCGAAAGGCGATAGAACCGGCAGCGGCACGCTGTCCATTTTCGGACACCAGATGCGTTTTCCGCTGGCGATGGGCTTCCCATTGGTTACAACCAAGAAAATACATTTAAAATCAATAATCTATGAATTGCTCTGGTTTTTAAAAGGCGACACTAATCTGAGCTTTTTGCATCAGCATAATGTCAATATCTGGAATGAATGGGCTGATCAAAACGGCGAGTTGGGGCCTGTGTACGGACATCAATGGCGCTCATGGCCGACACCCGACGGCCGGCATATCGACCAGATTCAGCAAGTTATCGAGCAGCTGAAAAAAACGCCCAACAGCCGCCGTATTATCGTTTCCGCCTGGAATGTTGCGGATTTGCCGGATGAAAGTATCAGCCCGCAGCAGAACGTCGCGCAAGGCAAAATGGCTTTAGCGCCTTGCCATGCGTTTTTCCAGTTTTACGTGGCTGACGGCAAGCTGTCTTGCCAGCTCTATCAGCGCAGCTGCGACACGTTTTTGGGTTTGCCGTTCAATATAGCCGGTTATGCGTTATTAACGCACATGGTCGCCCGGCAGTGCGATTTGGATGTGGGCGATTTTATCTGGACCGGCGGCGATGTGCATTTATATCTGAATCATCAGGAACAGGCTAATTTGCAATTAACCCGCAAACCCTATCTCCCGCCCACTTTAAAAATTAACCGTAAACCATCATCAATATTTGATTATCAGTATGATGACTTTGAAATCGTCAATTATCACGCGCATGAACATATCAAGGCGCCTATTTCTGTTTAATGAATTGCTTTCCCTTTTATATTAATTTTAAATATTAACCAAATGAATAACCAATATAAAGCACATCCCTGGCATGGTATTAAAGCGGGCGATAATGCACCGGACATAGTGACTGCATTTATCGAAATTGTTCCATCCGATACGGTTAAATATGAGGTCGATAAAGAATCCGGATATCTGAAAATAGAACGGCCACAAAAGTTTTCCAATATGATTCCGACGCTATATGGCTTTATTCCGCAAACCTTTTGCGCTGAAAAAATTGCTGATTATGCGGCGTCCAAATCAGGAAAAGCCATTACTAAGGGTGATGGCGACCCGCTGGATATTTGCGTTTTAAGCGAACGCAGCGTAACGCATGGCGATATTTTACTACAGGCGATTCCAATAGGCGGATTCCGCTTACTGGATGGTGGTGAAGCGGATGACAAAATTATTGCCGTGATGAAAGGTGATGAATTTTATCGACAATGGAATGATGTATCAGATTGTCCTGAGTCTTATATTAACCGTCTTAAACATTATTTTCTGACCTATAAGCACCTTCCCAGCGAAGAAAGCATTTGCGAAATAACTCATGTATACGGCCGAAATGAAGCGCATGAAGTGATCAGATTGGCGATGGAGGATTACAAGAATCATTACAGCTGCTGATTTATTGGAGTTTGAAGTTGTGCTATTCGTCGAGAGATAGAAACAGAAGTTTGTAGCTACTTCATCGATATTGGGTAAAAGCAATCGTTATTGATTATGTCAGAGCAAAGGGCGGAGAACCTGCTTCAAGTCTATTGAATCAGCTTTGTTAGGGTTATAGCATTCGCGTAAAATAGACGTTATTTTTGCAGACATTTTTGAAATTAATGAATAGCTTATGCTGTAAAATATAACTTTTCTTGGATCACACAGATGGTTATGAATAAGGTACAGCGTATTGCATTAACACCCGGAGAACCTGCTGGCATTGGCCCCGATCTTTGCATTCAGCTTGCTCAACAGGATTTGCCTTGCGAACTTATAGTGATAGCGAGCCCTGATTTGCTAATACAACGTGCCGAACAATTAGGCTGTGGCATTCAGATAAAAGAGTTTAATAGTTCCTTGCCCGCATCCATTCAGACAGCAGGATATTTAACAGTGTTGCCCGTTGAACTTATGGAACCGGTTTTGTGTGGGCAACTGAATGCTGCTAACAGTCGCTATGTACTAAAAACCATTACCAAATCAGCAAAAGGTTGCATGGATGGGCTTTTTGATGCGATGGTGACCGGCCCCGTGCATAAAGGCATTATTAATGATGCAGGTTTTGCCTTTAGCGGTCATACTGAATATATTGCCGGGATTACCGGCGGACATCCGGTAATGATGCTGGCAACACCAGGCTTACGTGTAGCTCTCGCTACAACACACTTACCGCTTGCTGAAGTCAGTTCAGCGATCACTCATACGCGACTGAGAACTGTCATTCGCATACTGGACCATGATTTACGCACACGTTTTCATCTTGATAACCCAAAAATACTGGTTTGTGGACTTAATCCCCATGCCGGCGAAACCGGTCATTTAGGTCATGAAGAAATCGATATTATTGAACCTGTACTGGAGGGCTTACGACAACAGGGCTTGAATCTTAGGGGGCCACTTCCTGCAGATACCCTATTTACCCACAAATATCTGGACTCTGCGGATGCTGTGCTAGCCATGTATCATGATCAAGGCCTGCCTGTGCTTAAATACATAGGTTTCGGTCAGGCTGTCAATATCACGCTGGGGCTTCCAGTTATTCGGACCTCTGTTGACCATGGCACGGCTTTGGATCTGGCTGGAACTGGTAATGCCGACCTTGGAAGTCTGCAATTTGCTTTGCAAACCGCATTAACAATGGCAACTAATAATTTTTAATAAAATGATGCATACCCCGCGTAAACGCTTTGGTCAGAATTTTTTGCATGATCAAGCCATAATTTACAACATAATCTCGAGCATACAGGTAAAACCTGATGAACACTGGGTTGAGATAGGTCCGGGGCAAGGCGCATTGACCGAGCCTTTATTAAAACAGGGATTACAGCTTGATATAGTGGAACTCGACAGGGATCTGGTTATGCTGCTTAAGGAAAAATACAAAGATTTCAATAATCTGAATATTCACAGTGCTGATGCGCTGACATTTGATTTTTCAGCCTTGATTAAAGTTGACGAAAAACTGCGCATCATAGGCAATTTGCCCTATAATATCTCGACGCCTTTGATGTTCCACTTGCTGAAGAGTTCTTATTGCATCAAAGATATGCATTTTATGTTGCAAAAAGAGGTGGTTAATAGAATTTGTGCAGCTCCGGGCAGTAAAAAATACGGCAGACTTAGCGTTATGATGCAGTATTATTGCTCAACAGAGCTGTTATTTGACGTACCTCCCGAAAGCTTTGATCCAGCTCCCAAGGTCATGTCGGCAATCGTCAGGCTGGCGCCACATCAGAAACCGCCTGTTGAGATTAATGATATGGTAAAATTTAATGAAGTGGTAACGCAGGCGTTCTCCCAACGCCGCAAAACCCTGCGTAACTCGTTAAAGAAGCTCATAGACGAAGATGCTATTGTCGCCTTGAACATCGATCCTTCATTAAGGGCCGAGGCGCTATCTCTTAACGAATTTGCAAAGCTAAGTAATCAAATACAAGAAATTTCCTGAACTCTGCGACAATCTGTCGCGCGGCAATATGCCACATTCCACACTTTAGTGTTTATCGCTATCATATATCCAACTCTTGAGATGCAAATTCCTCCTTGGAAATCAGAGTTTTATATCCTTCTTTTAATGCGGCTAATTAGCCGCATTTTTTTTGTCTGTAATAAGTAATCTTAACAAATTATTCCCGTATTTTGCAGATATCATCTAATTCAGACTCAATCTTAACAAATCGTATTTATTAGACTGGGCTGTTAAACCGCGCATGTGGAAGCGGTTCCGGAAGCCTATAGGCTTCTCAAAAAACATGAGTGGCAAGCCAAATTCAGTAAACTACTAGCAGAAGATAAATCCACAGCTTGTATAATGGGGACATAACGATCATATACTTGATATGATGTAGCAGGACAACCAGTTCTGAATTTAGCATCATTCTCCATTGCCTAAATTACAACTATCCCACATACATAAGAAAGATGACCTTTTTATCTTCACAAATGACCTACGCTGATGCTAGCAAGATTTCCAATGTCAAGTCACAGCGCTGGATTCTGGCTTTTTCCTTCATTCTCAGCGCATATATGCTATTTGCTCGCCTGGGAGGACTGCCTTTAATTTCCCCTGATGAGGGACGCAATGCCGAAGTGGCCAGAGAAATGAGTCTGTCCCATTCCTGGCTGGTGCCGACTTATAATGGCTTAACCTATCTCGATAAGCCCGCTTTTTACTTCAAGACTGTTGCTCTGTCTTTCTCTCTATTCGGTGAGTCAGAGGGCAGCGCCCGGCTTTCATCGGCTTGCTTTGGCTTTTTATTACTGGTAGTAACATTTCTGTTTTGCCGCAGAGTATATGATCAGCGTACAGCAATTCTTGCCATGCTCATTGTGGCTACGACCCCGCTTTACATACTATTTTCGCGGACTGTCATTTTTGATATGTCATTGGCCTTTTTTGTCTGCTCCAGCATTTTTGCCTGCTATCTGGCTGAAGAGTGCGAAGAAAAGCAGAGAAAGCGCTGGTATTTGATCGGAGCTTTATCCGCAGGAATCGCAACATTGATTAAAGGGCCGGTGGGGTTTATTCTTCCCACTCTGGTGATCACGGTTTTTTATGTTATTGAAGGACGGCTGGCTGCGATGAAGGAGGTTTTCGCTTTGCGTAATGGAGTGATTTTTCTGGCTGTAGTATTGCCCTGGTTTATCGGACTGTCTCTGCTTCGTCCGGACTTCCCTTATTACGGCATCATGAGGGAATCGCTTGCACGCTTTACCACCAGCGAATTTCACCGCACAGCTCCTTTTTATTTCTATGCGCCGATTATAGCGGGCACTTTTTTTGCCTGGAGCTTTTTGCTGCCGGAATCTATTATCGTGGCCTGGCAGAAAAGGAAGCGCTGGTCTCGAGCTGATCGTCTGTTTGTTGTTTGGGCTATTGCCGTTGTGTTGTTTTTTTCAGTTTCACAGTCAAAACTACCCGGCTATATTCTTACTGCGATGCTGGCTCTTGGCGTCCTGACTGCTCGAGTTTTCGCTTTGGCGTTTGATAATAGCAGTGGGAGGGCTGCGCGTATTGTCCTGCACGGGACGATACCGCTCTTGCTGCTGAGCATATCAGCAGCTTTATTATTGGGTGTGGTTGCGTTTGATCCTGAATTATTTGAAAAAAGATTTCAATTTAAAGACGGACTCTTTGAGCTTTTTATATCGACTCTTCCTGCATTGTCGATAACGTTCGGCATTGTTGCGCTTCTTGCTGCGCTCGCACTGTGGACCCGAAATACGCGGCTGATATTGGTTGCCTTCATGAGTTTTCCTATCCTTTTTCTAAGCGTTAATTTTGATCTTTTGACGCTTTTTGCACAGACTCGCTCATCACATAGCCTGGCACAACAGATACCCGCAACTTTACCGCCTTCTGCGGAACTGGCCTGCATGGAATGCTTACCTAACGGTCTGCCGTTTTATCTCAAGCGGCTGGTGACGGTCTTGAGTATTGACGGCAAAGAGCTGACCAGCAATTATGTGGAATTTACATTGAATTCAGGCAAGCCATGGCCGGAAGGAATCGTGCCATTAAAAGAAACGGGGCAGTGGCTGGCCACCCGCAATCATCCGGTCTATCTACTCGCCAAGCAGGATTATTTGACAGTTCTTAAAGCTATTGCGAAGCAGTATGGCGTTGAAGTCGAGGAGCTAGGATTTAATTACTGGGCAGTTTTGCTACCTGCTCCAAAAGGAAGTTGATATGTGCGGTATTTGTGGTTTAGTTGCTCTTGAACAAGGCCTTGTAGAAGCTGATTCCAAGCTGCAACAGGTCAACCGGATGGTAGACGCCTTAATGCATAGAGGTCCTGACGATACAGGGATTGACGGTGATCATTCGGCAATTTTTGGAATGACACGCTTGGCCATTCGCGGTTTAAACGATGGCAAGCAGCCGATCATCGACCGCGACAGTGGTGTAATGATGGTCTGTAATGGCGAGATTGATAACCATCATGAGCTTCGTGCATGGCTGCTTGATCGCGGCCGCATAGTTGAGCAGAGTACTGATGTCGCCGTAATTCCTGCTTTATACCTGGAACTGGGCGAGATCTTTGTAGAACGGCTCAAAGGAGCCTTTGCCATCGCAATATGGGATCCCCGCACAAAAAAGCTGTTGCTTGCCCGCGATCGGGCTGGAGAGCGGCCGCTTTTTTTCTCGGTTAATGACGGTATCGTTGCTTTTGCTTCTCTGATAGCAGCGTTGTTATCGCCAGGTTCCTGCGCACTTGACATCAGCATGAATGCTGTGCACGGCTATCTGCAAGCCGGTTATTTCGTCGCACCTGAAACGCCTTTTGACGACGTTCAGAAAGTGTTGCCGGCAGAATTGGTCACCATAGATGCCGGCGGCATTCACCGCAGACGCTATTGGCGCTGGAATGTACTGCAAACATCCAAACAGACTGGTTCACTGGATGCGTTCGACGAAATTTTCCGGGAGTCCGTACGGGGGCAAAGCGAGGTTGATGTCGATTTTGGCCTTTTTTTAAGCGGCGGCGTGGATTCTTCTTTAATTACGGCTGTCACCCGATCCATTCGACCTGAAAAAAACCTGAAAGCTTATAGTCTTCGCTTCAGTGAAGCCTCTTATGATGAAGGGCATTATGCCGAACAAGTGGCAAACACTTTAGGTGTCGAGTTTGTCCCCGTCTGGGTACGTCCTGAAGACTTTCCACCTACGCTCGCCAAACTGGTTCAGCAGGTCGGCGAACCGCTTGCCGACCCAGCCTGGGTGCCAAGCGCTCTATTGGCAAAGAGAGCTGTGCAAGATGTTCGTGTAGCCCTGGTTGGAGAAGGTGCGGATGAGCTTTTTGGCGGTTACCCAACTTACTTTGGCGCTGGTCTTGCCGGGCATTATGCACGGCTTCCCGATTCAGTCCGGGGGCTTGCAAGACGTATCATTGAAAGCTGGCCGGTAAGCGATAAAAAAGTAACGATACCGTTCCTGCTTAAACGCTTTATTCAAGGCGATGAGCTGGATTTTCTGGGCCGCCATATGCTTTGGACTTCTTCCGTATCACCTGCGATTCTGGAACGGCTCGGTGTAACGCCACTCCCGCTTCTAAAGCCGGCCAATTTATCAGGAAGTATGCTGGATCAATTACAGCATCACGATCTGGAAACCTCATTGGCGGAAGGTTTGTTAACCAAGGCTGACCGTGCAAGCATGAAGTCAGCGCTGGAATTACGCGCGCCCTTCCTTGATTCAGCAGTTATGGAGTTTGCCGCCTCACTCCCTGAGAAAGAACGTGTTAATCGCTTGCAAACAAAGGTTTTTTTAAAACAGTATGCCTTACGTTACCTGCCTTCGGACATTGTCCACCGTAAAAAGCGGGGTCTTTCGGTGCCCTTGAGCAGCTGGTTACGTGAGCCGCTGTATGAATGGGCGAAATCGAAATTGTCCTCGCCCTTACTCGATCAGGTCAGTATAAATCAGCACGCCGCCCTGGAACTGTTGCAGGAGCATACGCAACGCAAGGCCGATCATGCCCGATCAATATGGACGCTCATTGTGCTCAGCGAATGGCTGGATTGGGCGTCAGAAGTTGAGCCACGGAATCGTTACTAGCCGTAACCGTCTGTATTAAATACTTATATTTTTACGTTGCATCTGAGACAGAATCCATTTTAAAGATTGTGTCAAAAAGAAAAAAACGCAGGCAGCAATGCCTAAATATTGTGCAAGATGAGATATATCGGCTTGAAGTATGCCGGCGCCGATGAGTGTTGCTGTAAGGCCGAGAGGAAGGAAACCCAGCGCTGTTCCTATCCAGAAATCACAATGGCTAACAGTGCTCAGTCCCAACAGGATGTCATTATAAAGACCACTGATGGGCAGTTGCCTCATAAATAATACATACAACCATCCCTGTGCCTGATCGGATCTGGATAAAGCGATAATCTTCGGAAATTTTTCCTGCACAAATTCACGCCCACTCCAGCGGGCAAAGATAAAAGTCAGGTAAGCCCCAAACACCGTGCCCAGATGACTCCAGGCAAAGCCCCAGCTAAAACCGAACACCATTCCTGCCAAAGAGCATAATAGCAGACGAGGCACACCGATGGCGGTCAGTAATGCGCTTGCCAGCGTAAATACCGCAGGCGCAGCATAACCTGTTTCGGCCAGCCATAATTTAATTTGAAAACTCCGGCTTAACATATCTTTTACCGGTATGGAAAAAATTAAAAAACTGCAAATTATTACCACGAAAAGAAGCATAAAGAGCGCAATTTTTCTGGATAAGGTATTTTTTGCTTTCATCATTGTTCACCCCGCAGAAATAATCAAGAATCGTCTTACACTGGAAAAATTACTAAATTTAAGTAAAAAATAGATACCATGAAAATCAAAATTCTGTCGAAGTTTAAGTAAGATTAAAAGTTTTATGCTTAAGCATATAGATATTCTATGCAGAATTTCTTCCATATTGCAATAAATTCAGCTAGTTCAATAGAATTTGTGGTTAAATAGCAACAGTATTGTAGCAAAGCTTCGACAGTAGAACCCAACGTAAAAATGTATTTGGAGGTAATTTCAAAATACCCATAAGACTTCCCTGATACAATAATCTTTAGTTCTTACAGCAAATTAAACCAATAAACCCTTGAGCCAAGATATGATAAGACAGAGTGGAATCAATTTTCCTCATATACGCATGAGAAGAATGCGTTATAACGATTTTTCCCGCCGCTTAATGCGTGAAAATCGCTTATCCGTTGATGATCTGATTTACCCGATGTTTGTCACCGAAGGCAGAAATCAAAGAGAATCTATCTCATCCATGCCGGGTATAGAGAGGTTTTCTCTGGATTTGCTGCTTGCACAAGCCGAAGAAATCGTTCATCTTGGTATTCCTGCTATCGCCCTGTTTCCTGTCACACCCGCAGATAAAAAGTCAGACAATGCCGCCGAAGCCTATAACCCTGACGGCTTGGCTCAGCAGAGTGTGAGAGCGCTGAAAAAAGCTTTTCCTGATTTGGGTATTATTACCGATGTTGCCCTGGACCCTTTTACATCACATGGGCAGGATGGGCTTATTAATCAGGATGGTTATGTTATTAACGATGAAACTATCGACGTTCTAGTCAAACAAGCCTTGTCTCATGCTGAAGCGGGAGCCGATATTGTGGCGCCTTCGGACATGATGGACGGCCGGATTGGTGCAATAAGACAAGCTCTGGAAGCGCAAAACCATATCAACACGCTAATACTTGCGTATTCCGCAAAATATGCGTCCGGCTTTTATGGCCCGTTCAGAGACGCCGTGGGCTCTGCGGGCAATCTGGGTAAAAGTAATAAATACAGCTATCAAATGGATCCGGCCAATTCTGATGAAGCCCTGCGCGAAATCCAGCTGGATTTACAGGAAGGCGCCGATATGGTTATGGTTAAACCCGGGATGCCTTATCTGGATATTATCCGTCGAGTAAAAGATCAGTACGGGGTACCGACTTTTGCCTATCAGGTAAGTGGCGAGTATGCCATGATTAAAGCCGCTGCCATGAATGGCTGGCAGGATGAAAAACAAGTGGTTTTGGAATCCTTGTTAGCATTTAAACGGGCCGGCAGCGATGCCATTCTGACCTATTATGCCAAGTCTGTCGCTCAGTGGCTGCAGAAATGACATTAGTTGACCATTATGCTGTCTTTGGCTATCCCATTAAACACAGCAAATCTCCCCGTATTCATCAGATTTTTGCCGAGCAAACCGGACAATTGCTTGAATATGGCGCGCAAGAAGTTCCTGCAGAGCAATTTCCAACAGCAGTGGCAACATTTTTTATCGGTGGAGGCAAGGGTTTAAATTGCACAATTCCATTGAAAGAACTCGCCTGGGCTTATGCCGACAAGAAAACAGAACGCGCTCAATTAAGCAAAGCCGTTAATACACTGGCTTTACAGCCCGAAGGCTCTATCCTAGGCGATAATACCGATGGAATAGGTTTGGTTACCGATTTAATGATCAATCACGGCGTTAATTTGGCAGGAAGCAAAATCCTGACTCTGGGTGCGGGAGGCGCGAGCAGAGGCCTCATAGCCCCTATTCTTGAGCAATCGGTGCATTCCATCGTTATTGCCAACCGCACCATTGATAAAGCAATTAATCTGGCATCAGAATTTCATCATAGAGGAACCGTTACAGGTTGCGGCTATGACGACTTAAAAAATCAGCAATTTGATCTGATAATAAACGCAACATCAACCAGTTTAAGCGGCGAATTACCGCCTTTGCCTGAAGATTTACTGGCTAAAAACGGGCTATGCTATGATCTTGCTTACAGCAATGAGCCGACTATTTTTGTTCGATGGGGACTTAAAAATCATGCTGCAAAAAGTCTGGATGGTCTCGGAATGCTGGTCGAGCAGGCAGCGGAAGCTTTTTTCATATGGCGCGGCGTCCGCCCGAAAACCCTGCCTGTCATCGAGTTACTGAATTCGGAACGAAATAACTTATAACAAACGATATCATGAATCTTTATCCCTTATTACGTCCCCTGTTATTTTCTCTGGACCCCGAAACCGCTCATGAAGTAACGCTTAAGATGTTAAACGTGGCCCATGTTTCCGCTTTAGGAAAAATGATCTATCCTGCCATTGAAGATAAACCCGTTAATGTTATGGGGCTCAGCTTTAAAAACCCTGTCGGTATTGCGGCAGGCATGGATAAGAACGGTGACTATATAGCTGCGCTGGCCGCATTAGGTTTCGGTTTTGTTGAAATAGGCACAGTGACCCCGCGCCCGCAACCGGGCAATCCTAAACCCCGCCTGTTCAGACTGCCCGAACATCAGGCGATTATCAATCGCATGGGTTTTAATAATATGGGCTTGGACCATTTGCTGAACCGGGTAAAACAAAGCAGTTTTAAGGGCATTTTAGGGATCAATATCGGCAAGAATTTCGACACGCCCATTGAAAATGCTGTCGACGATTATTTAATCGGCTTAGGCAAGGCTTATACTTTCGCCAGTTACATAGCCATTAATATTTCTTCCCCAAATACCAAAAATCTGCGCCAGTTGCAGCAAGGGGATGAAATCAAATCCCTGATTGCAGCTTTAAAAGAAGAACAGCTTAAACTGCAACAAGAACACGGCGCTTATGTTCCTTTGGCTATAAAAATCGCTCCGGATCTAACCTCCGACGAAATCGGCCATATTGCCAAATTGTTGCTGGAGTTTGAGATAGATGGTGTAATCGCCACCAACACCACTATTGCTCGTGAAATGATAGCCGGGCATCCTCTTGCCCATGAATCGGGTGGTTTGAGTGGTGCGCCGGTCAAAGACAACTCCACTCTTGTTGTGCGAGGATTAGCGGCTGAATTACAGGGCAAAATCCCGATAATTGCGGCAGGCGGTATTTTAAGCGCACTTGACGCACAGGAAAAATTAACAGCAGGCGCGAGTTTGGTACAAATTTATACTGGCCTTATTTATCGCGGGCCGAAGTTGATAGAGGAGATTGTTAAAAGCTTATGATTTGAAAAAAGCGGTAAGTCCAAACCCATCCCGAGCCGTGTTGATATTTTAAAGGTAAAATGAAAACTTCTGCTTTCGACCCATTGCTATCCTTCATAAGCGGATTGATTTAACTCTGCTCTGACCATAGTTATTACGGCCTGTAACAGACCAACCAACTTCGTGCTGTTCAATCCACTCGATGATGTCGGTCATGCTGAGGTCTAACGCAAAGCTAAGGGGCCCGGCCCACGAAAGCCTAAAAATAAATAAAGTGCCAAATGGCCGCGCTCCGGTTGAGCGTTTTGTTAGGCTTGATATATAACGGCAAGATTTGAGCCATCTTAAACCATAGCTTGAGTAAATCTTACTACCTCAACGCTGATTCTCTCTTTTATAATGTGTTGTTTCGACAAATACTCATCAAGCGCGTCCAGTGTTTTTGCGTGAAAATATCGTTCTCCACACTCCGTACAAACTTCGGCTTGTACGTTTTCAACAATATAGAGCTTTTTGTCAAGCCAGTGTTGACGCTTAACATTCTTGATTCTTGTTGCTCCTCCGCAAAATTCACAAATCATGGTTGCTCCTCTAATGCGTAAACAGTAATAATAATGAGATTAGCATGTTCTCGAAACCTGCATATCACATGAATGAGCTTCCCATCTCTGGCAGGCCCTTCAATGCGATATCGTGTCCCTCGTTCGTCGTGAGCCATCTTCTTTTTGATTCTACCTTTAAGAATTGCGTTTTCAACGTCTTTTCTTTCAAGGTTATCATCTAACATTTCCTCTTCGGCATGTGACGACATGAAGTAGTCCCGATCAAGTATTCGTTGTCGTATTGTCTGGATGTTAGACATGACCAGTTATTGTGGATTGATCTAACGTAAGGCTTGAAAATACATAAAAACGCCAAATAACCGTACCCCGTATAACCCAAATTCAATATAGTCCTAAGCGTAGCACAGAAAAAACTGTGTAACAATCAACTTCATCCGCTTCGTTATGACGGTTTGCCTGTCGGCGAAACCATCTTACGGGTTCAATTCACTCGATGATGTCGGTCATGCTGATGTCTAATGCAAAGCTAAGCGGGCTGCGCGCTTTTTCCGCAGCTCCGCTTGAGCGTTGAGTTAGGCATTTAAGTTTACTCTGACCCCAGTTATTGACCCCAGTTATTTGTGTTTTACTCCTTGTCCATATCAAGTGTTCGGTATTCCCCAGAGTCATGGTCATAAATTTCTACGTCTGTACTTGATCCGTGGCCTTGTATTGACTGTACTTCAACATCTTTGTACTGGCCCGTGTTGTAGTCGTAAATTTCAATATCTCTTCCTGGGCGCACAAGATTTCCTTTCTCGATTTCGACGTAAGAACCCTTCTCATAGTCATACCCATCCCATGCAAAAACAGGGGATGTAACCAACAATGTTGCAACTAAAATAAAAGGTCGCATGATGAATCTCCTGATTTTTTGATGTTGTCAAACGATAGATAAATGAAAGGCGGAATTACCGCCGCTGCCCATAACCGCCGTTTCCGTAAAATCCATTATTGGTGTTATATGGATTGCTATAAGAAGGAGATGTTATTGACTCGTTTTGGCGGTAGCCTTTTTCGCCAGTGTAGGGATTGGTATTGCCTTGATGTGAGTAATTGTCGTAAGCTGACGAGTTTGGGCTGCTCTTAAGTATAGCCCCGAACATAAGTGCCATCGCTACGCACATGAGGATGAACATACTGATCTGCGAAAGATGCGAATGCAAGCTTGAGAGCGATTGGGTATTTTTTTATGATTAATTTCCTGTGGTTGATTTTAACTGCCTAACAAGTAATTATAAAGTTTCCGTATATATACCATAATTTGTCCTCACGACAATAAATTTTTGATATAAATCCCATTTACTAACTGTATATCTTCCTAAGTGGTTTGATAGACAGTTCCGGAGATCATGACTTCCTGGCTATTTCACCCAATTTGACCCAATTATTTGAAGCGCTGTTAGCAAAACAGGGTATTCCGATCAACCAGCGTTCTTATTATCACAAGTGGTTACGTTACTATCTTGATTTTTGTGATAAATACCATCTGGAGCCCTCCGAAAGGCATAACTTGTCAGCCTTTGACGAAAAGCTCCACGCCAAGAATCAGCCAGAACCCCAACGTCAACAGGCTAAGCAGGCAATCGCTGTGTATTACGAAGGGATTGTTGGTTATCAAGTCGCCAGTCTGAAAAATCAGGCTGAAGTCATGGCGCAAACAAAGTCCACAGCCCCCACTTCTAATTCAAACCCAATCGCTGTAGCCAACCCTTAACAAAAGCAGAAGTTCGCATACTCTCTCTAAAATACCAACACCACAAAACAAGCTTGCGGAATGTCGCCCTTTCAATACTTTGACTTATTCACCGGCAATCGACATTCGCTCAATCAGTATGGAACCGGTGCGGACGTTCCCCCGGAAATCAACATCATTGCCTACGGTAATGATGTTCTTGAACATATCTTTTAAATTACCGGCTATCGTAATTTCTTCAACCGGATATTGAATTTCACCATCTTCCACCCAGAACCCTGCAGCGCCACGCGAATAATCGCCAGTTACCATGTTGACACCCTGCCCCATCAGTTCGGTAACCAGCAGTCCGGTATCGAGTTGTTTTAACAGGCCCTGGTAATCAAGCTCGCCTGGCGTCATCGTTAAGTTACGCACGCCGCCCGCGTTGCCTGTACTTTGCAAGCCCAGTTTACGCGCGGAATAAGTGCTTAACACATAACTGCGCAAAATGCCGTCACTGACGATATCGCGAGTTTGGGTAGCCACGCCTTCACCATCGTATGCCGCGCTACCCAATGCGCCTTTTAAATGAGGTTGTTCGTAGATATGAATAAATTCGGGGAAAATCCGGCTATCCAGAGCATCCAGTAAAAACGATGACTTGCGGTATAAGTTACCGCCGCTGATTGCGCCGATAAATGAAGACAATAAGCCTGATGCTACTTCCGCACTATACAACACGGGGCATTGCCTCGTGCTCAGGCTGCGTCCTTCCAGACGCCGAAGTGCGCGTTCAGCAGCTTTTTTGCCAATTTCGATGGCAGGTTCCAGATTCAGGGCATTTCTTGACGCGCTGTACCAGTAATCGCGTTGCATACTATCGCCGCGCTGCGCCAGCACAGAGCAACTTAGGGAATGGCGGGTCGAAGCATAGCCGTGAAGAAAGCCAAGACTGTTGCCCATCACATGTATGCCCTGATGGGTATTGACTGATGCGCCTTCGGAATTACTGATTTCAGCATGATAAGTGCGTGCGGCGTCTTCGCATTCAATGGCCAGAGCAATCGCTTCATCAGCGCTGATGTTCCACGGATGATTGAGATCAAGATCGGGGAATTCGGTTGCGAGCAGCTCTTTTTCGGGCAGCCCGGCATATTCATCTTCACTGGTATAGCGGGCAATGCTACAGGCGGCGCTAACCGTTTCCTTAATGGAATCGGGAGACAAATCGGTAGTACTGGCTGAGCCTTTGCGCAGCCCGAAATAGACCGTTACGCCAAGACCTTGGTCGCAATGGTGTTCTATTGTTTCAACATCGCCCAGGCGCGCGGATACAGACAGGCCGTTTTCCTGACTTAAACCTGCTTCGGCCGCACTCGCACCCTGTTCCTTTGCCTCGTCCAACAAGTTTTGAACGATATTTTCCAAACGGTTAATTTCTTGCTGATTTTGCACTGTTTTCTCTTAATCTGCTTTTTGGGCTATTTGACGATTTATTTGCTGAAATGAAACTTCACTAATATTTGCTTGCGACAATGCATGTTCAATCGTCATTCCAATCAAATTACCCTCTTCATCCAAGTCCAGATAAATGTTTTCATTAATTTCTTTAGTCTCAAAAACCGGATGGTCTGAAAATTCCAGCAATGCTGTATCGGTATCTTCAAAATATTTAATTTTCATGGTTCTATCTGCAGAAAGAGATGACTCGTTATTTTGATTCGTGATTCTTAAAATCTTGATAGGAATCCCAAGCTAAGTAACTGATCAACGCCACAAAAACCACTGAGATTAAAAACATAATAATTGTATTAAACATCGATTAACTCCTGAATCAGTCTTTTGATAATTCGGTACTGGTAAATAATAAAAATACTGATAGCAACTATTGCCAGCAATGCCATAAATAACAACCAGCTTTTAACAACCAAATAATTTGCTGCCGCCCATCCGACCAAGGTAACCATAAGGGCTACCGCTGCAAAAAGTATCTTTTCATGGAGAGAAAGATCAGCTTTTAGGCTGTCCAATTTCGACATACATACTACCTAAACACTCGTCCCGCCAACCGTCAAGCCCTCAATCTTTAATGTAGGTTGACCGACACCCACCGGCACACTTTGCCCATCCTTGCCGCAAGTACCTACGCCGCTGTCCAGTTCAAGATCGGTGCCGACCATCGAGACTTTGGTCAATACGTCGGGGCCGTTTCCGATTAAAGTTGCGCCTTTCACGGCACGGGTTATCCGGCCGTTTTCGATTAAGTAGGCTTCACTGGCAGAAAAGACAAATTTCCCGGAGGTAATATCGACCTGTCCACCGGCAAAATTTTTGGCATACAGACCTTTTTTTACCGATTTTATAATTTCTTCCGGATTATGAGGCCCGGGTAACATATAAGTGTTAGTCATTCGCGGCATCGGCAAATTTGCGTAGGATTCACGCCGGCCATTGCCGGTGGGTTTGACCCCCATTAATCGCGCATTAAGTTTGTCCTGCATGTAGCCTTTAAGAATACCGTTTTCTATCAGCACGGTTTTTTCTGTGGGTGTGCCTTCATCGTCAATACTCAATGAACCGCGCCGTCCCGGTAATGTGCCATCATCGACCACCGTACACAAATCGGAAGCAACTCGCTCACCGACGCGTCCGCTGAATGCGGAGGTGCCTTTGCGGTTAAAGTCGCCTTCCAGGCCGTGCCCGATGGCCTCATGCAACAAAATGCCCGGCCAGCCTGGGCCCAGCACGACTGTCATATTACCGGCCGGCGCTTCTTCGGCTTCCAGGTTAACCAGCGCCTGTCTGACGGCTTCTTTGCCGTATTCCAGAGCCTGATCCTGATCGATAAAAAAATTATAATCGGTACGCGCTCCGCCGCCCATGCTGCCCTGTTCGCGGCGGCCGTTTTCTTTAACAATGACCGTTACATTCATGCGCACCAAAGGCCTTACGTCAGCCGCCAGCGAGCCGTCCTGATTGGCTACCAGAATACTTTCATGCATGCCGATCAGACTGACAATCACTTCTTCTATGCGGCTGTCCAGCTTGCGGGTTCCACTCTCAACCTTGCGCAACAAATCAATTTTCTGCTGATCAGCTAACGATTTTAGCGGATTAATGGCAGGATAATACAATGGCCAGTTTGGCGCTTTAACCAGCCCAACGCGAGCCTCTTGTCCTTGCCGGACAATGGCTTTGACATTATTAGCCGCTTCCAGTAATACCGGAAGTTCAATCCGGTCGCTGTACGCAAAGCCCGTTTTTTCACCTGATACAGCTCGCACACCAGCGCCTTGCTCGATATTATGACTGCCTTCTTTAATGATGCCGCCTTCCATTACCCAGGATTCGGCATGACTGGACTGAAAATAGATATCCGCCGCATCAACTGACGAGCTCAGCAGACGGTTCATGATTTTTTCAATATCGCCATCCTGTATACCGGCCGGCATCAGGACAGTCTGTTTTGCAAGGTTTAATAATTCCATCACAATAACTGGTTATGGGTACAGAAGGGATATATTCGATCTGTACGGTTCATTAGGATACGATCATTCTTCTTTTAAATCATCGCGTATGGTTTCATACAAGGACTGCAATAACTTTTCTGCACCGTCGGCAGGCTGGTCAGGATTATTATCATTAACCAAGCCGCGATTACGGCTGCTGCCTTGTTCAGCGGCACTACCCAGAGTTGCGGTAATTTTTGTCTCTGAGCCGTCTTTCTCTACCAATAGCAGGTAGATTGCCTCGTTATACTTGTTGCTAAAAAATGAATTATCAGGGCGGTAGACGACATAATAAAGCCCTTTATCATGCTCACGGTCAGTTATTTTGATATCGCTTTGCTTTAATGCAAGACCCAACGTATTCCATGCATTATCAAATGGCCGTTTGATTCTAAGTTGGGATGGCGTGGTAACAGTCATATACACGTCTGATCCCAAACCCGGCTCATTCCGCCTTTTTGGAATTGCACTGTTATCAATCTCAAGAGGCTGCCCTTTTTGATTATAGACACCAATAGCGGGAGGTCGTTCCAGCATAGTGGTATCCCGATAACGGCTGTCTTCAGAGGTTCCGCATGAAGCTAGCCCTAAGGACAGTAACAAAATTTTAACGATGACTTGCATGTTATGCACAAAAAAAACGCCGATGATCTAAAACCGGAAATGCCTCCCGTACTTTTTCCAGCCGGTCACGATCTATTTCAGCCAGAACATAACCGCCGCCTGTTTTATAACAATCCAGTACGACGCCCCAGGGATCAACAATCATACTATGGCCAAAGGTTTTGCGGCCATTAAGATGGAAACCGCCCTGGTTCGGCGCTATCACATAACACAGGTTTTCTACGGCGCGCGCGCGCAGTAATAATTCCCAATGTGCGGCGCCTGTTTCTGATGTGAAGGCCGAAGGAATAATCAGTATTTCCACACCCTTCTTGCTCATTTCGCGAAAAAATTCGGGAAATCGCAGATCATAGCAGACAGCGATGCCCAGTTTGCCAAAAGGCGTATCAATAATCTGCGATTTAGTGCCCGGTTCAATGGAGTCTGATTCACGATAAACTTCATTGGTGCCCGGAACATTAACATCAAACAGATGTATTTTGTCGTAGCGTCCGACCCGGTCGCCATTATCGTCATAAACCAGACAAGCGGCTCGCGCTTTATTGCTGTCATCGGCGGCCATAGGGATAGTGCCGCCGACTATCCAAACGGCATACTTTTTCGCGACTGTAGCTAAAAAATGTTGTATAGGTCCTGAGCCATCGGTTTCTTTCGCTTTTAGCTTATCTGATTCATGATCGCCCATTAAAGCAAAGTTTTCCGGTAAAGCTACCAGTTTTGCTCCGGCTTTGGCAGCTTCTGCGATAAGCTTTTCCGCTTCCAGCAAGTTGGAACTGATAATCGGGCTTGATGCCATTTGTATAGCTGCGCATTTACTCATGTTGTCTCACTTTATTGTTCCTTACGTCGCTCCAGCCATGAAAAGTCAGTAAGACCATTCCAGGTTTTTTGCAACAAACCATCGTTTTTGTGTAGCGGAATAATCTGTGCATCCTTCCACATTCCTTTAACCAGATACTGCGAGCCAAAGAAGAAGCCCTCTTGATCTTTTCCTGTCAGGGAGCGGCCAATTAAAGCGGCCACTTTGCCAATAATTGTACCAGCAATAGGCACGGCGTCTGCACTTTTTGGCACTACGTTGACAACGTAGTCAACAGTTTGATTGATCAAATCCGTATTTCCGGTAAGACTGATTTTGGCGGGAACGGCATCTACCACAAGGTTATTGGTAGTGGCCTTGCCTTTTAGCAGGTCAAAATGCCCTTTTATACTGCTAAAGGTCAGGCCCTCCGCAAATACATCACTAAAATCAAGCTGAAAACGCTTTATCCACTGGGCTATTGCCAATATACCCAGTATGCGGCCGAATCCGGGTTCGACGCTGAGAATACGGCCGCTCTTGAAATTAACGTCCAGCTGACCTTGCAAATCAGCCAGGGAGAATTCATAAGGTGTTGCAGCCCATTTACCGGTAAAATCAATGCCGGCGCTGGTTTTTGAGAAATCATTGGTAATCCCTAATTTAGAAAGGAACAGGTCGGCTCTCGGCATCAGCAAATTCCCTTGCAGGCGGGTTTCAGACCGTTTACCGTTGAATTTCCAGTCACCCGATAAGCTTAATGTTTGATCATCACCTGTCAAAACGATGCGTTTAATCGCGATACCATCAGGTATTCGTTCGGTTTCCAGGCTGATCTTGCCAAGATCAACCGACTCCCACAGCGTTTTACTGCCGCTGACTGTCAGTAAGGGTATTGATTCCTGCCTGGGTGGAGCAGGATCACTGGCGCCGGCGTTTAAATTGCCGGGGTTAACAGGATGATCGGGTTTTTTTATACCATCTGAAACTGCGCGTTTTAACTGGGAAATATCCAGCATATCCATATCCAGATTGATGCTATCGGTTCCTTTAAGATCAAAAGGAATCTTCATCCTGCCTTTGGCAAGTGAGCTGTTGATATGACCGGTCCAATAATGACTTTCAGGTTTTAACACCAGATCAATAAAACCAAGATCAGCCTGTCCCCATAGGCCATGTTCACTATGAATTTTTATTTCCTTAAGATTGTTCCCTGCCTTGTTTTCAGTGAGTGATGAGCCTAAACCTAACCAGTCTTGCAGAGCCAGACGGTCGCGGTTAATCTCAAGCTTTATCCCGGATTCCTGAGGCTGGGAGACATTGCCTGTGCCTATTAAAATGTGGCCTGACTCAATTTGCTGTTGACTTGTATTCAACTGAATCGCAGCTTTCACCTGGTTGTCATAATTCAAGCTGATCGGCAATAGCGCCTTTTTAGTTAAATCAAGCGTTAAAGATAAAGGCCGTTGCTGCTCTTTGGTCTTGGCTAAAGCGCCGGGTAATTTTAACGCCACGCCTGCAAGTTTTGACTGGATAGCCAGTTCCGGCAATTTTTCGTTATAGGGAAGCTGCAACTTCAACTGATAATCTGTCTCGCCTTCGGCGATCTGCCAATCGGGCAGTTTAAACTGCCTCTCCAAATCGCTGATTTTTACATGACCCGCCACGTTGATAGTGGTCTGAATATCAGAGCTTTTAATATTTATCCGGACAGGCTGGCCTAAAGCTGCTGCATTAATGGTATTACTGTAAACGCCCAGATCGTTGAATTTTAACTGGCCGTCGATTTTATTCACCAGCAGAGCGGGTGATTTCAATGTTAATTTGGCCTTGTTTAGCTGCGCCGATCCATTGACTTTAGAAATAGCGTCATCGGCTAACGGGAGCTTTAAATCCAGTGTTACTGTGGTGTCGCCTTGCGGTTCTGTAGCGCTCAGGAAATTATCTACAGTTGCATGTATCGGAGTCTTTTGCAAAAACTCCAATCCTTGCAATATGCCCGATTCAAGTTTGCCCTGAACCAGCAAATGCTTGCTTTCACCGAGGGCAGGAATAGTGACTGTAGCCTGATCAATCTTTACCTTTTCGCTTTCGCCTTTATTCAATTCAATCTGCAACCCGTTTTGTAAAAATAAAACATGTCCGCCAAGATTCATTAAATGGGGCCACTCAGGATGATAGGATAATTCCATGTCATCCGTCTCAAATCGGGTTTCGAAAACACCTTGTCCGCCGGTAAAAGGGAAATCGCTTAAATTTCCGTAGAACAACATGCCGCCTTTGGGTATCTTTCCTTTGATGAAGGCATTATCCAGCCAGTTCACAAGCGATTTACCCATAATCCCTGCCGGCAAATAATACCGGGCTTTGCTCATATCATCGCTGGTAAAAGCTGTTTGCAAATCCATAAAGATATCTCCGTCCGTTTTGGGGATCCTTAACAGCAATTTATTTTTTGTTTGAATATCAGGGGAGTCCAACTCAATCAACGGGCTGGATAAGATCCAGTCTGTTGGCGTCTGCCGCCAGGTTAAAGCCGCATTCAGTTTTTTTATGATCAGCGCGTCACGAAACAGCCCTTTGGATGTGATTCGCGCGTTTTGAGCGGCCAGATGAATGAGACCCCGCTGATCACTGCCTTTTATTTGGCAGGATAAATTTTCTATACCCGGTACTGCTGACGTTGCAGCAATATTAATTTTGTTGAATTTACCATTTACCGCAAAATGATTTTGATCCAGGTCGGCAAATAAAGAGGTCTGCTCCAATGATCCTTTAAGGTCTGCCTTAGCCAGTGATGTGGCAGCCCCTTCCGGCAGCGGGGCAAAAAATTGTAATAGGCGGGAGACTTCTTGTATATCCACTTGCTCCGCAGAAAGTCCAACTTTATGCAATACATTATCATCAGTCCGGTTAACGGCAAGGTTAAATATGGCGTCCGGCCATTTCTTATCCGCTGTTTCCAGTAAAAACCGGGGGACATCCAATTGCCACCGGCTGTCATTGACTGACAAGCGAAAACGCGTATCCAGCTGTTTAATAGAAAACGCGCCCTTGTCCTGCCGGCTAAGGTGCAATTGATGAAGTTGACTGTCACTAACAAGCGAAACGGGCTGGGAATGCTGCAATTCGCTCCAGACCTTGATATCGCCGACGCCTAAATGAATTTTCAAGGAACCCGGCAAATCAAGCGTTCTCCATTCAGGCAGGTTTAAATTTTTGCCATCGATAAAAATTGAGCCATTAACATCTGAAGGTTTAAAAACATCGCCTATAAGGTTCATAGAAACTGTCAAGGTATCGCCGAATTTTTTCGGCAATTTCATGAGCACATTCAAACGATGTTGCTGACCCTTATTCAAAATCACCAAATCGACTGCTTCAAACTTTAGCGCTTTGCCTTTTTTCTTTTCATCCTGCCAGGTTACTTCACTTTGTAAAACTTCGTATTTTTGTCCCTGCAAGAGCCACAGCGGCTGCTCATCGCTGGCTTTTAAGCCAACGATGGAAAAGCTTCCATCTTCTTTGCGTTTCACTGACAGTTTGGCACCAACCAGGGTGACCCATGCGGAAGACAAGCGGTCACTGCTAACCAGCATATCGAGCAAATTAATGCCCATGCGTATTTCTTTAAGTTCAACGACAGGCTTTTTGCCTGGAGCAGAGGATAGTATCTCGATATCTTTTAGCACCAGTTCAGGATCAAGGCCACGCATTTTTGCGCGTAACCGGCCTATTTGTATCTGCGCGCCCAAGAGTTCACTCACTCTGGCTGACAGATCGGCTTTATAAGTGTCTATTCCCAGTAATACCAAACGCATGCCCGTCAAGCTGACCGCCGATACTATCAAGGACCAGAAAATAAGATGTCGTGTTGCTCGTGTAATATGATGAATCATGAAGGCCGGGAGAGGTTAAAGACCTTCCATGAAGAAATGACGGCTTCGCAGAGCAGAGTTTAAAGCCTTATGGCGAAGAAGTTTGCAGCCACAGTTTTGCGTCTTAAAGCAGAACAACATCATACTGTTCCTGATTATATTCCGCCTCCGCTCTGAATTTGATCTGCACGCCCAGAAATATTTCCAGTTCAGCCAGCATATCCGCTTCTTCATCAAGCAGCATTTCCACTACCTCATTAGAGGCCAGAACCAGCAGCGTCTGGACTTTGTATAGCCGCACTTCACGAATGATTTCGCGAAAAATTTCCAGGCACATGGACTCGGCTGTTTTTAAAACGCCGCGGCCGCCACAGGCCGTACAAGGCTCACAAAGTATATGTTGCAGGCTTTCACGGGTTCTTTTTCGGGTCATTTCCACCAGGCCAAGCACCGATACTTCAGTAATTTTGGTTTTTGCACGGTCTTTTTCCAGATTCCTCTCAAGCGCCTGCAATACCTGTTTTTTATGTTCTTCGCTTTGCATGTCGATAAAATCGATAATGATGATACCGCCCAGATTACGGAGCCTAAGCTGGCGGGCAATGGTTTGAGCCGCCTCCAGATTGGTTTTGAAGATGGTCTCTTCCAGGTTACGGCCGCCGACATAACCGCCGGTATTGACATCCACCGTAGTCATCGCTTCGGTCTGATCGAATATCAGATAGCCGCCGGATTTTAATTTGACTTTTCGGTCCAGGGCTTTTTTAATTTCATCTTCAACACTGTAAATATCGAATACCGGACATTCCCCTGTGTAATGTTCGATAACCGGCACTATTTCCGGCACAAAGACCTCGGCAAATTCGAGCAGCCGATGATAGGTCTCTTTTGAATCCACGCGAACCCTGTCAATACCTTCCTTATATAAATCTCTTAAAGTCCGGGTGCTTAGCGGTAAATCCTTATGAATAAACTGTTTGGGCTTGGCGTTGGCAATTTTGGCGACTATGGACTCCCACAATTTCAGCAAAAATGTCATATCGGCAATCAGAATTGATTCTTCTATGCATTCAGCGGCTGTCCTCGCGATAAAACCGCCGCAATCATGTTCCTGCCTGAAGGCTTCGAGGCAGGCTCTTAAACGAGCCCGCTCGGCATCGCATTCGATGCGTTGCGATACGCCGGAATTGTTTGAGTAGGGCATATAGACCTGATATCGTGACGGAATCGATATTTCGGTCGTCAGCCGCGCGCCTTTGCTTCCCAATGGATCTTTGGCCACTTGCACGACGATGTGCTGGCCTTCCTGCAGATAATGTTCAATGACTTCCGAGCCTTTTTTTTCCAGATCCTTGGCGCACAAATCAGACAGATGAATGAAAGCCGCCTTGGGCAGGCCAATATCAACAAAAGCCGCCTGCATACCGGGCAAGACGCGGCATACTTCACCTTTGTAGATATTACCTACCAAGCCTCGCTCGCGGCTGCGTTCAATGATAAGCTCCTGCAACACGCCGTTTTCAATAACGGCGACGCGTGTTTCCGGCGGTGTCACATTAATTAAAATTTCTTCACTCATTTAAAAGCTTAATGCCTTGTTTAGCTAAAAGTTGCGCTGTTTCAAACAGCGGTAAACCGACGACTCCGGAAAAGCTGCCTCTTATCGATTCCACAAAAATACCGCCTATGCCCTGAATGGCATAGCCGCCGGCTTTATCAGCCGGTTCGCCGCTCTGCAAGTAATTCAATATTTCCTGTTGTGTCAAATGCCTGAAAGTCACATCAGTAATGCTGACTGCCTGATTGTGCTCACGCCCTCTGAGCGAAATTGCACTATATACCTGATGGGTTTTACCGGATAATTGCGTCAACATATCCAATGCCTGAGCTTCATTTTCCGGTTTGCCCATAATTGCATTACCTAGGATAACCGCTGTGTCTGCGGCTAAAACAGGCGTATCAGTAGCGAGTTGAGCCAGACACAGCGCCGATTTTTCAGCGGCCAGACGCTGTACATAATTCAGCGGAGTTTCATCGGGTAAAGGCGTTTCATCAATATTGACCGGATAAACCTTGTAACTGACCCTTATTTGATCCAGCAGTTCCTTCCGACGTGGCGAAGATGAAGCAAGAATAATTTGTACGGCCATTAGCGGTGATACGGGTGATTATGAAGAATACTCCAGGCGCGATAAAGTTGTTCGGCGATAATAATTCGCACCAATGGATGTGGAAATGTCAATCTGGATAAACTCCATGATTCTCGCGCCAGTTCTTTGGCTTTATCCGCCAGGCCTTCGGGCCCTCCGACCAGCAAGGCAACATCCTGACCGCATTCCTGCCAGCGCTGCATCGCCTGGGCCAATTCGGCCGTAGTCCAGGGCTTGCCGGGTATATCCAGCATTACAATATGCGCTCCCTGCGGAACAGCTGCTATCATGCGCTCGCCTTCGTCTTTGACGATGCGTGCAATGTCGCTGTTCTTGCTGCGTTTACCCGGCGCAATTTGTTTAAGCGCCAGCTCGCATTCACGCGGCAGGCGTTTGGCATACTCATCATAGCCCTGTTGCACCCACCCTGGCATGCGGTTTCCTACTGAGATGAGATTAATTTGCATAGGTGAAGGATACAGAGAAGAAGAGTTTGTTGCAATGTAGACTAATTGGAACTTTAAAAATTTCCTTTATAAAAGGGGAAGGGTTAGGGCAAGGGCTGAGGCACGCTTTTTTACCGCCTTATCCAAATTCCCACTAAACGCTGCCAGGTGCTCAAATTAAGTTTTAACTACCCCTAAACGCTGATTCTATGTCACTATCCTGGGTAAATATAAAAATAGGGAAGACTATTATGACCATTAGAGCATTTAATAATAAATATCCGAAAATCGGCGTCTCGGTTTATATTGATGACAGCGCGGTGATTATTGGTGATGTAACCCTTGGCGATGATGTATCGATATGGCCGACAACAGTCATCAGAGGGGATGTTGAAAGTATAAAAATTGGCAATGGCACCAATGTTCAGGATGGCTCCGTCCTGCATGTATCTCATGCGGGCAAATTTTCACCCGAAGGCCATCCTTTAACCATTGGTAAAGGTGTAACTATCGGCCACAGAGCAGTGGTACACGCTTGTACAGTCGGTGATTATTGTTTAATCGGGATTGGCGCCATTATTATGGATGATGCCGTTCTTGAGGATTATGTCATGTTAGGCGCCGGCGCACTGGTCACGCCGGGGAAAAAGCTGGAGAGCGGTTATTTATACATGGGTTCACCTGCTAAACAGGCAAGACCTTTGACAGAAACTGAAAAAGAATTTCTGGAATATTCCGCTCAGCAATATATTCAATTGAAAAATAAATATTTATAGACTGTGATGATTGGGGTGGACTGGCCAGTCACGCCGGACAATAAAGCAGATTATTGCGTCACGACTTCAGTGCCTTTACCGATTAACACCACGTCAGCAGGACGCATGGCAAAGATGCCGACGGTGACCACGCCGGTAATATTGTTAATGATTTGTTCCAGCTTGATGGGTTCCATAATATTCAGATTGTGAACATCAAGAATGACGTTGTGGTTATCGGTAATAAAATTTTCCCGCCATACCGGCTGACCGCCTAATTTAACAAGTTCTCTGGCAACGTAACTTCTCGCCATCGGAAGCACTTCAACCGGCAGGGGAAAAGCGCCCAACACATCAACGCATTTGGTCTCATCGACAATACAGACAAACTTTTTGCTGGCGGCTGCGATAATCTTCTCGCGGGTTAAAGCGCCGCCGCCGCCTTTAATTAAATGTTTGTGAGGGCTTACTTCATCAGCACCGTCGACATACACATCCAGAGTGCCGACTGCATTCAAATCAAGCACCGGAATGCCGACTTTTTTCAGTTGTGCGGTGCTCATTTCGGAACTGGAGACCGCGCCTTCAATATCCGCCCTGAAATCGGCCAGAAAATCGATGAAATGTTTCACTGTAGAGCCTGTTCCTACGCCTACAATGGAGACATCTTTAATATAGTGAAGGGCGGCTTGAGCAACTTTTTGTTTTAATTCGTCTTGTGTCATGTGAGCTACCGTAATTTAAATAAAGGGTGTGCGATAATACCTCAGAACCGGATATTCTTCAGCCCATTTTTAACAAAATGCCTTTAAACTACATAGAAAAAATTTTACGCGCCAAAGTTTATGACGTTGCCGTACAGTCACCCCTGGATTTTGCTCCTTCCCTGTCAGAACGCCTGGCAAACCGCGTTTTTTTAAAACGCGAAGATTTACAATCGGTATTTTCATTTAAATTACGCGGGGCTTATAACAAAATATCCCTGCTGGATGAGTCATCCAGAGCAAAAGGCGTTATTGCCGCTTCCGCTGGAAATCATGCTCAAGGCGTGGCTTTGGCGGCGCAAAGACTGGATATTAAAGCACTGATTGTGATGCCGACTACAACGCCGGAAATAAAGATCAAATCGGTCAAAGCAATGGACGCGGATATTATCTTGTTTGGCGAATCCTATAGCGAGACTTATGCCCATGCAGTTGAATTGGCGGCCCGGTACGGCATGGTGTTTATTCATCCCTTTGATGATCCTGATGTCATTGCCGGACAAGGGACTATCGCAATGGAAATCCTCAGACAGCACCCCGGCGATTTAAACGCTATTTTTGTACCTGTGGGCGGCGGCGGTTAATTGCCGGCATTGCTGTCTATGTCAAGTTTGTGCGCCCTGATATAAAAATTATTGGTGTTGAGCCGGAAGATGCCGATTGTCTCAACCGTGCTTTAAAGGCAAAAAGCCGCGTCGTCATTGAGCAAGTCGGTTTGTTCGCAGATGGCGTTGCGGTCAAGCAAGTGGGCGCAGAACCTTTTCGCATTGCACAAGACAATGTTGATGAAGTGATGACTGTTAATACCGATGAAATCTGTGCCGCCATCAAGGATATTTTTGATGATACCCGCTCGATAGCCGAGCCTGCCGGCGCTTTGGCAATCGCGGGATTAAAGAAATATGTCGAGCGCGAGCAAATAACGGGACAAGTCCTGGTCGCCATTGACAGTGGCGCCAATGTCAACTTCGATCGTTTAGGCTATGTCGCCGAGCGCGCGCAAGTGGGGGAGCACCGGGAAATTTTATTGGCGGTCAGCATTCCTGAAACGCCCGGCAGTTTCCTGGCGTTTTGCAAGTTACTGGGCGGGCGCAGCATCACCGAATTCAATTACCGTTATTTTGACGCAGCAATGGCTCAGGTTTTTGTTGGCATTACGAGTAATGGACTTGAATCAGACCGGGCCGCTATTATCCGGCAATTGCAGGAGCAGGGCTTTCAAGTCACCGATATGACTGCCAACGAGTTGGCGAAAGAGCATATTCGTTATATGGTGGGCGGACATGCGCCGCACGAGCTCGACGAAATTGTCTATAGTGTTGAATTTACTGAACGGCCGGACGCATTATTATATTTTTTGACTAAGTTAGGCGGACGCTGGAATATCAGCTTATTCCATTATCGCAATCATGGTGCCGCTTTCGGCAAGGTGTTAATGGGCCTGCAAATGCCTGAAACTGAAAAAGAAGGATTTGAACAGTGTCTTGATGAGCTGGATTTCGCCTACAATGAAGAAACCGGGAATTCTGCATATCGTTTATTTTCCGGCCGCATGAAGTAGACAGCACGCTTGCAAGGTTAAATCTGCTCCTGTAACACGTCGTTTTTCAATATCCCTCTGTCGTAAATAAACGATACGAAAAGTAAGAGTACGATAAGGCCAATGACAGGCGCATCGCCAAATCGTGCATAAGGGGTCATTCCGCTCATAGGCGTTATCGTTCCGTTCAGCGTTGTGATTGTAAATGAAGGCGCCCGGCTGATAATTCTTCCATCAGGCGCAACAATGGCGGTGACTCCCGTATTGGTGGACCGCAACAGAAAGCGTCCTGTTTCCATGGCCCGCATTCTGGCAATTTGTAAATGCTGATAAGGCTCTATTGAGTTTCCAAACCAGCCGTCATTGGTGACGTTGACCAGATAAGCGGCATCCGCCAAATTCCGAATACCCTCATTACCAAAGGCATCTTCATAGCAGATCGAAGTAATAAAGGGATAACCTCCCGCTTTCAGCAAAGGTTGATCCATACCGCCGGACTTGAAATTACCCAATTTTATCGACAGGCTGTTTAATATAAAACCGGACACAGGCTGCCAGGGCAAATATTCGCCGAAAGGCAGTAAATGCTTTTTTCGATAAAGGCCTGTTTCTTTGCCCAGCGTCATCACAGCATTGTATTTTTCATTCTCCGAATTTCCACGCGTCGGAAGGCTGACGATTAAATCGGTATTGTGTTGTTGAGCGGCTTGACTCAAGGGCAGCAAGAACCACTCGTTGACTTCGGATAAATAAGCGGGAATGGAGGTTTCAGGCCAAACAATGACAGCAGAATCCCAATGCTGTTCTGTCATTTTTTTATAGAGTAGTAAGGTATTGAGCCTGTTTTCCGGCAGCCATTTTTGATCCTGTATGATATTGCCCTGAATCAATGAAACTCTGATAGGATCGCCTATCGTCCGGGTCCATTTTACTGTCTGCAAGACGCTGCCGGTAGTCCATATCACAACAAGGAATATTGTCAGCAATAACCGGTGTTTTCGGGTTTGAAAAATAAACAGCACAATGGAGGCGGTCAAGGCGGCTAGAAACCCGGTTCCATAAACGCCGACTACAGGGATAAATCCCGTCAATGGCGTTTCCAGTTGCGAGTAGGCAATTTGCAGCCAGGGAAAACCGTTAAGCACCAGATAGCCGCGAAAGTATTCAACCAGGAGCCAAATGGCAGGCATGGCGGCTATTGACATGAGCCCTTTGCAAACCGGTCTTGTTTTTACTGAAAGATAGCCTGCAAATGCCGGAAACAGAGCCCAAAAGCCGACAAACAAGCCGGTCAGCAGGCTGGAACTTAGCATATCGGCCTTGCCAAAATCATGAATACTGATATAAACCCAGGATACGCCCAAGCCGAATGACCCCAAGCCGAATAAATATCCTCTTAATATTGCACGGCCCGAGGTGCTGTTTTGCCAGGAAGCAAACAGGATAATCAGCGCTAGGGGCGACAGGCAGGCATAATCGAAAGGGGCAAACGCCAGCGTAAAAACAATGCCTGCGATGGCTGCGAGCAAATCCCAACAGTGTTTCGATGAAAATCGCATGGATTGTGGATAAGGATTTAAATGAGGCATATAAATATATTTGCTCCGGCCGCCGATGTGGCCCTATAACGGATGTAATAATGCTATAGCAGATGCTTTAACACTTATGCACTGTCCTAATATACGACTTAAACCGGGCCGGAATTAAAATCATATCTGTAGCCCATAATTCATCAATATAAAGATAAGCAATTCAGTCAGCAGCAACGCCAGGGGCAACAATCAAAACAATACCCGAACTACTTGAAAATAATATCATAATTAATCGCTTAAATATTATCCAGCTCCCGCTCTTCCGAAGTCGGTAGTTTGACGGGCGGCTTAAATATATGATAGAGCACAGGCACCAGTAAAATAGTCATGACGGTGGCGCTAAACAGCCCCCAGACAATTACGGTAGCAAGGGGACGTTGCACATCCGAGCCCAATCCGGTAGCCAGCGATGCAGGCACCAGACCCAGGATGGCGACCAGGGAAGCGACCAGAATCGGCCTGATGCAGCGCACAGAGCCTTCTATAATGGCCTGGTTCATAGGCGTACCGGCAAGCCGTAATTCGGTG
Source organism: Methylococcales bacterium (assembly GCA_028715725.1). Taxonomy (GTDB): domain Bacteria; phylum Pseudomonadota; class Gammaproteobacteria; order Methylococcales; family Methylomonadaceae; genus JAGXGJ01. The sequence continues at coordinate 53,275 of JAQURG010000013.1, forward strand.
ATAGTTCTTATAATCAGCACGCCATTCATAATAGAGACACCGAAAACGGCCGCAAAGCCGACCCCTGAAGAGACGTTCAGATTCATATCGCGAAAATACAGGGCAGTGATTCCTCCTACCAAGGCAAAGGGAATGGCAAACAGCAATGTCAATGATGCCCGCAATGAGCCGAACGTTACCAAAAGCAGAAGAAATATGACGCCAATACTGGATGGCACGAGTATTTTAAAATGTTGTGCGGCCCGTTCAAGATTCTCAAACATGCCCAGCCAGGCGACGCGATAGCCACTGGGAGCTTCAATTTCCTGTTTGAACAGGCGTTGGGCATCGGCTACGAAACCGCCCTGGTCGCGTCCAACTATATCCGTTCTCACTGTCAGTCGGCGTCTGCCATCGGCCCTGGCTATCAATGTCTGTCCATCGATAATTTCAATATGAGCAACCTGAGCTAACGGGATAGGAATGCCGTCTGAATTATAAACCGGCAGACGTCCGATAGCGGCCGGCGAACGTAAGACTTCCTTGGCAAAACGCGCAACAATATCAATACGCCGTTCACCTTCAAACAAATGCCCGATCGGCGATCCGCCGATAGCGATATCAATGAGCGCTGTAACATCTTCGACGCTGACATTGTAGCGGGCGCACAAGGATCTCTCCGGGCTGATAACCAATTGCGGCTGCGGTCCTTCCTGTTCAATACTGACATCCACAGCACCTGGAACTCTATTGAGCAACGCCTGGGTTTTTCTTGCCAGGCTCAGCAATACGTCAGAATCGGAACCGGAAAATTCTACGGCCAGATTGGCTGAAGTGCCGTTGGCGTCTTCGGTTACGCTATCGATGATGGGCTGGGTAAAATTGAAGCGTGTCGTTGGAAACTCCATACGAAACCGCGCTCCCAGCGCAGCAAGCAATTCCTGCTTGCGTTTGAATTGCACCCATTGGTCCCGAGGTTGGGGACTGATCAGCATTTCAAGCCGGCTGGGAGGAAAAGGATCCGTACCGCTGTCGCTCCGGCCTGCCTGAACGACAATGAAAGCTATATCCGGAAATTCTGCTGCGACTTCGCGCAGCCGTTGGCCGAACTTTGAGGATTGCTGTAAAGAGGTGCCTTCAGGAAAATTTGCCCGCACCCAGGCGACGCCCTCATCCATATAAGGTAAAAACTCTGAGCCGATGCGCGGAAGGATTAATCCCAGAATAATAACAAGCATGGCTGCCGCCAAGCCAACTGACCGCCAGCAGTAAGTCAATAAAAAGGAAAGTGTCGAAGCGTAGCGAGGGTAAATCCATCTTAATACCGGATTTTCCCAATCGTGGTAACCTTTTCTAAATAACAGACTGCTTAGCACAGGCACGACGAACAGCGCATATATCATGGCGCCGAACAAGGCAAATAAAATGGTCAATGCCATAGGGCGAAATAACAGCCCCTCAATATGAGTAAGCGTCAGCAACGGCAAGAAAGCGCCCACTATCATCAGGATTGAAAAAAATACCGGCCGCTCAACCTGCAAAGCCCCGCGCAAGACTGTTTTTGCCACGCCGGTTTGATCATTCTTTTGCGTTGGGTCATGCAAATGATGCGCAATGTTTTCCGCCATAATCACAGAGCCGTCAACAATAATGCCGAAGTCAATGGCGCCGATGGACAATAAACCGATCGGAATGCCAAACGCATTCATCATGACCAGGGCAAACAATAATGAAAAGGGAATAGTCAAGGCCACTACCAGCGCCATAGACGGGCGCCCCAGAAAAAAGAGCAGTACGACGGTGACCAGCGTAATGCCCAGCAAGACGCTATGGCCTACTGTATGCAGCGTATTTTCAACCAGTTGGGAACGATCATAGAATGGCGCCACCTTGACGCCCTCCGGCAAATCAACCTGATTCAGTTCATTGATAACCGTTTTAACATTGTTCAATGTATCCGAAGTATTTTCCCCTCGGCGCATCAGGACTATACCTTCAATGGTTTGGTCCTTTTTATTTTTGCTGAGAATTCCGGTGGGTATTTTGGCATCAGTTTCCACATCCGCTACGTCACGCACATAAACAGGCGTGCCGCCGAAAGACTTGATAAAGATATTACCCAGTTCCGATACGTCCTGTAAAGCTCCGCGGCCACGAATAACAAAAGACATACTGCCTCGCGACAAGACGCTGCCTCCGGCGCTCTCATTATTGGTCTGTATGGCATCGACGATATCATTCAGGGATAATCCGAAACGCTGCAATTGCGACGGCTTCATCAGTACCGCGTATTGCTTTTCAAAACCGCCGAAATTGGTGACCTCGGCGACGCCGGCTGCACGCAACAAATGGGGGATGACCTGCCAGTCATTAATAGATCGAAGTTCGGTCAGATCATAACGGCCGTCTGACACCAACTCATACCGCAATATTTCCCCGTAGGCCGTTGCGTATGGACCCAGCTCGGCAGATGCGCCATCAGGTAAATTTATGTTGGCGAGTTTTTCCTGTACACGTTGTCGCGCCCAATAACCTTCAACGCCCTCTTCGAAAGTCAGCTGAACTACCGACAGGCCGAAAATGGTCCGTGAACGGATAGTTACCACTTTCGGAACATTGCGCATTTCGATCTCTACCGGCACGGTTACCTGTCGCTCCACCTCTTCGGGCGCGCGACCCGGATAGACGGTAATAATCTGGACCATCTGCGAAGATATGTCAGGATAGGCGTCGATCTGCATTCTTGAAAACGACCACAGGCCCAGAATAACAACTATGACAGCGCCGCCCAAAACGATCAGGCGATGGTCCATCGCTTTGTTAAGCATTTGCGGAATCATCGTGTTGCTCCGCCGGATGGACTTTTTTTGTCGGCTTCGTCATTTTGCAGGGCTTGAACCAGCATTGGCTTTAACAAGATCGCGCCATTGCCAATTATGTGCTCCCCGCCCTGCAAACCTTTAAGAATCTCAATGCGATCATTCGCGCTTTCTCCGACGTCTACTTCGGTAATTCTCCACAAGCCCGGTCCGGCATTAATTAACACATAATCCGAATTTCCGCTGTGCAGAACACCGTCTATCGGGACCAGTATGGCGTCTCGCGGATCGGTCCCTAAGCCAATTTCTGCATACATGCCCGGCTTAAATTGATCGGATTGATCATTTAATTCAAAAAATACACGTAAAGTATGTCTTTCGGCCGATAGCGTGGGCGCCAGACTTCTGACTTTGCCGGAAAACTGTTGATTGGGAATCCCATAAAAACGCGCAACGCAGGCCTGCTCAACTCTTACCAGACCGATTCTTATTTCAGGCACATCGGCCATAACCAAGGAAACGCCGGGGGCAGAGCTTTCCAGTAAAAGAGGGTCCACGCCTTCCTGCAACAGCTTTCTTTCTAACGCTGCACGGCTGCGGGTTGCGACAGTGAGCGCTGTTTCTGCCTCATAGACGTCCTTTTGGCCTTCCAATTGAACCTGAAGCAGGTTGGCTTCTGCAGCGGTTAGATCACGAATCGCTTCGGTTCCTGTAGCAACCAGTTTTCTGAGCCGATCGACAGCCAATTTATGTGAATTGTATTGCGCAGCAGTCAGTTCGCGGATTTTTACCAGGCGTTTGATATTGAAATTTTTTTCAGCCTGAGCCCTTTGCCAGTCGGCATAAACGCCGGAAAGTTCAATGCTGTTAAATTGCCAGCGGTCTTCCATAGGCGTGGAACCCATAGGAAGACGTGCAACAACAGCGCCGGTTACAACCAGCAAAGGCGTGTTTATACGTTCTTTTTGTACTATTGAAATGTTGAATTTCTTTTCCAGCAGACTACCGGCTTTGACCCCGATAACACGCGGCTCCGCCAGCTGAACCACGGCCGGAACTTCTGTCGCAGAGGCTTCTTTCTGATCGGCTGCCGCCTGTTGCCATGAGCCGCAAAACAAGGCCGCCAGAATCATACTGACAGTCAATATATTATTCAATCGGGAATAATGCTTAAGGTAATTGTCCATAAACAAAGCTAAAAAAGTCATCGTAATACTTCTTTGCCGATAACAGCATTAAGTTGATTCAAGGAGTGCCAATAACTGGATCGTTCACTGATATGAACACGGTAAGTCTCCAGGTATGTCCGTTGTGCATCCAGTACTTCTATCAGGGTTTTACCACCTAATTCATAAGCCTGGGTAGTTTTATCCCGCACATTTTTTGCCGCTTCAAGCTGCCCGGGATCATCGATTATTAAAAATTGATAAGAAGTAGCAAAGGTTTTAACTGCCTGATCAATTTCGGCGCGTAAATCCACAAGCTGACCTCGCAGATTAAATTGGGTCTGGCTTCTGACGGATTTTGCCTTGGCAATATTGCCTTGATTACGATCAAAAACAGGTACGGTGACATTAATTCCAGCCATCCACGAACTGGCATCCGGAAAGCCGATGGCTTGTTGTTGAAACTGTCGGGTGTATCCGATGCTCGGCGCAACTATGGGATACGCTTTGCTTTCCTGCAATTTTATATCTGCATTGGCTTTATCCAACTGACGGCGCAGTGCAGTTAAATCGGGTCTGTTTTCCTCAGCCAGTTTAAAAGCGGCTTCAAGCACTATGGGCTTTAATGGAGCTTCTACTTCCAGGGTGCCTTTTACATTAATAGGAGTATTGCCTTCAACGCCTAACAGGGAGCGTAGCCGATTAAGCGCCGCAGCCAAATCGAGTTCCCGTGTATGAACTTCACGGCGGCTGCTGAAAATTGACAGTTTAATCCGATCCGCTTCAATAGTGCCCACTCCTCCGAGAGCCACCCGGTTAAGAATGATCTGTTCCATTTTGGCAAGGTTTTGCTGGTTTTCATAGGCGAGCCCCAACATAGCCTGCATTTCCAGAACGTCATAAAAAGCGGCGATAGTTGCTGCAATTCTGAGCCGGACGGTATTGGCAAAGTCGGCGGATGCCGCTTCCACACCCTGTTTTCCGAGCGTTATTGCAGCCGCCCTCTTGCCAAACAGGAACCAGTCGATAGGCGCCGTGACATTGATATCAAATTGTGGCGGTCCGCCTTGTCGGTTGACGGTGAAAGACCGATTCAAGGGCATTAACTGTATATCAGTATAGAGTTGCGGATTGGGTATCAATCCGGCCGTGATCAGGTCGGCTTCAGCCTGACTAATGTTTTCAAGTGCGGCTCTGATCCTTGGATCAGATTGCAATGCGGTTTGCACGGCCTGGTTTAATGTGAGTTCTTTTGGCTCTGCCGCAGATTCGTAAGGGGATATAACCCTGTGAGTTTCGTCAGGAAGCGCATTGAGCGGAGGCGTATCTACAGTAGCTAATTTAGATTCATCCATGTATAACGGTAACGGGGCCGGTTTGTAATCCTGAATTGAGCATCCGCATAATAATAAAAAAAAGAGCCCGGAAGATTTGCAAAAAGTGTTAATAAATGAAGAGACTAAGTTGAAAAGGTAAGCATAATTTTTAAACCCTGTTACTTTTACTTTGTTCATAGACAGATGATTTCTACCGGTAACTTCAATCAAGAGAAGATTTATAAAACTGATTTATATCAGCACACCTTAATCCAATAGTCTACACATCAATAGCAGTGCCAGACAATCTTGTCGAATATAAATTAAGTGGCAGTTTAAATGAACCAATTCGAATGGTTGCTTTAAACCTTTCCTGATCACACAAATGATAAGAGGTAATAGCTTTTGATAATAACACTATGAATTCATAGAAGTACTTCATATATATAACCTATCCGGCATGAAATATGCTTATTTATATAAATCTTATAAAATATTTTGAGGAATAGGAAACATATTTAAAAATAAGATATTTATTCAATTTGGCTTTAGCTTAAAACAGAGCAATCGGTTGATGTCCCTTTAAGAGTGTTAATTTATTATTAGCGATATCGAATCGATATTTTATAATGATCACAAATCAGGTTTATCGTGCTTTCTATTTTATCTTTTCCATGCATCTATTAACTTTTATTTGTTTTGCCGGGCTTCTGCTTATATCAGCCTGTGGCCATCAAGCATCAGAAACAGTAGCTCGGCCCCCTTCGAAGGAGCTGGCATCAGCGGCAATGGATAAAGCCGGAAATCCACAGGCTGAAGATGCGCCGGCCGTCATGCTACGGCCCGAGTCTCTTCCGTATATTGTGGTGCAGGAAGTTAAATCTGAAGCTTTTGGCGGCGTCATTTCGGCTCCTGCCCGAGTGGATTTCCAGACTAAAGCTATCTCTACAGCGGGTACGATGGTTGCCGGACGAATTACTAAAATTTACGTTCAGGTTGGCGATCGCATTAAGGCGGGAGCTCCTTTAGCGACACTATCCAGTGTAGAAGCTGCACAAATGCGCTCGGATTTCGCCCGTGCGGAAGCCGAACTTTCCAGAGCCGAAGATCGCTACCGGCGTCAACTTGCGATGCGGCAGGCAGGGGTGGGACTCGAGGTCGAGCGGGTTGAAGCGGAAACACAACTGAAACAGGCCCGTACTGACTTGGAGAGAAGCCGGGATTTTCTTCGTTTACTCGGCAACGGCATCGCCGATGAGGTCACTATAAGGGCTCCTATGGATAGCATGGTTTTAAAGGCTCATGTTTCGATAGGGGCTGCTGTCAGTTCCGGGTCGCCGTTCTTCGACCTGGGTGAACCTTCAGCTGCATGGATTGTAGCTGATGTTTTCGAAAGGGATTTGCCGTTGGTTGAAAAGGGAGCAAAAGTGACTATTGAGCTGGCATCACTGCCCAACCCTATCAGCGGACATGTCGTCGCGGAAAGCGCGGCAATTCAAAGTGATCTCCGGCGGGCCTCTGTATTTATCGTATCTGACGATTCGAAGATACCGCTTCGGCCCGGGATGTACGCGCGCGCTTCAATCGAAGCTTCCGGTCCCGGAAATATTGTGTTACCCACTTCAGCAATATTAATTAGAGACGGTAAAAAGACTATCGTTTATGTCGAGAAATCTCCTCGAGTCTTCGAGCCCAGGGATGTCCAAATTGGCTTGGCCCGGGGAGGAATGACGCCCGTATTAAAAGGACTTTCAAGCGGTGAGCGCGTTGTTGTGAGCGGTGCTCTATTGATTGACGGTGAAGCCGCGATGCTGCTTTAGGGATTCTGTATGTTAAGGTCATTAATAGAAGCTTGCGTCCATAGGCGCATAGCGGTCATTGTAATAACTTCGATAATTGCTTTATTTGGCGTGCATGCGTATCTGCAAACGCCTATTGAAGCCTATCCCGACGTCACCAATACCCAGGTAACTGTTATCTCACTGATGCCCGGGTATGCTCCGGAAGAAGTTGAACGTCAAGTGACCGTTCCTTTGGAGCGAGTTTTGAACGGTACGCCGCAAATACTGCAAATGCGCAGCCAAAGTTTGTTCGGTTTATCTCTGATTACTATTACCTTCGAGGATGACGCAGACAGTTTTTATTCCCGGACCGTGGTTTCGCAACGTATTGCCGGCGCTGAACTGCCGGATGGCGTGACGCCGGTACTGGCGCCGGATTACACACCGCTTGGTGAAATCTACAAGTTCATGGTAGTAAGCGATCGCCATTCGCTTTATGAGCTGCGCTCAGAGATGGAGTGGAATATTTCCCGTACCATGCGGCAGGTTCCGGGCGTCGCCGATGTCCTCACTTTTGGAGGATATTACAAGGAAATTTATGTCGAAATCGATCCCGTGCGTCTGGAATCTTTTAATCTGACGCTGGATGAAGTTAATCAGGCGATAGCGCAATCGAACCGTAATGTAGGTGCGGGTTTCCTGCGCCATGGCGATCAACAGATTGTCGTACGCGGGGTTGGTTTGCTCATCACGCCGGAGGATATTCGCAACATTGTGCTTAAAAGTGAAGGCGGTACTCCGGTAACGGTGGGTGATATCGCCCGCCTCGTGCAAGCTTACACTCCACGGCAAGGCACAGTGGGACTCGACAGCCAGAAGGAGGCCGTAGAAGGTATTGTATTGTTGCGTCGCGGCGAGAATCCTTCGCTGGTACTGGATGCCATCCATAAAAAAGTAGACGAACTTAATAATCGTATATTACCGCAGGGCATGAAGATTCAGCCATTTCTGGATAGAACCGAACTGGTCCATAATACCCTGCATACTGTCTATGAAAATCTTTTTCATGGCTTCCTGCTGGTTGTCGGCGTCGTATGGCTGTTTTTACGTACTGTACGCGGTTCCCTGATTGTCGCAGTGGTCATTCCTTTATCCCTTTTAGTTGCCTTTACCGGACTTTATCAACTTGGGCTTCCGGCCAATTTAATCTCCATGGGGGCCATCGACTTCGGCATAATTCTTGATGGAGCGGTAGTTCTGGTAGAAAACGTCATTCACCAGGCGACACATCAGCGGCCCAATTCTCGCCGTGATATGGTCAAGTTGATAGCCGCCGCAGCGTTTGATGTAGCAAAACCTACTTTTTTCGCCATGCTCATCATTATTGCCGCGTTGATTCCTGTGTTCACTCTGGAGCGGGTTGAAGGCCGCATTTTTCGTCCCCTGGCGCTTACTTACAGCTTTGCATTGGTGGGCGGACTTATTTTCGCTTTGACTTTGGTGCCAGCACTTTGCGCAGCCCTGATTCATCCGAAAGACGCCATTATTGAGGAGCCATTGTTTTTGGTCAGCATCAGGAAATGGTATCGCCGAATACTGGCATTGGCTATTGACCGGCGCCCAATGACTCTGGCTGCGGCAGCCATATTATTGATTAGCGGCGCCATTGCCGGTAGCCAGCTTGGTACCGAGTTTCTGCCGGAACTTGATGAGGGGGATGTGCATGTTTTTGTCGAGATGCCGGCCAGTATTGCCCTGTCTAAAGGACAGGATATTTTGCTCGACATGCGCCGGAAGCTGCTTGAATTCCCCGAAGTCAAAGGTATCCTTAGCCAGCAGGGACGATCCGAGGATGGCACCGATAATGAAGGCGTCAATATGAGCGAAACTTTTGTTCACCTTAAACCTCGCGATGAGTGGCGTAAGGGTGTACATAAAGAAGCTCTGGTGGATGCCATGCGGGATTCTCTCAAATCGATTCCGGGAGTCCGCTTTAATTTTTCCCAGCCGATCAAGGATAATGTGGAAGAAGCAGTCAGCGGCGTTCGCGGCAAGGTGGTGCTGAAAATATACGGCACTGATCTGGAAAAAATGCGTACAACCCTGGAAGCGGCCAAAGCGGTGCTGAAAAACGAGCCGGGCGTCATTGATCTGGACCTTTACCGGGAGTCCCAGGTACCGCAGCTGCAACTTCGCCTTAACCGGCCTGCACTGGCTCGCCAGGGAATTACTGTTGACGCCGCCCAGGACACTATCGAAACCAGTCTGGCCGGCAAAGTCGCTACCGAATTGTGGCAAGCTGAACGGCCGGTGCCGATACGTATTATTCTTCCTGACGCTGAACGTACTGACATGGAGCAGATCGGTAATCTTATGCTGCCGACTCCTGCGGGCGCCCGCATACCTGTACGGGAAATAGCCGATTTACACATCGAGCGCGGAAGGACTTCTATAGAGCGGGAAGCCAACCGCCGTTTTCTGGCTCTTAAGTTCAATGTTGAAGGGCGCGATCTCGGCACAGTGGTCCATGAAACAATGGCGGCCGTGGAAGCTAAAGTAAAAGTCCCCGATGGGCACTTTTTGGTTTGGGGCGGCGAGTTCGAAAACCAGCAGCGGGCAATGGCCCGCCTTGGGGTCATTATTCCCATAGCGGTGCTTATTGTATTGTGCCTGTTATACAGCGCCTTGCAATCAGCCCGTAGCGCCATTGCTATCTTGCTTTCCACACCTTTCGCAATGACCGGAGGCGTGTTTGTGCTGATGGTTTCCGGTATCGCCTTGTCTGTCAGTGCGACGATCGGATTCATTGCTCTTCTGGGGCAGGTATCACTGATGGGGCTTTTGGTATTAAGCGCTACGGAACAGTACCGGCACAAAGGCCAAGATCTCCGCGAGGCCATATTGAACGGTGCAACCGAACGCTTGCGCCCTGTCCTGATGGCTTCATTGCTGGCCTTGCTGGGACTTTTGCCGATGGCGGTTTCTACCGGTATAGGCAGCGAAACTCAGCAACCGTTCGCCATCGTTATTGTTGGCGGTATGTTCACTACCTTTTTTGTGGCCATGTTCGTGTTGCCGGCTATCTATTCCTATATCACTCCCAAACGGCTGATTACACCTGAAGAGGCCGACGAAATCCAGGACGAATTATGATATTGCTCGATTTATTGGCAGTATGGCGGCGCCTGTCCGTCTCAGCAATTGGTGGTTTGCTGTCGCTAAGCCTTATTGCCATGTCCGTGTCAGCAGATCAGGATACTGCGCCTAAGCCGGTTACTATCGGCCAACTGTTACAAATAGTCCGCTATGAAAGTCCGCGTTATGCCGCTTTACTTCAACGCATTGAAGCGGCCAGAGCCGAAGTAATTGCCGCAGGCGTGCTGCCTAATCCCAGAATTAGCTATGGCCGTTATGATCTTGTGAGCCGAGTGAACACTATGTACGATGGACATGTGCAGCAGGCTGTTACATTGGAAGTGCCCGTGCTTGTTTCCGGTCAGCGGGGCGCTCGCGTCGAAGCTGCGCAGAAATATGTCGATGCCGCCGCTGCGGATGTCGAAGCCGAGTACGCAAATATCGTCCATGAAACACGGCTGTTATTTGTAAAACTGTTAGCTACCAAGGAGAAGATAGCCATTCTTAATGAGACCGCTCTTGAAATGGAGCGTCTGGCCGCTATTATTGCCGGCCGTGAACAAGCGGGCAACGCCAGTTCTTATGATGTACTGCGCATCGGTATCGAGGCCAGGAGTGTTCAAACGCGCCTGGAAACGGCCCGCAGCGATTTGGCGGGAACCACAGGGGATTTAGGCATACTCTTGGGAATGCCGGGCTGGACACCGGAAGCTGACGGTAATCTGGCGGTTCTCGGGGTTCCGCCTGATGCGAAAAAGCTGTTGGCTGAAGCGGAAGGCCTGAATCCTGATATTGAAGCGGCGCGGCGAAGCGAAGTGGCAGCGGATGCCGGGCTGGAAAAAGCACGGCGCGAGCGTTGGCCTGTGCCTTCTTTACAGATTGGTTCAACTTTCACTGACAATCCCTATGGCAATACAACTTTCGGCGGCGTATCGGTAGAGGTGCCGATATTTGACCGCAATCAGGGAGGCATGGCCCGTGCAAAAGCGGAAAAACGTACTGCCTTACTGGAGCGGGAACTTGCGGTTTCGCGTACCAGGGTTGCGATTGAGCGAGCCGTTGATCTTCTGGTTCGAAGACAGGAAACTCGAATAAAGTTCGAAAAGGATGTGCTGAGTAAATTGCCTGATCTCAAATTGATGGGAGAATCGGCTTATCGACTTGGCAAAGGATCTTTATTAGAGCTCCTGGATGCCTATCGCTCAAGAACCGAAATGCGCCTGACCGAGTTGGATTTAATCCAGGCTGAAACAGAAGCTGAACTGGATGCGCTGCGGGCGTCCGGTTTGCTGTTAAGCTATATCTGACCGCACCGGCTACGATTCACCCGGAAAGTTTCATTATTTGTCTGAGTTTTTCTGCTCTATGAGAATCCTCTTACAAGACAGATCGCATCAGGGTTCTTGTTCAAATAACTCCGCTATCAATGACCGGTAAAACCCAGTATTGAATGCCTGAACCGGAAAACTCCCGATGTAATTGCTCCAGTAATGCCGGTAATTCCTGCACCGGCACATACATTTGGAAGCGGATTCGTCTTTGGCGGCCGGTCACTTGTTCAGCCAGCGATAGGCCTTTGTTATCATAATGATGAGCGCTGATCGGAAAGCTGCTGAAGCCGTGTTCTGTTTCCAGCATCAGCAAATTGTCAACCATCATTTCTTCAAGGCTGGGCGGAATGTTGAGTGTAACCAGATATTCTGTGCAGCTCATTGCTCAATCTCCCTGGAGATGCCGAATAATTTAAACAAAATAGGTAATAAAAATAAGGTCAAAAAGGTCGAGGATACCAGGCCGCCAATCACGACTATGGCTAAAGGCCGCTGAATTTCAGAGCCGGGGCCTGTTGCGAATAACAATGGAATCAACCCGAAGGCTGCAATGCTGGCGGTCATCAATACCGGTCTTAACCGCCGCGCAGAGCCCAGCGTTACTACTTTAGCCAGTTCCATGCCGGTGGCAAGCAACTGATTAAAATAGCTCACCATCACGACGCCGTTAAGCACCGCAATCCCGAGTAAAGCGATAAAGCCAACGGATGCAGGTACGGATAAATATTCGCCGGAAATCCACAGGGCGAAAACGCCGCCTACCATTGCCAGCGGAATGTTTGATAACACCAGCACGGCCTGGCGTACTGAACCAAAGGTTGAGAATAACAGCAAAAAGATCAGGCCTAATGAAATCGGCACAACCAGTGACAGTGTCGCCGCTGCACGTTGCTGATTTTCAAACTGGCCGCCGAATTCAACGGTGTAGCCGGTCGGCAACTTGACTTTTTCGGCAACTGCCTTGCGGGCATCATCGACAAAGCCAACTAAATCACGATCCCGGACATTGCTGCTGATAACCACAAAACGTTGCCCCTTTTCCCGTTCTACAGATACCACGCCTTCCACTTTTTCGATTTTGGCAATGGCCGTTACCGGCACATGCCCGCCATTGGGCAAGGTCATTTGCAGATTCTCAAAGTTGGAAGTATTGCTGTTGCCGCGCAAGATTAACGGTGTACGTTTAATGCCTTCCTGAACAATTCCCAGTTTTAAACCTTCAATCTGGGCGCGTAACAGCATTTCAATACTATCGCTATCCAGACCCAAACGCCCGGCCGCCAATTTATCAATGCTTAACTGTAAAAACTGCATGCCCTCATTCTGTCTGGTAAAAACATCAGAGGAACCGGGTATGGCTTTCAATACAGCGGCTATTTGTGCCGCTTTATCACTTAAGACTGCGAGGTCTGCGCCGAATAATTTAACCGCCACATCGCCGCGTGTACCTGTGAGCATTTCCGAGACCCGCATTTCAATCGGTTGAGTAAATTTGAAGGCAATTCCTGGCGTTGCCGCCATAACTTTGCGAATTTCTTCGATCAGCTTTTCTTTACTGTGCATCCGCCATTGCTTTTTAGGTTTCAGGATTAAAAAGGTATCAGTATCATTTAGACTCATCGGATCCAGCCCCAGCTCATCAGTACCGACGCGAGAAACAATATCAATGATTTCAGGCACATTTTTGAGCAGATTCTTTTGCACTTGCCCATCCAGCGCTACTGATTGTTCCAAAGTAATCGACGGCAACTTTTCCAATTGGACGATAATATCGCCTTCATCCATCGTCGGCATAAAGGTGCTGCCTATCCGGGTAAATACCACGACCGTCAATACCAATAAAGCGCCCGCCGTTACAAATACTTTTTTACTGTTACCTATACACCACAATAAAGCAGGCTGATAGAGTTTTTGTAATTGCCTTGGCAGCCAAGGTTCTTCATGAGATACCTTTTTCAATAAATAGGAAGCAATAACCGGGATCACCGTGAGTGACAGCACCAAAGAACCGCTAAGCGCAAACACAATGGTTAACGCCACCGGGGTAAACAGTTTGCCTTCCAATCCTTGCAGAGTCAGCAACGGCAAGAAAACGATGATAATGATCAAAATGCCTGAAGTGACAGGGCCTGCAACTTCGCGGGTGGCTCTATAGATGACATGCAGGCGGGGCAAGCGTCCAGCTTTTTCGACATGGGCCAGATGTGTGATGAGATTTTCAACCACCACCACGGCCGCGTCCACCAGCATACCGATAGCGATAGCCAGACCGCCCAAACTCATCAGGTTTGCCGACATGCCCATGGTGTTCATCAATATGAAGGTAAACAAGGCCGCCAAAGGCAAGGCCAGGGCGACAACCAAGGCGGCGCGCAAATTACCCAAGAATAAAATCAGCAAAACCACAACTAACGCTATGGCCTCCAGCAAGGCATGCAGAACCGTATCCACCGCTTTGTCAACCAGATTGCCGCGGTTGTAAAAGACTTTCGTTTCAACGCCATCAGGGAAGCCAGGGTTGATTTCAGCCAGTTTTTTTTCAATTCCGGCAATCGTTTGTCTGGCATTGGCGCCGCGCAAACTCAGCACGAGCCCCGTCACGGCTTCGCCTTCGCCATTTTTACTGACTGCGCCATAGCGCGTTAATGCACCGATCTGGACTTCTGCGATATCGCCAACTGTTATCGGAATGCCGTTTTTATTATCCACAACGATGGTGCTGACATCTGCCAGGGTTTTAATACGGCCTTCAGCCCGGACAATCAGGGCTTCTTCACCATCGGTCATACGACCTGCGCCATCGTTACGGTTATTGCTTTGTAGCGCTCGCATCAATTTATCCATGCCGATGCCTCTGGCGGCCAGCCGGGTATTATCGGGTATCACTTCAAAGCTTCTGACCAATCCCCCCAGGGAGTTCACATCGGCAACTCCGGAAACTGTTCGTAATGCCGGGCGTATTACCCAGTCCAGCAAATTGCGGCGTTCCATCAGATTTAAACTGCCGCCTTCTATGGTAAACATGAACATTTCACCCAAAGGAGTCGTCATTGGAGCAATGCCGCCTTCGACCCCTGCCGGCAAGTTTCCCCACATCGTATTCAGACGTTCAGCGATTTGCTGGCGCGCCCAGTAAATATCCGCGCCTTCTTCAAAATCGACAGTAATGTCAGTTAATGCGTATTTGGCAATAGATCTCAACATGGTTTGATGCGGAATGCCCAGCAACTCAATTTCTATGGGAGCGGTTATTCTGGCTTCGACCTCTTCAGGCGTCATGCCGGCCGCTTTAACGATAATCTTTACCTGAGTAGGCGAAACCTCGGGAAAGGCGTCGATGGGAATGTTTTTAAATGCAGTGTAGCCTCCGCCAGCCAGCAGCAATACCAATATCATCATCAGTAATCGCTGACTCAGCGCAAAGCGAATCAGTTTAGCCATTATTCCGCGCTCCCCAGGCCCAGCCAGTTCGCTTTTAGCGCTACAGCGCCTTTGACGGCAATATCTTCATTACCGGTAAAATCTCCGCTAATAATCGATTCCTCACCTTGTTTGCCAATGACTGTTACCGGGCTGACTTTAAAACCTTCCAGGTTACGGATGAAAATAAAGGATTTACCTTCGTTTTGGGCAATGGCGGCATTGGGCACTTTAAAAACAGCCGTATCGGTTGATTGAATAATTTGAGAATTAATGGTTTGCCCGGCGCGCACGATAGATTGTTTACCTTTTATTGCCGCCCTCGCCAGAAGCGTCTGATTTTCCGGATTAACGCTTTGTCCCAATAATGTAATTTGTGCCCTGACTGGGGTATTTTCAATCAAAACCTGATCACCGACTTTAATGCTGCCGATGCGTTCATGGGGAATATTAATCTCCAGCCAAAGTTCGTCCAGATTGGCGATGCGGTATAAGGGCGCTAATATATCAATGCGCTCTCCTGCTAAAGCCATCCGCTCCAGCACTACGCCTGAAATAGGCGAATGGACATTGAGCTGGCCGCTTAACTGGTGAGTTTTACCCAAATGATCAATCTCGCGGGCAGTCATTCCCGCTATTTCCAGAAGTTGCCGGTGTTCATTAACTTCAGAAACAAAAGCATTGTACTGGCTGCGTGTTTCTTGCCAGCGCCTTTCAGCAATGACGCCGTCTGCGAGCAATTTTTTATCGCGCTGGTAAGAAAGCGAGCCTAGCTGCATCTCACTGAGGGCTTTAAGATACAAGCGCTGCATGGACAGCAGGTCAGGACTGTTAAGCTGGGCTAATACTTCACCTTTTTTGACGTTATCGCCCATCGCTGCATTCAGTTTGGTGATGAGTCCGGCCTGAGACGCGCTGACAATATATTCCCTGGTTGACGGGATCACTACCTTGGCAGGGGCGGTTAAGACCGGAATTTGTTTGACGGGCTCCAGTTTGCCCAGCGTGACGCCCAGGTTATTAAAATTATCTTCTGATATTTGAATAGCATTTTCAGCTATCACCGGCGGACAGAAGAGCATCGTCCATCCTATAAAATTTAACAGCAGTAAAAATTTGTACGATCTCATGGCATAACTCCGACCGCCTGATTATAAAGCGCTTTATCCCGTTGCAGCATGACTGCCCGTTCTTTGGCGTAGAGGATAGCTTGTTGAGTCCGGGATTGAATTTTTAATAAATCCAACAGATTTATTTCACCTACAGAAAAAGCCAGTTGCGTCATGTTTAATAATTCTTCAGAAACTTTTTTCTGTTCATTGGCGGTGCCTACTTCGACGCGGTTAACTTCCAGATTATGCTCAGCTTCATGATGCGCCTGTTCCAGATCGCGATAAAGTTGCTCACGTTCTGCAATTAATCTGTTTAACTCAACATTGACGGCTGCAATATGCGGTTGTATGTGAGCACTTCCGCCAAAAGGAACCATGACGCCAACATTGAAAAATTCCGCTTTATTACTGCGCTGGTCAACCCCTTCATCACTTAATATGCCGGCGATAACATGGTTTTGGCCTGAGCCGATTAACTTAATGGCATTAATCTCGGTTTGTTTACGCTCAATCTGGCTATTAATAGCGACCATGGTCGGATGGTTTTGCCCTATTTCCTTTAACGCCACCAGGTTTTCTTCATAGATGCCCGGCACTTTATTGGTCTGAGTGATGGTGGTGTAACGTTTGCGTGCGTGCATGAGTTCTGCTTCGGCCAAGGTAAATACTGAACGTTTTTGCAGTAACTCGGTTTGCGCCAATAGTTCATCGGAGCGTGGCAAATCCCCCAGATCAACACGCCGTTTGATTGAAGCTAATAATTGCTGATAAATGTCCAGCTCCGCTTGCGCCTGTTCATAGCGAATTTTTGCCATAGCCATATTCCATAAAGCGCCTCTAACCAATCCTGCAACACGTAATTTGATTGCCACGGCTTGTAATTCAGCGCTGGTTTCAGCCTGACTGGCCAGATTATGTTCGGCGTCACGCTGCCCCGGATTCCATAAAGGGACCTGCACATTCGCAGTCGCATAATTCAGCCTGAAAGTGGACATTGACTGATAACCCACTTCTATTTGTGATGCGCCCGCTGTCCAGCTTTTACTGCGTTCTTCAATAGCCGCCGCTTCTTCTTCGAGTGATGTAAGCCAGGCGGTATCGGGATATTTTCCCATAGTTAAATCGATGAGCTTGGGTAAGGTCAAGGTTTTATCAATAATAATGGGGTCAAAATGATCAACAGCCTGTGTCGAACCCTCTAATTCCAAAGTCAGGGCTTGGGAGTGTGACAATTGGGGAATAAAAATAAAACTTGCCAATAAAAAAACAGCATGTCCGGGCAGGAGTCCGGGAATGCGTTTCCTGAAAAGGTTTAGAGAAAGCATAAGGTAAGCTCAATGCGGTTTAAACCGCGCTATATATAGACGCGATCATGGCGCCTGCTTTAAAGGACACAATAAGCCGGGCCCTTACGAAACGGATAAAATTATTCCGCAGGCGGTGCGCGTGGAGGCAGGGATGAAGTAAATAAACGGTAAACCGGCGGTTTTGGCTGCGGGGAAAAATTAATATCCAGCCTTGAAGCCGGGGTAACCAATACAACAGTCTGTTGATGCAGGTAATAGCTGTTATCTGAATTAGTCTGAGGATTCGCCTGATTTTGTTTAAGGCCTATCTCAACACCGACAACCACCCCTTCTATTGGGACATTGTATTGCAACGTTTCCATCTGAGCTATCAGCGTATTAGGAACAGCACTATAGTGTTCAAGGCCGGGAACATGCAGTCCCTGATGTGATGATGTATGGTCACTCGCATGGGCATGCACCAGCGGTGCAATGAATTGCAGCATTATCAGAAAAATGACTGGAAATTTGCGGAGTGTTGAAAACATGCGAACAATGCTATATTAATACAAAACAATTAACAACTTGGCTGTCAACTTGAAACGTTAATTATAAGCTCAAATATTAATTGAACCTGAAAAATTTGCTGGAGCAGATTTTCATTTACCCGAAGGGTGTATGGCTAGGATAGCCATGCATGAATTTACTTTATTTAATCCGGAGATTGTATGAAGAAAAATACCAATATTTTAGCCTTCTGTTTAATGGCTTTATCTTTAAGCCTGGGGATGCCGGACGCTGATGCCAAACGTTTCGGCGGTGGCGGTTCTTTTGGCGGACGATCTTCTTACAGTACGCCCTACAAACGCTCGGCAATACCGCCAAGCCGTTCCGCCAATCAACAACAATCAGCTGCACAACAACAATCGGCTGCACAAAACCAGGCAGCCAGACAAGGCATGGCCAATCGCGGAGGCTTAATGGGTCTCTTGGGTGGGCTGGCGTTAGGCGGCTTATTAGGCTCGCTGTTTTTCGGCGGCGCTTTTGAGAACTTTAATTTTATGGATATTCTGGTTTTTGCAGGGCTTGCCTATTTACTTTATAAATTATTCGCCGCAAGGAAAGGTGTAAGTCAACAACCGGTTTATGATCAAACCGTTAATGATTATCAGGAGCCGCAGCCTGCTCAAAATAATCCGTCCGGCTTTAATACCGATGTTTTATTCAATAAAGATAAAAAGCAGCTAGCTGGCAATTTCCAACACAACACCGAATTCAATAACGCCGCCATTCCTGAAGGCTTTGATCAACAGGCCTTTTTATCGAGCGCAAAAACGGCTTTTACCACTTTGCAAAAAGCCTGGGATAACCGTGAACTCGCCGAAATCAGGGGATTGTCAACGGATAAGGTATTTGCTGAAATTCAGGAGCAACTGAAAGCATCGACTGCTGAAAACCATACCGATATACTCAAACTGGACGCCGAACTACTGGAAGTCAGGGAAATAGGCTCGGAACTTGAAGCGGTGGTGCTGTTTGATGCGATTGTGCGTGAAGACATCAACGCCCAGGCTGAACAGATCAGAGAAGTCTGGCATTTCGTTAAACCTAAAAGCAGCATTCATCCGAAATGGCTTCTGGATGGTATTCAACAACTGGAGGATTAAAACTTTATGGCCTTGGGTCAGTGAATTTGACAATATAGACCAAGGCCAGAAGAAGTTGCGGGATTATTGGTACAGCCTGATTGCCGTATGTATCTTGGCAGGGAAACGGGCAGAGGCGTTTTTATTGCACAAGAGGCCGGATATGTTTTTTATGATAGTCGGCCCCTCCCGACTATCAGAGTTTTAACTTATGCCGTAGTAATTGCTCTTTTAGTCACCGGGCTTCGATACGATTCCTCTCCAGCCTCTTGGCCTGATAGAGCATGTCATCCACCCGATTCGGAAACGAGTTGGGATTGTCTTGCGGCATTAATTCCGTCACTCCGAAACTTACCGTGATTGTATCAACCTTATCGAAGCGATATTGAGCGATTGCCTGTCGAAGCTTTTCCGCCAAGCTTTTCGCTGCAGCCAGATTCGATTGAGGCATTAACACCATAAATTCCTCTCCGCCCCAATGCCACACGATCAGTGATGCGTACGTTTTCCGTCACTACATTTGAGACGGCCTGCAACACATGGTCGCCTGTATCATGGCCGTAGGTATCATTTACGCGCTTGAAGTGATCGATATCGTACATGATCAAGGACAAGGGCGTTTCATGCCTTCTTGTACGCTCTATTTCGCTTGTCAGTATGCGTGTGAACTCACGGCGGTTAAGAAGACCGGTGAGACTGTCGGTCGTGGCCAGCAGACGGATTTCCTCCTCGTTACGTTTGAGCTGGGTTATGTCCACGACATAGATGCCGACAAGATTAACATCCTGAACATGGGAAATATGCAGCTCATAAGTCTCCTGATCCACCTGGTTTTCATGGATTATTTCTTCCTGTCGCAGCTTTGCCGGAGATCGGCAATGGGCTTATTCAAACCCTTCAGCAGCGGATGCGACATGCCCAACGCGGTCAATTCGGGAAGCAGTTTTTCAGCCGCAGGGTTGACCCAGGTTACCTCTTCGGCAGAGTTGAGTTCAATCATGGGACTGGGTGCAACCGCGGAAAGGACGCCAGGCGAAGTATCTCTTCCTTAGAGCTTATCCATAAATAAGTGAATAAAATTAAGTTCATTGTAAAATAATTGGACAAATTAACTCATAAAATATTCTCAAACAATTGAAAAGACTAGGGTACGTTCTCATTTAAGCCAAATTAAAATGCTGACCAGGCTTAGCATGGTCATATAATTTAGCGCCAATGGTTCATAGCGGATGGCGACGCGACGGTATTGTTTCAGCTTTTGGAATAACCGTTCCACCAGGTTGCGCTCCTTGTAGATGTCTTTATCGTAGTCCCGGGATATGTTCCGGTAGCTCCGAGGCGGGGATCACCGGG
>JAQURG010000014.1 GCA_028715725.1 Methylococcales bacterium
CAAACCAACAGCCTTGGCTGGCGTCAAAGGATTGGATGCTGCCAAATCAAAACAAGGGCGTAAACGCCACATACGGGTTAATACCTTGGGACTGCTTAGGGTGATCGTGGTGACGGCCGCCAATGGGCAAGAAAAGGAAGGGGCAAAATTGATACTGGCAACCCTCGCAGGAAGTTGCAAAAAACTGCGGCGCGTTTGGGTGGACGGCGGTTACCGCGGCATGGCCTTTACCCTTCGGGTGGCTGAGCGCTTCCGGATTATCTGGACAGTTAGGCTCCGTTCCGACGGAGCTCGGGGCTTTGAGTTATTGCCGCGTCGATGGATTGTTGAGCGCACATTTGCATGGCTTTATCGCTGTCGCCGTTTGAGCAAAGATTACGAAGTAAGCCTTGAATCCAGCAAAGCATTTGTTCATATCACAATGATTAATTGGATGCTGGTCAGGCTTTCCTTGGGGAAGGTATCAAAGTTTTAAAACATACCCTTAGATTGGAGAAGCCAACCAAAACAAACGAACTAACTACGGCGGCGCGTCCGTGGGTAATGTAAGCTTTGGCATGGAATTTATCTTTTCGATATACGCGGAATTTAATTTTGCCGTTATGAATCGCTATTGACAATAGCGGGAACGCCTGGCAGGAAATCGTTTTGGATTTTTTCGGTTTCTATACTTTTATCGAGGCGCTCGTGGACTTTACGCAAACCATCAGTAAAAGCCAGTTTTGTCCGGTAGGAAACTTCGTCACCCATTAAGATACGAATGTGATCAACAGATTGCCTCATTCAGGCAAAGCAGCGCCCCGATTTCGAAATAGCCGGTGGCAATGTCCATCGACTTCGACAGTTGACACCATTCTGATAGGTATGACCGAACTTTCCAGTCGGAATCGCTGTTATCAACTATAAAAAGTTCGGAGGGGGAATTTACCATGGCTCGAGTTGAGTGATTGATATAATCAATATAAGTGAGAACTGTAAGAAAGTGAATTCAACTCTGTATTGTAATTCCAGTATTTATGTGAACTCTTGCTGGAGTTCACATAAATACGGCATGAAAGGTTTTTATAGCTAATTATTTTTAGGGATAACGATTGAGCTATTCATTACTACCAGGATCTCTTAATCTAGACACATCTTCCGGCTTCCACAAACCGAATGATTCGGCCAGCATCAGCATCACACCTAAAGTAATAGCAGAATCAGCAACATTAAAGGCCGGCCAGTGCCAGGTTCCGTAATAAACATCGAGAAAGTCGATGACATAACCGTAAGCCAGCCGGTCGATTAGATTACCGATAGCCCCGCCGAGCACCAGAGACAAGGCTATAGCCATCAGGGTTTCATCGTGTTTAAGCCGAGCCAGCCATACGGCTATAACACTGCTGATCAAAACAGCCAAACCGGCAAAAAACCAGCGCTGCCAGCCGCCGGCGTCGCTTAAAAAACTGAAAGCGGCACCGGTATTATGCACATAGGTCAAATTAAAATAAGGCATGACTGGAATCGATTGATATAGGCGCATTGAGCTGTCGATAACAAGCTTGCTTCCCTGATCCAGAATCACTGCCAATAGTGACAACCATAGCCATTTCAACATATTAAATCACGCATATTGCCGGTGTTCGCCGGCACCCGCTATATTTTCCACGCATCGGCCGCATAACTCAGGGTGTTCGGCATGTTCGCTCACGTCATAACGTTGATGCCAGCAGCGTACGCATTTTTTATATCCGGAGACGATCACCTTTAATTTAATACCGTCAATTTCTGTTTGAATGGCCTCTTCCGGGCTAAACTGGTCGGCGATAACTGAAGCATTGGAGGTAATAAAAATAAAATGCAGTTCATCCGCCAACTGGTTCAGGGCATTAGAAAATTCTTCGTTACAATACAGCTCAACTTCGGCATTCAGCGAAGAGCCAATGTCGCCTTTAGCTCGGCTCTTCTCCAGTTCTTTGCTGACAGCAGTACGGACAGCCATTACTTGTTGCCAGAACTCACGGGTTAAAGCAGAATCCCTATCCAGCTTTACCAGACCCTCATACCAGGTTGCCAAAAACACCGACTCACTGCGTTCACCCGGTATATATTGCCAGATTTCATCGGCAGTATAGCTGATAATCGGCGCCAGCCAGCGCGTTAAGGCTTCCAGAACGTGATACATGGCGGTTTGCGCCGAACGCCTTGCCAAACCGTCTGCCTTTGCAGTGTATTGACGGTCTTTAATAATATCGAGATAAAAGCCACCCAGATCAATCACGCAAAACTGGTGTATTTTTTGGTAGATATGCTGGAACTGGTAGCTTTCATAACCGGTTTTTACTTCTTCCTGTAATTCGAATGCTTTATCCATGACCCAGCGATCCAGCGCCAGCAAATCAGCGGTAGCAACTAAATCCTCTGCAGGATCAAAGTCATCCAGATTGGATAATAAAAACCGCGCGGTATTTCTCAAACGCCTGTAACCATCGGATGTACGATTAAGAATTTCATTAGATACAGACATTTCACCGCGGTAATCAGTCGATGCAACCCATAAGCGCAACACATCCGCGCCCAGATCTTTCATGACTGACTGGGGAGCCACCACATTACCTCTGGATTTGGACATTTTTTTGCCCTCTGCATCGACAGTAAAACCGTGCGTTAACACGGCTTTATAAGGCGCCACATCATTCATTGCCGTAGAAGTCAGCAATGAGGATTGAAACCAGCCGCGATGCTGGTCAGAGCCTTCCAGATACAAATCGGCCGGGAATGTCAATTGCTCACGTTTTTCCAGGACACAGGCATGAGTCACGCCTGAATCAAACCAGACGTCCAGGGTATCGGTGGTCTTTTCATAGTGCGCGGCTTCATCGCCCAGCAATTCGGCTGCGTCAAGTTCAAACCAGGCTTCTATGCCTTTTTGTTCAATGCGCTTGGCGACTTGTTCAATTAATTCACCCGTACGCGGATGCAATTCACTGGTTTCTTTATGAATAAAAAACGTAATAGGAACGCCCCAGGTCCGCTGGCGCGAAATGCACCAGTCAGGACGGCTTTCTATCATGCTTTCGATACGGGCCTGGCCCCATTCAGGAAACCAGTCTACGCGTTTCACTTCATTCAGCGCTTGCTCGCGCAATTTGTTCTTATCCATAGAGATAAACCATTGCGGGGTCGCTCTAAAAATAATCGGGGTTTTATGCCGCCAGCAATGCGGATAGCTGTGTAAAATGGCATGCTGATGGACAAGCTTGCCTTTAGCTTCCAGCACTTCCAAAACATGGTCATTGGCATTGAACACATGCTCACCGGCAAAGATTTCCGTATTCGGCAGAAAAACACCGTCAGCACCGACAGGATTATCAACAGTTAAACCGTATTTCAGGCCAACGACATAATCGTCTTGTCCATGCCCAGGCGCAGTATGCACAGCGCCGGTACCTGCTTCAGTGGTGACATGATCACCAAGAATAATAGGCACTTTCCGCTCATAAAAAGGGTGTTGCAATAACTGATGTTCAAGTGCCGAGCCTTTGCAATAAGCAACGACATGATAGTCCTCAATATCATAACGCAGCATGGCGTCCTTAAGCAGGGCTTCAGCGACGACTAAACGTTCTGTTGCACATTGCACCACCGCATATTCCAGATCCGGATTTAACGCAACACCCTGATTAGCGGGTAATGTCCATGGCGTTGTCGTCCAGATCACTACTGATAACGGACCTTTTCCTTCATGCTCAGGCGCATGATGGCATAAACCCATAAATCCGTCTTCATCATCTACCTGAAAACGCACATCTATTGCAGGAGAATGTTTATCTTCGTATTCAACTTCCGCTTCCGCCAGGGCAGAGCCGCAATCGGTACACCAATGTACAGGTTTGGCTCCTTTTGTTATATGGCCCTTGCTGACAATTTTTCCTAAAGAGCGGACAATATTTGCTTCAAAAGCAAAGTCCATCGTTAAATAAGGATTATTCCAGTCACCTAAAATACCCAGTCGAATAAAGGCTTCCTTTTGAATATTGACCTGTTTGCCGGCATATTCTCGACAGGCTTTGCGAAAAACGGCTGACGATACTTTCGCTTCGGCCTTGCCGATTTTTTTTTCCACCATCAATTCAATCGGCAAGCCATGGCAATCCCAGCCGGGCACATAGGGGGCATCAAAGCCGCTCAGGGTTTTTGACTTTATAATGATGTCCTTTAACACCTTGTTAACCGCATGGCCGATATGAATTTCACCATTCGCATAAGGAGGTCCATCATGCAGAACAAACAAATGCCGCCCAGTACAGATTTGCCGGATTTTTTGATATAGACCGTTTTCATTCCATTTTTTTAACCGTTCAGGTTCGCGTTGCGCCAAATTGCCTTTCATCGGAAATGCAGTATTGGGTAAATTCAGTGTTTTTTTGTAATCCATTGTCATAATTTTTTTATCTCAGCAAAAATCTTTTTTGTCTCAGCCACATCTTTTACGATTTGGGCTTTCAATTGTTCCAGTGATTGAAAACGTATTTCATCCCTGATTTTTTGTTTGAAATGCACTTCCACATAACGTCCGTAGATTTCCCTGTTGAAATCAAACAGATGGGCTTCCAGTATCACCCTGGAGTCGCCATTAACCGTAGGACGTGTGCCTACATTGGCTATTCCTTCAAATTCCAGGCCATCAATTCCGGTCAGAGTAATTGCGAATACGCCACTAACAGGCGTATTTTTTCTAAACATAATGATGTTAGCCGTGGGATAACCAATAGTTCTGCCCCGTTTATCGCCATGAGCGACGCGGCCGCAGACAGAATAACAGCGGCCCAGCAAACGTTCCGCTTGCGCCAGATTACCCGCGCCCAAAGCATCTCTAATGAGTGTGCTGCTGACACGCAGGCCTTCGAATTGAAAAGAGCCGGTATCTTCAACGGTAAAGCCGTAAGCCTTGCCCTTTTCCTTGAGCATGGCGAAATTGCCCCTCCGCGCTTTGCCAAAATGAAAATCATCACCTATCACCAGGTGCTTGACATTCAATTTTTTTATCAGGATATCATCAATAAACTGTTCAGCGTCATAGTTGGCAAAATTACGATTAAATCGCACTATCAGTAAGTGATCAACCGGCAATTTGGCAAACTCAATGACCTTTTCCCGCAAACGCATGAGTCGTGAAGGCGCGTTATCACCAAGAAAATATTCCAGCGGCTGTGGTTCAAAAATCATAATAACGACCGGTAAATAAAGCAATGAACCGCGCTCCGCCAGTTTTTTAATGACCGCCCTATGGCCTGTATGCAAGCCGTCAAAATTGCCGATAGTCAGTACGCAGCCGCTTTTGAACGGCTCTAAATGGGATAATCCTCGAATTAAGCGCATGATCCTTTTGAGAAAGAACACAAAAATTTTCATTTTATCATGGGTCTGATAAATGCCGTAGTCCTGTCAACAGAATAAATAGCATAACTATCTCATCTGTTGTTACCCTGAGTTCACTAATAACAGATTTATAAAAAATTAATTTTCCTGGTTGATTTGCCGGCAGGCTATGCTATAGTTAGCCTAGCATTCGGGTTAATCGGCTATTTGCTGATGATATTGCAAGTGAAATAACTATCGTGGTATTTGTTGTGCAGGGATTATCTATAGAATTTAATGCGGTTGTTCCACATCTCTAAACTTGGCTGTTGTGATTTTTTCATCCTTAATACCAGGTTGGTAGTGGAAGTTTGCAATATAAAGTTTTTAAATCAGAGAAATTCGGGAGTAAAAAATGAAACACTTGAATATAAAAATCACGCTACTGGCAGCTGGCTTATTGTTGGCTATTGGCCAAAGCAAGGCTAATGAGTCAGAATTACTATTAACGAACAGTCCTGTCAGTATATTTTCCTACTCGCTTGGAACAGCTGATTTTAAGGGCGGGGACAAGTTTTCGTCAGAGTTAACCGACTCTCCTTTTCTTCTTGTCAAACGCTGCGAAATCTCTCCTGGTGTAAAAGGCAAGTTATGCAAAACTAACGGAGAGTGCGTTGCCTCTCAGCGTGATTGCCCAAAAAAAGGAAAGTCTCCACATAACTTGAATAAAGATAGTGCTTTAGATAGTGATGGTATTTAATTAGTACTATCCAGGCTCTGTTGGTATTTGGTAAAAAACTTTGCAGCGGATTTTTAATCATCGCCTTGGTATGTATGAAATGTTGTTTTTGAATCGTTGCCTTTGAAATGCCAACAGAGTCTGGAGAGTATTAAATAGCGTTACATGTAAAGCTCCAGCCTGGGATATTTTGACTTCATGTAGATATCAAAATTTGCATTTTATTTTTTATTTTGCCAAGAACGTGTAATATTTTCGGTTAATTTATTTTCCCACCAGGTTTACTTAAGCATAATATCAGGATGTATGGAACAGGCGCATAAAGCGATCCTGCTATCTTTTGCAAATACTAATAAATGAACATTAGCTGTTGATTTTTTTGGCCATGAAAAATCTAATTGGCTCTTCGCAAACCTAAACAGCGTTATGTTATGGCTAAATCACAGAAAAATTCCTTGCGTTTACCGCTTGCCGGATTGTTTGGCGTCTATCTGTTGGCGCCTTTGCCAATAGGCAGTAATCTTGACTGGGCATGGTTGATATTGGCAGCCATATGTTTTTTACTGATTGCAGTATGGTGCTTGCAATATCTGCGTGATCAAGCAGCTTTAAGCGCAGTGATTGCAACGCCGCTTTGCAGGGCAAGCATCGGATTTTTTCTGTGTGTGGTTGCATGGCAAGGGCTACAGGCGTTACCCATCCCTATCGATTGGCTGGACAAGCTGCCGACACCGGCCGCACAGTTATACCGACAAACATATTCAGTGATAGCTCCACAAGCCGCGGAGGAATGGGCAGCCATT
The DNA here is from genome assembly GCA_028715725.1 of Methylococcales bacterium. Taxonomy (GTDB): domain Bacteria; phylum Pseudomonadota; class Gammaproteobacteria; order Methylococcales; family Methylomonadaceae; genus JAGXGJ01. The sequence continues at coordinate 6,883 of JAQURG010000014.1, forward strand.
TCAGTTGATTCGAGCATTACCGCCAAAATGGCGCTACTGAGCCTGTTTTATTTTTGTCTGTTCATGTTATTATTGCTGCTGATCAATAGCCGCAAACGCTTATTGCTATTTTGTTACCTGCTGCTTTTATCCGGATTGTTTCAAGCGTCTTATGGCAGCTTGATGACCTTGTCGGGAATGGAATATCTCCTGGGGGTTAAAAAAATTGACTATCTGGGTTTTGCAACCGGCACATTTGTTAATCGCAATCATTTTGCAGGCTACCTGGAGATGACGTTGGCCATTGGCATGGGATTGCTGATGGTGCGCACTAAAGACAAGGATCGTACGCAACCTGTAGGCCAAGGCTGGCGCCGTCAATTACGCCAGTTGCTGAATCTGGTTTTAAGCGGCAAAGCCATTTTTAGACTGGTGCTGGTAGTCATGGTAATCGGTTTGATTTTAAGCCGCTCACGAATGGGTAATGGCGCATTTTTTAATAGTCTGCTAATCACAAGTTTGATAGCGATTTCAATGTCATCTGCTTTTCGTAAGCCTGGTACTTATCTGCTGCTTTTAAGCATCATCGCCATTGATGTTTTTTTATTGGGTAGTTGGTTTGGATTGGAAAAAGTTGTGCAGCGCATGGAGCAAACCAGCATGGCTACTGAAGAACGTATTGATGTGGATCAGGGTCTGTTACCGATGATTGAGGATTTTAATTGGACCGGCAGCGGCGCCGGAACTTTTTATTATGTATTCCCGCGCAATGTTAATAGCAACTATGGCGGTTATGATCATGCCCATAATGATTATCTGGAGTTGACGAGCGATCTTGGATATCTGGGCTCTTCATTCCTGGCGGGACTGGTCATCGTTAGTTTGTGGCAAGCTTTAAAGGCGCTGCGCTATCGGCACAGCAGTTTTGTTCGCGGCATGGGATTTGCAGGTCTTATGGGAACGCTGAGTCTGTTGATACATTCGAGCGTAGACTTTAATTTGCAGATTCCGGCCAATGCCATGTTATTTATTGCCATGCTGGCGATACCTATGATCGCCTTGTCAGTTGACAAAAAGCAGATTAAGTCCAACAGTGAATTTGAAAAATAAAACTTTTCTGGCGCTACTTGGCCTTATGCAAACTGCTACTGTTTATGCGGACAAAGGTATGAGCCCCGGCATGTTGCCGTTAGGCCCTTTCGACTTTATCCCATTGCTAAATATTTCAGAAAGCCATAGTGACAATATTTTTTATAACAATCTGAATCGCAAGGGATCATTGATCACACAAATACAGGGTGGCGGCGAGCTTGCCTTACGGCGCAAGCTGGACCGTTATGCGCTGCACTATAATTTTCACAGCTCGCAATATCATTCCAGCCCTGCGGATAATTATGTCGATCACAACCTGGGCGGTACCGCACATTTTGACTTTACGCAGCGGAATCGGCTTGATTTTGGCTCCAGCTTGATTTACAGCCATATCATGCGCGGAACTATTTTATTTCAAGGCGAAGATAATATCGATACGCAACCTGGTGTTACGCAGCTCAACGTTATACAGCCCAGTATTACGCAGCTTAAGGGACCTATTCAGTATCATCAGTACAATGCGAATATCAACTACCGCTATGGCCGAACCGATGCCAAGGGTAACCTGGGTTTGCAGTTAGACTGGAATCAATTGACGTATGATAACCATCCCGAGCGCAACTCTCAATCGGACAGGACGCAACTGCAAATCACGCCGGGATTCTACTGGCGGCTGAGGCCGAAAACCTATTTAACAACTCAAATTCAAAATACTTTTGTTAATTACCTTAACAATGGCAATAGCCAGTTACAGGATAACTTGTCAAGTTCTTCACAAGATTACAACTTGCGCCGTTATTTATTAGGAGCTACCTGGGATCAATCCGCACAAACAAAGGGTTCACTGCGTGCAGGCTACTTTCAACAGGAGTTTAATAGATCGGCACAGCCGTCTAATGGTGGGTTAACATGGGATGCACATGTGCAATGGTTGCCTTTACCTTATTCTACCTTGGGATTAAACGTTTCTAATGATATTCGGCCCGGTATCGGTAATGGCTCATCGGCCCAAGTAAAAATTTACAATGCTATCTGGCAACATAACTGGCCAAACCGTGTCACTACGGAATTGAATGGCTCCTATCAGGAAGTGCAATACCAGAATGCGGGGCAGGGCGTCAGTAATGGCATTATTTTCAAGTTTGATGTTAAATACCAGATGCGTTCCTGGTTAGACGTTGGTGCCAATTACTTGCGATCGGATTATCAGTCTGATACAAATTTCTCTGATAGCACGCAAAATATTTTTATGCTTTATATTAAAGCTTTGCCCGATGAGGGATCTTATTAAATCGTCAATGCCTATCAGGATTAGTGAATGACTCAAATACCCCGTTTTTTAATGATTTTGCTGGTGATCGGCGTCGGTCTGATTCAAGGACTTCATGCTGACCAGAACAAGTCTGCTAACAGTAGCGTTTCCACTTATCGCCTGGGAGCGGGAGACAAAATAAAAATTCAGGTTTATGGTGAACCGGATATGGGCGTTGAGGCGACCTTAAGCGATGCCGGCACGCTCGTACATCCGGTGCTGGGCGAGATTAAAGCTGCGGGTCTTACTATTGGAGAATTATCGGCAGCCATGGTGGAAGAGCTCAAAGGTCCTTATCTGGTTGATCCTAAAGTCAGCGTCAATATTATGGAATACCGCGAATACTATGTGAACGGCGAAGTGCAAAAGCCCGGGGCTTATCGTTATGAGCCAGGCTTGACTGTGCATAAGGCCATTTCCGTCGCAGGCGGTTTTACGCAGCGGGCGTCGAGAACCGGCATAACCTTGACTGCTGATAAAGATCCCGCGCAAAAGGCTAGAGAAGTTGGGCTGGATGACCCGGTTAACCCCGGAGATATTTTGATGATAGAGGAGAGCTTTTTCTGATGAAGGCAAGAAATTCTGCGCACGAAGGGCTTATGCCGGCAGTGACAGCCATGCAGCAAAACACGTTTGACATGTTCGAGGAACAGGAACAGGAAATTGATTTAAAAGTTTACTGGCATATCGTCAAGCGCCATTTGTGGAGCATTCTTGGGTTGGCGATAATGGCCGCCTTGCTGGCCACCTTAATAGTGTTCGATATGCCGCCGGTTTATCAATCCACAGCCAGCTTGATGATTCAATCGCAACAATCCAAAGTGCTGATGATGGGTGATGTTTATGATATGCAATCGGCCAATGAACAGTATTTTGAAACTCAAAACGAAATTCTCAAATCCCGTGACTTGGCCCAGAAAGTGATCGACGAACTTAATCTTGACGAGCACCCCGAGTTCATAGGCGAGCCAGAGAAAGAGGAGCAACCGGCAAAATGGAAAGAATGGCTGGCCTGGCTACCGGCCGTTTTTGATAACTCCCAAGAACAAGAAGAAGATGATGCCGATAAAATTGATTATACTCAGCGAGAACATTTGCTCCGTGACTTTCTCGGCAGACTTAGCGTAAAGCCTCGTAAATTCACTCAATTGGTGGATATCAGCTTTGAAGCCAAAAATCCCGAATTAGCCCGTGAAATTGTTGATACCCTGGGCGATACGTTTATCGACTCCAGTTTATCCGGCCGCATGGATGAAACCCGCAAGGCAGCCGATTGGCTCTCCGAGCGTTTGCAGTCCCTGAAAGAAAAGCTGATCATTTCAGAAAACCAGCTGCAAGATTACCTGCGCAAGGAACATTTGGTTGACCTGGAAGGCGTAATGACATTGGCCAAGGGTGAAATTGAGGGCAATGCCGAACGTTTGGCGGAAGCTCGCAAAGCCCGGATGGAAGCGGAAAGCCTGTATAACAAAGTTAAAAACATTGGCGGCTCACTTTATAAAAACGTAGAAGTGGTTCCGGAGGTGTTCGCGGACCCGATTGTTTCAGGATTGATTGAAAAAGAATCCGAGTTAAGACGCAAACTGACGGAATTATCACAGCGCTATGGTAGCGAGTATCCGTCATTGATTGCCGCCCGCTCGGAACTGGAAACTGTAGAAAGTCAACTAAAAAAACAAATAGTCAGCGTTGTTAGTGGTATAAAAAGCCACTATGAAATTGCCTTGGCTAACGAACAGGCAATTGCCGGTAGCGTGAAAAGCAACAAGGCACAAGTGCAAGATATAGGTAGCAAGCAAACGCAACTCAGGCAATTGCAACGCGAGGTTGAGTCCAACCGCAACCTTTATGAAATGTTTTTTAATCGCTATAAAGAAGCCTCCGAAGCCGCTTCTATGAAAGAGGCCAATATCAGCTTTGTGGATCGTGCCAATCATCCTTTAGTACCCATAAAACCCAATAAAAAACTGATCATTCTTTCTGCATTTGTTGCGGCATTAATAGTCGGGGTCATGCTGGCATTCTTCTTGTATTATCTTGATTCCACCCTGAAATCTCCGGAAGATGTTGAAATCAAACTGGGAGTGGCGTTGTTGGGGATGATTCCTTTTTACAAGCTGAAAAAATCAGATGAAGGCGTTCTGAGCGATGTCGGCAAAATGGCTCTGGCCTATCCCAAGTCTACATTTGCCGAATCGATTCGCACAGTGCGTACCGGACTGGTGCTATCCGCATTGGACAGCCCGCACAATACCTGGCTGATTACTTCATCAGTGGTTAGTGAGGGTAAGAGCACCGTGGCGATCAATTTGGCTTATTCCATGGCGCAGATGGATGCCGGCAGGGTACTGATCATCGATGCGGATATGCGCCGTCCCACTTTGTTGAAACGCTTCGATACGTTGCCGAAAGGCAGTCTGGGCTTGGCTCATGTATTGTCAAAATCAGCTGAGTTGAATGATTGTATTCATGAAGTAGGGCCTAATCTTGACTTGTTGCCTGCAGGCTTGATGCCGCCTAACCCGTTAGAGTTGCTGTCATCCCACGTGTTCGCAAATTTACTGGATGAACTGGAAAGTCGTTACAGCGTAATATTAATAGATTCACCACCCATTCATAGTGTTAGCGACGCCAACGTGTTGGCGCAGCACGTGCGATCCGTGATTTATGTAGTTAAAGCCGATCAGACACCGGTAGCAATCGTCAAGGAAGGTCTGAAACATCTGCAACGTTTTGGCGCGCCATTAGCCGGTATTGTTATCAATCAACTGGATCTGGAAAAAAGCAAGAATTACGGTGGTTATTACAGCAGTTACTACTACCAGAGCAGTTACAGCGAGGATGCCAAGTCGGCCGTAAAAAACTGAGGAAGATAGTCTTGAAAGCCGGATGTTCTATACCTCCGGCTAATTGATATTTTAAGCTATGCGACTAAAATGTGATATTTTATGAGCCTTAATAAACTAAAAACTACCTACTGAATCCATGATCGATCTGCATTGTCATATATTACCCGGCATTGACGACGGCCCTAAAACCCTGCAAGAAGCTCTGCAGATGGCAGAGTATGCTGTAGATCAAGGCATAAAACACAGTATATTGACTCCCCATATTCAACCCGGCTGTTATGATAATGATATAGCAAGTATTCAAACTGCTTATCAGACTTTTCAGGCAGCATTAGACCATCATGACATTCCGTTAAAAATCAGCATGGCCGCAGAAGTCAGGGTTTGCGCGGAACTACCGCAGATGATCAGCCAGAACAAAATTCCATTTATCGGGGTTTGGGAAAATAAAAAAGTTTTGCTGCTGGAATTTCCGCACGACCATATTCCCGTAGGGGCTGATAAACTAGTCGCGTGGCTCATCGCCAGAGATATTATTCCGTTGATCGCCCATCCGGAGCGCAACCAGGCCATTCTACGCCAACCTGATAAGTTGATGCCGTTTATCCATATCGGCTGCCTGTTGCAGGTAACGGCCAGCTCCGTAACCGGACTGTTTGGAAGCGAAAGCCAGCAATGCGCGCTGCGCTTGATCCAACAAAATCTTGTCACGGTTCTGGCAAGCGATGCTCATAACTTGCACAAAAGACAGCCGACATTGCGCCCGGCTCTGGAATATCTGGAGCCCATAATCGGTGAACAGCTGGCTAACGCTTTGGTTACTCATCACCCGTCCCGTATGGTAAGCGCTTAAGTAGCATTTGATAATGCAAGCCGCTAAAAAGCTTTTTCTCGTCTCGCTTATAGCATTATGCTTGCTGGCGGCTTATACGAGCATCCGCTGGGCAATTGCCAATATACTGGAAACACAGATCAGGCACCAGTTGGGTAAAGCACATACTACCGGTTTATCCTCAAGGCAATGGCGGCTTACTCATGATATGCTGCAAAATACTCTTCAATTACATCCGGATTATTCCGGCACTCTGGAATTGGCTGTATTTTTTCACAAAATGGCAGCCAGTCGTCCGCAAGCATTGCTGGATGAACTGGGCTGGCACGATAATCAGCAGCAAGCCCTGGAATATGCCCGCAGCGCCTTGCTAAAAAGACCTTCATGGCCCTATTTGTGGGATGATTTTATACAAGGCAAAATCAAACTCAAACAGTTTGACGAGGAATTAACCGATGCGATGGAGCGCGCCGTAACTCTGGGCCCCTGGGAGGAATCGGTGCAAGAGGATGTCGCTTTTTATGGGCTGGATAATTTGGAAAATCTGCCGCCGGCGGCACAGCAAATAGTTTTGAACGCAATGGAGCAAACTCTGTCCATGCAAAAAGACAAAAAATCGTTATATCAGGATATTCAGGAGTCTGCCAATAACGGCAAGCTTTGTCAGACGTTAACCCCGGAATCTGAGCTTGCACTGGGTATGCTGAAGAAATATTGTCAGCAGTCCAACAGCGCGGAGCACGCTGAACACAAAGCCGTAAAAAAATAGATTATTTGTTGCCTTTAACCCGTCTTCCACCAAGTTCACGTCAGGTTGACGCCAAGAATACCCGGTCCGATAATTTATTTCAGATTGTTGAAACTGAGAGAAAAGGCTTTATGATTTCAGTGACGCTAAATCCAAAGATCAGCTATTTATATCCCCCTTCCGCTTTGTTTTTCACATTATTGATTTAGCGTTGTGCTCAAGGTAACAATCGACTATCTTAATTATCAGACCATATACAATAGTCTCTCTTGAGCCGTATTAGTTATTTATATTTCACATTCAAGCACACAAGTTTAATTATTGAGGTAATAATCATGACAACCATTGCAGACCCCATTATCGATAGCTGGTACAAAGACCTGGAAAACAATTTGAAATTTAAAGTTGTAGCTATTGATGAAAATGACGATTCAATTGAAGTCCAATATGATGACGGCGATATTGGCGAATATGATCGTGATAGTTGGTATAACTCGACTTTTGATTATATCGAAGACCCTGACGACTGGAGTGCGCCATTCGACGATCTTGAAACTGATGATTTAGGTTATTCGGATAACGATGAACATAGGCCTAATCCCGAAGACATGGATCTTGATGACTATCTGGAATAATTTCAGGAAACTATAATGAAAATGAGTCCCCAGGAATTCCTGGACTGGCAGTCAAAGAGAATTACCCTGCTGGCTATGTCCGGCGCGGGAAAAACCACGCTGGCTAATAAATTACCCAAGGCAAAATGGTTTCACTATTCAGGCGATTACCGGATAGGTACAAAATATTTGCAAGAACCCATTTTGGACAATATAAAACGTCAGGCAATGAGTATTCCTTTTTTGCGGGATTTATTATTGTCTGACTCTATTTATATTTCTAATAAAATTACGGTCGACAATCTGGCCCCTGTTTCCACTTTTCTCGGTAAACTGGGCAATCCGGACTTGGGAGGATTATCTTTAACTGAATTCAAACGTCGGCAAAAATTGCATCATCAAGCTGAAATTGCCGCTATGAATGATGTGCCTGAATTTATTCATAAAGCCGAAGATATTTATGGGTACCATCATTTTATCAATGATGCCGGCGGCAGCGTTTGCGAACTGGATAGCGCTGATGTTCTGGAGACATTAGCCCAAAATACTCTGATTATTTATATTAAAATACCGTCAACTCTGGAACAGACTATCATTGAGCGTGCCAAAACTGATCCCAAGCCGCTTTATTACCGAGAAGCCTTTCTCGATGAAAAGCTTGCTGAATTCATGGACATAAAAAACTATTCATCTACCGATCTTATGCCGCCGGATGAGTTTGTCTCCTGGATTTTCCCTAAATTATTCGAATCGCGATTGCCGCGTTATCAAGCAATCGCCGATCAATACGGCTATACCATTGATGCCAATGATGCAGCCGCTGTTAAAAATGAGGCTGACTTTATACGGTTGGTCGCTAATGCGCTTGAGTCCAAGCCATGATTAAAGTGGAGCATTAAGTTATGCCTTTAGTTGCTCATACGGACTTACCGACATTTCAACGCCTGCGCGAAGAAGGTGAAGAGATATTAGATCCTGCCCGCGCCAGCCATCAGGACATTCGGGAGATACATATCGGTTTGCTCAACATGATGCCTGATGCCGCACTGGAAGCGACAGAAAGGCAGTTTTTCCGGTTGGTAGGTGCCTGTAACCAAATCGTGCAATTTCATGTTCATCCTTTTACTGTAAAGGGTCTGAAAAGAAGTCCGCAAGCACAAGCGCATATTGATAAATATTATGAATCCTTTGAGAAAATCAAACTCGATGGTTTGGATGCGCTTATTATCAGCGGGGCTAACGTCACTCATCCCAGTTTATCCGAAGAAGAATTCTGGCAACCGTTAACGGAAGTTTTTTCCTGGGCCAAGGAAAACGTGACGTCGATACTCTGCTCTTGTCTTGCAACCCACGCACTTATTCAATCATGTTATGATATTACGCGGACCCGCTTGCCTGCCAAGCGCTGGGGCGTATTTTCGCATAAACTCATTAACCGCGCCCATCCTTTGGTTGCAGAGATTAACACCCGCTTTGATGTGCCGCACTCCCGTTTTAATGAAATATTCCAAACTGATATGGAACAGAAAGGGATTAAGGTTCTGGCGGCCAGCAAGGAAGCGGGAGTTCATCTTGCAGTCAGTCCCGATGGTTTTCGTGTTGTATTCTTTCAGGGTCACCCCGAATACGATGCTATTAGTTTGTTAAAAGAGTACAAGCGTGAAGTGATGCGGTTTTATCATGGGGAAATAAATGATTATCCCCCTTTTCCTGAAAACTATTTTGATTTGCCGGTTCAGCAAATATTTTCTGACTATGAACCCCACGTAAGATCAACCAGACAAACCGGTAAAAAGCTGGATGATTTTCCTGAGGCGCTGGTTCTGGAACATATTGACAATACCTGGAGCGATACCGCAAAAGCAATTTTTAACAACTGGTTAGGCAAGATATACCAACTTACCCATCAGGATCGGCGCTTGCCTTTTATGGATGGTGTAGACCCGAATAATCCTTTAGATTTATAGTCAGATGCACGAAAAATTTTTACAGAAAGCCATCGCTGTGGCTGTAGATAATGTCAAATCAGGTCAGGGCGGCCCTTATGGTGCGGTTGTTGTTAAAGATAATCAACTGATTGCCGCAAGCGGCAATCAGGTTACCCGTACACTTGATCCTACCGCTCATGCAGAGATATCAGCCATACGTTTGGCATGCAAGGAGCTGAATGATTTCCAGCTTCATGGCTGCATCCTGTATACCAGCTGCGAACCCTGTCCCATGTGTTTAGGTGCGATTTATTGGGCGAGATTGGCCAAAGTGTATTATGCCTGTAGCCGATATGACGCTGCTGAAGCCAATTTCGACGACAGTTTTATTTATGATGAAATTTCTGTATTGCCGTCAGAGCGTATCATAGGAATGCTGCACTTAAATCTGCCTAATGCCAAGCAACCTTTCGAAATATGGGCAGAAAAATTCGACAAGATAGTTTATTAGCGGGCGTCATTTTGATAATAACAGGCAGTCAAAGCTACCGTTTACTTTGTACTGTAAAATACGCAGTTTAATAACTATTCGGCTTGCACCAACATGGTCAGACTTCCGGTTTTCTCCGCTTGATAATAGAGCAATAATTACTTTCAGGAATGAGGTTGAGGCACAGTACCCGTAATTTAATAGGACTTCTTCAATATTGGCATATATAATGCTTGAATATTTATAGTACTCCTTCTCTCCTGTGTTGTTACCTTAAAGGCACTTTTCTATTATGATCAGTGCCTTCTTTTTATTTTCTGTTATCATCAGGTTGTGCAGAAGCTTGCCATCATACCGACGGCTTAATAATTTTCGGGTCAGTCATCATAAGCCCGTTGGATTGCTTTGTTTTGAAGTACAGCATTAGCGCATCTGAAATAGAACTCTGATAAAAAAAGCCACTTCCCATCCATCTTTTGCGCAGACGGTAAATTTTCCATTAGCAATGAAGATTTGTTGCTTTAACCCAACTTTGCACAAATTCTACATAATAAAAATGGCGTGTTTTGTGCTTATCCTATATAAATTCAAACACATCAGTGAATGACTATGAAATCAATCTGGGAAAGTTATAAAACCGAAAGTGCTTACGATGAGCTGATGTATTCAGAATTTCAACCGCGACAGGTTAGCTATAGTTTATGTCAGTATCTTAATATTCTTAAAAAAGAAGATATTGATAGACGTAAAAAAGCCGCAGAACTTGCCATTATGGAAATGGGCATCAGCTTCACCGTTTATAGCGATGAAGGCAATATAGACAGGGCGTGGCCTTTCGATATTATTCCACGCATTATAGAAGCGAGGGAATGGAAAATTATAGAAAAGGGCTTAAAGCAGCGTTTAACCGCTTTAAACTGTTTTATTAGCGATGTTTACAGCGAACAGTCCTTTATTAAGGATGGCAAGATGCCTGGGGAAATTATCAACAGCTCAAAAAATTTCCGCAAGGAATGCGTGGGCATGAAGCCTCGTCATAATGTCTGGGCTAATATCTGCGGCACTGATTTAGTACGTAATAAAGATGGGATCATGTATGTACTCGAAGATAACCTGCGCGTTCCGTCTGGAGTTTCTTATATGCTGGAAAACCGGGTCATTACTAAACGGGTATTTCCCGAATTATTGCAAGGCATCAATATTTTGCCTATCGACGACTACCCAACCCAATTACACGATATGTTATCATCGATAGCGCCGCACCAAAATGGTAAGGTGACTTTGGTCGTATTAACGCCAGGTATTTATAACTCAGCCTATTTTGAACACGCCTATTTAGCTCAGCAAATGGGCGCACAATTAGTCGAGGGCAATGATCTAGTTGTCGATGAAGATGACTATGTGTATATGCGGACTATCGAAGGCCTGAAGAAAGTCGATGTCATCTATCGGCGCATAGATGATGACTTCCTGGATCCTGAAGTATTCAGGAAAGATTCCGCGCTTGGAGTACGAGGTTTAATGCGTGCCTGGAAAGCGGGCAATGTAGCTCTTGCCAATGCACCGGGTGCAGGTGTCGCTGACGATAAGGTAGTTTATGCATACGTGCCGGAAATGATTCGTTACTATATGAATGAAGAACCGATATTGCCTAATGTGCCTACTTATTTATGCAGTAATAATGAGCATCTCGATTATGTGCTGGCTCATCTGGCCGAACTGGTGGTAAAGCCGGCAAATGAATCAGGTGGCTACGGTATGCTGGTCGGACCGCATGCTTCCGCAAAAGAAATTAATGCTTTTCGTCAGATTATTCAAAAAGATCCGCGTAATTATATTGCGCAGCCTACCTTGGCTATTTCTACCGCACCAACGCTATGCAAAGGTAAATTGGAACCCAGACATATCGATCTGAGGCCCTTCATTTTGCAGGGCGACAGAACTTTTGTAACAGCGGGAGGGTTAACACGTGTAGCCTTAAAAAAAGGCTCTTTAGTCGTCAATTCATCACAAGGCGGCGGCAGTAAAGACACCTGGATCATCAATATGGGAGACCGGTAATGTTATCTCGCTCAGCGGAACGTTTGTATTGGCTGGCTCGTTATCTGGAGCGAACTGAAAATGTTGCACGATTGGTCAGCGTCCATATGAATTTGTTAATGGACTTGCCCAGAGGCATTGAAATGGGCTGGCAGCAACTTATCCGCATCAATGCGTCGGAACAGGATTTTTACGAAAATAATAAAATAGTCAATGAACGGACTGTTATCCGTTTTCTATTGACAGATTCAAGCCACTTGGGTTCCTTGTTTTCTACATTGAGTGCGGCCAGAGAAAATATCCGCACTTCCAGGGAATTACTGCCTGATGAAGCCTGGGAACAGGTCAATGAGATGTATCTGTATACCAAAAAGAATCTGGATTCGATTATTAATAGACGCAGCCGGGTTTTGTTCCTTAGGGAGATTCTTAAAGGCTGTCAGCGTTTCACAGGCTTATTATCCGGTTACATGAGTCACAATAATCCTTACCGTTTTATCAGGTTAGGCAGAAACCTAGAACGTGCCGATATGACCAGCCGTATCCTGGATTTGGCATCCTTATTACTCTCAGACTCGCGTAGCGATGAAATGCGCCAGTACGAGACCATTCTGTGGATGAACATTTTAAAATCGCTGAATGCTTTATTAATGTACCGGCAGCAAATGCACAGCCGAATTAATGGCGATGATGTGCTTAACTTTCTATTATTGGACAAAAATCTGCCCAGATCGGTAGGATGTTGTATTGCTGAAATATCGGACTCTATCAATAGATTGCCGAATCATGACGCATTGCCTGAGAAAGTTATTGAGCTGGAAAGATATGTACAAGCCATCGATACTCATCATACCACCCAAGTGCAATTGCGTGGAATTCTCGATGACTTGCAAAACAAGCTCGGGGAATTGCACAGACAGATTGCTGATAACTGGTTTTTGGCGATGACTGTGGAATAATACCAGCCCGGTGACACCTCAGCCTGGTCAATGGAATAAGCATGATGAGTGCACAATATTAGAAATTTTGGCTCTTGCTAATAATCCGGAATTTACTTTTTATCAGAGAGCAGATTGAACCATAGCTGAAGTCGATATTCTTCAGTGGATAAGGCTATAGCGATTATTCGCCGCATAATTTTCCCCTTTTCCGGCGCTAGATTACCTTTCAAAGGCTACCGTATGATGCGTATCCACTCTATAAAACAAGCCGATCAACCAGAATACAATTATCGACTCAAGATAAATTGATCAAATAAATGTATCGGGCTGACCTTTATATGGTTTTTCTTCTTAGTCAACTTGAAATATTCAATAAATAGCTGCATTAGCCGATCATGAAGAACCGGCATGAAATAACTTTAGGGTTTGCGATCATCCTGAGTCTTGGCTAAATTGAGCCAAGGTTTTAGAGTATGTGCATTATCATTTAATCTAAAATGTGGCGTATTGATGTTGTCTGGTTATTGAGATTATTCCAGGCAAAAAAAACAGGCACAATAAGTGCCTGTTTTTTGATTAAATTGCCAGCCAGAAATTGGCTTTATAACTTTTACACTTGGGTAATCCTCACTCAGTCGCACTGTTGAGGCGCAACTGGTAACTGATCAGTTAAATCTGATATGCTTTTTCTCCATGTTCAGAAATATCGAGACCTTCGCGTTCACATTCTTCAGTGACTCTAAGTCCTATCATGATATCCACGAATTTAAAGGCAATGAAGGAAATCGCGGCTGACCAGATTATGCAAATCATGACACCCCACATTTGGCTTATAAATTGAGTCGAGAGGCTATATTCGGCCACTCCATTGCTAACATAATCCCAAACCCCGGTACCGCCGAGCGCAGGGTTCGCGACTATAGCGGTACCTAAAGCGCCAATGATACCGCCGATACCATGTATGCCGAAAGCATCCAGAGAGTCATCGTAACCCAGCTTACTTTTAAGACTTGTAACTGCCCAGAAACATACAGCACCGGCGAACAATCCTAAAAAGATGGCGCCCATAGGACCGGACCAGCCACATGCAGGCGTAATTGCGACTAGCCCGGCGATAGCTCCGGAAGCGCCGCCTAGCATACTGGGCTTGCCGCGTATTAACCATTCTGCCGCTGTCCAGGCAAGCGTAGCAGAAGCACTGGCCAGTAAAGTATTGACAAAAACCAGCGCCGCCAATCCGTTAGCTTCCAGATTGGAGCCCACGTTAAAACCGAACCATCCTACCCATAACAATGACGCGCCAATCATAGTCATCGTGACGCTATGTGGAGCAAGCGATTCCTTTTTGTAACCGATACGTTTTCCAACTATCAAGCAACCTATTAAACCGGCGATGCCCGCATTGATATGGACCACTGTACCACCTGCAAAATCCAGGGCGCCTTTTTGAAACAAAAAGCCTGCGGTTGCTGTTGCGGTTTCAGCGGCATTGGCGTCGGTATAGGCGTCAGGACCCGCCCAAAACCAAACCATGTGCGCCATTGGAAGATAGGCAAAAGTGAACCAAAGCAACATAAAAGCCAGTATGGCTGAAAATTTAACCCGCTCAGCAAATGCACCGATGATCAAAGCCGGCGTAATGCCTGCGAAGGTAAGCTGGAATGCAACATAGATATACTCAGGAACATAAACGGCCTTGCTGAAAGTAGCGGCAAGTGAATCTGGCGTGATACCCTTGAGGAATATTTTACTTAACCCTCCGAAAAATGCATTTCCTTCTGTAAAGGCAACGCTATAACCGTATATCGCCCATAATACAGCCATCATCGAGAAAATCACGAATACTTGCATTAATACGGAAAGCATATTCTTGGCACGCACCATACCCCCATAAAATAATGCCAGGCCGGGAATAACCATCAGGATGACTAATACCGTCGCGACTATCATCCAGGCCGTATCGCCTTTATTAACTGTGGCTGGCGTTACAACTGCTGGAGCCGTTGTTGTTATTATTTCGACTGCTACTGAGGGTGCAGGATTTGTTGTTTCCGCTAAAGATAAGCCTGCAAAACTCAACAAAGCAGACAGAATGAAAATATGTAAAAAGGCTTTCATAACTTTTCCTTATGAATATTAGAGTGCTTCATCGCCGGTTTCGCCGGTACGAATTCGAACGACTTGTTCCAGATTGGCTACGAAAATTTTTCCGTCTCCAATTTTACCGGTATTAGCTGCCTTGGTGATGGCCTCTACAGCCTGAACGACCAGTTGATCGGCGACGGCTACTTCAATCTTGGCTTTAGGTAAAAAATCAACAACATACTCAGCTCCACGATAAAGCTCAGTATGACCCTTTTGGCGGCCAAAACCTTTCACTTCAGTTACAGTCACACCAGAAACCCCCATTTCTGAAAGCGCCTCGCGGACGTCATCCAGTTTAAAGGGTTTAACAATAGCGGTTATGAGTTTCATTTTTTCCTCTCAATTTAAATTAGGTTTTGGGGGTTATTAAATTAAGAGCATAGATTGTGCCAATAACAACTTTATAATAGTCCCTGAGTCTTGACTATCCAAGATTATTTGTTTTTTGACAGGTTGCAGACAAATTTATTGCAAGGTAGAGGGAAAAGGTTGCGCTTAAAAATAGCTGCAAACTCTCCTGATAACTCACTTAGAGTTGCAATCATTTATTACAAGGTGTTGATCATATAGCGCAATACTGGTGCAATCCCCTTCATTATGGACTTTTATGGTGCAGTTTAATCAGATTCATCTTTTTCGCAGCATAGATAAGATTATGCAACGTAATCATCGGATTGAAATGAACCTTTATATCGATTGATGAGTAGTTGAACCTAAATGCTGTGGTTCTACATGTATTCTGAGCTTGATGTTTAATAGTTTTGTAAAGGAAGAGGCAATTCGGGATGTTGCGCACAGCTGTATTCCTCTCCTATTTGCCGCGCCGAATACCGGAGCTTTCAGCGGGACAAATCGGCAAGATAGCCGATTTGCATGCACAGGGGTTGTTCAGGGTAAGTAGTCTAAGAGTACGGCAGGGAGGCTGCACGTTAATTGAAATGCAGGAACCCCTAAAAGCCGGAGCGAATTTGAATAGCCATTGGCTGAGCCTTTGGGCGAAACCAGGAATGGTTTTTCTTAATGACGCAGGAGAGAGCAGCAACCGGGCTGCTTTGGCTACTTTCTTTAGGCCAAGATTCGGCTGACCGCTTAATATAAATTACTGATGAAAAAATTCTATAAAAAAATGCGCCCTCAGGCGCACTTTTTATTCGAAAAAGTTGGGATTAAAAATTAATTGTAAAATCGGTAGAGAACAGAAATTGATCCATCTTGTTATTACCAAATGGTCTATAGGATTGGTCTGTACCGGCTACTGTCCCATCCACCCAGTCGTAACGAACATTCGGGCGAAGGTTCAACCATTTGGTAGGTTTATAATTTAACCCTACCGTGAAAGCATAATAACTGGCAGGTTGGCAGGTCGATAAGAAGTTAGCAGCATAACTAACTGCTTCGCCACCATGGAAATTGGTTGCTGCGGCAACACGTCCTGGTGAACACACTCGAAAACCGTTTTGATCGCGGAACCATTCACCACGCATACCGACAGACAGGTCATCTTTGATGTCATAGTAAACATGGGTGTTAATTCCATACCATTCAGCGTCGGTACCTGCACCTGTAGGCGCTAATACATTATTGGCGAAGCCATGATCATGCTGCACTATCAAGTGTGTTTTATCAGTAACGTTGTGCTTCAGTACTATGCTGTATAGAGCCCAGGCATTGCTGCTTTGCTCGGAAGTTCCGCCATAAGTGCCGCTGATATTTGCTGACGTACCCTTATCGTCACTGGTCCAGGTTGCACCGCCAATACCTGCCCAATTGCCTAATTGTTGATCCCAGCCGCCATCCCAGCCGCCAGTAGCACTACCGGTGACAGCGCCGCCCATAACAGACCAGTTCTTATCCACCGTATAGTTACCCAACAAACCGGTATGCGTAAAGGGTTCGCCATATTGCATGGTATAGGCATGCGTATAGAAGAAGTTATCAGGAGCCGGAACCGTTTCATAACCAATGGGCGTATAGAAGTGGCCGGCCTTAACGTTCAGTCCATTACCGACAGGGACATAAGTCTCCAGATAAGCTTGAGGCAACGCAAGCCCATAGAAGCGGTTGTTTGCAGTTCCGAGAATATCAAGATCCCAATGACTCCTGTCTTTCGGCAAGCCGGTATTGACATCAAAGGCAGGAACGCCATAAGCTTGTGTAAAAATAGCGTCGGTGCCGAACATGGCGTCAAAACGACCGCCGAAATCCCATGAATCGCCTTCAGTTGCCACTGCGCGTTGAATAAATAAATTTAATTGATTTAATTGGAATTCGCCGGAACGATCGCCGAAAGTAACCGGGCCATTGAAATTATTATCCGGACTGGCGGCATTATAGGTTATCCCGGCGTTGCCCCAGAGACCGATAGTGACGCCATTGTCTTTTAACAGCTTGGTTTCATTAAGATCATAGTCTGTCAGCGACGCGACCATTCCTGGAGCTGCGTAGGCGCTTGTGCTGCAAAGGGTAATTGATAATAAACTGCCAGCGGCGGTGATAATTATCGGTTTTTTTTGATTTAAAAGTTTCATTTTATAACCTTCTACATTATTTCAGGAATGAATAATAATTGTTGCCAAAGGTAAGCAATTATCATTTTTTGCATAAAAATCGTAAAGGTATAAGCACTTCCTGTGCCATTGGTAAAGCACATTAAGAAACATAAGAGCCGCTTTTAAGTTTTTATTATGATTGCACCAATATGAGTCATAAAATGACGATTATGAACCAATAGTGTGCGCCTACCTCTGATTGAAAGCCAACAATTTCCGCGAATGACTTATTTATACCGTATAGAAGATCAAAAATAATTGGTATAATCTTTGCATAAAGATTCTACCACTTGCCATTTAAGCAATGCTATTAAAGTATATATAATCCTTTTTTAATGGCATATCATTTAAAAAAAATGTATCGTTATAAATGTTTTGGCAAAATTATACTGATTCATATAACCAATCTCAGGAGACAACTTAGATGTCTGTAAAAAATGTACTAAAAATGATCGAAGAAAACGACATAAAATTTGTCGATTTTCGTTTTTGTGATACCCGTGGTAAAGAGCAACATGTCACATTTCCTGCTCATACTATAGATGAAGATACCTTTGAAGAAGGTAATATGTTTGATGGGTCTTCAGTTGCCGGCTGGAAGCACATCAATGAATCAGATATGATTTTAATGCCAGATCCGACTACTGCTGTTATAGATCCATTCTTTGATGACAATACCTTGATTTTGCGTTGTGACATCATCGAGCCAAAAAATATGCAAGGTTATGAGCGTGATCCACGTTCATTGGCCAAACGCGCAGAAGCTTATCTAAAATCCACCGGTATTGCAGATACTGCATACTTCGGCCCTGAAAATGAATTTTTCATATTTGATGATGTTCGTTGGGGTGCTGATATGAGCGGCTCATTTTATAAGGTCGATTCAGAAGAGGCGGGCTGGAATTCGGAAAAAGTCTATCCGGATGGCAATACCGGTCATCGCCCAGGCATTAAAGGCGGTTATTTCCCTGTACCTCCTGTTGACTCATTTCAGGACATGCGTTCTGCGATGTGTCTGACATTGGAAGAGATGGGTCAAGTTACCGAGGTTCATCATCACGAAGTTGCAACAGCAGGTCAATGCGAAATCGGCGTCAGATTTAACACCCTGGTTAAAAAAGCGGATGAAGTATTAGGTCTGAAATATGTAATTGCCAATATTGCCCACGCATACGGCAAAACGGCGACCTTCATGCCCAAGCCTTTAGTGGGCGACAACGGAAGCGGTATGCACGTTCATCAATCACTTGCTAAAGATGGCGTCAACCTGTTCACCGGTGATTTGTACGGCGGATTATCTGAAACGGCGCTGTTTTACATTGGTGGCATTATTAAGCACGCCAAAGCGCTTAATGCGTTTACCAATGCTTCAACCAACAGTTATAAACGCCTGGTTCCAGGCTTTGAAGCACCGGTAATGCTGGCTTACTCTGCACGTAACCGCTCGGCTTCTATTCGTATTCCTTTTGTCAATAATCCCAAAGGTCGTCGCATTGAAGTGCGCTTCCCTGACTCAACAGCAAACCCTTATTTAGCCTTCGCTGCAATGTTGATGGCCGGCCTGGATGGTATTCAAAACAAAATTCATCCTGGCGATGCTATGGATAAAGATTTGTACGATTTACCTGCAGAAGAAGCTAATAACATTCCGCAGGTTTGCCATGCCTTTGATCAGGCATTAGACGCTTTAGATAACGATCGCGAATTTTTAAAACAAGGCGGCGTTTTCACAGATGATGTGATTGACGGCTATATCAAACTGAAAATGGAAGAAGTTACCCGTATTCGCATGAGTACACACCCTGTCGAATATGATTTGTACTATAGCTTATAGTTACGGGTAGAGACGCATGCGCGTCTCTTCTTGAACGGTTTTTAAAATCTATTAAACGCCCCATTATGGGGCGTTTTTGTTTGCAAGGGATTGACTAAAGTTCCTTTTAGTATTATTTATCGGGCTCTTATAAGAATTGGTCTATAACTTGCTTTAAGTTTTTAATATATTCCCTTCAAGCTTGGCCTTAAAAATATCATGTATAAACGCATCCTGGATCAACTTAATACCGCAGTTTTATTATTTGATCACGAATTAATACTGACTTATGTCAATACCAAAGGAGAAATTCTGCTTGCCGACAGCGCGCACCATTTAATCGGGCAAAGCGCTTGCGATTTATTCAAATATTCTGATTCGGCGCTGCTTCTTAACTTGAAGCAGTCTTTAGCAATGGCTGAACCCCTGGTTGATCGTGCTCTTACACTCAATCGCATGAATCAGAATGTTACTGTAAATTTTAGTGCAACGCCTTTAATATCGGATGAACAGATTAGTGAAATACTGATTGAACTGCAACAGGTAGATAACCATCTGCGTATATCTAAAGAAGAACAATTATTAACGCAGCATAATACAGCGCGATTACTCGTCAGGGGCTTGGCTCATGAAATCAAGAATCCGCTTGGGGGATTACGCGGCGCAGCTCAGTTGCTTGACCTGGAATTAGATGATCCGGAACTCAAAGAATACACTCAGATCATTATTGCAGAATCCGATCGACTGCAAGGCTTGATGGATAAAATGCTCGGGCCCAATAAGCTGCCCAATAAAAAGGAACTTAATATTCATGAAGTATTGGAAAGAGTCAGGCATTTGGTTCAGGCCGAATCCAGTGGCAGCCTTACTATAAAAAATGATTATGACCCCAGTATTCCCGACATTAAGGCCGATAAAGACCAGTTGATCCAGGCGATATTAAATATTGTCAGGAATGCCGTTCAGGCCATGAGCGGCAAGGGTAATATCATCATTAAAACACGCATTCACCGCCATATGAGCATTGGAGGAAAGCGTTATAAATTAGCGGTGAAGTGTGACATTATTGACAATGGTCCGGGTATAGATGCCGACATTATGAACCAGATATTTTATCCCATGATCACCGGGCGGGCAGAAGGTACGGGCTTGGGCCTATCTATTGCACAGGCCCTGATTAACCAGCATAACGGTTTAATCGAATGCAACAGTGAACCCGGAAATACGGTGTTTTCAATCTATATACCGATGGAGGTCGGCAATGAATAAACCCGAAACTGTCTGGATTATCGATGACGATAAATCCATACGCTGGGTTGTTGAAAAAGCCCTGCAAAAAGCAGCCATCACTACTCGCAGTTTTGCCAGTGGGAAAGAATTATTGTCGGCTTTGCAAGAGGATTTGCCTGATGCCCTGATTACCGATATTCGCATGCCTGGAATGGATGGTCTGGAGCTTCTGCAAAAAATTCAACATAGCCATTCCTATCTACCCGTTATAGTGATGACTGCACACTCCGACCTGGAAAGTGCAGTTTCGGCATTTCACGGCGGAGCTTTTGAATACCTTCCCAAGCCCTTTGATATTAAGGAAGTTGTTAATCTTGCGCAACGTGCCTGTATTCATGGTCGACAGCAGCAAGATAATGCGCATCGCGTCTCTACAGCAACTCTGGAACCCACGCCGGAAATCATCGGCGAAGCGCCTGCGATGCAGGAAGTTTTTCGAGCCATTGGCCGACTTGCGCGTTCACATATTACCGTGCTTATTAATGGTGAGTCAGGAACCGGTAAGGAATTGGTTGCTAAAGCTTTGCATCGCCATAGTCCCAGAGCTAAAAACCCATTCATCGCCTTAAACATGGCTGCTATTCCAAAAGATTTGATGGAATCTGAACTGTTTGGTCATGAGAAAGGCGCTTTTACCGGTGCACAAGCGCGCCGCGCGGGCCGCTTTGAACAAGCCAATGGCGGCACGCTGTTTCTTGATGAAATAGGCGATATGCCCGCAGAATTGCAAACACGCTTATTGAGGGTATTGGCCGATGGTGAATTTTACCCGGTTGGATCTCATCTTGCCGTCAAGGCGGATGTTCGCATCATTGCTGCTACGCACCAGGATCTTGAAGCTCTGGTTAATCAGGGACGCTTTCGGGAAGATTTATTTCACCGCTTAAACGTCATTCGCATCCACATTCCACCTCTGCGTGACCGCAAGCAGGATATTCCATTGCTTTTGCGCCATTTTTTGAGTCAGGCCGCTTCGGAACTGGACACAGAAACCAAAATCTTAAAGCCGGAAGCGGAAGCTTTTTTAAGCGCTCTGGAATGGCCGGGAAACGTAAGGCAATTGGAAAATAGTTGCCGCTGGTTAACCGTTATGGCATCGGGCCGTGAAGTCCATCTGCACGATTTGCCGCCCGAGTTGCTAAATACATCTGCAGAACAAACTTCAGCCGCAACTGATTGGGAGTCTTTATTAAGAACTTCGATCGATCAGCAGTTGCTGAAAAAAAAACTGGACGTTGCAAAACAGACTATTCCCGCTGTTGAGACTATTTTAATTAAAGCAGCCTTGAACTTTACCCATGGCAAACGTCATGAAGCCGCTATCTTGTTGGGTTACGGCAGAAATACACTGACGCGCAAAATAAAAGAACTGGGAATAGAGGAGTAACATTTTTAGCCCGAGAACTTGATATGGCGAACCATTTAAGCAATTGGGCTAAAGCTAAGATTTGAAACTCCAGCTACTGTGTTTGGCATCGGGGTTGCCTTCTGGCATCTAATATGATGCAAATAAAGAATCCCAGATTGAATCCACTTTCGTGATGATTTCCGGCGACATTACAATAGGTCTACCCCATTCCCTGACGGTCTCTCCAGGCCACTTATTGGTGGCATCGAAGCCCACCTTGGAGCCCAGACCGGAAACAGGTGAAGCGAAATCCAGATAATCAATCGGCGTATTTTCCAGTATGGTCAAATCCCTGGCAGGGTCCATGCGAGTTGTAATTGCCCAGATCACATCTTCCCAGTTGCGAACATCGACATCATCATCCACTACAATAACAAACTTGGTGTACATGAATTGCCGCAAATAGGACCAGGTGCCCAGCATCACACGCTTGGCATGCCCCGCATATTGCTTTTTCATGCTGATGACAGCCATGCGGTAAGAGCAGCCTTCAGGGGGCAGGTAAAAGTCGACGATTTCGGGGAATTGTTTTTGTAAAATAGGCACGAAGACCTCATTTAAGGCAACGCCCAGGACCGCAGGCTCATCCGGGGGTCTACCGGTAAATGTGCTGTGATAAATAGGCGCCTGGCGTTGGGTGATTTTTTCTATAGTAAAAACCGGAAATTCATCGACTTCATTGTAATAGCCGGTATGGTCGCCAAACGGGCCTTCTTTGGCGGCTTCATCGGGATATATAAATCCTTCCAGCACTATTTCCGCACTTGCGGGGACTTGTAAATCATTAATCAGGCAGTTGGCCACCTCGGTTTTGCTGCCGCGTAACAAGCCGGCAAAGGCGTATTCAGACAGCGTGTCGGGGACAGGAGTGACGGCGGCGAGTATTGTTGCAGGGTCGGCGCCCAGAGCCACCGAAACAGGAAAAGGCTTGCCGGGATAGGCTTTCTCCCATTCTCTGAAATCCAGCGCGCCGCCCCGATGCGTCAGCCAGCGCATGATGACTTTGTTTTTGCCGATGACCTGTTGGCGATAAATACCCAGATTTTGCCGGTCCTTGTTCGGACCTTTAGTAATTACCAAAGGCCAGGTAATTAACGGGGCGGCATCTTCCGGCCAACAGGTCTGGATAGGATAAACGCTTAAATCAATCTCATCCCCTTCCCTGACCAGTTCCTGGCACGGGGGTGACGAGATCAGTTTAGGCGCCATATTCAGGACTTGCCTGAACACCGGAAATTTTTCCCAGGCGTCTTTCATGCCTTTGGGCGGCTCGGGTTCTTTTAAAGTCGCCAGCAATTCGCCAATGCCCCGCAATTCAGTGACAGATTCTGCGCCCATGCCCATTGCAACACGCCGTGGCGTGCCGAACAGGTTGGCTAATACCGGTATGTTGTAGCCCGTTGGATTTTCAAACAGCAGCGCGGGCCCGCCTTGTTTTAAAGTCCGGTTGCAAATTTCAGTCATTTCCAGGCAGGGATCGACAGGAATGGTAACCCGCTTAAGTTCGCCCTGTTTTTCCAGCTGTTTGATAAAGTCGCGCAGGTCGCGGTATTTCACGCAGCAATGCCGTTATGTCTGAGCAAGGCGTCAATGGTTGGTTTACGGCCGCGGAACTTGATGAACAGGTCCATTGCATCCTGGCTGCCGCCTCGTTCAAGAATATTGGTCAAGAAGGCTTTACCGGTCTCCCGGTCAAAAATACCTTTTTCTTCAAATAACGAAAAAGCGTCACTGGACAGGACTTCAGCCCACTTATAACTGTAATAACCCGCGGCATAACCGCCGGCAAAAATATGTGAAAAACTATGGGCGAAACGGTTGAATTTGGGCGGCTGAACAACGGCGACCTGCGCTCTGACCTGTTCCAGAATTTCATAAATGTGGCCGCCTTTTTCAGGGTCGTAATCCCGATGAATTCTAAAATCGAACAGGCTGAATTCCAGTTGTCTTACCATAATCATGCCGGCCTGAAAGTTTTTTGCAGCCAGCATTTTGTTGAACAATGCCTCCGTTAAGATTTCCCCGGTTTGATAATGGCCTGAAATCAGCGCCAGTGCTTCCCGCTCCCAGCACCAGTTTTCCATGAACTGGCTGGGCAGTTCAACGGCATCCCATTCCACGCCGTTAATGCCGGAAACGCCCAAATGGTCAACCTGGGTGAGCATGTGGTGCAAGCCGTGACCGAATTCGTGGAATAAAGTGAGCACTTCATCATGAGTCAGCAGGGCGGGATCATTTCCTGCAGGCGGGGTAAAGTTGCAGGTCAGGTAAGCGATCGGAGTTTGAATGGCGTCATCGATTTTTTTACGGCTTACGCAATCATCCATCCAGGCGCCGCCACGTTTTCTCGGACGGGCATAAAGATCGATATAAAATTGGCCGCGAAGTTGTCCTGCATCGTCATGTATCTGAAAAAAACGCACATCGGGATGCCAGCCGTCAAAATCGCCAATTTCAGTTATGTTGAGCCCGTACAGTTTTTGGACGATGGCAAATAGCCCGGGCAGGACGCGGGTGATGGGAAAATAGGCTTTAACCTCTTCTTGAGACAACTGGTAATAATGCTGGCGCATTTTTTCCGAGTAATAGCCTAAATCCCAGGATTGAAGATCATTGATACCGTATTGCTGTTGGGCAAAATCACCCAACTCGGACAAATCCTTGCGCGCGTGCCGCCAGGATTTGTCGGCAAGGTCTTCCAGAAAATGCATGACATCGTCGGGCTTATTGGCCATTTTGGTAGCCAGAGATAGCTCGGCATAATTGTTAAAACCTAACAGCCGGGCTTTTTCATGGCGCAATGCGAGGATTTGTTCCATGATGCTGCTGTTATCCCATTGGCCGGCATGAGGCCCCTGCTCTGAAGCGCGGGTCGAGAAAGCTTCATAATGCTCGCGGCGCAGATTCCGGTCATCGGCATAAGTCATTACCGCATGATAAGACGGAAATTGCAGGGTAATCATCCAGCCGTCTATATCATGACTTGCCGCCGTTTGTCTGGCCTGAGCCAAGGCAGATTCGGGTAATCCGGCCAGGTCATCTGCATCTCTGAAGACTTTGCTCCAGGCATTGGTCGCATCCAGCAAGTTTTCTTCAAAGTTGCTGGCAAGCCGTGACAGCTCCTGGCTGATTTCCTTGTAGCGCTGTTTTTTCTTATCATCCAGATCAACGCCGGATAGTTTGAAATCTCTCAAGGCATTACGGATAATTTTCTGTTGAGCGATATCCAGTGTTGCAAACTCATCACTCTCGGCAATACTTTGATAGGCATGGAACAGTTGTTCGTTTTGGCCCATTTCCGTGGAGTATGCACTGAGTTTGGGCAGACAGGCATTATAGGCCGCCCGCAGCTCATCGCTGTTGAGGACCGAATTAAGGTGGCTGACCGGAGACCAGGCTTTACTCAGTCTGTCTTCTGCATTTTCAATCGGTTCAATCAAATTTCCACAAGTGTATTTGGCAGTTGCCAGCAGATGCTGTTCGACAACGGCGCGCGCTTCATCCAGCAGCTGAGTAATGGCAGGTTCAACATATTCCGGCTTTATTTGCGAAAACAAGGGTAATTTGGCGTTGTTTAATAGAGGGTTGGTCATAGTGTTATCGGGTCCATGGCTGAATTGCTATGCTTTATATCACAAAGAAATATCTGTGATAAATCAATCTTGATGTATTGTTTGAGAATCAAAAAAACACAGCTGTTTTAGATAAATGGTCATGCCAGCTGCGCTTGTTCTTGTCGATAAGTATCCACAGAAAGCCAAGTCCGCATAAGCCCAAAGAGACTATAGCGGTCGTAAAGCGCACCAAAGCCTGAGTCCAGTTGATAGGCTTTCGGTCAAGCGTCAGAACTTTTATTTTCCATGCGCGTAAACCTAATGTTTGTCCGCCATGCGTCCAGAACCAGCCGTAAAAAAGGAAACTGATGACTATCAAGTAAATACGGTAAATCAAGGCGTATTTAGAAATGACGGCTTCACCTGAAGTGAAAGGCAGCAGCAGGGCGGTTGCGATGAACAAAAGCGCAATCAGTAGAAGAAAATCGTATATTTGTGCCGCCAGACGGCGTAAAAAACCAGGTGCGGGGTTTATATGGCGACCTGGTTTTAATAACTTTTTAGCTTTCAGGGGACAATTAATCTTTAAATAAAGTCAATTTTTGGCCAAAATACATGCACATCGCCATCAGCCCTCCCAACATGACCAGGGAAAACAGGAAAGGCGGCCTATGAAAAAGGAGAATACCGAAATCTGCAACAAAAATGCTCGTTAACAGGGGATGGTCAATAAAGCCATTAATAATCTTTTTGAACATAACAATACCGCCAATACGCAAATGTTTGCTGCCAAGGTTTAAAAAATTGTGTCTGATCTTTAAGATAGGTTAAATGTGCAGCTGGTGCTTGTAAAAATCAGTGCAATAATTTTACTATATTCAAAAGAGTAATGTAAAAGAAAAGGTAATGCTTCAGCTCACGCCCTGGTATCGATTTCACTATTGTCCGTAACAAGGAAAGAAAGTTTGGCTTGATTCAGCCCTGTCCCGGAATTGAATAGAGACAAAAAAGAAGATTGATTGTGGGATAAAATATCTCAAATGGTATGATTGCCATAAATAAAAAACAGACAGGGTTAAGGCCATTTTAAAATTTTTTAAAAAGTTAATTACTTCAGCCAAAGGTGATGCTGAACCAATTGTTAAGCGAGCCAGAATATATCCGCGCTCCGAACATAATATTTCACGATCCCAGATTAGCGACAATGCATTGAAAGTATTGTACAGGCTGCAAAAAGAGGGCTTCGAGGCCTATCTTGTCGGCGGCTGCGTGCGTGATTTATTGCTTGGGCGCGAGCCGAAGGATTTTGATGTGAGCACAAATGCTGATCCGGAGCAAGTCAAAAAAGTATTCCGTAACTGCCGCTTGATTGGGCGCAGGTTTCGTTTGGCGCATGTGTACTTCGGCCGCGAAGTGATCGAAGTCGCCACTTTTCGGGGCGGAGGGGAAGCTGAAAACGACAAGCAGGTCCTCAATAATGAAGGTCGCTTATTGCGTGATAATGTCTACGGCACGATTGAGGAAGATGTCTGGCGCAGGGACTTTACGGTTAATGCGCTTTATTACAATATCAAGGATTTCTCAGTAGTCGATTATGTCAATGGCATGGCTGACCATAAAGCCGCGACACTCAGGCTTATCGGCGATCCTGAAACGCGTTTTCGTGAAGATCCCGTGCGCATGCTGCGGGCAGTTCGTTTTGCTGTTAAGCTCGGCTTCAAGCTGGATCCTGATTGTGAAAAATCGATGCATGATAACGCGGAGTTATTATCCAGCATACCCGCCGCGCGGCTTTATGATGAAGTTCTAAAATTATTTTTATCCGGAAATGCCCTGCAAACGTTTGAAATGCTGAGGCATTATGGGCTTTTCCAAGTGCTGTTTCCGGCAACGGAAAGTAGTCTGGCGCTTGAAGAAAACGGATTTCCCAGATTATTATTAATTAAGGCGCTGGAGAATTCCGACAGTAGAATTGCTGACGGTAAAACTGTTACGGCTTATTTTTTATTAGCAGCATTTTTATGGGAACCTGTGCAGATCAGGGCTAAGGAAAAAATAGCAAAAGGGCTATTTGAATCCGTGGCTTACCAGGACGCTGCCAATGAAGTGATTGCCGTACAGATTAAAATTACCGCCTTGCCTAGGCATATTACGATGGCTATGCGTGAAGTCTGGAGCCTGCAACCCAAATTTAATGTCTGCACCGGTTCCAAACCCAGCCGTTTAATTACGCACCCGCGTTTTAGAGCGGGTTATGATTTTCTATTGCTGCGTGCAGCGACAGGAAGCGCTGATCCTGAATTGGCGAAGTGGTGGGGCAAATATCAGGATGCCGGTGAAAATGAGCAAAGAAAGATGACCCAGCCTTCGCGCAAATCCCAAAGTAAGTCAGGGCGTAAAAGAGTCTACCGTAAAAAAATCAGCGATGATAAGACAGGAACCGATCAGGGTTAAAGACGGAAGTGTTTGCTTTTAGAGGTTCCTTGCATCTCTCTTATTCTGGATAAACTATGAAATCTTTGGAAAGTGTCCCGATCATTGCTTATATTGGCTTGGGCAGCAATCTTGCTACGCCCGTCGCGCAAATCAGGTCGGCTCGTGCGGCAATCGCTGCAATCAATGGCGTGCAAGAGCTGGCGTTTTCAGGCTTATACCATAGTTTACCTATGGGGCCGCAGGATCAGCCTGACTATATTAATGCTGTGATGGCAATAGCAACAGATTTGCCTCCGCTGGATTTATTGCAGGGTTTGCAAAAGATTGAAAATGATCAGGGCCGGGTAAGAACCGGTCAACATTGGGGGGCAAGAACGCTGGATCTGGATATCCTGATTTATGGTGATCAGAAGATCGACCAGCCTGATTTAACTGTCCCGCATAAGGGATTAGCCGACAGATCTTTCGTTTTATACCCCCTGTTTGAAATTGCGCCGCATCTGGTTGTGCCTGGCAAGGGCAGAGTTGCCGATCTGGTTGCAGCGTGCCCATTGGCCGGACTGAAACGGCTGGATTGATATGAGCCATCATGCTTGCGATACAGTTAAACTGTTGACGATCAATGATCTGTCCGCAATGAAAAAGCGCGGCGAAAAAATCAGCTGTTTAACAGCTTATGACGCCAGTTTCAGCGCGCTAATCGATAAGTCGGGCGTTGACATAATGCTGGTTGGAGATTCCCTGGGAATGGTAGTCCAAGGTCATAGCACAACTATTCCGGTCACTATCGATGACATGGTTTACCATACCCGTTGCGTCAGCAGCGCACGAAAGCGGGCATTTGTTATTGCAGATTTGCCGTTTATGAGCTATAGCTCGCCTGAAAACGCCGCCACGAACGCCGCTAAATTAATGCAGATGGGCGGGGCGCAAATGGTAAAGCTGGAAGGTCCACGCATGGAAATTATCAGTTTTTTAGTCGATCAGGGTATTCCCGTGTGCGGCCATTTGGGGCTGTTACCCCAATCCATTAATCGGCTGGGCGGTTATAAGGTTCAGGGCAAAGACCTCGTTGAAGCGGAAAAAATAATCGCCGATGCCTATCAACTGCAACAATCAGGGGCAGGGCTGTTAGTGCTGGAATGTGTGCCTGCAATGCTTGCCAAAGAGATCAGCACCCGGTTGTCTATCCCGGTCATCGGGATTGGGGCGGGCATCGATTGCGATGGGCAGGTTCTGGTGCTTTACGATATGCTTGATATCGGCATAGTTAAACGTCCCCGTTTTTCCAGGAATTTTATGCAGGAGTCAGCGACTATTGAAGGCGCTATTCATGCTTATAATGAAGCCGTCAAGCAGTCCCGGTTTCCAACTTCCGAACAGAGCTTTTAGATCAAATGCAAACCGTTAATACCGTATCTGATTTACGAGCCATTATTACACCATGGCGTCTAGCCAATGAAAGCGTCGCGTTTGTCCCGACGATGGGCAATTTACATAGCGGACATCTGCAACTGGTCAACGAGGCTAAAAAAACAGCGGATCACGTCGTTGTGAGCATCTTCGTTAATCCAACCCAATTCGGAGCGGGAGAGGATTTTGAGACTTATCCCCGTACTGAACATGAAGACCGGGAAAAGCTTGAAGATGCCGATACAGATTTGCTATTTTTACCTGCTGTTGCAGAGGTTTACTCTCAGGATGCCAAAACAACAGTTACCGTAACGGGACTGTCGGATTTATATTGCGGCGCGTCCAGACCTGGGCATTTTAGCGGCGTTGCAACCATAGTTTGTAAATTGTTTAATATTGTGCAGCCGGATATCGCCTTATTCGGCCTGAAGGATTTTCAGCAACTGGCAATAATACGGACGATGGTCCGGGATTTGAATATACCTGTTGAAATAATCGGTATCGATACGGTCAGAGAGTCAAATGGTTTGGCTATGAGTTCCAGGAACGGTTATTTGACGGATGATGAAAAAAAAATCGCGCCCAGGCTTTACCGCTCTTTATGTGCCGCACAAGATGCTGTTTTGGCAGGCCGTCACACTTTTCCGGACATAGAGCAACAGGCATTGCAGTTTTTACAGGAAGCGGGTTTTCGGCCCGATTATTTTTTCGTTTGCCGTAGTAGCGACTTGCAAAAGGCAACCGGAGAGGATGTGGATTTGGTTATATTGGCGGCGGCAAAACTGGGTAAAACACGTTTAATTGATAATGTGCATTTTTCCAGATAAGTAATAATCAGGATAAGGATTATAAGGTATAGAGAGAGCGGTAAGCGCGGGTTGCGCTTTGGAAGTGTTCATGAATCAGCAGTTATCGGACAGGTAAAAGTTGATGCAGTGCTGTAATTGATGGATAATGACCGGTTTTTAAACGTATTTATAGTGTTTTATTATGCAAATTACAATGCTTAAAGCGAAGTTACACCGAGCCACAGTGACTCGATCAGAATTGGGCTATGAGGGTTCTTGCGCAATTGACAGCACTATTCTTGACCTGGCGGGCATCAAAGAATACGAGCAGATCCAGATCTACAATATCAACAATGGTGAACGTTTTACCACGTATGCCATTCGTGCAGAAGCAGGTTCCGGTATTTTGTCTGTAAATGGAGCGGCGGCGCGACTGGCGTGTCCGGGTGATCTGATCATTGTTTGCGCGTATGCTATTCTAGATCAAAAAGAGGCGGAAAGTCACAAGCCTACGCTGGTTTATTTTAATGACAAGAACGAAGTATTACGCTCCTCTTCTTCCATCCCTGTTCAGTTGGCCTGATTTAAATTGTTCGCATGGCCTTTTTTGTATATGCGGATAACAAAATTATACTGGATAGAATGCAGTTTAATAAACTGCATTCTTGAACAAACTTTGGACCAGGTGGATAAAAGTTACTGTTTAATATCTCCCACCCGCCGCAAAGGGTTGATGGTCATCCGCTATTATCCTGAAACAAGCGATTCCCCGCCATATTACCCGCTCTTGTTACATCATCCATCACTATGATTAGATAAAATGCCAGATAGATTTTGTAATTTAACGCTTTGCAAATAGCGCGACTATAATACATTGTCTTACAGTTCTAAATTGACCTGCCAAGGAAATGAGCTATATTTTCTCAGTTTCTCTATAGTAAACAGACATATTTAAAAAGGCGATGGCAATGGCTGATGATATCGACAATAAAATAAGTAAAATAGTAATTGTTGGCGGCGGAGCGGCAGGTCTTGAACTGGCTACCCGTTTAGGCCGTAAACTGGGGAAGAAGAAACTGGCCGAAATCACACTGATTGATGCCTCATCGACGCATATCTGGAAACCGTTATTGCACGAAGTGGCTGCCGGCACGCTGGATGAATCCGAACAGGTTGAATATCTGCCGCAGGCATATCGCAACCACTTTCGTTTCAGATTAGGCAAAATGGAAGGGCTGGATAGAAAGAAAAAGGAAATTTATGTCAGCCCTACGCTGAGCGACACCGGCGAAGAGCTTATACCGGGGCGTACTTTCAGTTACGATATCCTGGTCATGTCTATTGGCAGTGTTAGTAATACTTTTAATATTCAGGGTGTCGCAGAGCACTGTCTGTTCCTGGACACCATCTCGCAAGCTTTTAAATTTCAAAAGCAATTATTTGAATCCTATCTAAAAAGCTATATAGGGAAAGATGGCCCAAATGTTAAACCGTTGTCTATCGCTATTGTTGGAGCCGGAGCTACGGGCGTTGAATTGGCCGCGCAATTGCATGAAGTGACTCATGTTCTGTCGATTTATGGATTGAATGGAGAGAGCACCGTCAAGCTCACTATTATTGAGGCGGCAATGCAATTGTTACCGGCTCTGCCCAATAAACTGGCAACCGCCACCCAGCAGCAACTGGTTAGTCTGGGTGTTGATCTTAAAATGGGCAGGAGGGTCACTGAAATAACCAGAGAAGGCATCAAGACTCATGATGGTGAATTTATTGAAGCCGACCTGAAAGTCTGGGCGGCAGGAATCAAGGCGGCGGATTGGATTAAAAATCTGGGCGGGCTAGAGACCAATCATATCAATCAGCTGGTAGTCGACAGCAGCTTGAAAACAAGTGACGATAACATTTTTGCGATGGGAGATTGCGCGGCTTGTGTTTGGCAAGGTCATACTGGCAATGTACCTCCCCGTGCCCAAGCGGCGCATCAACAGGCATCCGCTTTATATAAATCCATTGTTAATCGCTTAAAAGGCCGTCATCCGGTAAACTTCGTTTACCATGATTACGGTTCACTGGTTTCATTAGGAAAATATACCACAGTCGGTAATTTGATGGGCCATCTGATGGGCACAGTGAGCATTGGGGGATTTATTGCCAAAGTCGTTTATCTGTCACTCTATAAAATGCATCAGGTAGCTATCCACGGCTATTTTAGAACAGCCATGTTAACGCTTTCCAATGCGTTCAGACGCAGTGTTTATATCAAAATAAAAATGCACTAGTGCAGCACCGTGTTCATCAGCCATGCTGATGCCCTTATCATCATGCAAAATGGTGTAATGCTGGATTTTTTAAACCTGAAAAGATTAAGAATATGTTTGAAGTTGAATACGAGTTTCGCGAAGAGGATCTGATCCATTTTAATGAATTACAGTTCATGAGAAATGATGAGATACAGCACAATATACAAAAGAACCGCTGGATAGTCCCCGGCATTATGGGCATTATCGGCGGTTTTTATTATTTTTATTATGGCGATATGAAATCATCGGGCTATATTGTCGCTATAGCGGCTCTTTGGGCGTTATTGTCGCCTAAGGTAATGATGCTGGATTTGCGCCGGCAAATCCTTAAAAACTATACGCCTAAAGAAAAAATCAATTTGTTCGGCACCTATACCTTGAGTATAGACCCTGCAAATCCCAATTATCTGCTGGAAAAATCGCCCAGCGGCAAGCATAAAATGGCTTGGTCCGATTTGATTCGTGTGGAATACGGTAAACGTTATGTTTATATCTATATCGATTTAAGCACCGCTCTGGTTATTCCGGTGGATAAGGTAAAAAGAGGTAATTTGGAAGAGTTTGCCGAACAGGCGGAAAAGATGATTGAGAGGTTTGCATAAAATCTTTATAAAATAATAGGCGGCATTTCTGCCCCAATGGGCAGAAATGCCGCATTTGCAAGGCCGAGGTCCTGTTTAGAATTCTCTTAATGGTCAGCATTCATGATTACGTCTATATATGCTTCGCTTTCAGCCTTCTTAATAGTATGGCTTTCTCTTTCAGTCATAAAACTTCGTAGAAATAACAGGATAAGTGTTGGTGATGGGGGAAATGAAGAACTGCAATTAGCAATTCGTGCTCATTCAAACGCATTGGAATATATTCCTGTAACCCTATTGCTTTTGTTAATTCTGGAATTAAATGGAGCGCCGAAAATACTTATTCATATTTCCGGATTGATGCTGTTAACCGGACGGGTACTTCATGCTATTGGCCTGTCTGCAAAGAACCTCAAGAAAAGAGTATTAGGAATGCAAATGACTATTTACCTGTTAATTGGACTGGCAATCCTGAACATACTATTCCTGGTTTTTACTGCGCCGCTTAAACTTTAGCAACCCTCTTTGCATCAGCGTATAAAAAAATTTGCTTAACCGAATACATTGAAACAGATGAGCTTTTATCAAGAACCTACTCACTATGAAAAAAACCATACTCTCTGATTTACAGGGAGCATGGGAATTGCTGAGGAATGAGGTAATTAAAGAACATGCTAGCAAAGACTGTTCTCGATTGTTGTTCCATATTAATGAAGCAATGAGCTGGGAAAGTGTGAGGAATTTAAATCAGATGAAAAACACCAACACCTTTGTACTTGTCCAGAGTATCGCTCAACAAATAAATGTGTCTGATGAAATAATGGAGCTGGTAGGAGACGTCAGAGATGTCTTATATGAGGTTATAAATGAAATTCCCCCTGCAACAATACCATAAATAATAGGTTATCTTTCCAAGCCGAACAGATTTTGTACTACTTCCAGCCAGTTTTCGTTTTGCACATTGAATCTTTTACCCTGAATCTTAATGCTAAATTTTAAAAATATAGCCCTGCGCCGCGGTGCGCGGGTGCTGTTTTCCAACTCCTCTTTCACAATTCATAAAGGCCAGAAAGCCGGTTTTACCGGTGCGAACGGCGCGGGTAAATCCAGTTTGTTTGCACTGGTTAAAAATGAACTGCATCTGGATGAAGGCAATTTTTCCATGCCGCCGAATCTGGAAATTGCTCACGTTGCCCAGGAGACTCCAGCCGTTTCCAGTTCGGCTATTGATTATGTCATCGATGGCGACCAGGAGTTAAGACGCTTACAAAACCAGTTAAAGCTTGCCGAACAGACCGACGACGGCTTAAAACAGGCTGAGTTGCACGCAGCCCTGGATATGATTGGCGGTTATACCGCTCAAGCCAGGGCATCCAGGTTAATGAACGGTTTAGGGTTTACTCCGGATCAAGAAGGCAATGCCGTCAGTTCTTTTTCAGGCGGCTGGCGTATGCGCCTTAATCTGGCTCAGGCATTGATGTGCCGTTCCGATGTATTGCTGCTGGACGAGCCGACTAACCATCTGGACCTGGACGCCGTTATCTGGCTACAGGACTGGCTATGCAAATATCCCGGCACCTTATTGCTGATTTCTCATGACCGTGACTTTCTCGATACGATAACCGATCATATCGTGCATATTGAGCAAAATAAAGCCGAAATATATACCGGCAACTATTCCGCCTTTGAAAAAATGCGGGCCGAGAAACTGGCGCAACAACAATCTGCCTTTCAGAAACAACAACGCGAAATTGCACATATTCAAAGCTTTGTTGACCGCTTTAAAGCGCAAGCAACAAAAGCCAGGCAGGCGCAAAGCCGTATTAAAGCGCTGGAACGCATGGAATTGATTGCGATGGCGCATGTTGATTCGCCGTTTAATTTCCGTTTTGCCAAACCGGAGAAAATGCCTAATCCGTTATTAACACTGGACAAGGCCGATATAGGCTATGGGCAAACCTGCATAATCAAGCTGGGGGGGTTATCCATATCGCCGGGTGACCGGATCGGGTTACTGGGTCCAAACGGTGCGGGTAAATCCAGTTTAATTAAGGTCCTGGCGGGTGAGATGGCGCCTTTATCGGGCAAAAGGCAGGAAGCCGAGGCCTTGAAAATCGGTTATTTTGCCCAGCATCAACTGGAGCAATTACAGCTTGATGAAAGCCCTTTGTGGCATTTACAAAAAATAGACAAACAGACGACTGAAAAAGAGTTACGCAATTTTTTAGGGGGTTTTGATTTTCAGGGGGATAAAGTTTTAGAGGCAGTAAAACCTTTTTCCGGTGGTGAAAAAGCCCGTCTGGTTTTAGCTTTGCTGGTCTATCAGAATCCTAACCTGCTGCTGCTGGATGAGCCGACTAACCACCTGGACCTGGACATGCGCCATGCCTTGAGTGTGGCCTTGCAGGGCTACCAGGGCGCTATCGTGGTAGTATCCCATGACCGCCATTTATTGCGCTCGGTTACAGATCAGTTATTATTAGTGGCTGGCGGAAAAGTACAGCCTTTTGACGGCGATCTTGAGGATTACGGTTTATGGCTGGCTGAACAGAAAAAAGCCGATGAAAAGGGAGTAGATCAGGGTTCACCAACAGTATCACGCAAAGATCAGAGAAAGCTGGATGCAGAGCGCAGGCAAAAGCATAAACCTTTGTTTGATGCGCTGAAGAAAGCGGAAATTGCCGTTGAAAAATACCATAATGAACAACGCCAGCTGGAGCATCAATTGGCAGACCCTGCGATTTATGCCGAATCGGAAAAAATGCGTCTGAAACAATTGATGGCAAAAAAGATACAAGTCGATAAGGCGCTGGAAGAGGCGGAAATAGCGTGGATGGATGCGGAGGAAAAGGTTGAAAGCGCTAACTGATAGCCCAGAAGTTCAATATCCGAAATAGTCCAAAAGACAAAACTTTTGTATCTCAACCTTGTAGAATCAGGTTGGTTGCAGAAATATAATTGGAAAATGCGATATGGAGATAAAGCCGATGTATGACATCCTAAAGCTGATATTTGATATTTGCCTGTTTAAAAAAGGGCCTGAGGATTTGCCGCATTCTATTTGGCTGCTGCGGCTTTTTCTCGCTGTTTATATAGGCGTTCGGGCATTAATGTTAAGCATACACTTCGATTGGCTTAATGTATTATTGCAGGTTGTTGCCGATATAGTTCTGGTGATGGGATTTTTTTGGATACTCTTATATCTGGCCCGCAAGCTGGGGCGGTTCTATCAGGTTATTTCCGCTGTATTAGGAACAGATACGCTGATCAGCTTTCTTGCTCTGCCTGGAATGGCGACGATGGAAACAGGGCAAGGCGGATTATTAGTGGTTTTGGTAATGCTTGGGTTAATCGGCTGGCATTGGGCGGTTATCGGGCATATTATACGCAATGCTCTGGATCAGAGTCTGAGCTTTGGTTTAGGTCTGGCGTTTTTATATTTACTGGGATCTTATCAGGTCATGGCTTTATTATTTCCTGAGGTTGCCGGCGTTAAATAGGGGGGAGTCGTGGAAAACTATAAACATATTTTATTGGCGGTGGATTTTTACGAACATTGCGAAGCCGTTGCAAACAGGGCAAAGGATCTGGCTCATAGATTTCAGGCGAAGCTGAGTATTATTCACGTGGTGGATTGTTTACCGATGACAGAAGCGGGTTACGGGATGGATATGCCCTTTAATATGGATTTAACGGCAGAGTTGATGGCTGCGGCAAAAAAGAAGCTGGCTAAACTGGCTGAGGAGTTGGCTGTCACTGAAGATAAGCTGTGGCTGGAAATGGGCAGTCCTAAAACGGAAATAATCAGGGTTGCAGCAGAAAACAAGGTCGATTTGATCGTGGTCGGCTCTCATGGCAGGCACGGCCTGGCTTTGTTGCTGGGGTCGACCGCTAACGGGGTGCTGCATCATGCGGCATGCGATGTGCTGGCGGTTCGTTTGCAGGAAGAATAAGAAATGAAAATAAAATAACCTGAGCATTTTGATTTTGCAGGAACGGCTTTAGCTGGGTTTTTCGCGGCTAAAGCCGCTCCCACGATAGCTCCAGGTTATTAAATTACCGCTCCAAAGTGCAAAGTGCAAAGTGCAAGATGTGCTTTTATAATGCCTTTTGCGAACGGGCCACTAACTAAAATACAAAAATGCTCTTTTAAGGTAAATAGATGATTGGATATATTGAAAATTATGATCCCGATAGCCAAACCGGGGTGATAAAAGGCGAGGAACAGCCTTATACGTTTCATTTGGATGATTGGGTAGCGCAAGTTCCGCCAGACGTAGGCGATGATGTTAACTTTGAGGCGGAAGGAAGCGTAGCCCGCAAGATTAATCTTGTAGGTGCTTATCTGGCTCCCCCCAAGGCAGTTAAATACAAATATGTGGCGGCGTTGCTGGCGCTCTTTTTAGGCTTTACGGGGGCGCACCGGTTTTATCTGGGGTTTTACAAGCTCGGCTTTATTCAATTGGCTGTGACGGCTGCAACGGTTGGTTATGGAGCACTCTGGGGTTTCGTGGAAGCTGTGCTGCTTTTTGGCGGCCATATTAATAAGGACGCTAAAGGCCGTCCTTTAAAATAATCCTGATAAAAAAGCTCTTGGGAAATAACTCAAGAGCTTTTTAGGTCAACGCTTATGTTTATTTGGGATAAACATTAACGGCAGTTAAACCTTTTGGGCCTGATTCAATTTCGAAAGTGACGGTCTGCCCTTCAGCCAAAGTTTTAAAGCCTTGGCCTTGAATAACCGAATGATGAACAAAAACGTCTTCGCCACCTTCAGCAGGTGCGATAAAACCAAAACCTTTAGTGTTGTTGAACCACTTTACAGTGCCTGTTGCCATTTTTAAATCTCCTAAAATATAAACTTAACTTAACACAGAACCACAGCATTGATAACAGGGACTTCCACTGCAATATCTTTAATCTGTTAACCGCGAATTGTAATTGTACTGCTATTTTTAGCAGCATGCCATTTATTGAAATGTTTTATATAAGCCATCCAGCACTAATGAATTAGGGCTAACCATGCCGACAATTTTGTTATTTTCAAGTACGGGCGCCCTGACCAGGTTATAGTCGGCAAAAATTCGAGAGCAGTAGCGGATATCCATATCAGGATGAACTGAAATTACCGGTTTGTTCATGATTTCATAGACATTAACCCGTTCCGGCGCACGATCTTTTGCCAGAACATGGCGGGCGATATCGCCGGAAGTCAGCATGCCGTATTCATCATCTTCATGGCGTTTATTCACAATAAGAACAGCCGTTTTAAGCGCTTTCATCTGCTTTAGAGCATCGGCTACTGTTGCAATGCCGTCAATTGTTCCGAAATCGGTTTTCATCACATCCTTGACTCGGATTAAGGGAGTTTTTTTTATTATCATATTTTATCCTCAAGTTCATGGGTCAGTTCTTCAACCTGCCGCGTAACGCCTATAGCATCTTCAACATCAAGCTGAAAAGCAATGCCGCTGCCGGGTTTATTATCAAACTGTGCGGCCTTGGCGATGGTTTCCAGAATATGTCTGCTGAGATGCTCTTCGACCAGAAACAACAGCACATCCCGTTGAGTCTCCAGCGTCAAGCCAAAAAAGGTCTTCGATTTCTTCAGCCCTTCTCCCCGGGCAGAATTGATGACTGTCGCACCTTTAGCGCCATTTTTTCGCGCAGTCTCAAGCACCAGGTCGGCTTTATTATCTTCAACAAAGGCAATAATTAATTTGAAATGCATGGTTTTCCTCAGGATTTGGATGAGAGACTATAGTTGTTTAACCATTGTGCAATTTGTGAGTAACCCAGCACAGCAATAATAGGAAATAAGCTGGCAAAGGCGATCAGGCCGAAACCATCCAATACGGGGTTGCGACCGGGTACGGCTTGAGCCAGACCCAATCCTAAAGCCGTGACCAGTGGTACGGTTACCATTGATGTAGTTACCCCGCCTGAGTCACAAGCCAGACCAATAATCGACTTAGGCGCGAACAGAGTTTGCATAATGACGATTATATAACCTGCAACGATAAAATAATAAAGCTCTATCCCCGTGACAATCCGGAAAGTTCCCACAGCTAAGCCAAAACCAACGCCTATGGCAACAGCAATGCGTATTCCCCAAGCATGAATAGTGCCGCCTGAAATTTGTTCTGCCCTAATGGCAACAGCGAGTAAAGCGGGTTCGGCTAATGCAGTTGCAAAGCCGATGCTTCCAGCAAAGACGTAAACCCAGAAATAAGTTTGCCAGGTCGTGGCTTGATCGAGTGGATTAACACCTAAAAATTCAGGGGTGGTCAACTGCGATGCCATCAAACTCCCCAGCGGAAATAAAGCCATATCCAGACCTTTCAGAAAAAAAACAATGCCGAGTAACACATATATGAATCCTGACAGCGTTTTTCTTAGATGGGGTAGGGGTCTGCGAATAATCAATAACTGAAAGCCGATGATAACAGTGGCGATAGGCAAAATATCCCTGAAGGTTTCCAGGAGTTTCAGTGCGAAATTAATTAACCATTCAATCATATAAGCATCCCATAAGCCATGACAAAAATCATCGGTGTTAATGAGGCAAAAACTACAAGCCCGAAGCCGTCCGTCATCGGGTTGCGACCCTTTATTGCAGTGGCAAGGCCCACGCCAAGAGCGGTTACCAACGGCACGGTAATGGTTGAGGTAGCGATGCCGCCTGAATCATACGCGATGCCAATAATCTCAGGGGGTGCAAAAGGCGTCATGATGGCTATGCAGCCATAAGCAAAGAAAACAGGGTAATATACCGGCCAGCCACGGATAATTCTTAACACACCCACTAAAATAGCAAAACCAACGGACAGAGCGACGCTGATACGTAATCCTAACGCATAACTATCCCGGGCTATATCGGTTTGTTCAATAATATTGCCTGCACTAGCTATGTTTGCTGCTTTATCGGCAACAGCTATCAAGGCCGGTTCAGCAACCGCAGCTCCAAACCCCAGGCAAAATGCAAAAGCCAATAGCCAGAACAGGCTGCCTTTGCGAGCAAAAGCATAAGCCATTGACTCTCCAAGTGGGAACAGACTTTGTTCCAGTCCCTGGATAAAAAGAGTAAGGCCCAGAATCACGAAGAGTGTGCCAATAATTAAACTGGCAACATCAGGCAAAGGCTGCCGAATAATAAGAACCTGAAAAATCAAAACAACGGCAAGAATTGGAGCCAGGTCCAGAAAACTGCTGAACAGTAGTTTGATAAAAGGGTTCTTTAGCATGGATATTTCAATTCCTTGAGGACAAGTTGATTGTATATTAAAGGCGAGTGGGAATCTATTGAGTTAAAGGGATCGTAGATTCTGCTGATAAGGTGCGACCGCTAAAATCAGCTAATTTATATTCAATAATACCAACCTGATAAGTCATTATTCATTGACTCCGAGCACCAGTGGCGGTTGAATGAAATATAACGTTAGGGCTTGTCTTACAATATTATAAGTTTGTGGACAGGGTAATGATCTTGAAATAAACTTTAATAATCGTTAATAGACAATTGTTTATCAACTTAATGACCTGATTAAAACTTAATTTTGTTAATTCAACAGCATAAGGTCAGCCGATGCAACTCGACATCATCAATTTTATTAAAGAAGATATATGGCGGTTACATGAGCAAAGACTTCCACTGTTTAAAGCGAGAATAGTCAAGGCGCTAAGAATAGTTATATTATCTGTTCAGGGTTTCTACAGCGATCTGTGTCCGTTAAGAGCCTCCGCGTTAACGCTTTATAGCCTGTTATCCATCGTTCCCATTATCGCCATGCTGTTTGGCATCGCCAAGGGTTTCGGCATCGAAAAAATTTTCGAACAACAATTGCTTAAGCATGCGCCTGACCAGAATACCATGCTGATACAGCTAATCAGTTTTGCGCAAAACCTGCTGGAAAGCACTAAAGGCGGCGTTGTTGCCGGGATTGGCATCGTTGTTCTGTTTTGGACCATTATCAATGTGATCGGTAATATTGAAGAATCATTCAATTACATCTGGAAAATAAGCAAAGCACGATCAATAAGCCGTAAATTTAGCGACTATTTATCGCTCATGCTGTTGGCCCCGGTTTTATTGATAGCTTCCGGCAGTATTACCGTATTCCTGAACACCAAAATAACCTGGCTGATGACCCTTATTCACTTGCCTGAATTTGGCGCCTGGCTGGTGCTGAGTGCATTAGGCTTATTGCCTGTGGCGCTTATGATAGCGCTATTCAGCTTTACGCTTATTTTTATGCCTAATCAAAAAATAAACTTCAAGGCCGGCATCATTGCCGGCATTGTTACCGGTATTTTATATCAACTGTCCCAATGGGCATATCTCAGTCTCCAGATTGGTGTATCCAGTTATAATGCAATTTACGGCAGCTTTGCTGCGTTGCCTTTGTTTATCGCCTGGTTGCAAATCGGATGGATGATTGTCTTGTTTGGTTGTGAGGTGGCCTTTTTTCTACAGAATTATAATATTTATAAAAATAATAACCGCTTTTCCGATTTAAGTTTTTCCTTGAGAAAAATCATTGCCCTTCAAATAGCGCATTTGATCATCAGCAATTTCGTTCAAATGAACAATCCATTGAGCGCAATCGAGATAGCTCAAAAACTGGTGATACCGATTGCAATTGTTCAGCCCGTTTTAGCCAAT
Organism: Methylococcales bacterium; assembly: GCA_028715725.1. Classification (GTDB taxonomy): domain Bacteria; phylum Pseudomonadota; class Gammaproteobacteria; order Methylococcales; family Methylomonadaceae; genus JAGXGJ01. The sequence continues at coordinate 48,647 of JAQURG010000014.1, forward strand.
TTAATAGCTAGTCATATCATTGTCGAATTTAAAAATCAGGACGAAGTTGATGAAGCTTACCTGCCGGCAGTCGATATCAATATCCTGTCTATCGCTTATATCATTAATGCACTGGAACAGTGCGGACAAAGTCATCTGGCCGATATTAACCAGGAGCCTTTGTTTATGAACGCCGTCAATAAATTTAAAGAGTTAATGGAGAGCTCTGAACAAAACCGGCTGTTAAAAGATATTTAAAAATCATTTGGCGCACTTTTTTGTATAAAGTAATAACACCCCATATAGCGTTACGCCTAATACGGCGCCAAAGACATTAGCCATGACATCATAATAAGAAAACTGTCGGGTTGAGGTAAACCAAAGCTGGCAATATTCAAAAAATAAACCTGTCGCGAAAGAAGTCAGCAATACCATAAACGCAACTGTCGACCGCCGTTTATGAAAACTGTATACCGACATCAGCAACAGCGACAATATGCAATAGGCGATTAAATGATCGATCTTGTCCCAGGCAATATTGCCGATGGCCGGACTGGAGTCCGGGAGAATCCACGGGTTAAGGTTTAAAAAAGCCAAAATAATCAGAAAATTGACTAATGCAAGGGTTTTATATGAGCTCATTGGATTGTTTGATGGGTTTGTTATAAAAGAAAATGCCACGACGTGAAAGCACTGCACCTGGCTCTTTTACTGTGGCGGCTAAGCCATTAAACGGCCGGCTGATCGGTTATGTAGACGCTTACGTTATTTTCTTGCCTCAATCAGCTTGATAATGTCACTGCTATGCTCATCAACCCGGACTGATTCAAAAGGGCAGCCTTTAACGTTTTTCACAGTATCTCTATTAATATTGGCTCCGACTAATGCAACCACCGCAGGATTAATGAAATTCATCGCTTTGGCAAGCACGCGGTTAGAACTCAGCACATGTTCGAGTAATAACACTTGTCCGCCTGGCTTACAAACACGGTAAAGCTCTTTTAAGCCTTTTAGCGGTAGTGGCACCGAACAAAATACAAATGAAGCAATGACAGTATCAAAACTATTGTCGGCATAGCATAATGATTGCACATCCATCAGGCTCAAGTCCACAGGGATATTTTTCCTTTTACTTTTTTGCATCGCCTGCTCGAGCATTTTTGAACTAAAATCAATGGCGGTGATTCTGGCATCGGCAGGGTAATAGCCAAAGTTTTTGCCTGTCCCTGCGCCGACTTCAAGTATGTGGCGGCCATCTACCTTTGCCCATAATTGCTTGCGCCAGCTTTTAAAAAACAGGCCCTCCATTACCGCTTCGAGGCCGTCAAAATACGGAGCCAGCCGGTCATATCGCTGTTTAATTACAGTGCTGTCTGGTTTCATAATCAATTCTACGGATGAGTACTGTCGAATATTACCGCGCAAACTTGAGCTTCATCAACACTATTCTTGTCTGTCATGTAAAATAGGTACTTTTTCGGCTCAACTGCCGGGAACAGATTGAAACCTCAAGCAGGTTTGAGAACGAGTGTAATAAAGTATTTTGGAATTAGTCATTGACGTGAAAGCACAATTAGAAGATTTGGTACAGACGCCGCTCCCGACTGAGTACGGTGATTTTATCCTGCATTACTACAGCAATACTATTGATGACAAGGAGCATGTTGCTCTGGTTAAAGGCGATGTTGAGAACAGGGAAAATGTGCCGGTACGTATTCACTCCGAGTGTTTTACCGGCGATGTCCTCAGCTCCAGGCGATGTGATTGCGGAGAACAGTTGGCGATGGCCATGCAGTTTATTGATGAAGCAGGGTTCGGAATATTGATTTATTTGCGTCAGGAAGGCCGAGGCATCGGATTGCTGAAAAAACTGCAGGCTTATAATTTACAGGATCAGGGCATGGATACTGTGGATGCGAATATCCATCTCGGACATCTGGCCGATGAAAGAGAATACAGCATAGCCGCGTTAATGCTGGAAAATCTGAAAGTCAGTTCAATAGAACTGATGACCAATAACCCAAAGAAAATAGATGAGTTGAAAAAGCTGGGCATCAATGTGAAAGGCCGCATTCCTATTGAGGCGGTTGCTCATGACGGCAATGTAAGCTATTTAAAAACCAAGGCAAAAAAAATGGCGCATATGCTGTTCCAATCCAAAAAAGAGTAAGCGCTACTTATTCATTAAGCACCGTTTCAACCAGTTTGATCCAGTAAGCCGCACCTATCGGCAATACGTTATCGTTAAAATCATAATGGGGATTATGCAACAGGCAGCCATTTGCAGAGGGACCGTTGCCTATCCAGATATAGCATCCGGGCTTTTCCTGAAGCATGAAAGCAAAATCTTCTGAACCCATACTCGGTATCGGCTGTTGATTGACGCATGGCTTCCCGGCTACTGCAATCGCAGCTTTTAACGCAAGCGCTGCTTCAGCTTCGCTATTAAATGTGACCGGATAGCCTGCGTTTTCGGGATTAAACAGGATGTTGGCCGTAACTTCAAAACCCTCGCAGATGGCGTTGACCAGTTGGGTAATTTTATCTGCAATCGTTTTTTGGACGGCATTGTTAAAACAACGAAAAGTACCTCTTAACAGCACTGATTCCGGTAGTGCGTTCCAGGTATTGCCTGCGTGTATCTGGGTAATGCTGACGACCGCAGGGTCAGCAGGGTCAATCGTTCTGCTGACGATGGTTTGTAAAGAGTTGATCAGCTGGGCGGCAGCGACGATGGCGTCATTGCCCAAATGCGGCATTGCGGCATGAGTTGCCTGCCCGGTAATAGTAATTTCAAAACAATCAAATGACGCCATCATTGCACCTGATTTAACGGCAAAGTGGCCTAAGGGAACGTCGGGAAAATTATGCATCCCGAACACGCAGTCAGCCGGGAATTGTTCAAAGAGTCCGTCATCTATCATTTGCCTGGCGCCTGCGCGGCCTTCTTCGGCAGGCTGAAAAATAAAATAGACTGTCCCGTTAAAATCGCCATTATCCGATAAATATCGGGCTGCGCCCAGCAGCATCGCGGAATGGCCGTCATGGCCGCAGGCGTGCATCTTGCCTTCATTGCGGGATTTATAGGAGAAGGTGTTCTGTTCCTGAATGAACAAGGCATCCATATCGGCGCGGAGGGCAATTTTCCTGTTACCCGTTCCCCTGGAAAGCGTCGCGACAATGCCGGTCTTGCCGAGTCCCTGATGAACTTCCAGGCCAAAGCTGGCCAGCTTTGCGGCAATATATTTGGCTGTTTTAGTTTCCTCAAAAGCGGTCTCGGGAAACTGGTGCAGATGCTGACGCCATTGCCGCATGTCGGCATGTAGTTGACTGATAGCTTTTATCAAAGACATGGTATCGGTGCCAATTAGTCAGAATGTTGTGCTAAAACCAAAGCTCTATTAAAGCTCAGGGAGGTTATTCCTGTACCCTGTTTATAGCAAATACAGCCATGGCTAGAACGATCAGGCTGGGAGTAAATGCAATTAACGGCGCATTAAGGTTATAGATTAAACCGAGATGGCTCACCGTCGTATCGATAATATTAAAGCCCATTCCGATAACCACGCCTATCATGATTCTTGCGCCAGCGCTAATGCCTCTTTTAACGCCGACTACAAAGGGCGCAGAAACCAGCAGCATTACGAAAGTCAACAAAGGGTTGGCCACGCGTCCCCAAAATGCCTGGTCAAAAGAGTGCGCTTTCTGATGATTTTCCTTTAAAAAACTAATATACATAGCCAGGTCATAAAGGGATAAATTATTCGGGTTTACAACGGTATTCTTCAATAAATTGGGTACGACTGACGTTATCCACAGCTGTTCTTTTTCTGTATTTGTCAGCATTTGTTCTGTTGAAATTTTCGATTTCCTGATGCCTTCCAGCTTCCATTGCTGACCGCCCAGAAAGTGTGCCTGGTCCGCATGCATGACCTGCTGCAAATGATGCTGATCGTCTAGTTCATAAATACTGATATCGGACAGAATTCCATCCTTTTGTATCTGCCGTACATTAATGAATTTTTTGCCTTCGCGCAGCCAGAGTCCGTATTTTGCATCCATAAGAATCTGTCCCTGCTGGGCGGTCACTTTAATCACTTGCGCTTTTCGGTCAGCCTGCGGCGCAACAAATTCACCGATAAGAATGGCAACGGTTACTAAAATGGCGCCTGCTATCATAACCGCCCTGATTATCCCGAAAATGGATAAGCCCGCTGCCCGCATCGCAATAAGTTCATGATTATTGCCCATAGCGCCCAGGATAAACAAACTGCCCAACAGTGCCGATGAGGGCGTTAATTCATATAAAATGGTAGGTGAAGTCAAGGCCAGATAATAAAAGATTTCTTTCAAGCCGTAACTGCCTTTACCCAAATCCTTCAATTCATCGCTAAAGGTAAATAAATTGAATAAAGTCAGCAATAGTAACAGTGCGACGAAAGAACCTTTCAAAATCTCCCTGACGATATAGCCTGTTAGGACATTCACTCAGCTTACCTTCTCTTTGACTTTCATGATAAGCCATTGCCATCCATACAATCTGGCCAATAACAACCCGCCGATCAGCAATAACAACAGATTGACCCCGATACCACCCAGCCAGGCAGGGATATTTTCATTGATAACCCAGCTCTGACTGATACGGATAAGGTTACCGTAGGTGAAATAGATCAGGAAACCCACCAGCATATTTCCATAGATACCACCGCGAGGTGAAATCTGGGCTAAAGGCACGGCAACAAAACTTAATAACAGGATTCCTGAAGAAATAGACAAACGGCGCTGCAATTCAGCAATATCCGGAACTTCGCTGGATGCCCACAACAAATTAACGGCAATCGCCTGGCGGTTGGGCTTCTCAAATTTGACGGCTTTTTTATCGCTTATTCTGACGGCATATTCAACAAACTGTTCAATAACGTAATTCAAGGCGCCGGGTTGTCCCTGAACGCGTTCGCCCTGCTCAAAAACAATAAAACGTCCTTCCGGAAAATCCTGGAGCCGAGCGGCTTCAGCATTAATAATTCCTACACTGTTATGCTGTCTGTCCTGAACGAAGACTTTGTGCATCTTTTTATCCTTGCTGATTTTTTCCACATAAAAAACCAGATCGCCCTGACTGTATTCGCTAAATTTTCCCGCAGCGACACCTCTGAGGTCGGCAGATTCCTCGTCCTGATGCACCAGGGCATCTCCTTTTGCTTCCGCCCAGGGCGCTATATACAGGGACAGCCCAACCGCGAGTATGCTTAACGGGAAAACCAGCAGAAACACGGCCCGATAAATGGTGCCTGCACCTCCTCCTGCTGAAGAAACCGCAGACATTTCCTGATCCCGGTACATCCTGCCCAGAACCATCAATACGGCCATAAATAATGCGACAGGCAAAAATTCTATACTGGCGACGATCGTTTTCAACCCCAGAATGGTCATTAAGGTTTCTGTGGATACCTGTCCTTCAATAGCTCTTTCAAGAATCTTGATGAATTTTCGGCTGACGATAATGACTACAATCACTATCAAAACAGACAGTAGCGTCTTAAGCAAGTCCTGTGCAATCATTTTATCCAGAACAGTAATCCATTTACGCCGTTCTGTTTTAAAGCCTTTCAGCCAATCCGCTTCCAAGCTCGTCTCCCCAATCACAAAGTCAATAATTTCGTGTCAATATATTAGCCGAAAATGGCGTCACTTTAAGATTTTACCATAACAGGGATCAGTAAGCCCTTCAGTTACAGGGAATGGCGTCCCATGATCATCAACTGCATATTCAGCAATTTAATCCAGCTTACGGCGCATTTTTGAAACGGTTCGTCCGGCTTTAAATTATTTCTATCCACTTCATGGTGAAAGAGCAGCGCCGCCAGATAACTGCTTGAGCGTATAACCGGAAGTTTATTTTTTAAACGTCAACTTAATCCGGGTGCCGCCATTCGCTGCTGATCGACTCAATTCAAAGCTTGCCTTATGCAGATCAGCGATTTCTTTAACGATGGCCAATCCCAGGCCGCAACCATTTCCCGGACTGCCGGGAATGCGGTAAAACCGCTCGAAGATTCTTTTCATTTCATTCTCCGGTATGCCTGGCCCATCATCTTCCACAGTCAAACATGGAGCTTGATCACGATGAAGCCTGACTAAAATATTACCGTTCTCATAACCGTAGGCAATGGCGTTATCCAAAAGATTGGCCAGTAACTCCCTCAGTAGTATTTCATCGCCTTGTACGTATAATGGCTTTTTCGTGCTTTCAAAGCTTAACTCGATATTTCGCTGTAGCGCTTTGGGCACCCAGTCTATGCAGATTTGTTTAGCCAATGTATAAAGGTCTACCGGCAATAATTCATATTCCCTGATGATGGGTTCCGATCTGGCCAGGACCAGTAATTGCGTTGTCAAATGCGACATGCGGTCAGCCGAGTTCTGTATTTGCTGAAGCGCTGGCTGCATCGCGGATACCTCCTGCTCACGCAATGCGCGTTCGGCTTGTAATTTTAAACCTGCTAACGGAGTACGTAATTGATGCGCGGCATTGGCAATAAAGCGTTGCTGGGTGGCAATCGCTTGTGTATGCGCCTCCAGCAGCTCATTAATCGTATCTGTCAGCGTGCGCACTTCAAGGAAAATATGCGCTTCAGGTATAGGACTCAAATCTCGCGATGACCGTTGCGCGATTTGATCTGCCAACAAATGCAAAGGTTTCAGGCCTTTTTTTATGCCCGTTAATAAAAGTAGTCCCGTTAATAAGATCAAACCTATTTGTGGAATCAGGTCGGCTAATAAGATATCCGTCATCATGGCCTTGCGTTTATTCAAGGTTTCTGCAACATGAACAAAAACTTTTTCCGGCGTTTTATCAAGCGGAATTAACATGGATACGACCCTGACCGGCTCACCGTACATCTTGTCGTTAAAATAAACAGGATGTGACCAATCTGTTTCCGGACCCAAGGGTTCGGGTACAAGATTGTCTCCCGCCAGTATCTCCTGTTCTGAGGAGTTGATTTTAAAATAGGTTTTGTCCTGATCGTCCCATTTAAAAATTTCCAAGGCGGCTGTTGGTAATTCGACGAACACCTTGCCTTCACGAACTTTTATCTCCTGTGTTAAAGATCGGGCGGAATCGAGTAACCACCGGTCATAGGCATCATCAACATAATGCAGGGTAACAAAATAGGATAGAACAGCATCGAATATCACGAAAAAAATAAGCGGGATGACCAGGCGGAACAGGATTTCTGTTTTAAGACTTCTGTTTTTATGCATCGGTTGATTTCTCTAATAAGTAGCCAAGACCACGTACCGTGCGAATAAAGGCGCCATAAGGCTCTATGCGTTTGCGCAGGCGGTGAATATATATTTCAATGGCATTGTCCGTCAGTGCGTCACCATCGACTGATAAACGTTGAGCAATGCGATCCTTGGCGACGACTTTTCCTGCTTGCAGCAATAAAATTTCCAATACGCCATATTCACGAGCCGATAGCAGAATCGGCTTGCCCTCCACTAACACCTGGTGGTTATGCGTATCCAGCAGCAGCTGTCCAATCACGATATCATTACTAAATCCGCCATAACAACGCCGAATCAAGGCATTAATACGTGCTTCCAGTTCGCGCAGTTCGAAAGGTTTGGTCATATAGTCATCAGCGCCTTGCTCAATACCCGTGATTCGGTCATTAACACCATCACGGGCTGTTAAAATCATGATAGGCAAAGGTACTTTCAGCCGTCTGAAGCGGCGCAATAATTCCAGTCCGTCGATATCCGGCAACCCCAAATCGAGCACGATTACATCGAAACCCTGCGCTTGCAATAAATGTTCAGCATAAGCGCCGGAAGTTGCGCAGGTAACCGTATAGCCGCTATTGTTCATGGTATGAATCAAGCCATCAGCCAAAACTGCATCATCTTCTATCAATAAAATGTTCATAAGCTGAAATAACTATCGTGAAAGGTTCGTGAAAGGAAGTAAGGCTAAGATTATGTTGGACTAATAATTGATAGTTAATCAATGAATAATATAGTTAAAGCAGCTCCACAAAACAAAAGGATACAGCCCATTTTAGATTGGCAATCTTTAGAGAATTGGCAACTTTAACTATAGTAAATGAAATTATAATTTCGAATCGATATTTGTTGACCATACAATTTCAATATTATCTGCAATAACGATAAACCCCATCAACGGACTCACAGATATGATACACAAACATAAAAAGTATTATTTTCGCCATCTTAAAGATGACATTCCGGCGGGTATCGTGGTGTTTTTAGTAGCTTTACCCTTATGCCTGGGGATAGCGTTGGCATCAGGGGCGCCTTTATTTTCCGGATTAATCGGCGGTTTTGTCGGCGGGCTCATCGTTTCCTGGCTCAGTGGTTCACAACTTGCTGTTTCAGGTCCTGCGGCCGGTTTAACCGTCATTGTTTTCAATGCCATTGAAAGCCTCGGCAGTTTTCAAGGCTTGCTGGTTGCCTGTGTTTTAGCGGGCATCATGCAACTGGCGTTAGGATTCCTGAGAGCCGGGATTATTGGCGCTTTTTTTCCTGCCGCCGTCATTGAAGGCATGCTGGCGGCGATTGGCTTGATTTTGATTATCAAGCAAATCCCGCATGCTACCGGATACCATACCCATTTTGAGGGCGATGAGAGTTATATGCAGGAAACCGCCCAATCCAGCTTCTATGAATTCCTTCATGCGTTTATTGGTGTGACGCCCGGTTCTGTAGTTATCAGCGTCGTGGCATTGCTGATCATGATTCTATGGAGCACGGCATGGATTAAAAAACAAAAGCTGCTAAAACTGATACCCGGCCCTTTATTAGTCGTCATTTGGGGTATGGCTTATAACGTCTTTACCAGGCAGTTTGCTCCTAACTGGGGCGTCAGCACCGAACACCTCGTAAGCTTGCCGGTTTCGGAAAAAGCCACAGATTTTTTTAATAATTTTGTACTGCCAGATTCCAGCTATCTCAGCCATCTGGGCAATCCGCATGTATATACGGTCGCCGTAACTATTGCAATTATTGCCAGTCTGGAAACACTGTTAAGTCTTGAAGCGACGGACAAAATGGATCCATTTAAACGTCTTGCGCCCACTAACCGCGAACTGAAAGCGCAAGGAGTCGGGAATATTATCAGCGGCTTGCTGGGCGGTTTGCCAATAACCGCTGTTATCGTGCGCAGCGCTACCAGCATCAATGCGGGCGGCAAAACATGGATAGCCAGTTTTACTCATGGCGTATTCTTGTTGTTCAGCGTTATGTTTTTGGCGAAGCACCTGAACACTATTCCTCTCGCTTGCTTGGCCGCCATTTTATTACATACCGGTTATAAGCTGGCAAATCCGGTTTTATTCAAAACCTTTTATCGAAAAGGCATGAGTCAATTTTTGCCTTTTGCCATCACCGTGATTGCAATTCTGGTTACCGATTTATTAAAAGGTATGGCCATAGGTATGGTTATTGGTCTGTTTTTTGTCATTAAAACCAATTATCATGCCGCAATTACGCTCATTCAAGATGATTCACACTATCTGTTAGCGTTAAACAAAGATGTTTCTTTTCTGAATAAAGCGCTATTGCGGAAATTTATTTTGAGTATTCCGGAAAATAGCACCATCACCATCGACGCGAGCAGGGCCGGGTTTATTGACCATGATATTATGGAGACGATAGAAGATTTCATAGAGGCAGCGCCGGACAGCAATATCAGCATTAAAGCCATTGATCTGCACGGCAAGGAAAAAATTAAAAAGCACGAGGCAGTTGTGATATTAAATGGCAAAGCAGAGAGACAGAACGGAGAGCTTGTCGGCTCTGAACGATAACTGCCTGCAATATTACCCACCTTCTGGAAGTTTATGAAAGCACAAGCGTTAGAAACGCAGATAAATGATAGTCCAAAAGCTGATAACCATGGCCTGTTTGCCAACCTGAAATATGATATTCACGCCGGTATTGCGGTTTTTCTGATCTCCATACCGCTATCCCTGGGGATAGCACTGGCCTCGGGCGCGCCCCTGTTTGCCGGCCTGATTGCCGGGATTGTCGGCGGCGTCATCGTGGCGCCATTAAGCGGTTCCTCGCTGGGCATCAGCGGCCCAAGTGCAGGGCTCGCCATCATCGTCTTGTCGGCGATTGAAAAACTGGGCTTCAATGGCTTTCTGCTGGCACTGGTCGTGGCTGGTGTTTTCCAGATCATCATGGGTTTGCTCAAAGCCGGTGTGATTGCCTATTATTTTCCTTCTTCCGTCATTAACGGCATGTTGTCCGGCATAGGCTTCGTGCTTTTTCTTAAACAGATTCCCCATGCCATTGGCTATGACCGGGATTACGAAGGCGATACCTCTTTTCTTCAGCCGGACAGCTACTCGTCTTTTTCTGAACTGATGCATATGTTCGATTACAGTTCGCCAACGGCCATGCTGATTGCACTCATATCGTTGGCAATACTGATTTTTTGGGAACAGCCGTTTTTGAAAAAATACCGGTTTTTTCAATTATTCCAGGGAGTTTTGATCGCCGTTATAGCCAGCGTGCTAATCAACCAGGGTCTGCAAAATTTTTATCCGGAACTGGCGCTAAGCGGCAATCATCTGGTCATGATCCCGGTGTTGAAAAATATCGGCGATTTATTAAGCCAGCTTCATTATCCTGATTTTTCCCAATTCGGCAATCCGGCTATTTACCTGGCGGCATTAACCCTGGCCATTGTAGCCAGTTTGAAGACCCTGCTGTCCCTGGAAGCGGTTGATAAAATGGATCCTTATAAAAGAGTTACACCCGCTAACCGGGAGCTGATTGTCCAGGGTATCGGTAATGCTTGCAGCGGCCTGCTCGGCGGACTGCCGATTGCGCAAGTCATCGTGCGCAGCTCTACCAATATTCAATCCGGCGCGGTCACGAAAGTCTCGGCAATCCTGTATGGACTGCTGTTGCTGTCTGCGGTCATTCTTATGCCGGCACTGCTCAACAAAATTCCTCTAGCCAGCCTGGCGAGCGTGCTACTGCTGGTCGGTTATCGATTGATCCGGCCGAAGATGTTTAAAACCATGTACCAAGCGGGCCTGTATCATTTTATCCCGTTCTGCGTAACCATTGTCGGCATGGTATTTACCGACCTGCTCATCGGCCTGGCTATCGGGTTGGTCACCGCCTTGTTTTCGATATTGCTGGAAAATTATAAAAGCGCTTTTTACTTGAATGAGTCACACATCGGCAACAAAACCATTCTCCGCTTATCCGAACATGTCTCCTTTCTGAATAAAGCCAATATCCAGCAAACTTTTGAGCAGTTGCCCGATTATTCAGAAGTCGTGATTGATGCTACGCGATCAAAATATATTGATTATGACGTTTACGAAATTATTGAAAACTTCAAAATCGAAGCACAACGGAAACACATCAAGCTGACTATCGAAAATTTGCGCGGCTATGGCGTGCTGGGGTCGGTTGAGAATGCGCGAGCGCCCACTTACGATACCCAGAAAGCCCTGACCCCGGACAAAGTACTAACCCTGCTGAAAGAAGGTAATGACCGCTTCGTGAATAATCTGAAATCCAACCGGAATTTACTGGAGCAAATCAACGATACCCGGCAGGGACAATTCCCCATTGCGATAATTCTAAGCTGCATGGATTCACGAACGTCCGTGGAATTAATTTTCGATCAGGGTTTAGGCGACGTGTTCAGCGTCCGGGTGGCAGGCAACGTCATCAATGATGACATTCTGGGCAGCATGGAATACGCCTGCAAGCTGGCGGGCTCAAAATTGATCGTGGTGCTGGGCCATTCACACTGCGGTGCGATCCAGGGGGCTTGCGACAATGTAGAACTGGATCATTTAAGCGGACTGCTGCACAAAATCAAGCCCGCAGTGGTTGCCGTACAGGCCGAATCATCCGAAGTAATGACCGCTGATAATGGCTTCGTACAAAAAGTGGCTGATAAAAATGTGCAACTTGCGGTTGAGCAAATCAGGCTTAAAAGCACGTTATTGGACGCCATGGTGAAAAACGGCGAGATCGGCATTGTCGGTGCCATGTACAACATTGAGACCGGAAAAGTGAAGTTCTATAAAGAAGTAAATTCTATAAGGATGTTTAACAGCAAGCTGCATGTATTGCAGAGCAATGCGTCTTGCCTTATTGAGTAATTCATACGGGGGTACTGCATGTTTCCGTTGGACAATAGAAAAATACTGATCCAGATTATCCTGTTCGGCCTTATCATCACCCTGTACGATGTGCTGTGGGATACACTATTATCAACTCTGCATCTGGCTTTCGAGTGGATCGAGCTTGCTATTGAAGAACTCCTCGAGCATATTTTTCACACCAACCGCCAACAAAGCCAGCTCATCACTTTTTATCTGTTGTGGTCTATGGCGCTGTATGGACTTTATCGGTTATGGCGCTCGCTGCCGCGCTTTTACAGTGATTTTAAAGAATGGCTGCTTGCCATCGGCAGGCAGTATCAATTACACCTTAGCCGTTACTGGAATGAGCGGTCTTCAATCCAGAAGACAAAATGGGTTACATCGATTAGCATCAGTGTAACCTGTCTGGCCTTTTTTGCCTTCAGCTAATCAATTTTGATCAGACTGTAAAAAATCTGTTGCCGTTTTTTTACAGAAATAAACTTGCCGAATTAATCCTGCCTCAGCGTCTTCTCCTGCATTTTTCGGCCGCCATATGGGCACAACAGATAAGACTTTTAAAACCCGCTTTCAGTTTTGCGCAATTTCAATTGATTAGTCTCGTTTATGGAATTCAACCGGAGTTGGGCAAAACAAAGGAAACTCAAGCAACATTAAAATAACTACCCGATATAAGAAAAAACGATATTTTCGCAAAAGTGTTTAAGAAGTCGGCATTATGCCGTCATTAATTTATTCTTTCTTGTGGGCCATGTAGCAGATATATTAAGCTATACAGTCTGGTCAACGATGGCAAGAACATACTTTCGAGACCAAACCAGAGGCATTTTGTGCATCCAGGGCCGGAAGCATTAAGCTGAATATCGATAACAAGGAATAATAATTATGAATGGCGAAACTCATAGCCAACTAGCCAACTTCATCTGGAGCATCTGCAACTTACTACGCGGCCCGTACAAACGCAATGAATACCGTAAAGTGATTCTGCCGTTAACAGTACTGCGCCGCTTCGACTGCCTGCTGGAATCCACAAAACAAGCCGCCTTCGAGGAATTCCGGACCCTCAAAACCAAGCCGGAACGGGTCATACAAGCACGGCTGCAATCCATCACCGGCCACCGTTTTTATAACCTGTCGCAGATGCAGTTCGACAAAAAGGCCGATCATTCCCTGCTCAATGATCCGAACAATCTTGCCCCCAATCTGAACAGCTACATCAACGGCTTTTCTCCTAATGTTCGTGCGATTATGGAGAAATTCAAGTTTAGCGACCAAATTGCCCACATGGCAGAGAAAAACATCCTGTTCGAAGTAATCAAGACTTTTGCCGTCATTGATCTGTCGCCCCAACGCGTCGACAATGTGCAGATGGGTTACGTATTCGAAGAATTGATCCGTATCGGCGCCGAGCAATCGAATGAGGAAGCCGGAGAGCATTTTACCCCGCGCGAAGTCATTAAACTGATGGTCAACTTATTGCTGGCGCCGGAGCAAGACCTAGCCCAAAGTCATGTCGTCAAAACCATTTATGACCCCGCTTGCGGCACGGGCGGTATGCTGTCAGTGGCCGAGGAATACATCCGCAAGCTTAATGCCGAAGCCCAGCCTAAGCTTTTTGGCCAGGACTGGAACGACGAGGCCTGGGCGGTTTGTAAATCCGATATGTTGATCAAAGGCGAGGACGACGACAACGTCATCCTGGGCGACAGCTTCACCCGCGATGGCTTCGACCGCGACAGCGAAGGCAACAAATGGACTTTCGTCTACATGCTAGCCAATCCGCCGTTTGGCGTGGAATGGAAACAGCAGCAGACATACATTCAGCAGGAAGCCGATACTTTGGGTTATGCGGGCCGTTTGGCGCCGGCACTCCGCGTATCAATGACGGTGCCTTGCTATTCCTGCAACACATGATTGCCAAAATGCGTCCGGTGGCCAGCGGCGGTAGCCGGATAGGCATTGTTTTCAACGGTTCGCCACTATTTACCGGCGACGCCGGCAGCGGCGAAAGTAATATCCGACAATGGATTATAGAAAATGACTGGCTGGAAGCCATCGTCGCGCTGCCGGAGCAACTGTTTTACAACACCGGCATTTCCACTTATATCTGGATTATCAGCAACCGTAAAGAACCGCAGCGCAAAGGTAAAGTGCAACTGATAGACGCCCGAAATCTGTGGGTGCTTATGGAAAAATCCTTGGGCAACAAACGCCGCCGCATCGGCGACCCCAGCGACAAAGCCAAAGACCCGGATCACATCGTGAGGGAGGTGACGGCGTGAGCAACGAAACCACTTTCAAACAATTAGTCGATAGTATCCAAGGCATACATCGCGAGTTGATTGCGCAAGCGGGAAAAACTGTCAATCTCAGTTTAACACTGCGCCATTGGCTGATCGGATTTTACATTGCCGAATATCAATTGAGTGGCGGAGATCGCGCCGCGTATGGCGAAAAACTGTTGGATAATTTGGCCGCCGAACTCACCGGCATCAGCAATTGCAAGCGCCGCCAACTATACGATTATCTAGGCTTTTATCGTACGTATCCCACCATTGTGGGGACACTGTCGGCACAATTCCAAATCCTGCTGCCACCAGACATAAATATTGATTCGGAAAAAGTGCCGACAGCGTCGGCACAATTACACGATTTGTCGGAGAAATTGCCGGCCCGCTTATCCTACAGTCATTTGAAGTTACTGACAGATATAGAAAATCCTGCCCAGCGCTTTCTACGAAATCGAATGCCTGCGCCGCAACCGGTCGGTGCGGGAATTGAAACGCCAGGTCGGCAGCCTGTATTACGAACGCTCCGTTCTGTCGCACGACAAACTCAAACTGGCGGAACTGACGCAACAGGGCGCGGAACCGCAAGCAGTATTCAGCATTCGCGATCCTTACGTGTTCGAATTTCTGGGCCTGAAATCCGCCGATGTCATGAGCGAGTCGCTGCTGGAAGAACAGCTGCTCGGCAAACTGCAGGAATTTCTGCTCGAACCAATTGTTTGTCTCCAAATACCTGCTGGAATTGCCGGACAAAGCCACGATGCAGCAATTCATTGACCGGCAATTGCGGGAGGAGCTAACAGCATGATTGCTAAACAAGACCCTCAGGGATGCAGGGTGGATAAGCGCAGTGCACCCACCTTGACGGCCCAGAATTTGGTGGATGCGTATTGCTTCTCCACCCTACCGCTACCACTGTTCGCCGCCAGGCAGAACATCAGCTTGCATACCAAAATCACTCTTAAAGAAGGCAAGCTTCCGCAAGATTCAGTTGTCAAGGAATTCTTGACAACTGCCGCCCACGGCAAATGCGTAGGCTGGGTTGAGCAATGCGAAACCCAGCGGCAAGGTTTGGCTTCGCTGGGTTTTATTGCATTCAACCCAGCCTACGTTTCGCTGTGGGAGACAAGCCGATGAGATACCCGGCTTATCCGCAGTACAAGGACAGCGGTGTGACGTGGTTGGGCGATGTGCCAGAGCATTGGGAGGTGAAACGGTTAAAAATTGCAGCTCATCTTTGCAACAAAAAAGTCGAAGCAGATGAAGAAAATCCTCTGCCGTATTTAGGTATGAAAAACATTGAGTCGTGGAGTGGCAAACTCTTACCAATTGACTCCGATCTTGTGCCTTCCGGTGTAGCAAATTATTTTTCCAAAGGGACAACGCTGTTCGGTAAACTTCGGCCTTATCTAGCTAAGGCGTGTAATCCAGACTTTGGCGGACTTTGTTCAACCGAGCTTTTAGTTATTCAAGCCAAGGATTTTGATTGCCATGCACTGTTGTACTGGCTTCTTGCTGATGGATCTATCAAGTTAGTCGATTCGTCAACCTACGGTTCTAAAATGCCAAGGGCTAATTGGGATTTTATTGGCAATTGTCAGTTACCCCTGCCGCCTTTGGCCGAACAAACCGCCATCGCCGATTTTCTGGACCGGGAAACCGGGCGCATCGATACGCTGGTGGTGAAGAAGCGCAAGTTGGTTGAATTGCTCAAGGAAAAACGCAGTGCGCTGATTTCCTGCACCGTCACCCGCGGCTTGCCCGCTGATGTGGCTCGGGAATCCGGCCTCGAACCCCACACGAGATTCATTCAATCCGGTGTCGAATGGTTAGGTGAAGTACCGGAGGGGTGGGGGGCTCTTCCGCTTCGCCGCCTGATTAAATACGTCAAAACGGGCGGCACGCCAACTGGCGCAGAAGAGCACCATTTTGAAAATGAAGGATTTAATTGGTACTCGCCAAGCGATTTTTCGGAAGCAGTTTATTTAGGATCATCTACCAGAGCTTTGTCCGAAGAAGGCAAAACTGAAGTTCGAATATTCCCGCCCTTGACAGTCCTGTTGGTAGGAATTGGTGCCACTATTGGCAAAGCCGGACTTGCTCAACTGGAAAGCTCGTGTAACCAGCAAATAAATGGCATTGTATGCGATATTAATCTTGATCCTGGATTTGCTACTTACTATCTCAAAACAATGCGGGATTTCATTGTCAAATGCGGCAAGTACACTACCATACTGATAATTAATCAGGATAAGACAAAAAATCTAATTTTTACTGTTCCGCCTATTACTGAACAAATCGCCATCGCCATCTACCTTGATCGCGAAACCTTCAAGATTGACCGCTTGATCAAAAAAGTCGAAACCGCCATCGCCCGCTTGCAGGAATACCGCACTGCGCTGATCACCGCCGCCGTGACCGGCAAAATCGATATTCGGGGGGCGCCATGAATGCCGACGCCATCGTCGCCAGGCTGCGTTCAGAATTGGATAACCTGCTGGCCGTTTACGCCTTCGGCAGCCGGATTCAAGGCACGGCCGGGCCGGATAGCGATCTGGATCTGGCGGTGCTGGTGGCGGGTTACGCCGATCCGCAAAGCTTGTGGACGCTGGCAGGCGAGCTATTCGATGTTGCCGGTTGTGAGGTGGACTTGCTCGATCTGCGCGCGGCCTCGACGGTGATGCAATACCAGATTGTTACTCAAGGCCAGCGCTGGTGGGCGCGCGACGGTCAAGCCGCGCTGTACGAAGCGGCGATTTTGAGCGAAAAAACCGAACTCGATACGGCCCGCGCCGGGCTGTTAGCCGACATTTCCAAAAGAGGCAGCGTGTATGGCCGATGACGTTTTAATCAACAAAGCCGCCACTATCGAACGTTGCGTGGCGCGGGCGCGCGAGGAATACGCCGCCAACCCCGGCGGTTTTGCCGGTGATTACACCCGCCAGGATGCGGCTATTTTAAATATCCAACGCGCCTGTGAGGCGGCGCTGGACATGGGCCAGCACCTGATCCGCCGCGAAAAACTGGGCGTGCCGCAAAGCGCGCGCGACGTGTTCGAGCTATTGGCGCGCGGCGGCTGGATCGATGCCGATTTGGCCGCGCCGCTGAAGCGCATGGTGGGATTTCGCAATATCGCCGTGCACGACTACCAGCAACTGCACCTGCCAATTACGGTCAGCATCATCACCCACCATCTGGACGAGTTTCTTGATTACAGCCGGGCGTTGCTGTTGCGCGACGCCAGTCAGCATTAAGGATGACCATGAGTCAAACCACCGAAAAAGCCTTCGAAAGCTATGTTAAGCAGATGCTGCTGGCCAAGGGCTGGCAAGCCGGTTCGGTGAAGGATTGGGATAAAGACAGGGCGTTGTTCCCGGCACAAATTACCGACTTTATCGCCGCAACCCAAAAGCCACTTTGGGGCAGTATGCGCGTTCAGCATGGCGCTAATCTGGAAAACTTGATCATCAACGAGTTGGTCAAGGAACTGGCGATTAAAGGTTCGTTGCATGTGTTGCGCCACGGCTTCAAGTTTTACGGCAAGACGTTTAGGCTGGCCGTTCAATCGCGGCAGTCATCCGGGTGAAGTGATTTGCGGGGCGGGCAATCCTCAGCATCCTTCCGGTTATCGGAGTGGCTATTTTTGGGAACAGGTGCTGGAGCGTGAACAGTTTCTGGACAACCTCGGCAGTTTTATTTTCATCGAGCGCAAGGAAGAAAAGGTCGAGGACGGCAAAGGTGGCAGCCGCTTGATCCAAAAAGAAGGATGATCTTCCCCCGTTATCATCAGCTCGATGCGACGCGGCGCTTGGTGGCCATTGCACGACAGGAAGGCTGCGGACAAAATTATCTGATCCAGCATTCGGCCGCCAGCGGCAAGACCAATTCCATCTCCTGGTTGTCGCATCGCCTGGCCAGTTTTTGCACAACGCCGATGAGCGAAGGTGTTCGATTGCGTAATTGTGGAGATGCTTTATAGCTGGTCGCTTTTTATTGCCGCATTTGCCGCTGGATCGGGATAACACCAACCTTAAACTCGGTGACGGTAACGAAGTCGATTTGCAATATTATCGGTTGCAACGAGTATTTTCGGGCGCTATCGATCTGGCGGATGAGCAAGGCGAGTACACGGTAAAAAGCCCGACCGATGTCGGCACCGGCAAAGCCAAGGATGAAAAAGCGCCGCTGTCAGAAATCATTGAGGTACTCAATAACCGTTTTGGTACGAACTTCACGGAAGAAGATCGCCTGTTTTTCGAGCAAATCAAGGAAAAGGCTACCAATACTCCCGAAGTAATCCAACTACGTCAGGCTAACCCGTTTGACAAGTTTCAGCTAGGGCTGCGTAAAATGCTGGAAGATTTGATGATTCAACGCATGAATGAGAACGATAAAATCGTTACTCGTTATATGGATGATAGGGCTTTTGAGGATGGGGCGTTTGCTGTTTTGTCCAAGGTGATTTACGACAATATCCCTACGCCAAAGGATACGGAGTAATGAGAAGCAATTTGTAATATGCATGATGCATAGGCATCGTTTCAATTCAAGCATTCCCGCAGCCCGGCAGACAATGCCGATATATTTTATTAATTATCGGCTTTATTATGTGGCTGTTTTCTCAAAGTAGCACCATCGTGTATCATGGTAAGCTATTAAAAATGTGTACGGGGGGTATGACAATTGGCGCGGCCTCAGCGAGTACCAATTATAAAATAACAGGTTATGAAGATACTCAACGTTCATTTTAAAAACATCAACTCATTGGAAGGCGAGAGTCGAATTAATTTTGAACAGCCGCCGTTTTCCGATACCGGGGTTTTTGCGATTACAGGACCTAACGGATCAGGTAAATCGACTATTCTGGACGTTATTACGCTCGGTTTATATGGCGAGACTTTTCGCTTTGACCGGCCTGCCGATCATGTGATGACCAAACGCACGGCCGAATGCTTTGCCGAAATAGAATTCGCTTTGGGCGGTGAAAAATACAAATCCGGCTGGCATATTCAACGTGAAGGAGGCGACCCGCAGGGAGCATTGCAGCCTTCGGAAATGCAATTGATCCGCTTGAGTGACGGCGAAGTTTTAGCGGCCACGCCGCAGCAGACGCGTGCGCGGATTATTGAGCTGACCGGTATGAATTTTCGTAACTTCACGCGTTCTATCATGTTGGCGCAAGGTGATTTTGCCGCTTTCCTGAATGCGCTGGATAGCGAACGCATGGATATACTGGAAAAAATCATCAGCGTCGATATTTATGCGGATTATAAAAAAGAAGTCACTGATAAAGCCGACAACGCACAAAAAGAGCTGGATCGATTAAGACAGGATTTAGCCGCCATTTCCTTAATGGAGCCTGAAAGACAGGAAGCCTGTGAGCATGATTTAATCGATGTCAAGGAACAGCTGGATGAGCTTCGGAATGAACAAGCCGGGTTGAAACAACAGCAGTCCATGCTGGTAAAAACCGCTGCTTTGCAGCGCCGGATTGCCGTTCAGGAAAAAAATCTGGAAGAAGTCAGAACTCAGGCGCAAAACACTCAAGGCATTTTAGACAGGATCGCCGCTGCACAGGAGGCCTTGAACTTTAAAGATGATTTCGAGACGCTCAAAAATAAACACCACGTCATACGGCAGGGCAAAGCGGCACTGGATGATTTTCAGAGCGAGCTTAAACAATTAAAGGCTAAACTGGGTACGGATAAACCCATTCCGGAAAATATCTCGCGGCTATCGTTGACTGAACAGTTGCAAAACATAACCAGTGTTCAGGCGTTAACCGACCAGTACAGTTCAACCAGACAGTCCGAAACTGCCTTATGGCAGTCGTTGGGAATCCAGCACGCAGAAAAAAAATCCGTTCTTGCAACCGTGGAAATATGGCTGAAAGAGCATTCATCGGATGAATCGCTGCTGATCAATTTTCCTGAAACGGGCAAGTTAAAAAAACTCCGCGCTGATCTGGCTGAATTAAACGGCAAGCAGAAATTATCTGCCCGGCAGTCAAAAAAAACTGCCAATACGCTGAAGAATAATACCTCTGCATTGGCCAAACAAAATAAAAGACTGGCTGAATTAAAACTCAAGCTACAGGCAGAGGAACAGAAATTTGAAGCGTTGTCACAGGGCAAAACGACCGATGACATCGTCTCGCTAAAGTCAGAGCAGCAAGAGCGCGTTAAGGACTTTCAAAAGCTATATAATCTGGCCCGGCAGAACCAGCAATTGTCCGGCGGCGTTTTCGGCTTTTTCTCCATCTTTAAACATAAACAGCAGCCGGATCATGATGCCGCGACGCTCGGTCTTGAACTTGAAAAGTTAAGACTGGAAATGAAGCGCGAACAAAACATCAAGCGTGTTCTGGATGAGAACCTTATTCGGGAAGGGTTATTAAAAAAGCTGGCTGCCGACAGGCTGCATCTTGTCGACGGCAAGCCTTGTCCCTTATGTGGGGCATTGCAGCATCCTTATGCCAAACGCCCTCCTGTAGCGACAGATTCTACGCGGGCTCTGAACGACCAAAAGGCGAAAATAAAGACGTTAATTACGCAGATTGCGAACACTGAACGTCAAATAAATATTGCCAAAAAGCTGACGGAAAAAGACCGTGGCAGGCAACAGCAGTTACAGCAAATCAGGTCCCAGTGGCTAAGCCTGGGTAACCGTCTGAATATTGCCGGCCATGGCATGGAAATCAATAAGCTGAGGCTGATGAAGCAGCTATTGAAAAAGGAGACCGAACAATTATCGAACATTGTGAGTTTCGCTGTTCAATACCGGAACAAGCAGATTGGCATCGAAAAACTGAAAGCATCGATCGACAAGACCGCAAGCGCCGCTGAAAAGCTGCAAGTAACAAATCAACAACTGACTGTAAATGGCCAGAGCTCTGCTCAGACGCAAATAGACAATGAATCTGCATTAGCCCAGTGCCGCCAGGAAGAAAAACAGCTAGTCGATAAAATGCTGGAGCAATTGACTCTACTGGGCGAAAAAATGCCTGCCAAGGGTCAGGAAGATGCCTTGTTCGACAGGCTTAATGCACGACGTCAGGATTACCAGAGTAACGCTCTCCGCTATAAAGCCTTAACAGAAGAATTGGCGGCTTTAGAGGTGAAGCAGGATGCTTGCCAGAAAGAAATAATGCTCTGTAATGAGCATCTTGAGCGTTTAAGCAATCAACTCATGACGGAGGAAACGCTGGGCTTGCATTTGGCGCTTGTTGAAAAACAGAAGCTGATCGCTGATAAAGAACAGTTGCTGGCGCAGCAGGAAAATGAATCTGCTATGTTGCAACAAATGTTAGAGCAGAAAATCCAATCGACTCAATTTATCAATTTGCATGAACTGGAAGAAATACTGGATCTGATGCAAAATCAGCCGGAACTTGAACGGAAAAAAGCCGAACAGGAGCAGGAGATTGATGCCAAAACCATAGAGCTCGAGGCTAATACTGCACAGTTGGAAACCGATTTGGCTTATCTGGACTCTGCATTAACGCGCGAAGAAATCGAAGAACGACTAAATCGTGGCGCTGAGAAAATGGAGATAGCCAAGTTGGAAGAACAGCATCTGCAAAGGCTGCTGGATGAGCAAAAACGGCGGCAACAAAGCTATGAATTGATGTTAGCGCAACTTCAGCAGCAAGAAGAAGTGCTTCGGCCTTGTTTTGCTGAAGCAGAACTTATTGCTTCAGAAAGCGGCATGGCCTTCCGCCGCCGCGTTCAGGGCCGTGTTGCCGATCAATTATTATCCCAAACCAATCAGATTCTGGAAAAAATCAGTGGCCGTTACTATTTAAGGCGGGTATTCAGCGAGCAGGGATTGGCTTTGGAAGTTGAAGATACTTATCAGGCTAATGTCCGGCGTTTACCCAAAACCTTATCGGGTGGAGAAAGTTTTGTTGTCAGTCTGGCGTTGGCGCTGGGGCTTTCGGAACTGGCCAATAAAGGCCGGTCTGTCGATTCGCTGTTTCTCGACGAGGGCTTTGGCAATCTGGATGCCGAATCCCTTTATACGGTGATCAGTACTTTGGAAAGCCTGCATACTCATGGCAAAACTGTCGGCGTCATTTCTCATGTTGAGGCTGTACAGAAACGCTTTAAAGCGCAACTTCAGGTAGTTAAAAAACCGAATGGCATGGGCGAATTGAAAAAAGCTTCTTAAAAACCTGTGCAGCTGATAGAAAAGGGTTCTGTCGCATTAACCATTGAGCAGCAAATTCGGTTATTCCAAACACCTTTCAATAAAAGGTGTAACTCGACAGGCTCAATACCAAAAGAATGCGCTTTCCGATAGACATAATTTTGGTATTCGTTGGTACGCGGCGTATCCATTGAGCTACCGGCATATTGAAGAGATGATGGAGGAAAGGGGCGTGTTCGTCGATCATTCATCGGTTAATCGCCGGGTGATCCGCTTTTTGCCATTACTTGAATAAGCTTTCCGCAAGCACAAACGTCCAGTGGGTGGGAGCTGGCGAATGGACGAGACGTACCTTAAGGTGAAAGGCGTTTGGAAATATCTCTATCGTGCCGTTGATAAGGAAGGTAAAACCGTCGACTTTCTTCTGACGGCAAAGCGCGATAAAGCAGCCGCCAAGCGCTTCTTCGAAAAAGCGATGCGCCATAAAGGTGATCCGGAGAAGGTCACGCGCGCAAGCTAATCATCAGCAACGCCATCCGATTGCCCAGGTCGGTCTGATTCATGCTCAACAGGATGTTTTGTCCGTGTTTCCGGCTTCTGCCAGCTCGCCTCGCGCAAAAGATGTCATGATGACCGCCCAATTCAATGACGGATTCTTCAATAACCGGCGCAGCCACTGTTCGCGCATGTCCTCACGCTCCGTCTCCAAGGGTAGCAGATTCGCCAGTTCCACTTGGAATCAATGCATAGACAAGTAAATATTTATCAGAAATTTTTGCCGGTTTCCCCCTCGTTCACCTCGTTGGTCCATACCTTGAAACTCTCCAAAGTATTGGGACCAAAGGTGCAACTGATGGCGACGTCAGCGGCGTCGCGACCACGAGCGATTAACACGCGTCCAATGCGCGGGATATTATTTCGGGCGTCGAAGGTGTACCAATAGCCGTCAAGGTAGGCTTCGAACCAGCCAGCGAAATCCATTGCACCATAGGGCGGCGGCATGCCGATGTCGCCCAAATAGCCGGTACAGTATCGTGCAGGGATGTTCATGCAGCGACAGAAAGCGATGGCGAGGTGTGCGTAATCACGGCAAACGCCGGTTTTTTCCTGGAAAGCATCCAAGGCTGTCTTGGTGCTGCGCGCGTGTTCATAGCCAAATGAAATATGCCGGTTGACAAAGTCGCAGATCGCCTGGACCCGCGCCCATCCGGTCGGTGACTTGTCGAACAGTTGCCAGGCAGTCTCGGAAAGGCGATCGGTCTCGCAATATCGGCTCCCCAACAGGAACAGCAGGGTCTCGTCTGGTAGAGCTTCCACTGGCGTTTGTCTCGCTTGTGGGACAACCAACTCCGGCTGACCACTATCCCTTACCAGGGCATTGGCGGACAACTTGAGCCGACCTTTGGGAGCGACAATACGGCTGCACAAGTTACCATAACTGTCACGATAGGCGGTGATTGGAACGGGCGGATCGGTGATCAAATGGTCTTGAAGGATCATATCGGAGATGCGCGTGTAATGCACACTCAAAGTCAGGATCATTGGGGTCGGCTGCGGGAAGTCGTAAATCAGTTCGTAGCCT
>JAQURG010000015.1 GCA_028715725.1 Methylococcales bacterium
GCAAAGTACGCTGCCGCCTTTTTTAACAAATCACGCTCCTCGGTCAGGCGGGCGTTTTCCTTTTCTAGACGCTTTAATTCTTCATAGAGATGATTGTCAGTCCGAATAGTTTTATCGCTCTCTGTAGTTAACTTTAACCGGACAAATTAAAAAATTAACATTGTATACGCCATGTTCGACTTTTTATTGAGTGGAAAGCATGACTGAACCCCTGTATGGTTGTTTTAGCGAAACGTAACATTTGGAGAACAGCCATGCCTATCGAAGACTTTTATCATTAATGTGTACTGTTGTGTGGAAGATGGTTGCCGCCAGCTTGTGAAAACGCCCCTGCGCAGGCGTGGTTTTCAGCCAAATTAACGGACGGCGAGGTCATTACGATGGAAATCGTCGGTGAATTTATCGGTAAAGACCAGGACAAAAGCGTCTGGCAGTATTTCCATAACCATTGGCATTCCTGGTTTCCCCATTTAGGCTCGCGCTCCAATTATGTGATCCACGGCTTGCAGTGAAGAAATTCTCATTACCGATGATAATCTCAATTATCCAAATGATGGCTATTCGCTTGATCGAAAGATTGTATAAGTAATTCTCTGTGGGTCTTCATTGAAGTGCGTATTCTACGCAAAGCCGGCCATTCCAAACCCTGATCAGCATTACGTGACGCAATAGCCTTACCGGCTTTAGTTTTGGGACCCGTCGAGCATTTCCATGGTTTCCAAGTTTGAATTAGCATTGATTGAAGTGCTCTGCGTTCCAAAGTCCAGCCGTTGGCCATGGGTATGCTCCAATAGTTCGTTTTCCAAATTCGGTTTTGAGACGTCCTCGGTTGTACCGTTATTTACTTGAACCGCTTGACCAATATTGGTCTGGCGAACGACCGTTACAACCGGTGGATTTTTGATAGTCGCCAGGGTTTGATATGTTTGGCAGCATTGTTTTTGTGCTTGGAAGGCTAACTTAAGGACAACGGTCTGCATGTCCAGACCTTGGGCTTTAAGTGCCTTGATCGCCAACGAATTAAATAAAGTGTCCAGCACCGCAACCTGGGCTGCAAGAGTTTCTTCAGCCCGATTCATATCACCCTTTTTGATCTGGTCGATTTGTGCTTCTAACTCTTCAGTAACGCTAAGCAAGTCAAGCTGGCCTAATACCCGATTGAAACAAGCAATCGTGTTTGCGGCGAGAAACTGGGACTTGATAGCGGCTTTGGCCATCAAGGCTTTTCGGCTTGGAGTTGGATCATTTAAGTCATCTTTTTCGATTTTAGTTTCTGTTTTTGCCATAGGAATGAGCTCCATTAAAACGCGGGGATAGGAAGACATTCTACTGTCACGATGGCGCGCAGTTGAAAATTACCAACTCTCCATGAAAACATTTTCACAGCAAAACTTATTGCTGTAATCGCAGTGGCTAAATCCTGTTTATTGACGCCGATGCCAAGCTAAAACCTGGATCTTTAATTCACTTGCTGTATTAAATGCCTAGCTTGACGTACATTGTCCTACCCTCTGATTCGAAGTAGAGCATTCTGATTATACGGCTTTTACCATCGCCGATGCGCTTAAGCAAGACAATATCCTTCGATGTCTACGTCGAGGTATTAGCGCTAGTGTCCCGCACCTGCCTGCTGACGGTGAAGCGTAACCCATACTCGGTTCCTTGTCATTAGCCAACAGCAAAGCGACCCTTCATCTTTCCGATGGGTTGATGTGGGTATCGAAAATGCCACTAACGGGAAGAATACTTAAGTTGTTTTGTACGGAGAGCCTGAGATCATTTTGCTTGACGACCGCTGCCCAATTCCGATATGGGACGGGTGGATCGTAAGTGTTGCTTGCCGGGTTGTAATGGCCAGAGATACCGGTTAAGGCTGCCATAGAGCTGGTCGCAGCAGCCTTTACACCATCGTCGGTTGCACGGGCTCCACCATAAAAATCATTGCCGGGCCAGGAAACATGATCCCAGGCCACGACACTGAATAGCAAACAATCACTAAAATCATCGCCATCCTCTGCGTAATAGGTTGGCTCACAAAGTTGCGGTTTATCCGGGTTGCCTTGCATGAGTGGCTGGATTAGCAATGACAGTGCGCCGAATTCGATGCGATCGTTCTGGCATTCATTGAAGGGGTCGAAGTAGACAGCCTTTACGTAGGACAGGCGCGCTGCGTGTTTCTGGAGTAAGGCAATAAAAGCATCCTTGAGGTAAGCCCCCATCCGGCCGATAAAGGGTCCCGCAAACTGGCCGCAACCCAATCCGGGCATAGTAATTAATGCCTTTCTGGCTTCAGCTTTGGCTTGATCATTGGCGTATAGGAGCAGGGGTAACAGCCGCCGTTCATAAAGCGCCTGATAGGCGATCGGGTCGATTTGACCATTACGCGTGACTTCACCCCAGTCGGCAGGTACATTACCTGTGCCATTTCTTAATAAAGCGCCAGGAATGAAAAGCAGCATTGCCGTGAAGGGAGTCTTATGAACCTTCGGATTGAAGTGTTTACCATCGTCATAGACCTCGACATGAGTCGCCACGCCAATATCGCCGAGTATCGAGAGTTCGATTTGATTCCAGTCCTTGCCATTACCGTAAACACCGCTTTCTGCGAAGATCAGAGGCGGTTTGGTAGCGACGAGATGTTCGATGAAACTTTCAGTGCTGAGATTGAATATATCCTTGCCCTGTAATTCTTGCTGCAGATAGGAGCCGGACAGTTGGGTAGAGGTGGATGCAAGGTTGCTACGATAGGCTTCCGCTTTTTCGTAGGCTTTAGGATGCATAAGTATGTGGTAAGGCGTCATTGCTGTTTCCGTGTTGGCGATTTAACATGAGGGAATGAGTGACAGGCTGTCCCATAACGGACTTAATCTGTAATAGTCAGCGTGTGACACTGATGCCAATGTGAATGAACCATCAAACCCAGCCTTTTCGACTTCTTGCCGCCACTCGGTAATCGTCAGTGCGCACGTTCAGGAAGCATCGTCAGGTGCGGCCTGAAGTTTGGCAAATACTGACGTCAACAGCTCGTGTTCCTTGGCATGGTGCAGCACGGTGAATAGTTTTTCCTTTGGCACTAATAAGACGGCTTGGCTTTCCCAGCCCATCTTCCCGGGATCACCGATGATACGCCGAGCGAAATAGTAGCGAGTGACGCTGGCTGTCCTTTCAAAATCACCTATCCAGCCCAGTATCTCGATCTGCAAGCCTGACTCCTCGTAAGCTTCCTTGATGGCGGTTATCTGCGCATTCATGCCGGGTTCGATAGTACCTTTGGGGAAAGTAGCTTTATAGCCGCCAAAGGCATTCGTGGGCGCGACTAACCAAAAGCGGGTATCTGGCTCCCTTATTACCACTCCTGCGGCTAATTTCTTGCCATGTTTGGGTATCATTACGGGTTCATTGCAACTGGCCTGACCGGTTACATGTACCCAACTATCCAAGGATTTGGGTGCCAATATCCAGGGTTTAATAGCTATACCATTCAGTGATTCTGGAGTTTTGCCATCGGGCAATACAACCGCTATTTTTGTTGAGTCAGCGAAATCTGATACCGGAGTAGCAATACTTGGATGGTGTATCGTTACTCTATTGCCCTGATCATTAAAGCGTGGATGAAGGTATTGTAGGTTATCGATAGTTATGGCTTTTCCTCTGACATTTGCTGCGCCTCGGGGGGTTATTGTAATTGATCAGTCCAAATCTCACGCAGGTTGATTACAGAGACGGTGACGGGTCCGGAAACAGGTGACAACTGTATATTACCGCTGACTGGCTGTAGAGCTGGCATGTACGATTCGCTCACTGAGTCAAGTTCCCTGACAGAGAACGCATAAAACTGCATTGCCGCCCAATTTTTCGCATAGTCAGGATCATCGGCAGTACCACCTGAGAATGACCTAAAGAATTCATCGCGTTCCCGGCAAAAAATAAACACGCCTTCACAATTCTGCTTGTCATGGTAGGTCAAAACATGATGTGGATGATGTTAAAATCCATTGGTATTAGTCTAACTTGCTTCGGGCTCAAAGAGTGCAACCATATTAAAAAATTTATAATGGATCTGCTACTATTATTGGTACAAAGCGGACTTGTTTCAATCACCTCTTGAACAATTTGGAGAAGCTCAAACGGTTCAAGCACTTCGACATGCTAACCGTGCATTAGCTATTTATCGGGCTTACTGTGATGATTGTTATACTTAATCGTATTACAAACAATTATCCTAACAGCAATAATAATCAGGCGTACTTAGCTTTTTTGTTAAAGCAAAGCCGCCGTTAACTCGTATGCCTGGAAAAACAGCTTCAACATTTTTCCAATTTTACAAGAAAGAGCGTTAAAATTTACCAGCAGATTTTTTCTATCTTATTGTTTTTTAATGCTGACCGTCATCATTGACTGGAAAAAGCCGGTGCTGAAAGTGGTAAATTTTGGACGCTTTACATACGTGGAGTTTCAGGAATATGCTGAGTAGCGAGCGAAGGAGCCTAAAATATAGGTTTTTCGGTCTCTTCACTCAGCATATTCAATTCCCACGCAGTGATACAATCAGCTTATCATGTTCCTGGATAAGTCCTTCGTTTAAGATTGAGCGGCATGGCCGTGTGAGTTATCTGGTGTTTAAGATATGTTGTTAGCATACTGCCCTCCTTCAATTAGTGTAATGGAAGGAGGCAGTAATATGCCGAGCAAATCAGTAAATAGATCGGTGTTTACGGGATAATTCCAAAACGATTACTGCCGCGTCCTTGAATAGGATATTCCGCATAACCTCGAATATTTGGCGCTCAGCATATTCGAGGGATGAGTATAAATAGCCATATTTAAGAATAATCTCTAAAGTTCAAATTATAATTCGCTTCCCAACGGACATGGCACCCTATGAAAAATGTTTTCGATTTCCGTGACGAACTGGTTTCAGATTACAGCTCTTTCTCACGTAGCTTCACACGCATAGCAGCTCCAGACATCAGCAAAGAAATTGAACGTCAATACGATGCAGGCCGCTACTGGCCGGAAGCGTTGATTCAAATAAACCCCAATTACCAGCGCAAAACGACAGTTCAGCAACTCGCTGAGCAGGGCATTCTGCATAAAAAATGTTCTGATATTTTCCAAGTGGGCAAGTTAGAGCATAACCCACAACCGTTACACCTTTATACGCACCAACTGCAAGCCATAGCCAAGGCACAATCCGGCCAAAGCTATGTTGTAACGACGGGTACTGGTTCGGGTAAATCGCTGTCTTTCTTTATTCCGGTAATCGACAAAATACTTCAAGATAAAGCAAATGATGGTGTTGCCAAAACGCGAGCCATTGTCATTTACCCCATGAACGCGCTGGCGAACAGTCAGCTTGAGGAATTAAATAAATTTTTGTATGGCTATGCTGATGCTGAACGGCCATTTAGCGTCGCTCGTTACACTGGACAGGAATCCAGGGCAGAACGTGAAGCGATCGCCGAAAATCCACCAGATATTCTGCTGACCAATTTCATGATGCTTGAGCTCATACTGACGCGTTATGAGGATACTGATCGCCGTGTTGTCGAGCATTGTAAAGGACTCAATTTTTTAATCCTTGACGAACTGCATACCTATAGAGGGCGTCAAGGTGCCGATGTTGCTTTGCTGGTTCGCCGGTTACGCGAACGCTTGCACGCCGAACAGATGATTTGTATTGGTACCTCGGCAACCATGTCGAGCACTGGCAGCAAAGATGACCAGATGAAAACGGTAGCTGAAGTTTCCAGCAAGTTATTTGGCACCTTGGTCTCTGCCAACGACATTATCCGTGAAACGCTTGAACGTGTTACCGACCCTTCCAGGGATGTCGCAGCGATTCGGACTTTGCTATTGGAGTCACTTGCCAGAACGTCCTTTAAATGGTCAACCTTTGAAGACTTTCAAAGCGATCCGCTCGCGATTTGGGTAGAATTGAATCTGGGCATTGAGTTACCTGTTGATAGCGAACCCGTTCGTGCAAAACCCATCAGTTTGTCAGAAGCAGCCGCTCGATTAGCTCAAGATGCTTTCTGTACTTTGGAAATTGCAAAAGCGGGATTGCAAAAATTCCTTATAGCGGCCCAGCACGATGTAACAACTCCGCAAGGTCAACCACCCTTTGCATTTAAGCTGCATCAATTTATTAGCGGCCCCGGCAAAGTTCATGCAACGCAGTGGCCGAGCTGGCCGATCAGGTCAGCAAGCCTTAGTCATCACTTATTGCGCCGCGTTAAGTCCTCATGATCAATGGTTTTTCCATAATGCCGACAAAATGGTTTACGGCATCGTCAAACCCCCTACCTTGGATTTGGCTAACCGTGATTTGGTGGAAAGTCATTTACACGCCGTATGGCTGGCCTGTTGCGAAGTAGAGCTGGAAAACTGTATCGCTCCGCTGGTTGATTTGGAAAAGCCGGACAAACCTATCAAGCCTGAACTGCTTGCTCGTCTGAGCGACAAGGATTCTCTAGTCAAAGCCAGAAATGCTGCCACGCGCGTTATCGCCCAATTGCAAACCGAGCTGAAGGATACTAACTGGTTCAATAGCGACTATGTTAAGCAGGTTATTAATGACTCGCCCAAAGCGTTTGCGAATGCCCTGGAACGCTGGCGAACGTTGTTTGATGCAACCCGCAAGCAAATGGAAATGGCTGACAGCATCGTCAAAAGCCATACTGCATCGCACAGCGAACGTGAAAATGCCCGCCGGCGTTACGGTGACGCGGCACGTCAATACACCGTGTTATTAAAAACAGGCAATACGCAAAATTCCGATTTTTATACCTATCGTTATTTGGCAAGCCAGGGCTTTTTACCGGGCTACAATTTTCCACGACTCCCACTCATGGCCTGGATTCCTGCACGCGGAGGCGCAAATAGCAGTGGCAAGGATGATAACGGAAGTATGGTGAGTCGCCCGCGTTTTCTGGCACTGTCAGAATTCGGCCCGCGCAGCCTGATATACCACGAAGGCCAGATGTATCGTGTGGTTCGTGCCAAACTCAATGTAGGCTCGGCGGATCATGTTTCCGGAAACAGTACCTTGGGTACAGTATCAGCGCGTATCTGTAGCCAATGCGGATATGGTCATCTGGGCGAAGACCAGGAATCAGAACCAATGGCAAACTGCTGCGAAAATTGCGGCGCATTACTCACCGAGCATGATTGGGTCAATCAACTGTACCGTATTGAAACCGTTGAGACTATTGCAGTGGAACGCATTTCAATCAACGATGAAGAACGTCAACGCCAGGGCTATGAATTACAAACCACCTATCGGTTTCTACCGGGCTCGGATGGTGTGGTACAAAAACATGAAGCGCATGTTGTCCATCATGGTGAAGTGTTTTGCGTCATGACCTACTCACCTGCGGCACGAATTTGGCGTATCAACCGAGGTTGGCGGCGGCGCAAGGATAAAAATCAGCTAGGCTTTTACATCAATCCGATTACAGGTGTATGGAGTAAGCAGGACGATCCGAATAAGGACGATGGGGCTGAAAACGATGAGGCATTACTCGATAAAGTACCCAATCAACGCATTGTTCCGTTTGTGGAAGATCATCGTAATATCCTGATTCTTGCCCCGGTAAAACCCTTGTCTCTGGCAGCTATGGCGACTTTACAGGCAGCGCTTAAACGCGGCATTGAACAGACTTTCCAAATTGAGGAATCAGAACTGGTTGTAGAGCCTTTGCCAACGGCCGATAATCGCCAGGCGTTATTGTTTTATGAAGCAGCGGAAGGTGGCGCGGGTGTTCTGACTCGCTTAGCCACTGAGCCAACCAGTCTGGCAATAGTGGCTAGCGCTGCGCTTCGCGTGATGCATTTTGACACCCTGGAAAACGTTTCAAGCGCTGAGGAACTCGAACAGCATGAACAATGTAACGCTGAAGGTGAACGTACTTGCGAAGCGGGTTGTTACCAATGTCTCTTGTCCTATTTCAAGCAGCCTGACCATGATCATATCGACAGGCGCAACCCGGATGCTTTGCAGTTGTTAATAGCGCTCGTCAATGCCAATGTCACTTCGATTAATGACGAAGATCAAGCGTCAAAACAGCAAGCCACTGAAAATGGGTTACTTGGCGCATGGCTTGCAGCATTGCAGGCACGGCATCTAAGACAACCCGATGCAACCGGAGTCTCCATCAATCAAGGACAAGCCATTGCAGCCGGACAATATAAAAGCCAGCGCATTCTGGTATTTTTAGAAACCCTGGCAAACGAGATAAGAACCCAATTGGAAGATAAAGGCTGGCAAGTGCTGGATTTTTCAAACCCTACCCAATGGCTTGGTTTATTTGAACAATACGTCGAGCTACTTGGTAAACAAGAGAACAATTCATGAATATGCCAGTCCACGATTTCACTATCGGCAATCTGGTTCGCGCACGAGGCCGTGAATGGGTCGTGCAACCCGATTCAAAGCAAGATTGGCTGCGCTTGCGGCCCTTGGGTGGAGCAGACAATGACATCATTGCGTTGATTCCCGAGCTGGAGTTCCAGCCAGTCGAACCAGCCACATTTCCTTGGCCTAACCCCGAAAAACCTGGCAATCATGCCGCTGCCTTGCTTTTGCGAGATGCACTGCGCCTAAAATTACGGGCTGGTGGCGGTCCATTCCGCTCCTTTGGTAACATCGCTGTAGAACCAAGAGCCTACCAACTGGTGCCCTTACTCATGGCATTGCGACTCACGACGGTGCGGCTATTGATTGCCGATGACGTGGGTGTCGGTAAAACCATTGAAGCCGGCTTGATTGTTCGCGAATTGATGGATAGAGGCGAAATCAGCCGATTAGCCGTACTTTGTCCTCCACATTTGGTTGACCAATGGCAAGGCGAACTGGAGGAACGCTTCAACCTTCAGGCCGTTGTTTTAACCTCAGCCAGCGCCAGCCGCATCGAACGCGATTTGCCGCACAGGGTCAGCTTGTTTGATTATTATCCCTGTATCGTGGTGAGTCTCGACTACATCAAAAGCGAGCGTCATCGTGAGCATTTTCTGGCGATTGCGCCTGAATGTGTGATTGTCGATGAAGCTCATACCTGCGCTAGCAGTGGCCAAGGTAAGCAGTTGCGTTTTGAATTGTTGCAACGCCTGGTGGCCAATGAAGAAAGGCACATGCTGTTGCTCACTGCTACCCCGCATTCCGGCGATGAAACCGCTTTTTATAACCTGCTGTCGCTTCTTAACCCCGAGTTTGCAAAGTTGCAAAACCGCACTTCCGCCAACGATCCGTTGCGGCA
The DNA here is from genome assembly GCA_028715725.1 of Methylococcales bacterium. Lineage (GTDB taxonomy): Bacteria > Pseudomonadota > Gammaproteobacteria > Methylococcales > Methylomonadaceae > JAGXGJ01. Next base: position 9,258 of record JAQURG010000015.1, read on the forward strand.
AGAATTGGCTCGCCATTTCGTTCAGCGCCGCCGCATAGACATTGACGAATGGCACGATACCCGCGGATTTCCTAAACGCATGACCACAGAATTAACTTACGAGCTCAGCGGTGCGTGGGGACATTTTTTTGATGACGTGCAAAGCTATTGCCGCGAACTCGCTGAATCAGTTGAACAAGCAGCCAACGGTAATGCCCGATTGATTTGGTATGCCACTTTGGCATTATTACGCTGTGTAGCCTCATCGCCAGCGGCTGCCGTTAAAGCCTTGAATACCCGGCTTGAAGGCACATTGGATAATGAAACGTGTCTGTCCGATAACAGGCTATACGACGGTCAAGCGGATGACCTGGATACTAACGATCTGGAACCGCCTGCCCAATTGCAGGATGCAGCCCGGTTGCAGAATTTGATTGCTCAGGCAGAAAGCCTGAGCGGCAAAGCCGGTGATCCCAAACTGGCATTATTAATTTCCCACGTCAAAATTCTGCTAAAAGAAGGTTTCCAGACAGTCATCTTCTGCCGCTATATCGCTACCGCCCATTATGTAGCCGAACACTTACGTGCCCAGTTTCCAGCCGTAACCGTGGAAGCCGTGACTGGCGAATACACACCGGCGGAACGTGAGCAACGCGTCCAATCGATGGAAGACGCCAATCAGCGTTTGCTGGTTGCTACCGACTGTTTGTCGGAAGGCATCAACTTGCAGCATTTATTTACCGCAGTGGTGCATTATGATTTGGCATGGAATCCAACCCGTCATGAACAACGCGAAGGCCGGGTTGACCGCTTTGGACAACAAGCCCCTGAAGTGCGCTGCACCATGCTCTACGGTCAGGATAACCCGGTGGATGGCTTTGTATTAAACGTCATTCTTAGAAAAGCCGACGTCATTCGCAAAGAGCTAGGGGTATTGGTACCCATGCCTGAGGATGAATCACGCATTAATCAGGCACTTGTCAAAGCAGCCTTGATGAAGCACGGCGACATGAATAACGCGCCGATTCAAACCAGCCTGTTTAATTTCGATGCAGCGGAAGAGTATTTAAAGCCTCTGCAAGCGCAATGGCACGACGCCATGGAAAAAGCCAAAGCCAATCGCACCGTGTTTGCCCAGCGCCGGATTAAACCGGAAGAAGTCATGCCGGAATGGCAAAAACAGCAAATAGCGCTCGGGTCCGAGGCGGATGTTAAACGCTTTGTACAAACCGCCTGTGCTCGACTCAATGCGCCACTGGAACCGTTTAAAGGTAACCGTTTCAAATTATTGCCCCAGCATTTCCCGGAATCCTTAAAGCTCAGGTTAGCCGATGAAGGCATTGAAAAACCGTTGACGATCGATTTTTCACAATTACACCGCAGCCATCCAGTCGTTAGCTTGCTGGCCGAGCACTTGCTGGAAGAAGCCTTGCTCGGCGACAAGCCGCTGGCAGCTCGTTGCGCAACCACTGTCACCGGAACAGTCGACGTGGTGACCACCTTATATCTGCTCCGCCTGCGCCATCAACTTAGCTATGTTCGTCGTAGACAACCCTATCAACTGATGGCCGAAGAAACCGTCACCTTGGCAGTTCAGGGTCGTGCCCAACCAGAATGGCTCAGCGAAGAAACTGCTGGCGCACTACTGGAATGCCAACCAAGCGGCAATCTACCGCTTGATGTGATGCAACGCGAAATCAAAACAGCATTGGAATTTATTCAGGCCCACCCGGAACGTGTCGAAGCGCTCGCGGGGCAGCGAGCGGAAGCCTTACTGGTTGATCATCGCCGGGTACGCGAAGCGGCTCGCGATGTCGGGCAATACAGCGTCACGCCCTGTTTGCCTTTAGATGTAATCGGAATTTACGTTTTGCTTCCCGACGCACTGTAAAGGCCCGATCATGAAACGCGTCAGAAGAAACCATGTTAACGCTCTCAATTTGCCAACCTTGCGTTTGGAAGGTGGCTTATTCCTGCCCGATCAACTGGAAAACGCGGCATTGGGTAAAGCCAGTTACCAAAAAGAAGCCGATTACCAAATCCCAACCGGACTCAAACTAAAAGACGAATACAGCCGGGCTTTTCAAATCGCTTCTGCCCAATGGAGGCATTTTCCCCCCAATCTGGAACGGCAGGATATCGATGCAGTCGAAGTCACCATCATGTTTGTCCAGGATTTGCTGCGCGATGCATTGGGTTATAGGGGTTTTGAACTTAGAAATAATATCAGCATCGGCGAACGTCAATACCCCATCACAGCATTAGCAGGGCAAACCATTCCGGTAGTCATTGCCCCACACTCTCTTGGGCTGGATGAAGCCAACCCACGCTTTGCTGTTATCGGCAGTGGCGCTCGTAAGAAAAGCCCGTTTCAACTGGCTCAGGAACTCCTCAATGCCAGTGATCAATATCTTTGGGCGCTGGTCAGCAATGGCAAACAAATCCGCCTGTTACGCAATGCCGCCACCCTGACTCGGCCCAGCTTTTTAGAGTTCGACCTTCAAGACATGTTAGGCGGCTTGCGCTTTGCCGAGTTTGAAATGGCCTGGCGACTACTGCATGCTAGCCGAACATTACTCCCCTCTCCCTCCGGGAGAGCCGGGGGTGATGGTGAGGTAACGAGTATCTGGGAAAACTGGCGTAGCGAAGGCCAGCGCGAAGGCACCCGAGTCCGTGAGGGCTTGCGCCAAGGCGTCACCGATGCCTTATTAACACTGGGCACCGGATTTATTCAATATCCCGCCAATGAAACCTTACGCCGCGACCTGCAAGAAGGCAACTTAAGCAAAGAAGCCTATTTTGAACAACTGCTGCGCCTGATTTACCGGCTGATATTTTTGTTTACCGTTGAAGATCGCGGGATATTGCATAGCGACGATAGCGATAAACAAGCCCTGGCAGCCCGTAAAGCCTATGTCGAAGGCTATGCCATGGCCCGACTACGTGACCGTTGTTTGCGTCGCCGAGCCCGTGACGGTTTCGATGACCTGTGGAAAGGCTTGCGCATCGTGTTTCGTGGCCTTAGCAACGGCGAACCACGCTTGGCCTTACCGGCCTTGGGTGGATTGTTTGCCGACACTCAATGTCCGGCGCTGGACACATCCACCCTCAGCAACGCCAATTTGCTGGCAGTGATGCAACAAATGCGCTGGTCCAACCTTAGTGGTCATCTCACTCCCGTCGATTACCGCAATATGGGACCTGAAGAACTGGGCTCGGTATATGAAAGCTTGCTTGAACTGGTGCCGGAAATCGACCTGCCTGCCCGTCAGTTCGGTTTTGTTGGTTTGACTTCATTGGGCAGCACCCAAGGCAATGCCCGCAAAACCAGCGGCAGCTATTACACAGCAGATAGTCTGGTGCAGGAACTCATTAAATCTGCCCTCGACCCCGTCATCGAAGACCGATTAGCGAACAATCCCGCTAATCCCATTGATGCTTTACTTAGCATCAAAGTCATCGATCCCGCTTGCGGCAGCGGTCACTTTTTGCTTGCCGCTGCCCGGCGTTTGGGCGAACGGCTGGCGGCATTGCGGGCGCCGGATGGTACGGTTAAGCCGCAAGACTACCGCCATGCCTTGCGTGAAGTCATCAGCAAATGTATTTTTGGCGTTGACCGTAACCCGATGGCTTTGGAATTGGCTCGTACCGCCTTATGGCTGGAAGGGTTTGAAGAAGGCGTGGCCTTGTCCTTTCTTGATCATCATTTGCAATGCGGCGATGCTTTAATCGGCCTGACCGATCTCAATCAACTGCAACACGGCATACCTGATGCCGCCTTCAAACCTTTATCCGGCGATGACAAGACGGTATGCGGGGATATCGCCAAAGCCAATAAAGAGGGGCTTAAAGCCTTTGCCAAACATAAAACTAACCGCAATCTCGACATAGCACTCGACGATACCGATGGCCTTTCCAAGCTACAAGCATTGGAAGCCCTGCCTGATACCACTACCACCGAAATTGCCGCCAAGGAATCCGCCTATCAAGCATTCATGGCGCATGAAAAACAAAGCAGGCTAGGCAATGCGGCTAACCTGCTGGTCGGTGCTTTTTTAATTGCAAAAAGCGATGCAGGTGCCCAACTTACCACCCCCACCAGTCCAAACCTCTATTTGGAGTTGTTCACCGGACAAGCAGCCGATGAATTGAACTTTGTGTATCAGCGTCAACGTCTAGCGATGGCACGGCAGGCCTGTGAAGAGGCTCGCGTGCTGCACTGGCCTTTGGCGTTTCCGCAAGTTTTTGCGCAAGGAGGTTTCGATTGCGTATTGGGCAACCCGCCACGGGAGCGCATCAAGCTGCAAGAAGAAGAATTTTTTGCCACGCGTAACCGTTTTGTCGCTGAAGCCAAAAACAAGTCCGAACGCGGGCAACGTATTGACTGGCTGGCACAAGGCATGTTGGCCCGCAATCTGTATCCGGAACTTCAATATCCGCCCCAGGAATGCGAGGCCGAACAACGAGTATATCAAGACTTTATCAGCGCCCGCCGTACCGCCGAAGCAGCCAGTGTTTTTGCCCATGTTAAAGGTAAGGATGGCGGGCGTTATCCGTTGACAGGTGTCGGTGACGTTAATACTTATGCATTATTTGCTGAAACTATCCTCCAGATTACCGCCAAAACAGGGAGAGCCGGGTTTATTGTGCCTACCGGCATTGCCACCGACGATTCCACCAAGGCCTATTTTGGCCATATTGCTCAGAGTGGGCAACTAGCCAGTCTGTACGATTTTGAAAATCGGGAGAAAATTTTTGCGGCAGTCGATAGCCGTATGAAATTCAGTCTGCTGACGTTGGGGCAGGCCGAACAAGCTGAATTCGCTTTCTTTTTATCCAACACCCAACAACTCGCCGACTCGCGTCGCCGTTTTGCGTTAAGTGCCGATGACTTTAGTCGCATCAATCCCAACACGCTGACGTGTCCGGTGTTTCGCTCGCGCATGGATGCCGAACTGACCAAAAAGATTTACGCTAACATACCGATTTTGATTAAAGAGGATAATTAACCATGAACTTAGCCGAAATTATTTATCAACACAGCTTGGCACTACCGGATTCGGCAGCACGCGAGGTTTTGGACTTTATTGAATTTTTAGAACAGCGTTACGCTGCCAACCAGGAAAAATCACCCGATGATGAGCGTCTCTTGTCGCTCACGCCGGAACAGCGCGAAGCTTACGCCTACTTAAGCAAAATCAGGATTGATGGGGGCGGTAAGCCTATTACTGACCGGGAGGAAGCCAATGCCCGCCGTTGAGCGCGTGTTCGTGGACAACAACATCGTGCTATACGCGCTGGACGCCGACCAACAAAAACATGAAACCGCCTGGAATCTTTTATTCACAAAACCTTATATATCCCTGCAAGTCATCAACGAATGCAGCAACGTACTCAACCGCAAACGCCAATGGCCCACGGAGGATGTCGCTCAAACTATGGAGCGGGTTTTCCAGTTTGTCACGGTTGAACCGACTGACATTGCCACCGTCCGTTCTGCCTGGAAATTTCAGGCTCGTTATCGCTTTTCTTATTTTGACAGCCTCATTATTGCCGCAGCACTGGCCGCAGATTGCTCCACGCTGTACAGTGAAGATATGCAACACGGCCAGGTTATCGCCGGTCGTTTGACCATTAACAACCCGTTTTTGGCCGATAGCATTTTATGACGGCTTCAACCAATAATCCCTGGGGCATTCGCTTCATGACAATGTTCCACATGTCCAACGATAGCTACTTGTTCCAAGGCAGCCCCTCGGCGGATCGTTTACCGCTATATGAAGCGAAAATGATTCATCAGTTTGACCACCGTTGGGCGACGTATTGCGTCGAGGACGGCAAGGATAACTCTGGTGATGTGGCGTTGGCGGACAAACAGAATCCGGATTTTCGCGTGACGCCGCGTTACTGGGTGGATAAGGCGGAAGTCGAGCAGCGCTTGCGGGATAAGGGTTGGGAGCGTGGGTGGTTGCTGGGTTTTCGTGACATTTGTCGGGCAACTGATGAGCGTACTTTGATTGCAAGTGTGTTGCCATTAGCGGGGGTGGGCAATAAAGCACCATTAATTTTTGTCGAGGAGAGTATTTCTGTATCACGAATTGCTGCATTCATCGGTAATTTGTCAGCTTTGTGCTTTGACTATACAGCAAGGCAGAAAATTGGCGGTACTACTCTGAATTTCTTTCTGTTTAAACAGCTTCCTGTTCTACCACCCGATTTCTACAGAGATTCCTATCTCGGTTTCATCACCCCCCGCGTCCTGGAACTGACCTACACCGCCCATGACCTGCAACCCCGGGCGCAAGACCTGGGCTATAACGGTCCGCCGTTCACATTCGACCCCGACCGCCGCGCCCTACTCCGCGCCGAACTCGACGCCTGGCACGCCCGTGCCTATGGTTTAACACGCGACGAACTGCGCTACATCCTCGACCCCGCTGACGTGATGGGCGACGATTACCCTTCCGAAACCTTCCGTGTATTGAAAAACAACGAATTGAAGAAGTTTGGTGAATACCGTACTCGGCGACTGGTGCTGGAAGCGTGGGACAAACTGGAACGTGGTGAATTGAGCTAGGAAAAACAAATGTTGATATAGCTGAAACTCAATAATTTCAAAATATGGCGCGACACTGGCACTATGCGAATGGCTCCTCTGACCTTGTTACTGGGGACCAACTCATCCGGCAAATCAAACCTTATCCAGAGCCTGCTACTGATTCGTCAGACAATTAAGAGTAACGAGCCGAACCTCGATTTAAACCTGGGAAATCCCGATTCGCAAGATTCGGTGACCCTTGGTCAGTATAAGGACCTGCTTTGTCGCCATGGAGCAGATACCGAGATTGCCAAAAGCAATCAGGTGGGCATCGAGTTTCGCTGGAGTGAAACCGGAGCGGCGAAAGAATCAGCTATTTTCTCGGCTCGCTATCGCCAAGGCCCTGCTGGTAGTGCCGAATAGGAATATCTACGCCTAGGTAAAGACGCTCATGGATTCACTGTCCATCGCCTAAAATCGGGTATTTATAGATTGCAACTTGGTACCGAGCGCAAACCTGTTGGGCAAAGCGCCAACTATCGTCCTCAGCGCTCGTTTGCTTTTTCTCCTTCTGCTATAAGCCTTATCCAGAGCCTGCTACTGATTCGTCAGACAATTAAGAGTAACGATCCGAACCTCGATTTAAATCTGGGAAATCCCGATTCGCAAGATTCGGTGACCCTTGGTCAGTATAAGGACCTGCTTTGTCGCCATGGAGCAGATACCGAGATTGCCAAAAGCAATCAGGTGGGCATCGAGTTTCGCTGGAGTGAAACCGGAGCGGCGAAAGAATCAGCTATTTTCTCGGCTCGCTATCGCCAAGGCCCTGCTGGTAGTGCCGAATAGGAATATCTACGCCTAGGTAAAGACGCTCAGGGATTCACTGTCCATCGCCTAAAATCGGGTATTTATAGATTACAACTTCGAGGCTATCAAGGATATTGGCCCTGAATTACTAGATGAACTCAGCAGAATTATTTATCTCGGTCCGGTACGCCGTTTGGCGCAACGTGACTATATCTGGGCAGGGCAAATGCCTGCTCATATTGGCGATGACGGAGCCAAAGCCGTGGATGCCCTAATTGCTAGTGGCGTCGCCAAGCAATTGGCTGAAAAACGTCGAAAGCCTTTGCCACTGGAAACCGAATTGTTCAACCAGACCATCTATTGGCTGAACGAGATGAATCTGGCCGATGGTTTGTCCGTAATGGCACTGGGTGGTTCAGCTCGTTATGAATTATTGTTCGAGAATCGAGGTGAAGCTTCCAATATCAAGGATGTCGGTGTTGGTGTATCACAAGTATTACTGGTCATCGTGGCAGCGCTTTTCGCCCAGCCAGGACATATCGTGATTGTGGAAGAACCTGAGAGCCATCTTCATCCTCTTGCCCAATCCCAACTTGCCGAGCTATTTGCTAAGGTTAGCCGCGAGCGTAACGTTCAGTTCATCGTTGAAACTCATTCAGAACACCTGTTCCGCCGTATGCAAACTTTGATGGCACGGGGAGATGTTACCAATCAGAACTGTGCCATGTATTTTGTCGAGCGCGAAGGAAAGGATGCGATATTACGTGAACTTATCCCGACCGAATTCGGAGGAATCACTAACTGGCCGGAAAGTTTCTTTGGTGACGCCCTTGGCGAAACGCGTGAGCAATCTCGAATAATGTTTAATCGTCAGAAACTGGAGCGCGATAAATGAATGAAAGTTATGTTGTAGATACAAATGTCTTGATTGCAGCCAGTGCAATAGATGCCAACTCTCCGAAAGCAAGAGATGCAACGCCTTCTGACCCTGAATTACGTAGAAAAGTTTGGCAATGGCTCAATGATTTTCAACTCAGCGCGTCACAATTGGTGCTGGACGGGCAAGGTCAAATAGAAGATGAATACGGGCATAAACTTGGCTTCAATGATTTTGGTCGGCAAGTTGTTCAGTATAAATGGGATACTCTTGCAGTAAATCAAGTTCATGTGGATTATGACGAAAATGGTCACGGAATCCTCGAAGAGCCACTGCAAACCATAATTCATGACTTGGCTGATAGAAAAATGGTTGCGGCTGCCCTGGATGCAAAATTTCTTCATAATAACTCTACAATTGCATTTGCTGGTGACACAGACTGGCATGGTTGGGAAAAAAGTTTGTTAGAAGCGGGGCTGGAACTGGAGCCAATCATAGAAGAATGGTCACGAGCGAAGTTTGCGGAGAAATTGTCAAAATGATGGACTTTTTTCGCTTCCCGCATACGCCACATATCGCCTGGCTGGGCAATGGCTTGCCACGCGATGATAAGCTCCTGACACCCCAGGAGACCGATGATCTATTGATTGCTGATGTAGTGGTTGAGGAAAAGCTCGATGGTGCCAACCTCGGTATTTCAATAGGAGCTGATAGTCAGCTACGTGTACAAAATCGAGGGCAATATTTGGTTGAGCCATTTACCGGGCAGTTTTCCCGTCTTTCTTCGTGGCTTGCACAGCATCGTTATGAATTCAATCATGCACTGGATAAACAACTCATATTGTTTGGTGAATGGTGTGCAGCAAAGCATTCGCTAGACTATGAAACTCTGCCGGACTGGTTTTTGTTATTTGATGTATATGACCGCGAACAGAGGAGATTCTGGAGTACGACCAGACGCAATACGCTTGCAGGTTTCTTAGGGCTAAATGTGGTACCGCAGCTATTGCGGGATCATGTCACTTGGTCACAACTTAAAAATCTGCTCGCGGCTAGTTCGAGTCAGTTCCGACAAGGGCCATTGGAGGGCTTGGTGATACGCCGAGAATCAACTGAATGGTGTGAAGCGAGGGCTAAATTAGTCCGGGCTGAATTTACTCAAACAATTAACGAACATTGGCGTCGTCGTGCGATTCAATGGAACCGCTTGCAGCCGCCTGGATGAATACCGCACCATCAACAGGTGTTGGAAGTGAGGGGTAAGCTGGATAAATAATATTTTAATTTTTGAAAGCTTACAAAAACAGTAAGTTAGCTTTAAAACAATGGAATAAATATGGAATATTTTGAAATGACACTATATATGGTGTCACAATGAATGCTAAACTACGTTTTGAAGAAGCAATAGAAACTCTTCAACGGCGTAAAACAAGTTTATGTTGCGAAGAAGTTAAAAGCCTATTGGTAGATTTGGGTTTCGAAGTGCGGGACGGTAAGCAAGGCGGACATAAAATCTTTGTCCATCAAGGGCTACCTTCATTTATGAGTGGTTCGTTTAATTGCGGTCATGGTAAAAATCCGGAAATTAAACCGGCTTACATATTAAAAATAATTCAAATTCTCAAGCATCATCGTGATGAGCTTGAAGAATACCTGGAGAAGACGTCATGATTGATGCATCAAATTACAATATTACGGTTCGTAGAGGCTGGTTCGACGGAGAGCTCTGCTATGAGGCACGCGTCGCGGAACTCCCAGATGTAGCTGAATATGCCGATAGTTTTGAAGAAGCCTATGCGCTTGCTATCGACACACTGGAAGTAACCGCAGAGATTTTTGCAAACGAGGGTAAGCAGATGCCGGCGCCTATTATTCCTGCTGATGATTTTAGTGGCCGGGTTACACTACGTTTGGCAAAAAGTCTGCACCGTTCGCTCGCTCAGGCCGCCAACAATGAAGGGGTCAGTTTGAATCAGCATTTGACCAATATACTGAATTATTATGCGGGTTATGCGCAGGCTGCTGAGGCGCGCAATACTGGAAATGTTTGGCAATCCATATCACAACCTGAAAAGCGGCAAAACCAATCAAATTTAAGGGTTGTCCGTTCTTCTGAACCAGAGCGGTCAATAAAACAATACGCATGATGAACGCAAATCTACAAAAAGCCATTGATACATTTCGTATACATGACGTTTATCTGAGAAATTCTGTTGCTCAATGTGTTAACGGCTTTGAACCGAAGTATGCTTCAGATATTGATAAGCTGGAAATGCAAACTAAGCATGCAGTTAGGGAAGCGCAGATTGCACAACTTGATGAAACACAGTGGCTAGTGCGAGTGTTTATTGAATTGGGTGTGCGCCTCGTTGATTCACGTATTGAGCAAGAAGATGAGTCCGTCAGGGCATATATCGAAGCTGAATATGTTGCGGAATACACCGTAGATGAAGAATTGCAACAAGCCTGCATCGATGAATTCGCGCTAAAAAACGCCAGCTATCACGTTTGGCCATATTGGCGGGAATTTTTGATGAGCCAGTGCGGCCGAATGCATTTACCGAGACTAATGTTGCCTACCATGCAGCTTGTGCATTATCGTCATAACGAATTGCACGATGCCACAGATGAAGAAACTAAACAAAACTGACTGCCGCTGCTACCGCCCGGCCTACCGATTATGCCTGATCTACTATCGACCTAATCGCGAGTTCGCAGGGTTTTAACCGGCTTATTATGAACCCATTGCAGCGCGTTTTGATTGAAAAGGCAGGCCATGAACATGGTTTTGAAAATGTCATCTCCGGCCCTGATAATGAGGTGTTGCTTGGATCTGCCCGCCACCGCACCCAAGCTAGCATTAGTTTGCATGACGACACGTGGTTGCTTGCCTTCTCATCGGGTTTACTATCCGGCGAGCTCGCACGGAGTTTTCCCAATGTTGAACGTTTTAACGGAAAATTTGTTGCCACGAGCCTGGATAAGCTAGAAAAGTTATTGCGGCGTGCAGCTGCGCTGGCTCAATCCCTCCCTAATCAAGCCGTTGTCGATTATGAGAAACAAGTTAATAAGGCTCTCGCTGAGCTTCCAAAAAATGGGACCGAAATTGAACGTATGGTGCGGCAGCGTGTCGGTCAAAATACTTTCCGAAGCGCCATGATGGACTATTGGGGCAGTGCTTGCGCAGTCACCGGTATAACGTTTTTTGAAGTGCTGCGGGCCAGCCACGCCAAGCCTTGGGCTAATTGCGTCAGCGATGCTGAACGCTTGGATGTGTTTAATGGTTTTTTATTAAGTGCAAACCTGGATGCACTATTTGATCGATTTCTCATCACCTTTAATGATGATGGAACCATGCTTGTTTCGTCAAAGTTAACAATGGATCAACGTATCAGTCTAGGATTGAATTCTGCCTTTTCATTGCGTTGGGTCGCCAAAGAACACAAACACTACCTTCAATACCATCGTACTATATTCATAGAAGGTTTTTAAAATTCAATGTCACATCATAGATATAAAAAATGATATGAATATGAACGGAAAAAACCTCAGTAATCCTTTTTCTACTGGCGGTGGCGGCCCGCATTTTGAAGCTCATGTTCAGGCATCTTTTGTCGCGCTAATGCTCACGAGTGGATTTGCGCCTTGTCTGCCATGTTATCCAATTACCAAGATACAACTTCAGGCGAAATTTGCAGAGTATGGTACTGACGATTTGATCGTTTTTGTCGAGAGTTCAGATAGTGGCCAAGAGCATAAAATGTTTGGTCAAATCAAGCATTCCATTAGTATCACTGAAAAAGACAAAATGTTCGGCGAGGTTATTCAAGCAGCTTGGAACGATTTTAACAATACGAGTTTGTTTACTAGAAATTCCGATGTGGTTGCCCTTATCACGGGGCCATTAAGTGCGACAGACATTGGGGATGTGCGTACCATTCTTGAATGGCAAGGCACTCGCCAATATTGCATGAATCTGAGCACCCCGAACCCTGGATTATTGCCATGGATTGCCATCCAACGCGGACGGCAATACTGGATATGGTGCGCGCTGGGGAATAGAACCGATGTTTTCTGATTTTAAAAGTCGCGATTTCGAATTGACGGATTCTCAACTGGGGCAAGCCGAGCGCTTGGAGCGTTTAGTTCTGATTACGGCCTTGACCATGCATTGGTGTGTCTGTGTCGGGCGAACTGAGGCGGCAAATCATCCTACACCGCTCGAAAAAAACACGAGAGCAAACCGACCCGGAGCATTGGAGTTTTAAAAAGCTCTATCGTAGCTTGGTCTCCTTGTTAAAACGAGGATTGCGCCGATTGATGCGCTGCCTACAAAATGATCTACCCTTACCAGCATTTTGTGAGGTTATGAGAAACTGATAGGGGGGGGTAAGTATCAATAGCCGAAGCCGCAAAACTGCTAAATGTATCAGAGCGCAGCATTAATATTCGGCTAATAAAAGTACAAAAACACGCCATTTCTTAGCTGGGTACACACCGGCTTTTTTGTTCCTATTTATTGTTAATCGTTGCGGCTGTTTTTTTAAAAGTGCGCCCTGAGTGCGCCTTGAGAAATTTCAGGCATAAAAAAAGCACTCTGCTTTTACCTAAGTGCTTGATATGTATGGTGGCGATAGGTGGACTTGAACCACCGACCCCGGGGTTATGAATCCCGTGCTCTAACCAGCTGAGCTATATCGCCTTTAAGATGCCTGTAAGCAACAGAGCTCTTTATGAAGAGCGGAAATTATAAATATCCGATCCTGTTTTGTCAAACGTTGAATCTGAAATGAACAACATCACCGTCCTTGACGATGTAATCCTTGCCTTCCAGCCGCCACTTTCCGGCGTCTTTAGCGCCCTGCTCGCCTTTATTATCGATGAAATCCGGATAGGAGATAACTTCAGCGCGAATAAAGCCTTTTTCAAAATCACTATGAATAACTCCCGCCGCTTGCGGCGCATTGGCGCCGACTGGAATTGTCCAGGCTCTGACTTCCTTGACCCCTGCGGTAAAATAAGTCGCCAGATTCAGTAAAGTATAACCTGCTCTGACTACCCGATTCAGTCCAGGCTCTTCCAGGCCCAGGTCATCCAGAAACTCTTTCTTCTCATCTTCATCCAGCTGGGCTATTTCGGCTTCTATCGCGGCGCAGATAGGCACGACCATGGCGCCTTCTTTGGCGGCAAGCGCTTGTACTCTTTCCAGTAGAGGATTATTCTCAAAACCGTCATCCTGGACATTGGCGATGTACATGGTGGGTTTCAGCGTCATCAAGCAAAGATCTTTAATCAAGGCTTTTTCTTCAAGAGTTAAAGGCAATGTCCGCGCCGGCTCGCCCGCATCGAGTTGCTTAAAAACCTGCTCTAAAACCAGCTTTTTCGCCAATTCGTCTTTATTTCCGGTTCTGGCTATTTTGGTAGCACGCAACAGAGCCTTTTCAACCGAAGCCATATCGGCCAAGGCCAATTCAGTATTAATCACCTCAATATCTGAAATTGGATCGATTTTTCCTGCCACATGAACGACGTTATCATCCTGAAAGCAGCGCACAACATGCGCGATGGCGTCGGTTTCGCGAATATTTGCAAGGAATTTATTGCCCAGCCCTTCCCCTTTTGATGCCCCGGCAACTAAACCTGCTATATCGACAAATTCAATTGTGGTCGGCAATACACGTTCAGGTTTGACAATTTCTGCAAGCTTTTCCATTCGCTTATCGGGTACCGGCACAACGCCGACATTGGGATCAATTGTGCAGAAAGGGTAATTTTCAGCGGCTATTTTTGCTTTGGTTAACGCATTAAACAGGGTTGATTTACCAACATTGGGTAAACCAACAATTCCACAATACAACGCCATAGAGTTCTCTTGAGAGTTTTAGATAAAAAAGTACAGTCGGTTATAAGGCCGAATAAACGAGCAATTATACTACGCTTGCCTCTAAACAGTTAAAAACACTAACAGTCGTGTATGTGATTCGGCGGAGCTCTTCTGAGATTACTGAAGGGCTTTCTTTTTACTGGCCTCTAAAATATATTTAATATACGCAAAAACTCCCTGTAAAATGCCTGACCGGCTCCAAAATCATGTTCACTTAATTCGAGGATTATTTTCGCTATGGCTCGCACCCTTCTGGTTGTTGACACTCTTTCCGACTGGAACCCTTATTACCCGAGCGATCAGGTCATTACTTTTGAATCCTATCTTGCAATCGAACAAAGCGAATCCGAGCAGCGTATCCGCATCATAAATCTTTGCAGCAGTTATAGTTATCTTTCTGATGGTTACTATTGTTCATTGCTGGCCGAGGCAAGAGGTCATCACGTTATCCCTTCTGTCAAGGTTATTAACGATCTGGGCAAACAGGCGCTCTACCAGCTACAGCTTGAAGAATTGTCGCAAACTCTGGCTCGTGCGGTAAAAAGCCATGATGAAGATAATGAAATAACGCTGTTAAGTTATTTCGGCACCACCTCCAATCCGGCTTTTCAGGAGTTGGGGAGACAGTTGTTCGAGCGGTTTTCCTGCCCCGTTCTGGAAGTGGCGTTGGTATTTCGACAACAATGGGAAATCAATGGCCTGAAACCGGTCTCTCACCGTGATCTGGATGACGACCAGCAATCTGTTTTCGCAGAAGCTCTGGATAACTTCAGCAAAAAAGTCTGGCGCAAAGGCCGTGCACGCAAAGCTGCGCGTTACGATCTTGCCATGCTGATTAATACGGAAGAAGAATTGGCGCCAAGTAATCGCGGCGCGCTTAAAAAATTTATTAAAATCGGCAGAGAACTGGGTATTGAAGTCGAGTTAATATCCCAGCAGCATTATGCCCGCTTATCCGAATTTGACGCCTTGTTTATCCGGGAAACAACCAATATTGATCATCATACCTACCGCTTTTCAAAAAAAGCGGAAGCTGAAGGTTTGGTCGTTATTGATGACCCTACTTCAATGCTGCGTTGCGCTAATAAAGTCTATCTCGCCGATCTATTCCGTATCCACCGTGTGCCCAGCCCAAGAACCTGGTTATTGCACAAAGGCAATGCGGATCATCTGGATAGACTGGAGATCGAGGCGGGTTTTCCGGTTGTTATCAAAATCCCGGACGGATCATTCTCCCGGGGTATTGTCAAGGTTAATAATCGCCAGGAGCTTGATCTTAAAGTACAAGAGTTATTTGAAAAATCTGCACTGCTTTTGGCTCAGGAGTTTTTGTACACTGACTTTGATTGGCGAATCGGCATTTTCAACAATAAAGCTCTGTATGCATGCCGCTATTATATGGTTAAAAATCACTGGCAGATTTACCGCTATCGCGACAGCCGAACCGACACCGGCAATTTTGAGACCATGCCTACGTTTGAAGTACCAAAAGCGGTATTGGAAGCTGCGCTAAAAGCCACCCAACATATAGGCAACGGCTTATACGGCGTCGATGTCAAGGAAAAAAACGGCAAAGGCTATGTCATAGAAGTCAATGACAATCCGAACATAGACAGCGGAGTGGAAGATAAATATCTGGGTAATGAGCTGTATAGGCTGATTATGACAGAGTTTCTACGGCGGATGGAAAACCGTAGCAAAGGCCTGTGAGCCTGATCCTCTGCATCAAAGCCGACATAGTGATAAAAAGTGACTTCACCAAGAATTAATTTGGCTTAAGAGGAGAGATGCCAGGATTTTATCAACCTTGATTTAAGACTAAACCTCTATTAGCTTTCAAGGGAATCTGTAATGAATTCCCTGCTTCGTGGTTTAATATATGCAGATCAAGACGTAAATCAATCACATACCCATCGCATCGCTAAGATTTATTGGAATTTTACTTAATTCTCTGTAGTATTAGGCACGACGCTATAGATTTTGCCGTTCAGCTTTTCGATTACTCAATACCCCAACGCCTGCTGCACAGGATGTTGGCATTTTTCTTCAACATAATACAGAGCCGTTACTCTAATGGCAGGAGTATTAGTCATGGACTGGTATTTGGAAGCATTAAAAAAATACGCGGTTTTTGAAGGCCGGGCAAGACGGAAAGAGTATTGGTTTTTCATTCTTTTCAATGTCCTTATCAGCATGGCGCTGGGATTTGTTGACCGGTTCATAGGTAATGTAAATCCTGAAACAGGTATAGGCGTCTTAAGCGGCATTTATACATTGGGTGTTATGATTCCGGGAATAGCGGTATCGGTTAGACGGCTACATGACACCGGCCGAAGCGGTTGGTGGCTGTTAATTACTTTTTTGCCGATAATTGGCGCTATCATATTTTTTTACTTTATGGTGCTTGATAGCGATACGGAAAGCAATGAATATGGACCTTCGCCCAAAAGTAATGAGGTATAATCCGCCCCCCTATAAAACGATGGCGTAGCCTCTTGTCTGTAAATATCCAAATAACCAAGTATGCCTTCCACGCTTTGGGCTTCAGGCCGAGGTGTCAGTTTTTAAAAATGATAAAAGAGGGAATGATATGTTCAGATGGCTGATTATTTTATTCATGACTACAGTTCTGTCGGGTTGCGGCTACAACACGTTACAGTCTACCGATGAAAATATCAAGGCCGCATGGGCGGAGGTATTGAATCAATACCAGCGCCGCGCTGACCTGGTGCCGAATCTGGTGAACGTAGTAAAAGGTTATGCTGCTCACGAAAAAGATGTGCTGACCCAGGTGACCGAAGCGCGCGCCCGAGTCGGAGCGATACAGGCGACACCGGAACTGCTCAATGACGAAGAGGCGTTCAGGAAATTCATTGCCGCACAAGGTCAAATGACCAGCGCCATTTCACGCCTGTTAGTAGTCGCAGAGAATTATCCTCAACTTAAAGCCGACAGTTTATTCCGGGATTTACAGGCGCAACTCGAAGGCACGGAAAATCGCATTACGGTGGCGCGCAATCGCTATATCGGCGCAGTCAGGGAATATAACATCATAGTCAGGTCATTCCCTACCAATCTTACTGCAATGATATTCGGCCACAAGACCAAGCCCAGTTTTACAGTAGAGAATGAAAAAGCCATTTCGGAACCGCCTAAAGTGGATTTTGGCGCGCCTGCGCCGGCGATAGCTCCCGGCCGGTAAGGTTAACCGATAATGCTTCCATTAGTTCGCCTCAGCTGCGGTATTTTATTGCTGCTCCTGGTTGCAACAGTCCGGGCGCAGGTTGAAATCCCTGTGCTGTCTCATCGGGTTACCGATCTCACCGGCACTCTCAGCGGCCAGCAAGCTTCAACGCTCGAAAACAGGTTAGCCGCCTTCGAGGCCGAAAAAGGCAGCCAGATTGCCGTTCTGATCGTTCCGACAACCCAACCCGAAGATATCGCACAATTCGGCATACGTGTTGCGGAAGCATGGAAAGTCGGACGCAAGAATATTGATGACGGCGTCATTTTAATTGTTGCTAAAGAAGACCGCAAATTACGGCTGGAAGTCGGTTATGGTCTGGAAGGCGTTATTCCCGATGCCATAGCCAAGCGCATTATTGCTGAAACTATTACTCCGTTTTTTAAAAGAGGCGACTATGCCGGTGGCATAGATGCAGGAATCACGCAGCTTATGCAACTGATCAAAGGTGAAACATTGCCTGCGCCGGCTAAAGCGCCGAGTGCACGGGTGGATGACGGGGCTTTCATGTTCATCCTGCTTGGCGGCTTGATTGCAGGCTTTATACTCTCCGCTATAGTGGGCCGGTTTATGGGCGGATTATTCGCCGGATTTGGCGCAGGCGCAGTGGCCGCGCTCTTTTTCGGATTGAGTTTTGCGGTAGTGCTGATTGGACTTATGATTTTTTTCATCATCTCCATTCGCAATAGCGGTAGAGGCGGATGGTCGAGTGGCGGCGGAGGTTTCGGTGGCGGTTTTGGCGGAGGCAGTAGCGGATCATGGGGCGGCGGAGGCGGCAGGTTTGGCGGGGGAGGCGCATCAGGATCATGGTAAACATTAAACGCTGGTTGATACACGCCTTTATGCCTCCTTGGCGCTGGAAACTGGCTTTTCCTGCACCCGTACTCAAGGATATTGAACAGGCGATAAAACAGTCCGAGCATCAACACAGCGGCGAGCTTCGTTTTGCCGTTGAAAATACACTCGCGCCCGGATGGGTATGGCGCGGCATGTCGGCGCGCCAACGTGCGGCAGAAATTTTTTCAAATTTGCGAGTATGGGACACTGAAGAAAACTGCGGCGTGTTAGTTTATTTGCTGTTGGCCGACAGGGAGGTTCATATTGTTGCTGACCGGGGCATTGCCACGCGCGTTCCTCAGGCTGAGTGGAATACGGTAGCGCAGGCTATGCAAAAAGAATTTCATTTAGGCGATTTTCGTCGTGGTTCACTTGAAGGCATTGAACGTATCACGGCAATGCTGGCCAGCCATTTTCCGCCCGGCGCTCATAATCCTAATGAGCTGTCCAACAGACCTGTCATTGTAAAAAGATAAATGCGGACTCTACGGTCGCGGCATACTCTATCGATCACGTCAGACTATTATCCTGCCGACTCTTCCGGGTAACTGAATTTGTTACCGAAAAATTTGCGTCGATATCTACACATCAATGCAGGAGATAGAGTAAAGCAGAAGCATTCGCCGAGGAATTATCGATAGCTGCATGCTTATCTTAATCTGCACTCATTCAA
Organism: Methylococcales bacterium; assembly: GCA_028715725.1. Classification (GTDB taxonomy): domain Bacteria; phylum Pseudomonadota; class Gammaproteobacteria; order Methylococcales; family Methylomonadaceae; genus JAGXGJ01. The sequence continues at coordinate 28,097 of JAQURG010000015.1, forward strand.
GCAAGCTATTTATTACATACTTGTAGTCTGAGTTCCACCCCAAATCTGTCCGGAGCAGATTTGCATTAACCTGAAGGGCTTCGGGCGGCAAAGTCCGGAGTGACTCGACAGAGCTCGAAGAGAATCCATGCCGGAATGTCGCCGCTTGACAGTCAGTATCAGGTTCAAACAAGCAAGTACATTGTTATTCTGTAACCTTTTCTTTTATACTTGTCAGCTAAATACATCAAGGAGCTACCATGGAAAAACAATTCATTTTACACATGCTGACCACCGCCAAAAACCTCAGTCCATTTGACGTCAATATGGCATTGGACGCCGGCTGGGTTTCAGCGCTGCCTTATACGAATGTCGAACCGAGTGAGGTTCAGGGATTGGTTCAGGACGCTATTTTTTCCCGCAGTACGAAAAACTTGAAACGCACCGGCATCTTTATTGGCGGCCGCGATACCAAACAGGCGATGGATATGCTGAAGTTGGCTAAACGTTCAATGGTACCGCCTTTTGAAGTATCAGTTTTTGCTGATCCCAGCGGCGCATTTACGACCGCTGCCGGCATGGTGGCGGCTGTGGAGCATGAGTTAATGACAAAATTCAACACATCGCTGGCAGGAAAAAATATTCTGGCACTGGGCGGCACCGGGCCTGTGGGCCAGGCTGCGGCGGTTATTTCCGCACAAGCGGGCGCCAATGTAAGAATTATCGGCAGACAACTGGAGAAAGCTCAATACACGGCCGATATGTGCAGCAATGAATTTGGCGGCGGTAAAATTACCATTACTGCCGGCGCGGATGGAGACAAGGCTGACTATATAAAAACCGCCGATGTTGTTTTTGCAACAGGCGCTGCCGGCATTGAATTATTAAGCGCGCAACTTATTGCATCGGCCCCGCAACTGAAAGTAGCAGCCGATGTCAACGCTGTGCCGCCCGCAGGTATCGCCGGCGTTGACGCCTTCCATAACGGCACTCCTATTGAAGGATCAACCAGTGGAGCAGTCGGCATAGGCGCCATGACAATCGGTAATATTAAATATCAGGCACAGAACCGCTTGTTGAAAAAAATGATAGATTCCGACAAGCCTGTTTACCTGCATTTCGAACATGCTTTTGAAGTGGCCAGAGACTATATTAAATCGAACGCTTAATCACTTTATAAATACAGAGGATCCCAAATGGAGAAACGTAGCATTCTGCACATGCTTGACCCGATGCCGCACAATAGTCCATTTGACGTCAATATGGCGATGGATGCAGGTTTTGATGTGCTCATGCCTTATAGCAATGTGAAGCTGGACAGCGTCTATGGACTTACTCAAGATGCCATTTTTTCACGCGGTCCGGCAGGCGTAAAGCGTACCGGCATTTTTATCGGAGGCCGGGATTTAGGATTGGCAATGGATATGCTAAGCACCTGTCAACAAGCCATGGTTCCACCTTTCGAGGTCTCTGTGTTTGCTGATCCCAGTGGTGCTTTTACTACGGCGGCAGCTCTGGTGGCTTGCGTTGAGAAAGAGCTGAAAGAAAAGCACGGTAAGGAATTGAAAGACTGCAAGGCCCTGGTTTTTGGCGGTACCGGCCCTGTCGGCATCGCTACCGGCGTTATCGCTTCATTAGCGGGCGCCGGGACCGCACTAGTTGACCATTTATCGATCGATACCGCCTATGATATTGCTGAAGCTTACAATCGCCGGTTTGGTTGCACACTTAGCGGCGCATGCGCAAAATCTGAAGCCGATAAAGCTCAACTGATAGCCAATGCCGATATAATTTTTTGTACCGCCAAAGCAGGCGTTCAAGTGTTAAGCGCGGCAATACTGAAAGAAGCAAAACAACTGAAAGTAGCGGGGGATGTTAATGCGGTACCGCCATTGGGCATAGAAGGAATCAAGCGCAATGATTCAGGTGCGCCGTTAATTCATGCCGTCAATGGACAAGGCGCTGTGGGCGTAGGCGCTTTAGCGATAGGCAATGTTAAATATCAACTGCAAAATGAAATGCTGGGATTAATGCTGAAAACCGATAAACCTTTATATCTTGACTTTAGAGAAGCTTTTAACAAAGCCCGAGATATAGCGTAATCCTGCCGTTTAAAAAAAAGTGCTTACAGATTGAACGCCCTTAAGTCATATTGCTTAACAAAATTTGTTTCGTCATGTTATAAATCACTGACTAAGCCGGATTCCGGTCAATAAAGGGAAAAGTAACACATGAATCAACATAACAGGATTTTATTTGCCGGAGATCCGCACGGGAATTTCAAGCCCTTAATTGCCGCCGTGCAAAAATATCAACCTGAAGCCGTTATTTTACTCGGCGATTATGATCTGGAAACGCCGCTGGAAAATTGTCTGGAAGATATTGCCAACTTAACCGAAATCTGGTGGATTGCCGGAAATCATGACTTTGAATCACCCAAAAAATATAATAATCTGTTTCATTCCGCTTTTTCGCATAAAGATTTACACTTGAAAGTGACTGAAATAGCAGGACTTAGAATTGCGGGTTTAGGGGGTATTTTTTTAGGCAGAGTATGGTATCCTCCCCAACCCCCAAAATGGCTGGATAAAAAGCACTATCTATATCATCAGTCTGCCAGCACCAAACGTTCGGGTTTGTCATTAAAATATAAATCGGCAATCTGGCATGATGAATTTGAGCTTTTAAAAACACTGAAAGCGGATATTCTGGTAACGCATGAGGCACCGGGATCGCATCGGCATGGCTTTCAGGCAATAGATGAATTAGCCATTGCAATGGGAGTAAAAAATATTTTTCATGGACATCTGCATGAAAATTATACGCGTACGATCAAACAAAATATTAATGTATTCGGCGTGGCTAATAATGCGGTCGCAGATCTATATGGTAAAACGCTCGAAAACGACTACCAGTTGCTTCAATAATTACCCTTAAAGCGTCCGGTCGGCTGAAGCCGCCCTTATCCGCAGCTAAACTGGCAGCCAACACAGACGGCTTGAAAGCCGCCTGTGTTGGCTGTATTGCCAGCGCTTGCGTTAAATCCATTTATCCATTCAGACAATTTATTTAATGTCGCCACCGAAACAGCTTACCTTTCCGCTACCTTATTTTACAGATAGTGCAGCGCTCTTCTCCTCCATTGCCGGCGAGCCCTGGGCCATTTTTCTGGATAGTGGTTATCCTTACAGCAATCAGGGCCGATACGATATTATCGCTGCCGACCCCGTATGTACCCTGGTTACACATGCCGATATAACCGAGATCACGCGTGACGGTTTGACGATAAAATCCAGTGCTGATCCTTTTGACTTGGTTAAACAACAACTGATATCCAGTTTCAGTCACTGTGATGATTTACCCTTCAATGGCGGAGCAATCGGTTACTTTTCCTATGATTTGGCGCGCAGACTGGAGTCTTTACCGGCAATTGCCGAGGATGCGGAATATATTGCCGAAATGGCGGTGGGTATTTATGAATGGGCGGTCATTGTCGACCATCATCAGCAAAAAAGTTATTTGACAGGAATCATCGATGAACAACAAGGGCCGTCCTTAATAGCCCGGTTCAGCCGGTTGCCTGAACCGCAAGACCATGAGGCGTTTAACATCATTGGCGCTATTAATTCGAATATGGACAAGGCTTTCTACGCCAAAGCCTTTAACCGGATTAAACAATATCTAAAGGAAGGCGATTGCTATCAGGTCAATCTGGCGCAACGCTTTGTTGCCGACTGCAAGGGCGATCCCTGGACCGCTTATCAAACATTGCGCAAGCTGAATGCGGCGCCGTTCAGTTGCTATCTTAATTTGCCTGAGGTTCAAATCCTGAGTTCATCTCCGGAGCGTTTTTTGAAACTGACCAATGGTATTGTTGAAACCAAACCCATAAAAGGGACGCGGCCCAGAAAACAGAATGACGCCGAAGATCAGCAGCAAATACAACAACTGATGAACAGCGCCAAGGACAGAGCGGAAAACCTGATGATTGTCGATTTGTTGCGTAATGACATCAGCAAAACCTGTAAAAAGGGTTCAGTCAAGGTGCCGAAAATATTTGCCATAGAAAGTTATGCCACCGTGCATCACCTGGTCAGCACGGTAACCGGCGTACTATCAGAAAATCAGCATGCACTGGATTTGTTAAGGAGCTGTTTTCCGGGCGGCTCAATTACTGGCGCGCCCAAAATTCGCGCCATGGAAATAATTGAAGAACTCGAACCCAACAGGCGGGGCGTTTATTGCGGCACTATCGGTTGCATGGGGTTTAACGGTAATATGGACAGCAATATCGCCATCAGAACGCTGGTTCACTCGGACAACACCATCCGTTTCTGGGCGGGTGGCGGCATTGTTAATGATTCCGTGGTTGAAGAGGAATATCAGGAAAGCTTTGATAAGGCCGCAGCCATGCTTGATTTATTGCAACAGTTTTCTGTGAAGTGATTGTTGTCAAGCTTGGCGGCAGCCTCACCGAATCAGACGCCCTGCTTCATTGCCTGGACAGTGTAGAGCAAAACTTCCCGCATGGGGGAATCATTATTGTTCCAGGCGGCGGCGCTTTTGCAGATCAGGTCCGGTTGGCGCAACAGCACTGGAAATTTGATGACCGAACCGCGCACAAAATGGCGCTTTTAGCCATGCAGCAAATGGCCTTATTATTCCAGGGACTGAAAAGTCATTTTACAATCGCCGGCTCTTTAGCTGATATTCAAAAAATGTTAAACCAGCAAAAAATCGTTATCTGGTCGCCCGACATTTCTGAACTTGATAAGGCCGGCATTCAGGCGTCGTGGGATATAACGTCAGACAGTCTGGCAGCCTGGTTGGCCGGAATACTTTCAGCCTCCAAGCTTATCCTGGTAAAGTCGGCCATTATTGACCCTGCTCTCAGCCTGCAAGAGCTCGCAAAACAAGGCGTTATTGATAAAGCTTTTTGCGTTTTTGCAATGCGCGGGTCTTTTAAACTAGACATAGTCAGTGCGGCCGAAATTTACCGCACAAATGGTTCACCCTGCCCTGCTTTGTCAACCACATAAAGCCTCGGTGCTGATGCTTTATCCTCTTTACTATGGAAAACCCTGATTTTGAATTGTTCTTTATCCAGCTGTTCACACCGGTTTTTAACCTCAACTGATTCCTGATCGCCGCCGGGATGGCCGGGGTAAGCCAGAATAGTGAGAATGCCATTGCCTGATAATAGCCGGCTGGCGACAGTCAATGCCGCCAATGTTGACTGTGTCTGCGTGATAATGCTTTTATCATTGCCTGGCAAATAGCCCAGATTAAACATAATTGCATCGATTCTTCCATGATCTTGCTCGGGGATTTTTTCGGCCATCTGAACATGGCTGGCTTGTACCAGAGTCAAAATGGATGAATCTCTGCCAATTCCGCAACAGGCTTCTACTCTTGCCCGTGTTGAATCTATGGCCGCCTGCTGTATGTCAAAACCATAAACCCTGCCGGAGGGGCTTATCTGTTCGACAAGAAATGCGGTATCGTAGCCATTGCCGACCGTTGCGTCGATGGCAATGCCGCCAGCTTGAAGCCTTTCTCTGATGAGATTATGGGCTATTTTAGCTAATGAAATGTGTTGCATAGTGACGTTGAATAGAAGAAATAACGGGAGCGCCGTTCAGTAAGACGTCAGCAAAATGCCGGCTAAACCACGGTATCTGCAGACTGCCTTTAGCGCCGAAACCATTAAAAATAGTCAGTTGCGGATATTGTGGATGATGGCCGATGAATGGTTGTTTATCCAGAGTACAGGGCCGAATATTGGCTTGATGGCTTATCAGAGTGGCTTGCGCCAAATCGGCTGAGACCGGCTTGAGGGCGTTCAGCAAGTCACTTTTGCCTTGCTCTGTAGGCAGGCTATTCAGATTTTCCCGATCAAATGTTGAACCGATACGGATGTGACGATTATTTAGAGGAATTAACCAGTTGCCGTAATTAAGGATTTTATCCGGCAATTCAGTTCGATGCTCCAGCGTTAATATCTCCCCTTTTACCGGTTGAAACGGCAGCCAGGAAAACCAGCAATTATTAGCTGCGCGATGGCCTTCACAAAAAATAATCTGTTTTGGTGAAATGCCCTGCCACCTTAATTCAGGATGAAATTGAATGTCCCGGTAATCAAAATCAGCCAGGCGGTAACAATTTTTGGCTATAAAAAAATCTTTCAGACAACTTAATAACGGCCGGGTTAATAAATAGCCGGTTTGTTCTTGCTGAAGGAAACCAAAGGGCGTGGAAAGATTATCGAAAACTTGCCCCGGCGGTATAACTGCGCCCAGATAATTCTGATATTCAGGCTTATCAAGTTTTTTTATACAGTGCATTAGCTCCTTATCGCTGCGAAAAAGCCGCAACATCGGTTTTTCTATATAAAAAGTTTGCTTAAAGAAATCAGCCAGATGCGAGTAACTTTGCTTTGCCGCAGGCAAAAACCTATCTATATCAGTAGTTTTTACAAAGCGCATTCCCGTAACCGGATTAATCAGTCCCGCCGCAACCTGCGAAGCATTTTCTCTGCCATTATCGATAATGACGACGCTGCAATCCCGCTGCATCAATTCCCATGCCAGCAAACTGCCCGCCAGTCCCTGGCCGACAATCAGGAAGTCGATATTCACCGTCAACCCCTAACCTCGTCTGAAAACCATCAATGTAATATCATCATTAAAGGAGTTTCTCTGACAAAATTGTTTAAGATGCTCTAGCAGTGCATCAATGATGCTTTCCGGCGACTGTTGCGCGTATTGTATGAGAATATTGCTGGCACGCTCTATGCCAAAAAATTCACCGTCCGGACTTTCCGCTTCAGTTAACCCATCCGTATAAAGCAGGATTAAATCGCCTTTAGCCAGGATTGTGGTTTTCTGTTCAAAAACAATATTTTTTCGTATCCCCAATATCATGCCTTCCGCATCCAGATGATGACATTCATTTTGAGAAGCCTTAAGTAACAGCGGCGGCGGATGTCCTGCATTGGCAAAGCTTAATTGCTGGGTGCAGGTGTCATATTGCAAATAAAACAGGGTAATGAAATATTCTGCATTATCCAGATCTTCAAACAGAAAATTATTCAGAACGCTCAGTGTCTCTGAAGGCGTCCCCAGCCGATTCGCCTGTGTTCGAATAGCGCTGCGCGTTTCAACCATAAACAGGCCCGGCCCTATGGAATGGCCTGAAACATCGGCAACAATCATATCCAAGCGGTTTTCACTTCGGAAAAAATAATCAAAATAGTCACCGCCAACCCTGTCAGCAGGCAAGCAATAACCGGTTACTTCAAAATGATCCGATTTAATCGGAGCCGACGGTGATAAAGAAGCCTGAATTCGCTGGGCAATCTTGATCTCACTCTGGGCAATCGCCAGATTGATTTCCACCTGGCGAATCTTCTGTTCAGCGGCTTTTCTGGCAGTGATCTCGTGTATAAAACCGCTGAATATATAAGCATTGCCCAGCTTTAAGGGGGACACACTCAGTTCAACAGGAAACTCCGAACCATCCCGGCGGATGGCGGTATACTCAATCACCTGATTCAATAAAGGTCCATTGCCGGTATGCAAAAAGGTTTGCAGTCCTTGTCTTTGATTGTTGCGATAGCGTGGCGGAATGATTAAATCGGCAAGACTTTGGCCAATGGCTTCATTGCGCGGCCAGCCGAATATTTTTTCAGCCTGATGATTCCAATCAGTAATCAGTCCATAGGAGTCCATAATCACAATGGCGCTTAGGGAGCTTTCAATAATGAGCCGCGTACGTTGCTCACTTTCTACCAGAGCGTCCTGGAAATGCTTTCTGGCAGTAATATCTCGATCAACGCCGCGCCATTTGATCAGTTTTCCTTCTGCATTGATGATAGGCAATCCGGTCGATTCGGTAAGAACCGCATGCCCGTCTTTATGCCGGTGATGATTAACCAAACCATAAAAGGGCTGATGGCTGGTTGAGTAAACCTGCTGCTCTGCCTGGTCCTGGGGAGTTAAAAACAGGGTGTAATGTTTTCCGATAACTTCCTCCTGGCTGAATCCGAGAATCTGGTTAACGGCAGTACTGCTATAAATATAATAGCCATAGGGGTCTTGCTCCCATAGCCATTCGCCGGTCATTTCCGCCATTTGCCTGAAGCGCTCTTCACTTTCCTTTAACGCCGATTCAGCTTTCTTGCGTTCGGTGATATCCACGATGGAACTGAGTATTATGGCTTCTTCATAGTTATCAATAAGGCTGAGGCCTATTTCCACAGGAAATTCAGTCCCGTCTTTACGTAATCCGTAGAGCTCACGGCCGGCTCCCATAGCTCTGGATACGGGGGCGGCAAGGTAAGCCTGGCGGTAACCAACATGTGCGTTACGAAAGCGCTCCGGCACCAATATTTCAACCGGTTGCCCGATCAGTTCATTGCGTGAGTAGCCGAAACAGACTTCTGCCTGCGAATTAACTATCTCAATCGTTCCTGACTCATTGACGATGACTATCGCATTGGGTGCGGATTCCACCGCTTGCCGAAACCGATGCTCCAGCCGCTTGCGTTGGGTAATGTCTTCTTCGAGAGCCAGAAAATGAGTCACTTCACCCTGGTCATTTTTAATGGCGCTGACACACTCATGAACCCAGTAATCATCGCCGTTTTTCTTCTGGTTCTTGATCTCCCCACACCACTCACCCGAGCTTAAAAGGCTTTGCCATAAGCTCTGATAGTGTTCCAAAGGCGTATTGCCGGATTGCATGATTCTTGGGGTTTTCCCCAGCAACTCCTCTGATGTATAACCGGTCAGCTCGGTTAATTTAGGGTTAATATATTCTATAAGCCCGTTTTTGTCAGCAATGAGCACGGCGCTGGCGCTTTGCTCAACGGCACGCTGCATCATAAGCTGGATTTTATCCCGCGCTTTTCTGTCGCTAATGTCCTGAATGAGTAAAACGATGCGGGTCTTTTCAGAGTTTTTTTCGGGTAAAACGGAAAGAGAGATAAGTACCGGAATTCTCTTGTTTGCTTTGGCGACAAGTTCATTTTCAAAGCTTTTACAAGACAATTCGCCGTTCAATTTAGCGAGTAAGATCGACCATCCTTCAGGCGTACAAATCAGTTCAAGCGGTTTATCAATGAGTTCTTTTTCATTAAACCCTAAAAAAGCAGCGGCTGAAAGATTAACTTTTTTAATGCGGGGAATAATATCGGCTGTATCATTAGAATGATCTAATTCAACGATAATCATACTGAAATTAAGATCATCTATAAAATGATACATAACTATTTATTGAATTGTTGCGCTGGAAGCACGCCAGTTGCAGGCTTATTAGCCCATCCGGCATTAAGTGTATCGATCATACTGACAGCCTGTTTTTAAGATTACCGGTAGAGCATTCACTACGTCGCTTTACTCACCCGGCTGGAATATAAACATTAGCCTCTTTCAAGTTCCAGAGGAATGACATCAATGATTATATAGAGCCAGGACCTGTTTTACATAATTTTGGGTTTCAGGATACGGGGGAATACAATTGTTATATTTTATAACGGCATTTTCGCCCGCATTATAGGCAGCAACGGCAAGATCCAGATTTGGATTAAACATATTAATCAAATGTTTTAGATAGCGTGTGCCGCCGTCTATATTCTGATCGGGATCATTCCGATCGCTAACACCGAAACGTCTTGCCGTATCAGGCATCAGTTGCATTAAACCCACGGCGCCCTTTGGCGATTGCGCCATTGAATTATAAGCAGACTCCGTTTGAATAACAGCATGGACCAGTTTTGCATCAACCTGATGTCTAAAGGCCGCCTGATCTATGAGGTCTGCAAATTTTCTTTTATTAGCACTCGAAAAAGTCCGTAATTTACCGGAGTAGTTAACCGGATAATTATTATTGGCAAAATGTATTATTTTGGTTTTGATAATCCGCTTGTACAGGCCATGCCCGGACACATTTATTTCGTTATAGTATTTTGACTTGATATTACGCTTATACAAGCCATTTCGAAGCATATTGGTATAGTAGATGTGACCGTCAGCATCAGTAAACTTATAGATATCAGCCGCGACCTCAGTCGAGATCAGTAAAGTTAATAAAATAATTGTTATTTTTATCATGCTTATCGCCTACTACACAGATTTAATCACTATTAATTTTGCCGCCTTAATCGCCTTAACCCTGGCTTCATCGACGTTTTCAGCAGTGGCTAAAGCCACGCCCATACGCCTGTTTAAAAATGCTTCCGGCTTTCCAAATAATCTGACTTCACTGTCAGGCACGCCTAATGCTTGAGCCAATCCTTCGAAAACGACGCCTTTGGCATCAACGCCTCCTAAAATAACAGCACTGGCGCCCGCTCTTCGCAAGCCAACGTCTACAGGCAAGCCTAAAATGGCTCTTGCATGTAATTCAAATTCATTTTGATTCTGAGTGACCATCGTCACCATGCCGGTGTCGTGAGGTCTGGGACTGACTTCACTAAACCATACATCATCGCCTTTAATGAACAACTCGACACCGAATAAACCCAGCCCGCCGATTTCATGGGTCACTTTAAAAGCAATATCCTGAGCTGATTTTATCGACGCAGGACTCATCGTTTGCGGCTGCCAACTTTCGCGGTAATCACCATTTTCCTGCACATGGCCAACGGGTTCACAAAAATAAGTCTCAACTTCTCCGTTTCCATTTAATGCGCGGACTGTCAGTAATGTGATCTCAAAATCGAAATCTATTTTTGCTTCAACAATGACTTTACCGGTATTAACGCGTCCGCTCGATTTGGCGTAATCCCATGCCGATTTAAGCCGGTCAGCGCTTTTAACCATGGATTGCCCTTTACCGGAAGATGACATCGTAGGCTTAATGAAGCAAGGAAAACCGATGCCATCGTCAACGGCAGCTTGTAATTCCTCAAAGCTTTGTGCAAAAGCATACTTTGAGGTAGGTAGTTCAAGCTGTTCTGCGACGAGAGTCCTGATGCCTTCCCTGTTCATGGTTAATTGAATGGCTCTTGCATTAGGAACGACGGTGCAGTTTCCCTCTGCCTCAATATCAGCAAGCGCTGCGGTTGCAATCGCCTCTATTTCAGGAATGATAAAATCAGGCTTTTCCCGGGCGATCAGTCCTTTAACCGCTGCAGTATCGGTCATATCAATCACATGACTGCGATGCGCGACCTGATGTGCAGGGGCATTCGGATAGCGATCAACAGCGATGACTTCTATGCCGTAGCGTTGCAGGGAAATAGCCAGTTCCTTGCCCAACTCACCACTCCCCAGCAGCAAAGCCCTGGTTGCACCATCAGTTAAGGCTGTACCTATTGCCATTGTGAATCCGCCAGATAGTTGTCTATGTCTTCTTTTGAAAAACCGATTTTTTTAGCCACACGATCAGCGTGGCTGACCCTTGAAATACCCGGAATCAATTTATAGGTCGGCGCATCATTGGCAAATTCAACCTGTAGCGGTAAACCTGTTCCCTGACGAACGAAATTATCGACCAATTGATGGTTGTGAGTGATCAGAATAGTACTGTTGCCTTTGCGGTAAAAGCCATGAAGCACATTGGATGAAGATTCCATTTTTTCTTCAAAGGTCGTGCCTTCCGACAACTCATCCAGTACTACCAGGCTCTTAGGGCTTGTCGCCAGGAATATGTCCTTTGTTCTTTTTAATTCCGTTCCAAATCGCCCTTCACCGTCGTTCAAATGACTGACTTCAGACACTTGATAAAAGATTCTGTCGGCTACCGTCAGTGTTGCCGACTGTGCAGGCACATAACAGCCGATTTGTGCAAGTAATTGAATCTGGGTGACGGTTTTGCAAAAAGCTGTTTTGCCGCCGCTATTGGGGCCCGTTATCAGCACCAGCTTGTCATCTTCGAGAACAAAATCGTTGCCGATATAGGCATAATTTTGATTGCCAAGGACCGGGTTTCTGGCATCAACCAGATTGATCCGGTGATGATCGGCCTCAACCAATTGCGGCAACACCATGCTGGTACCGAAAGTGTCAGCCAGTTTGATAAAGGACAGCAGTTCATCCAGCTGGCCCAGGGCATCTAAAGTTTCTGCAACATCGGACGACTTTTTAAACTCGTTCCTTAACGGAATAATGCAGCTGTCACGGTCAAAGCCTCCGACTATGGGAAAATAAATCAGCAGTAAAGGCACGAAAAAAATGGAGGCGGTTGGGATTGCTTCAACAGAAACATTAAACATATCCGTTGGGAAAAAATGCGCCAATGCCCAGATTGCTCCGAAAAACAGTGTAATCAGCAGCGGTTTGAAAAAATTGGGTTTGAAAATAATTGCGGGTGAAAATGAACCCCGTCTTTCCTGCCTTGATTGAATACCGCTTTCAGAAATATAAACAGGTCCTTGCATTAAAGAATAAGCCCTGCTATCGGCAAATGCTTTTATCTTGTCAAATAATGTATTCAGATAAGCGCTGTGCGGGGTTTCGATGTCCTGAATCTGTTCCACCAGTTCCAGCATAAAGCGAACGCCTCTTTTATATTGCAGATAGCCATAGCCTTCAATTTCATACTCTTCTCTGGCTGTGCCGAATGTACCTAGAAATTCACCAAATAACAGCAGGTAAAAGTTTTTTTCATGAGAGGCGGCCGTTTGTAAAACATTATCAACAGCTTGCTTTAGCGCAGAGTTAATATGCAGTTCCTCAACGGCTTCCTGTTTAGCCTTGATCTCATCCAGAATATCCAGAGGTTGCGTTAAGGAGCGATATAATACTGCCTGCCCTATTGTTGTGGAAGCGTGATCAATGGCATCAAACACCTTGTCGACCTCAATGGTATTAAAGGCGCTTTCATCGATAACACCTTCACCTGTAGCCAAGGGTTTGCTCGATTTCACGATAGGCCGGTCTTCTCGCCAACCGGATAATATGGTTTCTTTCATCGCTTTAACTCTTTTATTGAGTACGCCAAAAACTGTAATTTTCACTAAAACATGCTTATCAGCAACTATAGCTGCTTAAAGCTTATGTTCAAGCAAACTGATAACAGAATCAACATGCCTTTCTGAATCATTAAGAGCGGGTATATACCGATAGCTTTCCCCGCCTGCGTCCATAAAGATGGCTTTATTCTCCATATCAATTTCCTCCAGAGTTTCCAGGCAATCCACCGCAAATCCCGGACACACGACATCAACCGTTTTTACACCTTGTCCTGGAAGACTCTGCAAGGTATCCACACAATACGGTTTTAGCCATTCGGTCTTGCCAAAACGGGATTGAAAGACCAGCATCCATTGCTGTTCATCAAGACCCAGCTTTTCGGCAATTAAGGCCGCGCTTTTCCGGCATTGATAAAAGTAGGGGTCGCCCCACTTGATCAATTGCTCAGGCAAACCGTGAAAAGACATTAATAACAGTGCATTTCTACCCTGCTCCCGCCACGCCTGTTCAATAGAATCAGCGACTGCTGATATATAATTCTCATCCTGATGGTAATCACTGATGAATTGAATACCGGGCAGGTGCCGCCACTGATTGAGTTCCCTGACCACATCATCATAAATAGATGCTGTCGTAGTGGAAGAATACTGCGGGTATAAGGGCAAAACAATTAAATCGGTTATGCCTTCCTGCTTCAAGTGTTTTAATTGTTTTGCTATCGAGGGTTCACCATAGCGCATGGCATAATCGGTTACGACGCCTTTGGCGTTCAGCTTATCAGCCACTTTTCCGGTTAATTGCTGAGTTAAAAAAATTAAAGGAGAACCTTTATCTTGCCAGATTTTACGATAAGCTTTTGCTGATCGCCTCGGCCGGAAGGGCAATACGATTAAATGCAGTATCACCCACCACACCGGTCTCGGCAGGTTAACCACGCGCGGGTCAGAAAGAAAGTCCTTAAGAAATCGCCGGACCGCGGACGTTGTCGGCGCTGCCGGCGAACCCAGATTAGCCAATAAAATACCGGTCTTTCGGGTAACCATAAAACCTATCGGTTAATCAGGTTTAAAAATTCCGAGCGCGTACTAATCTCTTTGCGAAAAACCCCCGTCATGACCGATGTGGTCATCACTGAGTTTTGTTTTTCAATGCCTCGCATCATCATACATAAATGCTTGGCTTCAATAACCACGGCCACGCCTCTTGCGCCGATTGAAAGCTCAATCGCATCCGCTATTTGTTTGGTCAGCTTTTCCTGAATTTGCAAACGTCGCGCATACATATCAATGATACGGGCCACCTTGGACAAGCCCAGCACTTTACCGTGGGGTAAATAACCGACATGACATTTACCAATAAACGGCAATAAATGATGCTCGCATAACGAATACAATTCGATATCCTTGATGATAACCATATCTTCCGTATCAGCGGTAAAAATAGCGCCATTCAATACATCTTCCAACGTTTTCTCATAGCCGTTGTTGAGAAATTTGAATGCCTTGGCAGCACGTTTTGGCGTATCAATCAGGCCTTCACGGTTTAAGTTTTCACCAACCGCCTCAATAATTCTGGCAAAATGCTCTTCCATGGTTTTCAGTCTCATGTTAAAAAAATATTTGAAAGTATAGCACTACCCCTTATATTGCCGCCAGATTTTGAGCTTGTCCTGAATTATCTCCCGCTACAAGACGAAAGTGCTTTTATTGAGTCGTAAACTTCAAAGCCTCCCGTATTACATTTTCATCCGCGCCTTTTCGACTGACATTTTCACTGATATGTCTGCGCCAGCCTCTGGCCCCCGGTTCGCCATGGAACAGACCTAAAATATGCCGTGACACACTGTTTAGGCGAGCTTCGGTTTTAAGCTGCTCCTGAATATAAGGTATTAATAAGGAGACAATGTCTTGGCGTGAAAGAGGCTCACTGACTGCGCCAAAAAACCGTCTATCAACATCCGCCAATATATAAGGGTTGTGATAAGCTTCCCGCCCCATCATAACGCCATCAACATTTTTCAGCATTTCTTCAGCCTGATCCAGTGAAGCGATGCCGCCATTCACGATAATTTCTAACTGAGGAAAGTCCTTTTTTAATTGATAGACCGCCTCATAACGCAACGGCGGCACTTCGCGATTTTGTTTGGGCGATAAGCCGCTAAGCCAGGCTTTTCTGGCATGAACAATAAAGGTTCTGCAGCCGGCGCTGGCGACTGTCTCTATAAAATGGGCCAGTTCCTGATAGGAGTCACGCTCATCAATACCTATTCGTGACTTAACCGTGACCGGGATAGCGACGGCCTGAGACATTGCAGTAATACACTCGGCAACCAGTTCCGGCTCAGCCATCAAACAGGCGCCAAAGCGCCCATTCTGAACACGGTCGCTGGGACAGCCGACGTTCAAATTGACTTCCGAATAACCATAGTCTTCAACCATTCTGGCGCAGCTGGCCAGCTCGCGCGGATTACTGCCGCCCAATTGAAAGGCAAGCGGATTTTCAACTGCATTAAATTGTAAAAACCGGTGGCGATCGCCATGAATTAAAGCCCCCGTCGTTACCATTTCTGTATACAACAAGGCCTGTTTTGAAATCAGCCGGTGAAAAAAACGGCAGTGTCTGTCCGTCCAATCCATCATCGGGGCAACAGAAAACCTGGAAGCCTTGAAAATGTTAGACTGACACTCGCCTATATTAAGTTTTGGCATTTTTATTGTTAATTATTTCTGTATATTTTCACTTTATATTTAAAAAGTTAAGAGAATTTGATACGAAACATTCTCCCAAATCGCATCGATAAAATAGCATGTTTGCTAAACCACAGCCTGAAAAAGTCATGCAAATCATTCTGGCTAAAGTGCATGAAGCTATAAATTGATGTGTCAGCCGGAACATCCGGTCGAATAAAAGCACAAGTTCTAAAAAAGTTTATTTATGCTCATCACTTTTAATTGCTTGCATTTTGCAGGAAGTGTTAAATATAGAGATGTAAATTGTCAACAAATTAACTATATGGCCAAGAACATTTATCAAAAACCGTCGCAGCAAACCCAGGATGAAGCGATGAAACTAGCCAAGGGAACTCAACGTCCCGCCCAAACCAAAGAGCAAACAAAACTGATTGCCCAAGGTATCCAGAAAGGAATAGATCTATACAAAAAGCAACAAAAAGAAAAAGCCAGAGACTTGAACAGAAGGCTCAAGAGAGCTTCCCGGCAGCAGGAACGACCGGCCGTACCAGATGACGATGAAATGCCGGAGCTGGTTCTTTATCGGCAGCACTGGCTGCCTTGGCTGCTACTGGTTTTAACCTGGGTTGGTATTAGCGTTTATTTTCTTGCCGGAGCGTAATTGACTGCTATTTTATAAGATACTTAACTTTAGAAGAGAAACGGAAATATTTACCTTGAGAGGATCTTTGATAGTTCTTTATACTGTCAGCGTTCTTGCAGTTAATAAAATGAGGTAATATTATCACCTCATGCATTATCCGGGCCTGCAACTCGAAGGCCGTTCACGAGGCTACGCCACCAAGCACTTTCACGTGACAAACAATGGACGACACGGTTACTTTTCGCCTTTAATTGTCCAGCATGCAATCACCGCCGAAAACATAACCAGATGCTCAGGGACGTTCATGACGAGCTTGAACCGGACTTAATGGTTATTGCTATCGACGGTGGGGACTATGCCGTCATGCGCAGCATGAATGCAGTCCGGCCACGTGTGCTGGTAGTTGAATTTGAAAAAAGGTACAGGGATAGATACAGTGTAGTCCAATTCGACAGCGAGGAATTCAGCAAAAAATGGCCGCCATCCGGGTCGGCGAGCTTAGCTGCCCGGGAACAGCTGCTGGATCAACAAGGCTATACCTTGTGCGCTATCGGAACCTGAGGATTTAACGCTTCTTTCACCAGATCCGATATCGCCGCCGGAAAACTTTTGCCGTTGACTTCGAAAGAAGCCTTTGACAGTCATCCAATACAACCAAGATGCCTGAAGAATTCCGGCTTATCCCTGATGAGACTTGGCAATCTGTTAAATGAAGTGTTTTTGAAAAAACCAGGTTTCGTGTCTAGTATTTTAATGGTGAGCAAAAGCATAGCGCTTGATATAACAGCGCAGCATGAACAAATATAAGCTTGTGGTCCAACTTTAATAATGAATTGAAAATTGAGGAAACTGGAAATGACTAGAATGGGCTTGTCGGTTGTTGTGCCCTGCTACAATGAAGAGGATGGCGTGCAGGAACTGCACCGCCGAGTTAGCGGCGTCTGTCATCGCTGCGTTGGTGATAACTATGAGCTGGTCCTGGTCAACGATGGGTCCAGCGACGCCACCTGGAAGATCATGCGCGAATTGTCCGAGACCGACAAACACATAATAGCCGTTAACCTGTCGCGCAACCATGG
The DNA here is from genome assembly GCA_028715725.1 of Methylococcales bacterium. Lineage (GTDB taxonomy): Bacteria > Pseudomonadota > Gammaproteobacteria > Methylococcales > Methylomonadaceae > JAGXGJ01. Next base: position 45,405 of record JAQURG010000015.1, read on the forward strand.
CCATCAATTGGCTCTGTCAGCCGGTCTGCAAATGGCCCGCGGAGAACGCATCTTCATTATCGATGCCGACCTGCAGGACCCACCCGAGTTATTGCCGAAAATGATGGAGCGCATGGACGACGGCTGCGATGTGGTGTTCGGCCAGCGCATCAAACGCGAGGGTGAAACAGCCTTCAAAAAGGCTTCCGCCTATGCGTTTTATCGCCTGCTCAACAGGATGGTGGACATCAACATTCCGCAGGATACCGGTGATTTCAGATTGATGAGCCGTCGGGCATTAGATGTCTTGAACAGCATGCCCGAACATCATCGCTTTATCCGAGGCATGGTAAGCTGGATTGGCATGCGCCAGGAAGCGGTGCCCTACGAACGGGCAGCGCGTTTTGCAGGCGAAACCAAATATCCGCTCTCCAAAATGATCCGGTTTGCGATAGACGCAATCACCGGATTCTCCGTTCGTCCTCTCAGAATAGCATCTGTTTTTGGCTTTTACTTTGGCATTGCCACACTAATATTAATGGTCTACGTGCTCACGCAGTATTTTCTTGGCCAAACAGTTGAAGGCTGGACCTCTCTGGCAGTCATTATTCTTGCATTAGGTAGCGTGCAACTGTTTGTGGCAGGCATCATAGGCGAATACCTGGGAAGACTTTATATTGAATCCAAGGGTCGTCCCCTCTTTGTCATCCAAGACATTGCCTGTTCGAATGAACTTTTCCATAAAAATTCTGATTCAAACTCAAAAGTTTCAGAATCATGAGCAATGGCGCGGTGCCGGGTATGAGGGAGTTAATCCATCAGTCCGTTCGTTTTCTGGCAGTGGGACTGGTAAACACAGCGGTCGGCCTGCTGTCCATCTATGCAATCATTTTCTTTTTCAATGCTCATCCGGGCCTGGCTAATGCAATTGGATATGCGATAGGTTTGGCGGTCAGCTTCGTGCTGAATCGTTTCTGGACTTTCAGCGATAGCCAATCCATCGTAAAAGTACTGCCCCGCTATCTGACGGTTGCCGGCATCTCTTACCTTTTAAACTTGGGCGTTGTCCTTATCGGAACCGATTATTTCGGCATAGGACCCTACCTGGTTCAGCTCTTTGGAATGGCTGTCTATACACCGACCATGTTTCTAGGTTGCCGGTTTTTTGTCTTTAATGGAAAGCAGAAAGGCGATGAGAAAATATTGTCCATCGCTCATACAAAACCTGAAAATATCGAGGCCATAAACAATCCGGGCTTTTCAAAAAAGCATCCTAAAGTAACTGCCGTTATCGAGCTAGGTATTGTCGGTTTGGTCCCCTTGATTTTGGCGATGAGTGTGCTGGGGCTTTGGCACCGGGATCTTTCGATACCATTTGTCTATTCAGGGTCCGATGATGTATGGCAGCTTATTCTGACCAAGGTATTGAAAGATACCGGATGGATTCTTGACAATCCGTTTCTGGGCGCGCCTGACATCGCCCACTGGCATTTCAATGCCGCCGTCCAAACCAGCGCTCTTCATTCAATCCTCATGCTGGCCTTGTCCCAATTTATTGATGACGCAGTCAAGCTCCAGCAGATTTACTATATACTCAATTTTTCACTGATATCCATCACTTCCTACCTGGCTTGCCGGTTACTAGGAATTGCAAGATTTGCAGCTGCGTCGATCGCTGTCCTGTTTTCTTTTACGAGCTTCCGCATTGGCTGGATTTTCTATGCATATCTTGCAAACTACTTTACCGTTCCGCTGGCGTTAGTCCCGATCTTCTGGATTTTGACGGGTGAACTTGGAAAGTTTTTCCCAAAAGAACAACCTCTTCATTCCGGTATAAAAAGCCTTCTTCGATCCGGAAAATTCTGGATCAGTTTTTTTTGCGTGCTACTGGTCACTTTATCTGATGGCTATTACGCATTTTTCACTCTTCTGCTGCTTGGATTCGCCACGGCAATGCGCGCCATTTACGGCGATATCATGACGCCCGCCCGTCTACTTGCCCCTGTTCTGCTCATAACCACTCTGATCTTAGTTGCTCTTGTTGTATCACTGCCGATCTCGACTTATCAACACGCCCATCCGGCAGAGCTCTATCCGGATGGCAAGGCTGATCCAACATTGTTTAAACGCCCGTTTGAAGCCGAAGTTTATTCAACCAGTCTTAAATTGCTGGTCGCGCCAATCCCCGAACATCATATTAAAAATTTGGGACAACTAGGCCAGCGCATGGTTGACAACGCTAACGCGGCCCGCAAAATTCCAACTGGTTTGAGCGTTTCCCTTGGCACAATCGGCAGCGTTTTGCTTCTGGCATGCTTTGCTGTTCTGGCCATGCTTGCGCTGCATCAGGCCTCACCGAATAGCCGGAAGACAAAGTTCCCGGATTTCCTCAACAACAACCCGATACTGTGGGCGGCGGTCATTCTTTCGGTGTTCATATTTTTATGCTCAACTTCCGGAGGTACAAGAGCTCTGATTGCCCTTATATACCCTACGATCTGGGCATATGACCGTTTCCCTCTATTCCTGATTTTTTGCCTTTTTGCAGGAGCCGGCGCAATTGCTACCGCTCTTGTAAGAGATACTACCCGTTCTAAATTCACGATTGCCGTGGGGATTACTTTGGCACTGACAGTGGCAGGACTTTACGACCAGATACCCTTTAATGCAGCCAAAGGTAATGCCCAGACCCATGATAAATTTTTGGCCGAGCGCAGTTTTATCCATCATATTGAAAGCATGTTGCCTGCCGGAGCGATGGTTTATCAATATCCGCACTCACAATATCTGAGTGACAGCAAATATTACGGCTGGGGATCGTTTTCTCATTTGCGGCTGTATTTACACTCGACAGATCTTCGCTGGAGCAATGGCGCATCAAAAAACAGCCCCGTTGAGAACTGGCACGAACGAATCGCAGGCTTGCCAATCACTGATCTGATCACCGAAGTGGAAGCCGCCGGCTTTCAGGGATTAGTGATCGACCGCTCTGTAGTCCCCGGCGACGAATATCAAAAGGTTCGCGCAGCGCTTGCCAATCAAGGCCTTGAAATATTAGAGGACGCTCCCGGCAGCCTTGCCTTTGCCAGATTGAAAGATCCGGGCTTTCGAATCGTTTATGACCCGGCTTTTCGTGAAGCAGAACGGCTTGTGATTACCGATCAGTCAAGGCTGACTCAGAGTATCGTGCCAAGTCTGATAAGCAAGCCTGCGCTTCAGAAATTCTTGGCTCAAAAACAATCAGCATCGTTTCCGCTCGCAATAGAACGTGCGCTTAATCCAGGAATATTCAAACGCGCCGAATTACTGTCCAGGGAAGCCGGAGAAAAAGCAATTCAACCGCTCGAAGCTATGAAAGGCCAAATGCTTTGTAGTAATAAAACGGGCCCTACGGTAGCTTCTCAAAAAGATTGCCCCTGAATGGTGGCTACAATACTTCTGCCGCCGCCCCGGTTGCGATGCTCGCACAGGTAAATGCCCTGCCAGATGCCCAGGTTAAGCGCGCCATCAGTCACAGGAATACTGACACTGCAACCCAGAAGGCAATTTTTTATATGGGCGGGCATATCGTCATCGCCTTCATAGTCATGCCGGTAATAAGGGGCTTTTTCAGGCACAAACTTGTTAAAGTGGCTTTCCAGGTCCAGGCGAACTGTCGGATCGGCATTTTCGTTAATCGTCAACGAGGCTGACGTATGCTTGATGAAAAGGTGCAGCAATCCGCAATTTATGGATTTTAATTCCGGTATGGCTCCTAGAACTTCCTCCGTGATGAGATGAAACCCTCTATTTTTTGCCGACAAAATAAATTCTTTTTGTAGCCACATGAATGAGATCTGTTGTAATTCTAGAATTAATGGACTGAAGCTGTCTTGACATCGGATTTATAAAAGCTTCCATAATAGCCACTTTTCTATTTCCAGGCGATTGCTGATTTATTCCTGGAATCATAGATCCTTTTCCATCAAGTAGACCTCGAACAAACCGAGCCGGTATTTATTTCTCGCTCCATGGCATAATAGGTACTGTTGATATACTGTTGACAGGCGCACCTTCGATTACCCGGCGGCTGATAGCCACATAGACCAGAGCATTGCGCTTAGCATCAAACAAACGCGTGACTTTGGTGTCTTTAAAAAGAAGCGATGTGCTTTCGCTGAAAGCCGTTTCTTCTTTCGGCAACTTGCCGTCGATGACGATGGGACCGACCTGACGGCAAGAGACAGAAAATTGCGAAGGGTCTTCAGCAACGCCAAATGTTCCGGCGATACCGCCGGTCTTGGCTTGGCTGATATGGCAGGCGACGCCTTGCACCTTGGGATCATCAAAGGCTTGTACACAGACTTTATGATTGGCGCCTATCAGCTTCCAGGTTGTGGTAATACAACCAATTTCTTCGGATTGAACGGAAGGCGCCAGGGAAACAAGAAATAATGCGCAGTATGCAAATGGTTTTTTCATAGAAGCCTCGATGGTTAACTTTATCTTATGCAAGTTTATAACATTGGCTGGTTTTAAGTAAATCATATTAATTTTTTACCGTCTATAAAACCCGGACGCTATCGAACGCTCCCCGCTTTTTATTGTAATGCTGAAATATTTATGATAAACAGCGCAGTAATGTTTTCATTACATCACTTCGGGAAGATGTTATGCGCACAATAAAAATTTTTCTTGCTTCCTCTTCTGAGCTTCAAGACGAACGTCTGTTGTTTGAGATATCCATCAACCCGCGCAATAAAAGCTGGATTGTAAAAGACATTTTTCGTGACCTGGTGATCTGGGAAGACTTTATTGATGCGGTATCGAGAACCCGATCGCAAGACGAGTACAATAAATCTATTCGTGACTCTGCGACCTGTTCGTAATGCTTTTTTTCACCAAAGTAGGTATATATACCGAAGAGGAATTTGAAACGGCCTAAGAGAGTTTTAAACGGACCGGAAAACCCCGCATTTACACCTATTTCAAGGATGCCTCAATCAGCATCGGCGCTGCGAACGAAAAAGACCTGAAGAGAGCCTTTGGACTTTTCAGAAAAAATTAAAAGCGCTCGGACATTTCCAGACTGTCTATAAAAGCACCGAAGACCTGCTCCTTAAGTTCGTCAGCAACTGGACAAATTGGCAGACTCCGGTTTTATACCAAAAAATCCGGCGGCAATCGAAACGGCCACTATCAGCCAAATACATCCCGATTCAGGCGGCGATATAGCAATCGATCATACTAAAATTGATCGGCAAGGCGAACATAATATCCCTCACATCCTTACCACTCGTCCATTCATACCGGTAATATTTGAAGGAAGAGAGGACGATCTGCAAGCTGTGCACAAAAAATTATTCGCAGGCGATAATCTTTTACTGTTAGTGAATGGCGAAAGGCGGCATCCGCAAAACAACGCTGGCGGCAAAGTATTGGCAGCGCTACGAGGCAGATTATCAACATGTCGCCTGGGTGGTTTATGGCAGGCGCGAAACTAAACCTTATTGATTAACCGATTACCGATCAGTCAGGCAATCCGCCCTGATTCCGCATTTGCCTGAGTATCCAGTTTTGTCTTCTGACGACATAATTCGATGGGTGCGCTACACGCAATCGCATCGGATTGGGTAAGGTGGCGGCAAGCACCGCGGCTTGAGATCGGCTGAGGTTTTTTGCAGGGATGCCAAAGTAATGCTGGCTGGCGGCTTCTATGCCAAATAAATGATCGCCAAATTCGGCGATATTGAGGTAGACCACCAATATCCGTTCCTTGCTCCACAATAGCTCAATCAGCAGCGTAAACCAGACTTCCAGACCTTTGCGGATAAAACTTTTTGATGGCGTCAAAAATAAATTCTTGGCGACTTGCTGTGAAATCGTGCTGGCGCCTCTTAGCCGGCGTCCGCCATTAATGTAAGCATTAATAGCTGAACGTATGGACTGTAAATCAAAACCGAAGTGCTGATAGAACTGCTGATCTTCCGAGGCAATGACAGCAGCGCATGCATTCTGTGAGATTTTTTTTCTGCCGACCCATTGATACTGGATAGGCTTGTATGAAAAGTCATCGATTAAATCTTCATAATGCCGGTAGACCATAAAAGCCGTGGTCGGCGCAGGCAGCCAGCGCAGCAGATAAACTAAAATGACGGATGTGGCGACAAAGAAAAGCACGCTATTTCGTAGTATTACCCGTATTGATAATGACTGAGCTTGGCTTACTTTTAAGCGTCGGAATTTTTTTACCAAGTTGGAAACATTTTAATTGTTAAGGTTTACTGCACTCCCCGCTTGTCGAAGAGATTTTGGGTATATGATAAAGCCTTTAGCCAAGCTTGAATATAAAACCTCGGCTATTTTTGCAGTTGAACCGCATCGCTGACGACGGCTTCTGTCTGCCAGCCTCCGCCTAATGCTTTATACAGCACAACCAGATCAGTTGAATACTGGGCCTCACTTTCGACCAGATTGCGTTGCGATTGGAAAAGGGCCTGTTGAGTTTGGAGTACATCCAGAAAAGTCGTCAAGCCTCTATGATAGCGTTCGTCGGCCATTTCAACCGCCAACCGGCTGGCCGCAACGGCTTGCGCAAGCGAATTATGGCGTTGTTGTTCATTATGATAAGTGACGAGCGCATCTTCGACTTCTTTAAAAGCGGTTAAAACAGTGGACTGATAAGTGAGAAGCGCCGAGTCAAATTGCGCTTTTTTACTTCTTATATTGGCGTTAATTCTGCCCCAATTGAAGATGGGCAAAGTTAGCGAGGATGCAGTAGACCATGATTTGCCGATAGGGGTAAAGTCGGTTATGCGCATATTCTGCAAACCCACAAATGCCGCCAGGTTGACTCTTGGATAGAGTTCGGCGGTTGCGACACCCACATTGGTATTAGCCACGGCAACTTGCCGTTCAGCACGGCGAATATCGGGTCTGCGCAATAAGAGCTGGGATGGGAGATCGGTTATAGCGACAGCTGTCATCGCCGGAATTGTGCCGGGATCAGCAAGCCGAAGCGCCAGAGCGCCGGGCTCTCTCCCGAGTAAGATGCCGAGCGCATGGATCGACTGTTTAACAATGGTTTCATAGCCGGGTATAAAGGCTTCGGTTGCAGAAGACTGGGATTGCGCCTGCGCCACTTCCAGCATACTGGCAAAACCGGCTTGCTGGCGGATTTGAGTCAGCCTGACGGTTTCCTGTTGAGAATTCAGGTTGTCGCGCGTTATTGCGATCAGCCTTTGATTAGCGCGCAGTTCGATATAGTTGCCGGCGACTTCGCCCAATAATGTCACCAGCACATTCGTGCTGTTTTCTATTTCACTGTCGACAGTTGCATCAGCGGCTTCTATTGCACGTCTTTCCCCTCCAAAGAAATCCAGTTCCCATTGTGCGTCAAAGCCCAGCTGGAAGATATTGATGACTTGATTACCGATACCAAAACCTCCAAGCGCAGAAGATGTGCCCCCTGTCCGGGATGATGTTGCAGAGGTATTATTAAAACGCCGGTTGACATTACTTTTTCCGGTTATAGCGGGCAACCCGGCGGTAATCGTTACCCAGCGCTGGGCGCGAGCATCTCTAATCCTTGCCACCATTTATCCGGTAGCGCCTTCAGGTGCAATTCTTTGGCCTCAATGGCCTCGCTCCACTGTTTGGGAACAGGGACAACCGGGCGCTTGTAATCAGGGCCGACAGTGCAGCCGAACACCAGCATGATTAATAAAAACAGGCTAGCGCGGCGCATCATGAAGATGAACCTCCGGCATCTGCTGATGTTCTGAATCGCCAATATTCGGGGCATCCTGAGCCTCTATGAATACGTCCATTTGCTGTCCTACATAGACCGGTAACTGATCGCGGTCAAAACGATAAAGCGCTTGCAATACGCGTGTATCCACCCGTTCACTGCTATCTCCGGTCAGGGATTTTTTAGGTACGACGTAGGGTTCCACGTAAGCCAGGGTCAAGTCGGCTTTAAAGCGCCGGTTCCCGCGCAAGAAAGCAACCGCCTTGCTGTTTTTGTTGAAACGCCAGGCATCATTCTCATCTATGTCCACACGCACATGCAGCAGTTCCAGATTGCCCAGCACCAGCAACGGCGTATTTAAAAATCCGGCCTGGGCGAATTCACCGGGCCGAATGTTGACCTGTAACACTTCACCTGCAACCGGAGCGCGAACGATAAGCCGGTTTAATGTGGTTTCAGCATCAGCCACACCGGCTTCAGCCTGTTGAATCAAAGCCAGTGCGCTTTCCAGCCTGGCTTTCGCAATCAGCATGGCGTTGCGCCGTCTCAGCAGTTCTTCGGCGCTGATCGCGCGCCTGTCCGTTACCGCTTCAGCCAATTGGCTCAATGACTTGGCATCATTGAAAGTAGCTTTAGCGATACTGACGTCCGCCCTGGCTTTGCCAAGATCCGCCTGCTTTATTGCCAACGTCGCCAGCGTATCGCGATCGTCCAGATAAAAAAGCGGCGTACCGGCCTTGACCTGATCGCCCACTTTGACCGCAACCGTCTTGATAATTTCGGGCAAAGGCGTGCCGATTGCGATATTCTGGCTTTGCGCTTCGACAATCCCGGCACCGGCAATAAACGCCTTAAAGGGTGCGGAAGCGGGTTCTGCAACTGCTTTTGCAACCGGCACAGGCTGGTTACTGCTGATAACCGTATAAGCGGCAAACAGAAATCCTGCGACTGCCAGAAAGGGAAGGATATATTTGATTTGCATGTCGAGTTTATAGTGCAAAGGCAAAAGATGGAGATGTGCGCTGTTTTTTGTTCACTTTGCGCCTTTTACTTTAATAATATGTCCGTCATCCATTTCCGCGATGCGGTCGGCAAAGCCAAAAATACGCGCGTCATGAGTTACTATTACCAAAGTGCGGTCTTTATGCAAAGCAATATCTTTAAGCAGCGTCATAACATTATGCCCTGTTTCATGATCCAGCGCGCTGGTGGGCTCATCACATACGATAAGACGCGGACTATGCACCAGGGCTCTGGCAATCGCAACCCGTTGCTGCTGGCCGCCGGAGAGTTGCGAAGGCAACGATTGCCAGCGCTCCCCCAAGCCGACATGTTCAAGCACATCGATGGCTTTATGTTCGGCTTCAGCGCGCTTCACGCCGTTGATAATCAGCGGAATCGAAACATTTTCCGCGGCGTTCAGCGAGGGCAACAGATTAAATGCCTGAAACACGAAACCGACATTGCGTGCCCTGAAATCCAGCTTGTCTTTGCTGCGCATGTCAATTAAATTCTCGCCAAGCACCTCGCAACGTCCGTCATCCTGGTCAAGAATCCCGGCGATGACTGAAATCAGCGTCGTTTTGCCGCAGCCGGACGGCCCAACCAGCATCATCAGTTCGCCCATAGCAATATCCAGATTGATGCCGTTAAGAGCCGTCACTTTCTGTTCGCCGGTATCGTAAACCTTGACCACGTTTTGGCAGCGTACTGCAAGATTCATGGTTCAGCCTTTAAAAACAATGGCGGGTTCCAGACGAATCACTTTAAATATGCTGATAAGGGCTGCGAAAACGCAGATCAGACTGACGCCGGCGCCGCTGAACATCAGCAATTGCCAGGGAAATTTGAAGGCGAGTATCGTATTACGCATGGCGAAACCGAATATTGCCGTCAGCCCGACACCTAAGCCGTAACCGATACTACCGACCAGGACCGCCTGCAACAAAATCATGCGCAACAATGTCCAGTTACCGGTTCCCATCGCCTTTAACACGCCAAACTGACGCAGATTCTCCAGGGTGAAACTGTAAAAAGTCTGGCCGGCAATCGCAGCGCCAACAATAAAGCCCAACAATACCGAAATACCAAAATTAATCGGGATTCCGGTGTTGTCCATAAAATATTCGTAAGTAAGCGTCATAAACTCCGCTTGCGTATAAGCCGCCAGGCCGGTTGTTTCAGATATGCGTCGTGTTAATTCGTTAAGATCCTGGCCTTTTTTGGCTTTCACCAATACAAAAGACAAAAGCTTGCGTTCCCGGGGAGCATAACTCGTGGCGCGGGAATATGTAGTATAGATAACGGGTTGAGATTGAAAAGTACGCGTGATTTTGGCAATGCCCACGACGATAGCGCGGCGGTCGTTCAGTTCCAGGCTGTCGCCTACTTTGAGCGGGATCGGCTTACCGCCGGGCGCCGACGAAGGTTTTCCCAGTTTATCCCTGGCCCCGTCAATATCGACGATGACGCCGTCACTCCGGCGTAAATCGTCGATCTTTCCTTCCAGCATGACAGGCGGGCCGCCGATCAAGGTCGCATCATCCAGGCCTACTACATTGCAGGTCTGAAATCGGCCATCGAAAAGGCGCGCTTTCAGCAGGCCCTTGTACATCGGCATCGCCCATTCTACTCCCGAAATACCGCGCACCCGGTAAAGTTCTGTGTCCTGCAAGGGCTTGATGTCATCGACGAATTGCACTTTCGGGTCCATCACCCATATATCAGATAAACCCACATCCGTTATAAAACTGTAAGAGCGTGACATGAGGCCGATGAATATGGCCGGCTGCTGGGTCATAATCAACGAAGCAAACGTCAAGCCCATAACAATACCCATATATTTACCTTTATCACCCATCAGCATTTTCAAGGCAATATGGTTCATGGAGTTGCCTTCCCTTGTTGTCGGGCAAACCGGACCAGTAATGGTGCGCCCTGCTCAGTGCAGGCGTTTACCGCCGGCTCGGGATTACTTATCAAGCAGGAATAGATTGGCACTTCTGTCTGGCCTATTGCAATTTAAGTTATAAAAATCTGCTAGCTACATTTCAGAGTAAAACCCGTCAATAATCATCGGTCAACACCTGCTTCAGCAAAGGTTGCCATTTCATTCAAAAATACGACCGCCGATTGCAGCAACGGATAAGCCAGCGCAATGCCGGAGCCTTCGCCCAGACGCAAATCCAGATTTAGCAATGGCTTGGCATTAAAATATTCGAGTAAAGCCTGATGGCCCTGTTCGCCGGATACATGGCTGAATATACAAAATCCAAGCACTTGCGGATACAGTTTGAAGGCGACCAGCAAGGCGGAGCTGGCAATGAAACCGTCAACCATAATCAGCATTTTCAACTCGGCGGCTTTAAAGTAAGCCCCTGCCAGCATGGCGATCTCAAAACCGCCGAAAGTCGCTAATACATCCAGAGGTTCGATGATGTCTTTGTGCCGGTTTAACGCCTGCTGCAACAGGTTCACTTTATTTTGTAACTGGTCATCATTCAAGCCCGCGCCACGGCCAATGCATTCGACTAATGGGACACCGGTCAGACAGTGCATAAGCATAGCGGCGGATGAGGTATTTCCGATACCCATTTCGCCGAAGCCTATGCAGTTACAACCATTGTTGTGCTGCTGTAACACCAGATCGGCTCCGGCCTGGAGCGCTTTGATACAATCTCCGGCGGTCATGGCCGGAGAAGTTAAAAAATTTTTAGTCCCTTTGCCGATTTTTGCATCAATCAAACGGGGGTGACCTTCCAGATCGGCATTGACCCCGGCGTCAGCAATCAATAATTCCAGCTTGTTTTGTCGGGCGAAAACGCTGATTGCAGCGCCTCCTGATAAAAAATTGGCCACCATCTGCGCGGTAACGGTTTGCGGATAGGCGCTCACGCCAGCCTCGACAATGCCATGATCGCCTGCAAATATGATGATACAGGGTTTGTTCAAGGCGGGTGTCAGCGTGTCCTGGCACAGCCCGATTTGCAAGGCCAGTGATTCCAGTTGTCCTAACGACCCCAAAGGCTTGGTTTTCTGGTCGATTTTAGATTGTAACAAAGAGCGAAGCGTTTCAGAGCGTGGACAAATAGCAAAATCTAGCGGCACGGTACATTCCAGGCATTTTCGAATAAAAAGGTGTTAAGGTCTTTACGGTCTTCCCATTGTTCCTGTTCCAGCATGGGTTTATCGTAAAATTTTTCTACATGACCCAAGCAAAGAATAGCAATAGGCAGACTGTCTTCGGGCATTTTTAAAAGCGTTTTCAGGGGTTCCGGTTCAAACATGGACACCCAGCCCAGGCCCAAGCCTTCCGCACGCGCCGCCAGCCACATGTTTTGTATGGCACAGGCTAATGAAGCCAGATCCATTTCCGGCAAAGTCCGGCGCCCGAGAACATATTGATCACGTTGTTCACAGAGGGCTGCGACCAATACGGCCCCGCATTCCAGTATGCCCTCCACTTTCAGCTTCATAAACTCGTCCTCACGCTCGTTTAATGCTTTTGCAGTCCGGATTCGTTCCTGTTCAACCAAGGCATGAATAGTTTTACGCAAGTCCGGACAACTGATACGGACAAACCGCCATGGCTGCATAAAGCCGACGCTCGGCGCATGATGCGCAGCATCAAGCAGGCGGGTTAATATTTCGGGTTCAATAGGGTCGGATAAAAAATGGCGCATATCGCGGCGCTCATAAATGGCGCGGTAGATAGCGGCGCAATCTGCGTCTGAATAACGATTTTTGGTCATTGCATCAAGGCCGGCAAATCCCCGTCCACAGTCTTAGGCATGACGCATTCTACAGATTATACGGATGAACAGCTTCAAAACCATGTACTTTGGCTTTGGTAGTAAAAACGGGCGGTGTCCAGCTTGACTGTTCCTTTCCGGCTAAAAAGCCCGCCAACCAATGCGCCTGACTGCGAATCGGTAAAATGAAGGCGTAAAGTTTGCCGTTAGGCAACTCTGCCACATCGCCCAGGGCATAAATGGCGTTATCCGAGGTCTGCATAAACTGATTGACTTTAATGCCGCGCCCGATTTCCAGGCCTGCAAGTTCGGCTAATCCGATGCGGGGTTTAAAGCCGCAAGCCACAATCAGCCCATCAAATTCCGTTGTGACGCCGGTTTTAACGCAGACCTTGTCTTCCTGTCTGGCAAATTCTTTAACGTCCTGATTTAACAAGACTTTCACCCCGGAATTTTGTAATACCTCAAGCAGCAAGGCAGAATCTTCGGTCGCCAATTGGCGCTCCATTAATCGGTCCATCGCATGAAACAAGGTCACATTATCACCGGAAAAGGCTAAATCGGAAGTGACTTCACAACCGATCAAGCCGCCGCCGATAATTCCCCAGTCGGGTTTCCGGTTTTGATTTAACAAGCCCAGGCGAAACCTGCGCAGGGCTTTTAAATCAACGAGACTGTTCAAACAGAAAAAAAGCCCCGTGTAGGGCCTGAACGGCCGCGGAATGAAGGCGGAAGAACCGGTGGCAAGGACCAGTATATCGTACTGTAGTATTTTTTCCTGGTCAGGACCTGTGACCACAACCGTTTTGTCACTGCGATTCAGGGCCGTTACCTCTGCGCCGCTATAAACCGTTATATTTCCGGCACGCAGTTTGTCAAACGTCTTCAGGATAATGGACTGTTCGATATCGTTCTTGCTGAAGCCGCGGGAAAGCAGAGGCCGGGAATAATAGCCATCATTTTCCCTGGTTATCAGGGTAATCTCATCGTTTCTGGATAATGACCCGTATTTCTCTGCAAAGCAGACGCCTGCTATACCTGAGCCTATTACAATAATATGCATATAACTCGATTAAACCATCAGGGAAAATTCGCTTTTTTCCACACCGCATTCAGGGCAGCGCCAGTCATCCGGAATATCTTCCCAGCGCGTTCCGGGCGCAATGCCGCCAGCCTCGTCGCCTTCCGCTTCATCATAAATATGACCGCAAACATCGCATTGATATTTTCTGTAATCAGACATGAACAACCCTCATCGTTAATATTAAAAACAAACTTGATCCGTTTCGCAAAACAAGCCTGACTGTATCAGTTCTATGACAATTTTCAATGCAATTTTATAGTTCCTGCTTAAACGGCAGATAAGAAGCTGCATCCTGTTTATAAAGTTGCACGGCTTTTTGCTCTCGGGCTAGAAATTGTTCAATCGCTTTTGCAAACCGGGCATCTTTAATCCAGTGCGCGGAATAAGTCGTAATGGGCTCAAATCCGCGCGAGATTTTATGTTCACCCTGAGCGCCAGAATCAAACCGCTTGAACCCGCGTTCAATGCAAAAGTCCAGTCCCTGGTAATAACAGGCTTCAAAATGCAGGCTATGGTACTCGTCATAACAGCCCCAATAGCGGCCATACAAAGTATCGCTGCCTATAAAGCTAAGGGCGGCGGCGATATATTGATCGTCTTTAACAGCCAGGACCAGCAATATTTGCTCACCCATGGTTGCCGCTACCTGTTGAAAAAACGCCGGATTCAGATAAGGCTGCGCTCCTCTTTTTAAGTAAGTCATTGTGTAAAACCGGAAGAAGACACGCCACTGCAAGTCGCTGACATCCGGCCCTGCAATACGCAACAAATGAACGCCCTGTTCGCTGACCCGGCGACGCTCCCGCTTGACCATTTTGCGTTTGCCTGCGCTCAAGGTTTGCAGAAAATCATTAAAATCCCGGTAGCTCCGGTTAAACCACTGGAACTGCACGCCCTCGCGAATACTTAAACCCAATGACTGCAACAGTTTTGTCTGTTGCTCGGCAGGGAACAAGCAATGCCATGAAGAGATATCGCGCTGTACCGAAAGCTGTTTTATAAAGTTAAGCAATAATTGCATGACTTCAAGCGGGTCGACAGCTGTCTGTATAACAATACGGTTTCCCTGGCAGGGCGTAAGGGGAATGGCGGTCAGCCATTTTGGATAATAAGCGATACCTTGCTGCTGATAAGCTTGTGCCCACTGATGATCAAACACATATTCGCCCCAGGAATGCTGTTTGAGGTACATCGGCATAAAAGCGATCAGTTTCTCTCCCTCCATAACCAGCAAATGCGCCGGCTCCCAACCGGTTTGTTCGGAAACCGAACCGCTTCGCTCCAGGGCCAGTAAAAACTCATGCCTTAAAAACGGATAATCGTCGCCGGCAAGCCGATTCCAGTTCGCGCAATCAACCTGCGCCATACTATGGATTTGTTTTACTTCCATTTTTAAAAACAGTACAGTTAAAGCAACAGAATAACATCAATTCCTCGAAAATAATGGCCCATAAACCTTTCTCACAAGCCTGTGAAAATAATAAAGATCCCATCTTGCAGGTGATCAGAGCCGTTTTTTGCCGGCCTGTCACCGTTTGGGAAATCGGCAGCGGCACAGGCCAGCATGCCTGTTATTTTGCCAGACATCTTCCGCATATTGAATGGCAGCCGACCGATCGAAGCGAAAATATTCCCGGTATCCGTTTGTGGCGGGAAGAAGCGCAATTAGCCAACCTGAAACCGCCCTTAAAGCTTGACGTTACGGATAGTGTTTGGCCGTGTCAGGGTGTAGATGCGCTATTTACCGCCAATACGCTGCACATCATGAGCCGGGATGAAGTGCAGACATTTTTTGATCGAATGGACGGCCATCTGAATGCCAAGGCATCGATATGTGTTTATGGCCCGTTTAATTATAACGGCGCTTATACCAGCGACAGCAATGCCCGGTTTGATCAATGGCTTAAAAGCCAAAACGCCTTAAGCGGTATCAAAAATTTTGAAGACATTCAGGCTTTAGCGAGAGCCATAGGCCTTGAATTTATCAATAATATCGCCATGCCGGCCAACAATCGTTTACTTGTTCTGCGAAAAAGCTGAAAGTCTGGCCGGTTTTTCAAAGCTCAAAAACAGCGAAAACGGGCGCATGATCCGACCCGGGTTGACCTCGTCTTTCAACTGGATTATCAGTGATTGAAGGCATAGGGTTTAAGATAACGCCACTATCGACTCTCGGTTTACGCCGGGGTTGTCCTGGAAACAGCTCCTGGCTGGCGAATATATGATCAATAAGCTCTTTGTTGCCCTGGTAAATTCGGGAATATCGCCTTTCTTCAGGAATGAGCGGCGCCAGATTGAACAGCCTGGCATCATCGCCTTTATCAGGACGATCAAATGCACGCGTCCTGATTTCGCTGCCGCCGGGGCCTTGAAGAATCTGAGTGGTGGCGGCATTCGCCTCATCATTTAAATCGCCAAGTACAACCAGGGCGTTTCGATTATTGCTCTCTATCAAGCGGTTGGCTTTTGCCCGCAGGGCGACTGCTTCCGCTGTGCGCCGGACAAGCGCAAGGCCTGCTGCCTGCACGCGTTCATTTTCATCCTTGGGCGTAAATCGGGGTTGACCGGAAGCTGATTGAAAGGTAAGCAGTTTTGACTTCAAGTGTGCATTAAGCAGATTAATGGGTCGATCCGGAAGCGGTCTTACGCAAATACCCAAAGCGCCCCTGCCAAAGCTGGAAATTTCCTGTGTGCGGCCTTGACCGTCCGTGCTCGCTATTTTCATTAAGCCATTTTGCGGAAAAACTGTGATTTCTTCACTGCTCTCGATAGCCAGCCTGGATATAAAGCCGACTCGAATACCGCGCGGGTCAGGATGGGTTGAAAGAAGACAATGAGGATAGTGTTCTTCGAGTAAAGCAAGCAAATCAGAGAAGGGTTCCGGACCGCCGACTTCCTGTACAGCCAACACATCCGGATTGAGGCTCAGGATAGTTTGAGCAAGGCTGTTCAATTTAGCGGCATATTCTTCAGCGGTGCGCGGGCCAAATTGATGACCGTTTCGAAATAAATTCTCCAGATTCCAGGTGGCTACGGTAAAGGTATTCATATTATTCTCCGTCATTCTGATGAAAAATCAGATGGGTCAGGTAGCGCCAATATGACCATCTAAAGCTATAACACTATAACTGACAGCTTTGCATCCTGAAATAAATAAGTCAATCCAAAATATTATCTTCGGACCACGGTTGGTTATTCTGCTCAGCATTAAATCCGGATAAGCTTTAACAGTATTGTCCATTCTCAAGACAACATTGCATCAATGAAACAAATGGCGTTAATATCGGTCAAGGATTGTATTAAACCAGCCGATTATTAGCAGGAGGCAGTACGATGAAAAATATTGTTATTGCAGGATATTGTCGCTCGCCTTTTACTCCGGCGCGTAAAGGCCAATTAAATAGAGTACGGCCGGATGACCTTGCCGCCCAGGTTGTTAAAGGTTTAATCGATAAAACCGGGGTCAATCCGCAGGATATAGAAGACCTTATCCTGGGCTGTGCATTTCCCGAAGCCGAACAAGGGCTTAATCTGGCCCGGCTGGTCGTGCATTTGGCGGGACTGCCCATTACCGTCGCAGGCACGACCGTTAACCGCTTCTGCGGCTCATCAACGCAGGCAATACATATGGCTGCAGGCGCTATCCAGATGAATGCGGGTGAAGTCTTTATCTGCGCCGGCGTGGAATCCATGAGCCGGGTTCCCATGGGCGGCTACAACGCCATGCCTAATCCGAAACTTTATGATACCTTTCCACAGGCTTATATCAGCATGGGCGATACTGCGGAAAACCTGGCCAGGGAATATCATATCAACCGCACGGATCAGGAGGCTTTCGCTCTGCTAAGCCAGCAAAAAACCTACACAGCCCAACAGCAAGGCCGATTTGCCGATGAAATTATCGCAATTGGCCCGGTTGACAAAGACGGTTGTGTCCGCCCCGATTCTACCGCCGCTACGCTTGCCCAACTGCCGCCTGCTTTTCAGGCAACCGGCAGCGTTACCGCCGGCACTTCTTCACCGTTAACCGATGGCGCAGCAGCGGTACTGGTATGCAGTGAAGATTACGCTGCTGCCCATGGTCTTGACGTGCTGGCAAGAATCAAGTCTTTCGCTGTTTCCGGCTGTGCGCCGGAAATTATGGGCATAGGCCCGGTTAGCGCAACTCATAAAGCGCTCAGACGCGCAGGCCTTGACTTGGAAGATATGGATATTGTCGAGCTGAATGAAGCCTTTGCCGCGCAGACTCTTGCCGTCCTTAAAGCTTTGCCGATAGCCCCGTCTAAACTCAATCTTGACGGCGGCGCTATCGCCTTGGGCCATCCATTGGGCGCATCCGGCGCCAGAATTACCGGCAAGGCGGCCAGCCTGTTGAAACGCGAAAACAAGCGTTATGCCTTGGCCACGATGTGTATAGGCGGCGGTCAAGGCATAGCGACCATACTGGAGGCAGTCTGATGAACATTGAAAAGGTCGCCGTCATCGGTGCCGGTGTCATGGGCGCTGCTATCGCTGCGCATGTCGGCAATACCGGTATTCCGGTGTATCTGCTGGACATCGTCCCTGAAAATGCGGCAAACCGCAGTGTTATTGCTGAAACTGCAATTCAAAAGCTGCTTAAAGCCGAACCCGCACCGTTCATGCACAAAAATAACGCCCGCCTGATCACGCCGGGTAATACCGAAGATCATCTGCAATGGCTGGCTGATGCAGACTGGATTATTGAAGCGGTGATTGAAAATCCGCAAATAAAAAAAGCCTTATATCAGAAGCTGGAAACCGTCTGCCGGAAAGACAGCCTGATTTCTTCCAACACCTCCACCCTGCCTTTGAGTTTATTAGTAGAGGACATGCCGGACAGCTTTAAAGAACGGTTCATGATTACGCATTTTTTCAATCCGCCTCGCTACATGCGCTTGCTGGAGCTGGTTTCAGGCCCGCAAACAAGACCGGAGCTGGTCTCAGCCCTTAGCCGCTTTGCCGATGTCAAGCTCGGAAAAACCTGTATTAACTGTAAGGATACGCCCGGATTTATCGGCAACCGCATCGGTATTTACTGGCTGCAATGCGGCTTGCTTGAGGCTATGGAGTCAGGCTTAACCGTTGAGCAGGCGGATGCTGCGATGTCGGCGTTTGACATACCGAAAACCGGCATATTCGGCCTGATAGATTTAGTTGGCCTGGACCTCATTCCGCATATTCTGGACAGCATGGGACAAGCGCTACCGCCGGAAGATGCCTTTCACAAAGTCAATCGAATCCCTGAATTAGTCCGGAAAATGATAACTGAGGGCTATACGGGAAGAAAAGGCAAAGGAGGGTTTTACCGTTTAAACGAACATCATGTCAAGGAATCGATTAATCTTAAAACCGGAGAATACAGCCGTAGCGAAAAGCCCGACCTGGAGACTATGCACAAGGCAAAAAAAGCAGGGCTTCAGGCATTGCTATCATGCCCCGATTTACCCGCTGCCTATGCCTGGCGGGTCATGTCAAAAACGCTGAGCTATGCCGCAAGCCTGATTCCTGAAATAACCGATGATATCGTCGCCGTTGATGCCGCCATGCGCGAAGGCTATAACTGGAAATACGGACCGTTTGAATTATTGGATCAGGTAGGCGTAGCCTGGTTCACCGACAGATTGCGTGCAGAAAACCGGCCTGTCCCGCAACTGTTAGCCAATAAACGGCCATTGTACAAGACAAGCTCGGGCAAACTGACTTTTACCGATTTATCAGGCAACTATCAGCCTGTGCGCAGAGCCGAAGGGACTTTGTTGCTCTCCGATATTAAATTACAAGGTCCGGCCGTACTCAGTAACCCGTCCGCCAGTTTATGGGATATTGGCGACGGGATCGCCTGTCTGGAATTCCATACCAAAATGAATACGCTGGACATGGATATCATGACGCTTATCCGGCAAAGTATCGATAAAGTCAGCAGCCGGTTTTCCTCTCTGGTTATTCATAATGAAGGCGAAAATTTCTCGGCGGGCGCTAATCTCGGCTTGCTGGTGCAAGCCATCCATACCAGCGACTGGACAGCCGTCGAGCAACTGGTCCAGCAAGGACAGCAAACTTGTATGAACTTGAAGTATGCGCCCTTCCCTGTGGTTGGCGCGCCTTCAGGCCTGGCTTTAGGCGGTGGTTGTGAAATACTGCTGCATTGCGACGCCATACAGGCGCATGCCGAATTGTATATCGGACTGGTAGAAACCGGCGTCGGCTTGATTCCGGCCTGGGGCGGCTGTAAGGAATATTTGCGCCGCTGGCTGACGTTTCCGAAAAAACCGGGCGGCCCCATTCCGCCGGTTGTCAAGGCATTTGAAACCCTCAGCATGGCGAAAGTATCCAAATCGGCTGCGGAAGCCAAAGAGCTTTTATTCCTGGCTCAATCCGACGGCATTACGATGAACAAGTATCGCCTGTTGGCCGATGCCAAGGCCAAAGCTTTAGCGCTCGTTGAAAATTACGCGGCTCCACAGCCTATTACCTACCCAATGCCCGGCATGACCGCGAAGATATTGCTCAGCATGGGCATTAAAGCCTTCCACCTGTTAGGCAAGGCTACCGACTACGATGTAGTAGTCTCCGAAAAACTGGCCTTTGTCCTCAGCGGCGGCCATTCCGATATCACTGCACCGTTAACTGAAGACGACATGCTGGCGCTGGAGCGGGAAGCCTTCGTAGAGCTGATAAAACAATCCGGAACACTGGCCAGACTGGAACATATGCTAAAAACGGGCAAGCCGTTGAGAAATTAGCCCAGCAGTCTATAAACCTCTATCAGGAGAGCATCAATGCTCTGGTTATTAGCACTCTTCATCGCCTTATGGGTCTTTTTCTATTTTACAACCCGAATAACCTGGGTGACAGCGGTCCTGGTTCTGCTGTTGGGAGCTTATACTGCAACCTATGGCTTGACTCAGAATCATATAAATTTATGGGTGGGGCTTTTTTTATTCTTTATCTTTCTCAATATTCCTTTTGTCCGGAAACTGCTGTTCAGCCGCTGGATTTTCAAGTTGATGAAAGGTGCTCTGCCGCCGCTATCGCAAACCGAACAGGAAGCCCTGGAAGCGGGCAATACCTGGTGGGATGCCGAATTATTCTCAGGCAACCCCGACTGGAAAAAATTGCAGAACTTGCCCGTTGCGCGCTTAACCGACGAAGAACAAGCCTTTATTGATGGCCCGGTTGAGACATTGTGCGCGATGCTGGATGACTGGGACATTACCAATAACCGCAAGGACCTGCCGCCTGAAGTCTGGAACTACATTAAACAGCAAAAATTCTGCGGCATGATTATTCCGAAACACTACGGCGGACTGGAGTTTTCTGAAACGGCGCATTCCGAAATCGTCATGAAAATAGCCAGCCGCAGCACCACGGCGGCGGTTACAGTCATGGTGCCCAATTCCTTGGGGCCGGCAAAACTGTTGTTGAATTACGGCACGGAACAGCAAAAAAACTATTATCTGCCGCGCCTGGCTACAGGAGAAGAACTGCCCGCTTTTGCCTTAACCGGGCCTCATGCAGGCAGTGACGCCGGCGCAATGCCGGATACCGGCATAATCTGCTATAACGCGGAAAAAGTGTTGGGCATTTGCCTCAACTGGGAAAAACGTTATATCACGTTGGGGCCTGTAGCCACTGTGCTGGGGCTTGCATTCAAGCTTTATGATCCCGACCACCTCATCGGCGATAGGGAAAATATCGGCATCACCCTTGCCCTGATACCCACCCATACGCCCGGCGTATCGATCGGCAGACGGCACAATCCGCTGGATTCGGCTTTTCAAAACGGCCCGAATTGGGGCAAGGACGTGTTTATTCCAATCGACTGGATCATTGGCGGCCTTGAGCAGACCGGTAAAGGCTGGAAAATGCTCATGCAAAGCCTTGCCACCGGCAGAGCTATTTCGCTGCCCGCGCTCAGTGTGGGTGCGGCAAAATTCACCTGCCGCAATACCGGGGCTTATGCGCGCATCCGAAAACAATTCAACCTGCCTCTGGGCGAATTCGAGGGCATAGAAGAACCGCTCGCACGCATGGCCGGCGAAACCTATATACTCAATGCGGCGCGTAAAGTGACTAATGCGGCGCTGGATAACGGGGAAAAACCGGCCGTCATTTCCGCCATTCTCAAATACGAACTCACTGAAAGAATGCGCCGAATTGTTAATGACGGCATGGATATTCAGGGAGGCTCGGGCATTTGCTTGGGACCGAGGAATTATCTGGGGCGTTTATATCAGGTCATTCCGGTCAGCATTACTGTTGAAGGCGCAAATATTTTGACCCGGACCATGATGATCTTCGGTCAGGGTGCGATTCGCTGTCATCCTTATATTCAAAAAGAGATGGCTGCGTTGCAGCAAAATGATCTGCGGCAGTTTGATAAGGTGCTATTCCGGCATATCGGCTTTTTTGTACATAATATGGCGGCTGGTTTGTGGCTGGGATTAACGGATGCCCGCTTCAAGATCGTCCCCGGAAAGCGCGACACCCGGCGTTATTACCAGCAAATTGCCCGCTTAAGTGTCGGCTTCGCGCTGTTGGCCGATTTCGCACTATTAACTCTGGGCGGCACACTCAAGCGTAAAGAAAGGCTTTCAGGCTGTTTCGCCGATGCCTTAAGCAACCTGTACCTGTGCTGCTGCGTACTTAAACATTATCAGGATCAAGGCTGCCCTAAGGAAGATGCGCCTTTATTACATTGGGCTTGCCGACAAAGCATTTACCGGGCTCAACAGTCATTACTGGCTATTTTCCGGAAATTGCCGTTGCGCCTGCTTGCATGGGTTTTACGCGGCCTTGTTTTTCCCATCGGAAAACCCTACTTGCCTCCCGGCGATTCGCTCACCCATAAAACGGCTAAATTGCTGCTTGCAGACACGCCGGCTCGCGACCGCTTAACTTACGGCATCTATATCAACAATAAAGCCGATGATGCAACCGGCAGAATTGAAATTGCCTTTAAAGCCGTACTGGCGGCCGCACCGGTGGAAGCCAAAATCCGTCAGGCCCAGAAGCAAAAGCAGTTAGCCAAAGGCGACCCTTTCAGAGTCCTCGCAGAAGCGCTGTCCAAAGGAATTATCACTCAGACTGAAGCCGGTTTACTGACTGCGGCAGAACAAGCCGGATTCGCCGCTATTAGCGTTGACGATTTCAGCCCTGAAGAGGTAACTTCTTGAGCAGGGCTTTAACCTGTTAGCTAAACCGTTGTCACTGCTAATATTTCCCCCTTTTTCTCATTTTTTCACCAAGTGCCTTCTTATTTGATTTATTACTTAGCCAACTAGACTAACCCGTAGCATATAGGAGGACTATGATGAGCACAGTGAACATGTTGCAAGCGAAATCCAACCTTCCCGCTTGGTGGAAGCCATTGAGCAGGGGGAAGAGCGTGAGATCATTATTGCTCGAAACGGGCATCCGGCGGCAAAATTGGTACCCATAGATAAGTTTGCACCAAGACAGCGTATTGGTGTGGCTAAAGGTGCGTTTGAGATTCCTGACAATATGGACCGAAGTAATGATGAAATCGCAAAGCTTTTTCTTGGCAGGGCTGAAGATTGAATATTTTGCTTGATACTCACGTGGCTTTATGGGCCATAACTGATAATAAAAATTTATCTGACAAAGCGCGTGAGTTGCTTCTTGCTCCTCGCAGTACGGTTTGGGTAAGCACCATCAGCCTATGGGAAATTACGATTAAGCATCGCCTTGGCCGGGGAGATATGCCAGTGTCAGGACGGGATGCTCTGCACTATTTTAATCAGGCAGGATATCGAATTCTCTCAATTGAGCCTGAGCATGCATTAGCAGTAGAAGAGCTTTCTTTACACCACCAAGACCGTTTTGACCGGCTTTTAATAGCTCAGGCGGTTGTCGAACCTATGCGTCTTATAAAGCATGATTTATAAAGCATGATGGGACTGTGGCCAGTTATAACGATACAATCATTTATATATAAACCGTATTTACTCATCACTATCAATAACATCAATATGTTTTCGTGTTAAAGATTCTGACCCTTTTCTCTCCTTTTCTTCTTATTCCAAAAACTTAAGAAATAAACAAAATGATTCAAGATATACTGGAAATGCTCAAACATTTATACAAGACAGACACTCGCCCGTACAAGGCAATCGCGCTATGTTGCTTTCCCAAAGATTAATTCAGACCGGTAATCATCGTTGATAGCAGCGCGCATCTTGCGAAGACGCAAGCTATGCTTCGATGGCCCATTGTGTCGAATGACATTA
>JAQURG010000016.1 GCA_028715725.1 Methylococcales bacterium
ACACTGCCGTCAATCACCCACACCAGCGGCGGATGGGCCAAGCCACTCAACACCATGAGAATAAACGGCAAATAATAGACGGTGTAATCCAGGGCCTCATTCGCCAGTAACCGGCGTAATTGCATAAGCCGGCTTGCTTCTTTTCCCGCCTTCGGCGATTCGCCTGCCACGGCTGAGAGTTTGACTGGATGGCTTTGGATGATCCCATACACGAAGCCTGCCAGTGTATTTAGATACCTTGCCTGATTACCCGTCAAATGGTTGGGTAAGCTTTTTTTAAACGGGTGTGAATTTGTTTATACAGTCTCATCGGCTAGTCTATGAATTAACAAAATCCAGCATCCTACTCGATACAACTCATCTTTGTGAAGTGCACAAGTACTCTTTCAAAAAGTGTACGGTAGTGAAATGAATTTAATTAATAGTAATCATTTGCATCTTTATATTTGTTTGCGCTAAAATTAATAAATTATTCCTACGAGGATGTATAATGAAAATCAAAAATAAACAATTAATTAAGGACGGAGTACTGGCAATACTGGTAGCGTTAAGTCCGTCTGTTAGCGCTTTGGAAAAACCGCAAACGATGGAAGATATGTGGAAAATTATCCAGGCACAGCAAAAGCAAATTGATGAGATGAAGGCTGGTATTGCAACCGCACCCGCTAAGACGACTGTGCAAAATCCAAGTAATAAGGTTGCTGCCAGTAGTGTGCAGAACTCAGGGAACGCTGCACCCAGCGATGTAAAAAACCTGGAGCGCAAAACCAACATTCTGAGTCAGGAAGTAGAGAAATTACGTACTAATCTGGCTATTCCTGAAGAGAAGCAACTTAAAAGTGCTTATGGCATGGGTCCTGCTGCATCAAAGGTATATCAAGTGGGAAAAGGTCTGTCTATTGGCGGTTATGGCGAGGCTTTTTACCAGAATTTTGTTAGCGATAAAGGTGAGGCAAAAGACAATGCCGATCTTGAGCGCATGGTTCTGTATGTGGGTTATAAATTTACCGACAAAATTCTTTTCAATAGTGAGCTTGAATTCGAACATGCCACTACTGGCGAAGGGTCGGAAGAAAAGGGCGAAGTTTCTGTCGAATTTGCGTCTCTGGATTTCTTTATTGATCCGATGGTTAATGCTCGAGCCGGCTTGATGCTAATGCCGATGGGTTTTATCAACCGGATTCATGAACCGCTATTTTACTTCGGCAACCATCGTCCTGTAGTTGAGCAAAAAATAATTCCTACAACCTGGAGAGAAATGGGGGTCGGCCTATTCGGCGCTATAACACCTAGCTTGACTTATACTGCTTATGTGGTGAATGGTTTAAATGCCCAAGGGTTCCAGTCTGATAGTATTCGCGAAGGCAGAGGGGGCGGTAGTCAAGGATTGGCGCAAAACTTCGGTTATGTCGCACAAGTTAATTATGAACCAAGCGCCTTGCCAGGAGTCACTGTTGGCGGTTCCGGATATTTAGGTAATTCCGGCCAAGATGAGGAATATAATGGCCAAAAGCCTAATGTCTTCACCCAACTCTATGAAGCGCATGTGCAATGGAAATATCGTGGATTGGAATTCCGGACTCTAGGCTCATGGGGACATATTAATGATGCTGGCATCCTTAGCGCTAACAAAGCAGCTCAAGGCAACCCTGAAACTATAGGTTCACAAAACTACGGTTGGTACACTGAAATTGGCTATGATGTATTGCCTCTGTTATTCAAAGATACGCCACAATATCTTGCTCCTTTCTTTCGCTATGAAAAACTGAATACTATTGCCAAAGCACCTGAAGGATTCTCTGGTGATCCGACTCAAAATCAGCGAATTTTTCAGGTAGGCCTGCAATATAAACCTATTCCACAGGTCGTAATCAAGGCTGATTATCGTAATTTCAGTGCAGCCGAAGGCAATCTTCCGGATGATGTCAATTTAGGCTTTGGTTTTATTTTCTAGTCCCAAGAAATTTTTCCATTCATATAGTATGATATTAGTAAGCCTGCTATCTATGTACTGTTTTCATTAAAAATATTTGTGGTTCAATCGCCAGACAGATACTTCATAATAATGAAATGCCTGTCTGGCGGTCTGGTTTATAGCAAATACCAACATACAAAACTGTTGGGCTGATAATGGATACTCATCATGAAAACAATAAGATTAATGCTCCTTTTATTACTGCTGACTCCGGCAAGCTTCAGCTTAGCTGAAATCTTTTACAGCAAAAACGAGGCGATGGAATTGGCGTTTGGCAAAGGCGCACAAGTCGAACAGTTACCGTTATTTCCTGATGATAACCAAGCGGCAAAAATTCAGCAAGATGCCAAAGTTAAACTGGACTCAGGCTTATTTACTTTCTATATCGGAAAAAATCAAGGCAAGATATTGGGTTATGCCGCAATTGAAACAAACACAGTCAGAACCAAACCAGAGACATTGATGATTGTATTAACACCCAATGGCGAATTGCGCAACGTTTATACCCTCGCCTTTCATGAACCCCCCGAATATCAGCCTTCTGAACGCTGGTTTGAACAACTTTATAAACGTCCGCTAGCTGAAATGGATTTTAATAAAGGCGTTGACGGCATAAGCGGTGCAACTCTCAGTACACGATCCGCGCTTAGCAGTATTCGTAAAGTCATGTCGTTTTATGAGGTTATGGTCAAAAACAAGAGTACAAACTGATGCGTTATTTTGTTACCGGTGAACAACAGCGTAAATCTTTGCTAAATGCTTTGGTATTAATGTTTCTGGGTTATATTGCGCTGTTATGGTTCAGCAATGGCATGATGTTTTTTCATCATATGGATTTAACACCTGACTCAGTCATTGCCTATTATCTTGGCTCTGAAGAGCAATTTACCCAACCCAGAAGTTATCAGGGAATGCTGGAAGTCTCACATTTTCATTTATTCTCGATGGGTATCTTAATAGTGACCTTAACGCATTTAATGCTAATGACTGAATTTTCAGTACGACTGAAAATCCGGCTAAGTAGTTTAACCTACCTGTCAGCATTGGCGGATGAAGCGGGCGGTTGGTTAGTCCGCTTCGTTGATCCTATATTTGCGTGGTTTAAAATCACCGCTTTTTTATTGCTGGAATTTTCATTGGCTGCGTTATTGGTTGTCGTTATCGCTGCGCTAATACGCGCCAGAATTCAGATGCGACAACAAAGTAAGTCCTCGTAATCTGTTCCTGCTCCCGAAGCGCATAGGATTTTAAATACTTATAATCGACATCCAGGTGGATTAACTTTCGCAGCAAATCCACTTTTACCAGTATGGCCCAAAAAATCCTCCCCTATAGAAAGGATAATAGCCATAATACCCATAGTAAGGATACCCATAAGGATAGCCGTAACCAAAACTACCATAACCATAATAATTAGGCGCATAATCGGGCCACAGATGAATTACAGTAGCTGAAATCATTGGCAAGCGGAGATATTTCTTGCCGACTGCGCGTTCAACATCACCTTTAAGCCTTCCTGCAACGGTAATTTCCGAATTTTTGGTATAAACAGCCGGATCCAGGAACTCTGGACTTTTAATGACGAAGCGTCCACCGTTGGGATTGTCTAACTGTGGCCGTCCATAACTGTTAAGAGGATAATACAGCACTTGTATAAGACTGAAGTTTTGTTCGTTTTCCACGTCAATAACAGTACCACCCCAACGCACAGGCGCCTCTTTATAGCGGGCAATATTCTGAATTGCCTCGTTATAGGAAAGGTCATACAGCGGAGGATCTTCAATTGCAGGAGGAAGATTCGAGCACGCAGCCAATAATAAATACATAGCAAGTAAATAAAGTTTCATAACGCCCTCCCTACAAAAGATTGCTGAAATTATGCTTAGAATCTTTTACAACAAGTTTACGAATTTAACCTTAAAGAAAATGATTTAACTGAAACCTTGACAATTAAAACAAACTTAAGACAAGTTTTAATACTATTAATTCCAGCACTTAAGATAAATCCATACAACAAAGATATCTTTGCTATCTTATCCATTAACTGATGACATTCATTTTTAACTCTTCCCAATTATTTTGCTATGATGTTGCGCATGGCTTCGCCGACTTACAGAACAAAAAGGCAGAGCTCAGGTATAACGCTTCTTTGCAAGGTAAATACAATCCGCTTACCAATGGCTTAGTTCTCTTCAATAAATCCATAAATTCTATGAAAATTTTGCTTATGAGCAAGTCTTTGTTAAAGAAAGGACTTTAATAAAACAAGGGTAGACAACCTTTTGCTGCCTGCCTCTTTACTCTCCATTATGGGTGAGCAAAACCACCTGCCACCTACAAATCACCTCTTCAGGAATTCGATATGCTAGAACAATACCGTAAACATGTAGAAGAACGTGCCGCTGACGGCATTGCGCCTAAACCGCTTGATGCCGAGCAAATGGCTGCTTTGGTTGAGCTAATTAAACGGCCTCCTGCAGGTGAAGAAGAATTTATTTTAGACTTGCTCGTTAACCGCGTTCCGGCAGGCGTTGATGAAGCGGCTTATATCAAAGCCGGGTTTTTGGCTGCAATAGCAAAAAGGGAAATAAATTCACCTATTTTAAATGCTGCCGACGCCACAGAATTACTAGGCACCATGCTGGGCGGCTATAATATTAATCCTTTAATAGACCTGCTGGATTACGATGCACTGGCTCCAATTGCGGCAAAAGCGCTTTCCCATATTTTGCTGGTCTTTGATGCCTTCCACGATGTACAACAAAAAGCCGAAGCAGGAAATTCTTTTGCCAGGCAGGTTATTGAGTCCTGGGCCGCTGCTGAATGGTTTACCAGCAGGCCGGATGTGCCTGAAAAGCTGACCGTTACGGTTTTTAAAGTAACGGGTGAAACTAATACGGATGATTTGTCGCCCGCACCTGATGCCTGGTCCCGACCCGATATTCCACTTCACGCCAAAGCTATGCTAAAAATGCCGCGTGAGGGCATCACCGATGCGGAAGAGCAAATAAACGACTTGAAAGATAAAGGCTTCCCTGTCGCCTACGTTGGCGACGTGGTAGGAACGGGATCCTCGCGAAAATCAGCAACCAATTCTGTTTTATGGCATATCGGCAATGATATTCCATTTATCCCTAACAAGCGCGAAGGCGGAGTCTGCATTGGCGGTAAAATTGCGCCTATTTTCTTCAATACGATGGAAGATTCAGGTGCGTTACCTTTTGAATGTGATGTTACAGCCATGACAATGGGGGATGTAATCGATATCTATGTTTATGACGGTGTTATCAAGCGTCATAACAGCGATGAAGTGATCTGTAAATTCGAATTAAAAACCGACGTTATTCTTGATGAAGTCCGGGCAGGAGGCCGCATTCCTTTGATAATTGGACGGGGCTTAACAGACCGCGCGCGTACCGCATTAGGCATGCCCGCCTCGACGATTTTCCGCCGCCCCATCAATGCCAAAGACAGCGGTAAAGGCTATACGCTGGCCCAAAAAATGGTTGGAAAGGCATGTGGTGTGGCGGGTATAAGACCGTATACTTATTGTGAGCCGCACATGACGACTGTCGGCTCTCAGGATACCACCGGACCTATGACCCGAGACGAACTAAAAGATCTGGCCTGTTTGGGTTTTTCAGCTGACTTGGTATTGCAATCTTTCTGTCATACCGCAGCCTATCCTAAGCCGGTTGATGTCACTATGCAGCATACCCTGCCGGATTTTATTATGAATCGTGGCGGAGTCTCGCTACGACCTGGTGACGGCATTATTCACTCATGGTTAAACCGCATGTTGCTGCCCGATACAGTTGGTACAGGCGGCGATTCACATACCCGCTTCCCTATCGGTATTTCTTTTCCGGCAGGTTCCGGATTAGTTGCTTTTGCAGCCGCGACAGGAGTCATGCCATTGGATATGCCGGAATCCGTATTAGTACGTTTTAAAGGCGAAATGCAGCCTGGCATCACATTACGAGATATGGTCAATGCTATTCCTTATGCAGCCCTGAAACGAGATTTGTTAACTCTTGATAAAAAAGGCAAAAAAAATGTGTTTTCAGGCCGTATTCTGGAAATCGAAGGTTTGCCTGACCTGAAAGTCGAACAGGCATTTGAATTATCGGATGCATCAGCCGAACGTTCAGCAGGCGGCTGTACGATTCTTTTAAATGAAGCGCCAATACGTGAATATTTAAATTCAAATATCACATTGCTGAAATGGATGATTGCCGAAGGTTATGGCGATGAACGCACGCTTGAGCGCCGAATTAAGAGTATGCAAGAGTGGCTGGCTAATCCGGTACTGCTTGAACCTGATGCCGATGCCGAATACTTTGAAGTTATCGAAATTGATATGAGTGAAATCAAGGAACCACTGCTGGCATGTCCTAATGACCCTGATGATATAAAAACTCTTTCAGAAGTCGCCGGGACTAAAATTGACGAGGTATTCTTAGGTTCCTGCATGACCAATATTGGTCATTTCCGGGCCGCAGGTAAATTGCTGGAGCAACAAAAAGATGAATTACCGACACGCTTATGGATTGCTCCCCCCACTAAAATGGACCAGAATCAATTAACCGAAGAAGGGTATTACAATACATTCGGTAAAGCCGGAGCCAGAATGGAAATACCAGGATGTTCTTTATGTATGGGTAATCAGGCGCGCGTGGCAGAAAATTCTACCGTGGTTTCCACCTCAACCCGCAATTTTCCCAACCGTCTGGGTAACGGAGCGAATGTGTTTTTATGCTCTGCCGAACTGGCGGCGGTATGCTCAATTATGGGTAAAATTCCGACCTTTGATGAATATATAAAGCATGCAGGTCAGCTTGGCGAAACAGCCGAAGATACCTATCGTTATCTGAACTTTAATCAGATAGACAGTTATCAACAAAAAGCTGATAACGTAGTGCCTGCTTAAGCAGGATTAACTGCAAAGAGTATGAAGGACGCGAAGTTTTTAAAGTCTTTCTTCACGACCTTTATGCCCTCTTCGCAGAAATTATGTTTAAAAAGATTTTTTCCTGTTAGCGCTTATGCTCCAAAAACCACCCGCATTTAAAACATCTCTAACCTTCCAAAACTGTACAATAGCTTATTTTTATAGCCAGATTGAGCAGCAGAAACGGATTTTGCAACGTATTCGGGAGGTTTTACCTGAATCATTAGCAAAGCAAGTTCGGCACTGTCTGGTCAAAGAAAAAAAACTGCTGATTTATACGGATTCTGCCGCATGGGCGTCACAAGTGCGTTTTTATAATAACGCAATTCTTGCCGCCATCGCGCCATTAACCAGATCATCAATAGAGCTAATGCAGATCAAGATAAGCGCTGAATGGACAGGTTTTGCCTTAAGGCCTCTACGAAAAGCAAAATTACCCTCTGTAGAAAAAATAGAGATTATCCGTAACGACATTCTGAATATTACAGATGATCAATTGAAACAGGCGCTTTTAAAGCTGAGCGCAACACTGGAACGGTTATCCTGTAACACCTGAAAGCTATTCAGCTGATCTTGGGCTCTGTGCGGAACGCATAAAGGAAATCGGGGCCTCATCCTCATCAGAAAAAGAAACCATTTCCCACGCACCTCTATCATTCAGTAAAGTGCGAAGCAGTTTATTATTTAAGCCATGCCCGGATTTGTAACCTGTAAATGCACCTATCAGACTATGCCCTAACAGATACAAGTCGCCAATCGCATCAAGAATTTTGTGTTTGACAAACTCATCTACGCAACGTAACCCGTCTTCATTAAGAATTTTATCATCATCCACTACAATGGCATTATCGAGGCTTCCACCTAAAGCGAGATTATTCTGCCGCAGCATTTCGATATCTTTCATAAAACCAAAAGTTCTGGCTCGACTGACTTCCTTTACAAAAGTGGTCGATGAAAAATCCATCGTTGCTGTTTTTACATGCTCCTGGAAGGCGGGGTGTTCAAAATCGATTGTAAAAGTAACTTTAAAACCCTCGAACGGGTCAAAAGCTGCCCATTTATCCCCCTCTTCTACTCTAATACTGCGTTTTATGCGGATATACTGTTTTGGGCTATCCTGCTCCTCGACCCCGGCAGATTGTAGTAAAAATACAAAAGGCCCGGCGCTACCGTCCATGATAGGAACTTCTGCAGCACTAACATCAATAATGGCGTTATCTATGCCTAATCCGGCAAAAGCGGAAAGCAGATGCTCTACAGTTGAAATTTTAACATCGCCTGCAACCAGTGTTGTGGATAGCACGGTTTCGCCCACATTATCAGGCCTTGCCTTAATGGTAACCGGTTCATCTAGATCGATTCGGCGGAATCTGATTCCCGTGTTTGGCTCAGCCGGACGCAAAGTTAAAAATATGTTATCCCCTGTATGTAAACCTACACCTGTAGCTCTGATGGTATTTTTTAAAGTTCGCTGCTTGATCATAAATAACGCCGAAGATAGGAAATCGCAAAAACATCCAATGGTAACACAAGATGGCTCAAAAACAGAGATTCAATCGAATTTTGTATTATCGTAATAAACCGAATTAAAACTCACTAATATGTTTACATCAAAAACTCGCGGATAGTTTAAAATAGGAAACCCATCCGGTCAGGCCAGCATTTAATGTACAGTTATTTAAAATTGCTATCTTTTCCAATTTGAACACAAACATGTAGAAATTTAAGCTGTAGTCATTCTTTCCAAACAAATATGCTAAAAAAGTTTTTTCGACACTCGGGTGCAACATCATCCAGAAAGTCTCTTGATGATATTGCACCCGGGTTACTGGAAAAAAGCTATAGTCAAAAGGTGGCGCAAAATCATATACGTCACGATCATGCACAATGGCTGGCTTTACAGCACTTACAGACACTTTTGGATAAAGTAATAACAACCAGTAATTACGAGAAAAAATCAGCAGGGTACAAATTACTCACTGCTCAACCGGAAAAATGTCAAAGTTTGTATATTTTTGGTGATGTCGGGAGGGGAAAATCGATGTTGATGGAATTATTTTATGAAGCTTGCCCTGTGACACAAAAGCGGCGGGTACATTTTCATGTCTTCATGCTGGAAGTTCATGCCTTTATCCATCAATGGCGACAACGAAACAGTACCGATGCAATTTCTGCTTTTGCAAAAAAAATCAGAAAATCATATCTCATTCTTTGTTTTGACGAGTTTCAAGTTACTGATATCGCGGATGCCATGATTCTGGGGCGCTTATTCAGTAAACTGTTTGAATTAGGCATTATTATTGTAATAACATCAAATCGTCACCCTGATGATTTATACCGGGGCGGCTTGCAAAGAGAACAATTTCTGGTTTTTACCCGGCTTTTACAAAGTACAACGGAAGTCATCGAACTTGCAGCCAAAGAAGATTATCGATTAAAACACCTGCACACGCTGGAAACTACCTATTATTTTCCTCTGGACACACATGCAGGCGAGTTTGTCTTGCAAAGCTATAATAAACTGACCAATTTTGCAGTTATGCGGCCAAGCTGCATAAAGGTATTGGGAAGAAAAATAATATTAACCGCGATACACGGAGATATCGCCTTCACTTCCTTTAATGAACTCTGTGTACAACCTTTGGGCTCAGCAGATTATATAGAGATTGCCAGAACATTCAGCACCTTGATTATGGCTGAAATTCCAAAATTAACCGCTGAAGAACACAATGAAGCAAAACGATTTATGACTTTTATTGATGTGCTTTACGAGCATAAAGTAAAGCTGATATGTACAGCTGAAGTACCTGTTCAAGATATTTATACTGAAGGTGATGGCGCGTTTGAGTTTAGACGAACGGTATCAAGATTAATGGAAATGCAATCAGAAGCCTATTTACACAGCCAACATATATCAGGCGCCAATATCAGATTACTGTCTGATTACCTGACATAATTTGAGCGAAGGGGTAAAACCAAAGTATAAAAGTACAGAAAAAATAAGCGTTTACTTATTTCCTGAGATTGAGTTGATCTGTATGCGCTTATGCAAGATTCTTTTTTATAGATAATAGAGTGATGGATTTTATTTCTTATTCTTTCTGGCTCATTAAGGAACAGCTTGCACACTAATTATTTACACTCCAGAGAATTTAAAAACTATGACTAATTTTGCTCTAACCGCTATTTCTCCTATTGATGGCCGCTATGCCAATAAAGTTGAAGAACTGCGCCCCATTTTCAGCGAATACGGGTTGATCCGTTTCCGGGTAGAGGTTGAAGTATGCTGGCTGCAAGCATTGGCTAATCATCCGCTAATTACTGAAGTTCGCCCGTTCAGCGATTCTGCAACCCAATTGCTGAATGCCATAGTCAATGATTTTTCAGAAGCCGATGCACAACGCGTCAAGGATATTGAGAAAACGACTAACCACGATGTGAAAGCGGTTGAGTATCTGTTAAAAGAAAAAATTGCGGGTTGCGCCGAGCTGGAACAAGTCAGTGAATTTATTCATTTCGCCTGTACTTCAGAAGATATTAACAATCTGTCTTATGCATTGATGTTGAAGGAAGGGCGTGAAATCATCGTGGCGCAAATCAGCGATTGCATAGACGCTCTCAAAAAGCTCGCTGCAGAAACTGCCGGTCAGCCCATGTTATCTCGCACGCACGGCCAATCTGCAACGCCAACAACGACGGGCAAGGAATTCGCCAATGTAGTTGCGCGTATGCTGCGCCAAAAAGACCAATTGCAAGCGGTTGCATTATTAGGCAAAATAAATGGTGCGGTAGGCAACTATAACGCGCACTGCATGGCCTATCCTGAAGTAAATTGGACTGAATTCACGCGAAACTTCGTTGAATCCTTAGGACTGCAATGGAATCCCTATACCATTCAGATTGAACCTCACGATTATATAGCCGAATTTTTTCATGCCTTATCGCGTTTTAATACCATTTTGCTGGATTTTGACCGTGACATCTGGGGCTATATTTCCTTGGGCTATTTCAAGCAAAAAACGATTGCCGGAGAGATTGGCTCATCCACGATGCCGCACAAAGTCAACCCGATCGATTTTGAAAATTCTGAAGGTAATTTAGGATTAGCCAATGCCTTGTTTGGCTTTTTAGCGGAAAAACTGCCTCTATCACGCTGGCAACGCGATTTAACCGACTCTACCGTACTGCGCAACATCGGCGTTGGCATCGCTTATACCAGCATAGCCATACAATCCAGTTTAAAAGGTATTTCAAAATTACAAATCAACCCGGATGCTATTGAAGCCGATCTTGATGCTAACTGGGAAGTTCTGGCCGAGCCTATACAAACAGTTATGCGCCGTTATGGCATTGAAAAACCCTACGAGAAGCTAAAAGAGCTCACCCGCGGCCAGCGCATTACCTCTGAACAAATGCAGGCTTTTATAGAAAAACTTGAGATTCCCGCCAAAGCCAAAGCTTCGTTGCTGGAATTAACGCCGCGTAGCTATACCGGCTATGCAGAAAAACTGGCCAAAGAAATTTAAAGCTAACTCCATTCATATCCGATTTTCATCACTTAGCCCGGCGGCCAGCTCATTTGACGGCCGCCTAATAAATGCATATGTAAGTGGTAAACAGCCTGTCCGCCATGTTTATTGCAATTGAAGACGGTTCTATAACCGTCTTCCGACAGACCTTCCTGTTCAGCCAGATTGACCGCGACTTTTAATAGTTGTGCTGAAATTTCGGGATCATCCAAATCATTCAGGGTTGCAATATGGCGCTTTGGAATGATCAGAATGTGTACGGGCGCCTGCGGATTAATATCTCTAAATGCCAGAACGTTATCATTTTCAAATACGGTATCCGGCTTAATCTCTCCGCTGACCATTTTGCAAAATAAACAATTTGTCATATTTTAACCTTAAGCTATTTATGTGATCGGGCTGGATACCGGATCCATACCGTATTTCAGGTTGAAAGGGCTCTTTAAACTTCTTTTCGTCCATTAAACGCATGCGATAAAGTGCCGCTATCAATAAACTCCAATTCACCTCCCATCGGAACGCCATGCGCTATTCTGCTCGCTAAAACTTGGTGTTTTCCAGCCAACTCGCCGATAAAATAAGCCGTAGCCTCGCCTTCTACCGTTGAATTGGTGGCCAGAATAAGTTCTTTTATGGCACCTGTCCTCAGGCGTTGTTCCAGCAAATCCAGGCCGAGTTCATCAGGCCCGATACCACCAAGAGGGGATAATCGCCCATGCAGTACAAAATAATGTCCTTTAAAAATGGCTGCCTGTTCAATAACCCAGGCATCAGCAGGACTTTCTACTATGCAAACAACAGAACTGTCTCTTGAGCTGTCGGCGCAGATATCGCACAGACTGTCCTCGGTGAGCGTGCGGCATTGCCGGCAATAACCAATCTTATCAATAGCCTGCAGCAGGGTTTCGGCCAGCAATTTTGCGCCATTGCGGTCACGCTGAAACAAATGAAACGCCATGCGTTGGGCTGTTTTAGGCCCAACACCGGGCAAGCAACATAAATTCTGTATTAATTGCCCTAACAAGCCCTTCTTTTGCATATTAGAAAGGCATTTGAAATCCGGGGGGTAACGGGATTCCGGCAGTAATATCAGACATTTTTTCTTTTTTCATTTTAGCGACTTTATTAACGGCATCGTTAATAGCAGAAGCGACCAGATCTTCGAGCATGTCCTTATCTTCAGCCAGTAACGAATCATCGATGGATACTTTTCTGG
Organism: Methylococcales bacterium; assembly: GCA_028715725.1. Taxonomy (GTDB): domain Bacteria; phylum Pseudomonadota; class Gammaproteobacteria; order Methylococcales; family Methylomonadaceae; genus JAGXGJ01. The sequence continues at coordinate 12,672 of JAQURG010000016.1, forward strand.
CTTCACGCTTACCGGTCATTACGATAGTCACCAGACCGCCTCCGGACTCACCCACTACTTGCATCAGAGCCAGTTCTTCCTGTGCTTTTTTCAGATTCTCCTGCATTTTTTGGGCCTGTTGCATAATATTGCCTAATGCATTTTTCATTTCTTTCTCCTCTCTGGTTTTATACTGGCTCTATGGTACCGGGCATAACCCGCGCATCAAAATGATCTTTTAAAGCTTGAATATTTTCGTCTGTATTTATAGCATCAACAGCGGCTTGTTGCTTGTCCTCGCGTTCTTTTGCCAATTGCACGGCCGGTGTATCATGCGTGGTTTTTTTAGCATTAATGACCAGCTTTAGCGACGTACCTCTGTAAGCCTGCAATGCTTTTTGCAAGGTTTCTTCTGCACGCGCGCCCCTGATATAATCGGGGTCTACTATTAATGTGCAGACTGTATCATTAATACTTTCCAGTACGCAATTATTGGCAAACTCCCTGGTCGGGCCAATAATATTCATGGCAGCAATCATTTCTGCCCAACTCTCATCGCTTTGCGGATTAACTGTTTCCCGGGTATTATTTTTGGCAATGCTAGCGATGCGCCCCTTTTCTGCCGGTTTACCAATAGTTTGCGCTTCCTTGTTCATCGCCTGACGAATTTGAACCGGGACTTTCGGCACAGCATGGATGGCTGCCGGCTTGAAAGTCAACATACGTAACATGACCATTTCGAAACCACTGCGTGGATCCGGAGCTAAATCCAGGTCTCTCTGGCCGACTAAACCGATTTGATAATAAAGCTGAACATCTTCAGGAGTTAACTGGGATGACAAGGAGGCAATGCTATCGCCATCAAAATCCTGGTCGATTAAGCCAGGCACCTGTTGAATCAACGCAATACGATGCAGCACTTGCAATATCTGCTGCAATACATCGCTAAAATCGGATTGTTTACTGGCGATTTCACTTATTTCAGCCATCATTGCGGCCGCATCGCTTTGAGCTAAAGCGCTTAAAATATCTTCAACAGGTTTTTGCGCAACGATGCCTAGCATTGCCCTAACCTCTTCCGCAGCTACTTTGCCATTGCCAAATACAATGCCCTGATCCAGCAAGCTTAAACCGTCACGCATACTGCCATCAGCGGCGCGTGACAATAATTTCAAGGCGGCAGCTTCAAATTCAATCTGTTCCTGCTCAAGTATGAATTGCATTTGATTGAAAATCTGACCGGGCAGCAATTGCTTTAAATTGAATTGCAAGCAACGGGACAGCACGGTAACCGGAATTTTATGCGGGTCTGTTGTGGCCAAAAGGAATTTTACATGCGGGGGTGGCTCTTCCAGAGTCTTTAATAAGGCGTTAAAACTATGGCCGGATAACATGTGGACTTCATCGATCAGATAGACTTTATAGCGGCCATGATTGGGCGCATATTGCGTGTTATCAAGCAAATCGCGAGTGTCTTCAACCTTGGTGCGTGATGCTGCATCGACCTCAATTAAATCCAGAAACCGACCTTCATCCAGATCGCGGCACACGCTGCATACGCCGCAAGGATTATAATCCTGGAGATTTTCGCAATTGATGGCTTTGGCTAAAATACGGGCAATGGTGGTTTTGCCTACGCCGCGCGTTCCCGTAAACAAATAGGCATGGTGAAGGCGATCATGCTGCAAAGCGTTCATTAACGATTTGACGACATGCTCTTGTCCAACAACTTGGGTGAAATTAGAGGGGCGCCACTTTCTGGCGAGAACCTGATAATTCATTGCAGGCTCACAAGGTAGCGATCAAGTCAAGTGATCAATTAAACTGGGCGGTAATCGCACCAGCCACATCCCGGCACACGAATCTGCTGCTACCGTTGCTCCCTTCCGGGCCTGGCGGGGTTTACAGCGTATCGTTGCGAGAGGACCGACACGATCACCATTATGTTTTAGCGGTACTGGCTAAAGAAGAACTATTATGGCTGAATAAGCTTAATAAAACAAGACGGGATGAGATATTTTTTAAATTAAAAACCAATGATCCCCCGCAATAAGATTCAATGATCAATCCGAGTCTCAAAAGTTACTTTTAGAGTGCCCTCTAACCCGGCCTGATAATCACCGCTGTTCGCAAGCGGTTTTTACCAAAACACGACATTCGGTCGAAATCCTCGCAAGCGATAGGAATAAACTGGCAATCCAGTTCGCTCTGCCGTATTTCTTCGGGGTCCGGATCGTGCATATACAGGCAGTCATCGTCGAAACCGCTCATAACCACCCAGTGCGGTGCTTTTTTTCTATCCATCTGAAAAGTACTAATCAGAATCAACGGTATGGCTCCTTCTTTGAAAGCATTGATCAGATCATCTTGGCTGATATTGGCGTAATGTATTTCGATGTCTTGCTGTTGCGCCTCGCGCTTGAAACTGTTATCGACTAATTCTACAACTCGTTTCTTTTTTTCACTGCGGACCCCGTCTATAAATAGCGTTCCGGTCTGGTTAACCCAAACCTCAACCGCAAACTGCCGCCGCTTTGCCGCCAACGCCAAACCTATCGGATGGCACCCGCCGTGTCCGGAAGTCATAAAAATAGTTGTCGCTTCACGCCACAGAGCGATCTCTTCCTCCTGAGAGGGCTGATAAGCTCTGTTTAAACCGTACATAGCCATCATCAGCGATGCGGGACCACAGGTAAACGGCGTGGTTTGCCTGAGCCAATGCACGGACCTGTGCTGGAAAGTGCCGTGATAGCGGCGAATCAGTTTCTGGTAACGTAATGCGTCTTTATGGTCTTGATAGTAATCGCGGTAGATACCGAATTTCTGATAGCCCAGCCATTCATAAAGCTTTATCGCCGAGTTATTGTCGACGCTGACTTCAAGGCGCAGATACAGTCTGCCGGCATCACTCGCGGCCTGTTCCCCCGCCGTCATCAGCAATTTGGCAATACCTTTGCCTCTATGCTGAGGCTTAACGCCCAGCGAATAAACTCTGGCAAGCCGGGTACCGGGGTGATAAATAATCAGAATATAGCCAACGACAGTGCCTTCCATATCTGCAACCAGCAAAGCGCGATGTTGTGTGCTTATCCAGTGCTTGAAGCTGCGACGGCTTAATTGATCGGTGTCGAAACAGCTTTCCTCAAGCGCCACCAGCTGATTAAGATCGGTTAACAAGGCCGGGCGTATTATGATGCTCAAAAAGACACTCCCTGCAAACCTTGAGTAATGACTTGCCTGGCGCGGAACAATACCATTTCCTGCCAAGCCTGATCATCAGGGCAGAAATGCCGCCGCATCAGCTTACTATGCTGTAAACGATCCGGATCATTACCGGCTCGCGCCCAAAGCTGGTGATCACGTAATAATACTTCAAATAATTGATCGGTGCTGAAAGTGCCGAATTCCAGCGTAATATAACAACTGCGTTCATTCATAATGGCGTGCCAGGCATAATCCAGTAAACCTGTTTTAGGAACTGAACTGGAAGTACCCTGCAACGGCAAGGTTACCGAATCACCATACCAGTGCTGAGCTACATTTGCTCCCGGACTATTCGGTTCATGATCGCATATAATTTCACCGTAGCCGTAAGAGCCCAGGCCTGTATGCAAATCGATGACGGCCAAATCCCGTTGTTGCAGAGAATATTTACTGATAAGGTCATCAACAACCATTCGGCCATGCGCAGGAAACTTACCGCCATAAAAAGGGCCAGCCGGATCGCTATATTGTCCGGCGCTTATTGCTTTTTCCAGCGCGACACGACCATGCCGCTGTTCAAATTCTGCAAAAATGCTATGTATTTGCGAAGCATCCGCTAAGAATAATGCGGGTCTGAGTAATTCATAAGCAGCGTTTTCGGGTAATGCCCGCCCAAAATCAACTACATTACGATTAAGATCAATCCCATCGGCATCACAACGGCGGCACCAGGCATACCCCCATGGCGTTAAAGCATGTATCATCAATACCGCTGTATTAGCCGGAATGACGATATGTCCTTCAGCGATCAGATGCAGAATATCGAGCTCTATCGCACTGCCCGCAAAACCTTCTATGCCATGCGTTCCAGCGATTAAAACCAATACCTTATGGGCATCTTCGGAACCAATCCAGACAGTATCAGTAAATAGCGCCCGGTCGTCAGGACCCTTGCCCGCACAAGGGTAGGAGCAGAGACGCATAGCCATGCCCAGAGCAGCCAGCCAACGCTGCCGGGCAATTTCATAACTTTGGGAAAACAAGGCCGTATCAATGGCGGCAAGAGGAAGGCAAGAAGACATAATGGAATACCGGTGATAATTTATTAACCAATCCTTCTTGTACCCAAACCATGGCTTGAAACGCCATAGAAACAGGCGCAATACCTTAATTGCACCGACAAATAAGCTGTGAATAATTTACCGACGGGACTCAGCAGGCGCCGCACTAGTTCACTGCCAGCATATTCTCCAAGGCCTTCTTTGCCAACCGGGCATTTTCGGCCGGAACTGAAATTTGATTAATCACCTGCCCGGCCGCCAGATTCTCCAGCACCCAAGCTAAATGTTGCGGATCAGTTCTGAACATGGTTGAACACATGCATAATGTCGGCGACATAAAATGTACATTTTTACCTTGCGCCTTGCATTCTTCGTGTAAACGATTAACCAGATTCAGTTCTGTCGCAACCAGCCAGCGGGTATTGGGCTCGGCTTCACGAACTGTCTTAAGAATATACTCGGTAGAACCCACATAATCAGCTTTCTGACATACTTCAAAACAGGCTTCAGGGTGAGCTATTACCTTGGTTTCGGGGTAACGGACCAAAAAGTTATCAATTTGCTCAGGCTTAAAAACCTGATGCACTGAACAATGGCCATTCCACAGGATGATTTTAGCGTTCCGGATTTGCTCTTTCGTCAAGCCGCCCATCGGTTTGGTAAAATCCCAGATCACCATTTCTTCCAATGGGATACCCATGCGGTAACCGGTACTACGCCCTAAATGCTGATCAGGAAAAAACAGCACTTTTGGACGCTTGGCGAAGCTCCATTCCAGTATTTTTCGGGCATTGGATGATGTGCAAACAATGCCGTCATGCTTGCCGCAGAAGGCTTTCAGGTCGGCAGCGGAATTTATATAGGTAACAGGAGTCACTTCATTTTCCACGGCGATAACTTCTGCCAGTTCCTGCCAGCACTTTTGTACTTTTGACAGATTTGCCATATCCGCCATTGAACAACCGGCGGCCAAATCCGGCAAAATGGCAATTTGCTCAGGACGGGATAATATATCCGCAACTTCTGCCATAAAATGCACACCGCAAAATACGATATATTCGGCATCCGATTGTGCCGCATCCCTGGATAATTTTAGGGAGTCGCCAGTGAAATCGGCATGTTTAAAAACCTCGTCACGCTGATAATGGTGCCCTAGAATGACACAACGTTTATCAAGCTTCTCTTTAGCAGCAAGGATACGGGCATCGCATTCTTCATCGGTTAGTAATGCGTAATCTTGAATGGGTAAAGTCATTTTAATAAGGCTCATAATCAAAAGTTTAGGTTGGACGACAACCTTCATAAAAGAACATTAAGCTCACAACAGGCAAAACAGGAATATTGCGACACTCTTTTTAATTACCGGCCCTTAAGGTGCATTACAATCCTAAGTTTTCTATAGATTATATAATTTGTATTTTTAAAGCTTTCTAATCAAAAAATTAGACCGCATCAATAAGCTTTTTATCCCAATACACTGATCAGCAGATGGCAAATATAGCCTCCACAAGCTCAATTATTTAGAAGAGTATCCTCTTAGTTCCATAAAACCTTGTCCGGTATTGGAGCCTTTTACCTTAACTGCCCCTTCCCAATATGCGTCATAAGTTGTCATTGCTGCATCGAACTCGCTGTTATCGATAACACTACGAACTATTACATCAATATTTTTTTTGGGGATTTTAATAGTCCACTCTATAGGATAAGCAGAACCAGTCCTGGTGCTCTTCCATTTTTCTCCGGGAACGAGGGTAAAATCATCAGCCGCCAGCGCTTCAGTCAAGCCATTTTGTGTAAAACTAGCCGTGGCATGCTTGGTATGATTGGCCTTGTTCCGCAAATTATAAATCATGATTTCGGCGCCATTATCCAATTGCAGGCTGAACCTTTCCCAAGCCAACTTGCCTGTCAAAAAGTCCCCCCATTGATGGTCGAACCAGCCGACGCCTTGTACGGTTTCAAGTTTTTTGCCGGTTTTCACCCAACCCGAAATCGGCATGCGCGTCCGTGAGTAATAATAACCGCTATCGGCTAAACTCATTTTAATGAGGCCATTATCGCCATGAAAAACAGGTTCTAAATTACTGGTCAGGTTTAAATTAAAGCCGAAATCCTTGCTCGTGACCTTTAATTCATCGTCTCCATTCTGCCTTTTCATAATCCAGTTGCCCAATACAAACCCGAAACCATTAGCCGTATTCATTGACGAATTACCGTCAGATTTGCGCTGATCGGTATAATGAAGCCCTGTTTGAAGGTCGCTTAGGGAAACATGGCCGATAATCTGAGTTTTCAAGCCAGACACCACAAACAGGGCATAGTGAAAACTGAATTTTTTGCCGGATTCGGAGGTTAAATGGCCGTTGTAACTCCACCATTCCATTTTGGATTGATGCCAGGCGTCGTCTTTGGGTACTGATAATTTATTACCGGCAGAAGCTTTCGTGTCGTACCATACTTCAGCAGGCTTTAAATAAGACACTTCATGAAAAAGCCAGGCGCCTAATCCACATAACAATAAAAATAAAACCGCGAGAATAAAATATCTTTTGGAAATTCGGTGTTTCTTATACCTGCGCCGGCTCTTTTTAATATTGCTCATGAACAAAGTGACTCTTAGCCAAACCGTTGATCAAGCGGCCGAACAACTGCAAAACGAACGCTCTGAATAATTTAAGACTCTTAAAATGAGTGAGAATTAAAACGACTGGAGTTATAGGGATTTTTTAGACTCATTATCTATTAGATTATGCCCATTGATATGGCGGAGAAGCAGGGATTCGAACCCTGGGAGGGGATCAACCCTCAACGGTTTTCAAGACCGCCGCTTTCGACCGCTCAGCCACCTCTCCGCAAGCCCCATATAATAACCTACCGGTTTTAAAAATCAATTTTTTTATTAACTTATTGCCTGATTCGTTTATTTCAAACTCTTTTTAATCATATTTTATTCAGTCTGATATTCTGAAACGGGCTGAAACATTATTAAAACACCGCTTAATTATCTCCTGACCGTCTAAAAGCTATTAACTGCCTCTACAAGCTTACGATGCGTATTAAACCCAAATTTATATGTCTTGCAATATCGTAACACCTCAGAAGAGGCTTATTCTCGGCTCTGTTTTGGTCAAAGCCCAAGATCAAGCTGTGTTATTAAGCCATGAAGAAAACTCCGCGCCGCGCTTAATGATCAAAATTTGTATTCGACTCCACAATACTAGAGCGAATGCTTTATTATTAGCCTATTAAACCAACAAGCCTGAAGATCAAAATAAAAATAATGAACCACCCTTTAGAAGTAAAAACCGACCGAAGCTTATCCCTGATAGTATTATTTGCTGGAACCTTATTCATCAGCGCATCACTGATGTTTGTTCTGCAACCCCTGTTCGGGAAGATCTTATTACCTTTGCTTGGCGGCTCTCCGGCGGTTTGGAATACTTGTATGGTGTTTTATCAAAGTATTCTGTTTCTGGGTTATCTTTATGCGCATACTATTTCGACACGGTTTAGCCAACACCATCAAATTCAGATACATGCAATCATTATTCTTATAAGTTTTCTTGCGTTGCCTGTCGCCTTGCCTGAAAACAGCATTCCACCGACTGACAGCAACCCGACAGCATGGTTATTATGGACATTATTTCTTGCTATTGGCCTACCCTATTTTGTCGTATCAACTACCGCGCCGCTCATTCAAAAATGGTTTGCCAATGCCGGTCACCATACCAGCCATGATCCATACTATCTATATGCTGCCAGCAATACGGGCAGCCTGATTGCTTTACTGAGCTATCCTTTTCTGCTTGAACCCGCTATTGGACTGGCTAATCAAAAAGCCTACTGGAGCGTTGGCTACCTGATATTGTCTCTGTTCATAGCAGGTTGTGCTTTAGTGCTGTGGAAAACCCGGGGAAATACGATTAGCGCTCAAGACAGCGATCTTAAGGAAAATATCAGTCCTAAACGAAAGCTGCAATGGCTGGCTTTGGCTTTCGTTCCATCCAGCCTATTGTTAGGCTTGACCAATTTTATCAGCACCGATATTGCTTCGGTGCCATTGTTGTGGATTATCCCGTTAACCCTGTATTTACTGTCTTTTATTATCGTATTTTCCAAATGGAATGACAAAATACATCCGTTAATGGTCAAGTTACAGCCTATCGTATTATTGCCATTTATAGCTTATGCGTTCATAAACCCGGCGGATTTGCCTTATTGGGCTTATCTTGTCCTGCACCTGCTGGCTTTTTTCTTTGCAATAATGGTGTGCCACGGTGAACTTGCCAAGGATAGACCTCATACCCATTATTTAACAACCTTTTATCTGATCATGTCTTTTGCGGGCATGCTGGGAGGTATGTTCAATACCTTTGTCGCACCCTTCATTTTCAATGGTATCTATGAATATCCGATCATGATAGTGGCGGCGCTATTACTGCGTCCGGGAACCATTGCATCACTTAATAAAGGGTTGCTGCTACAAATAATAGCCCCTGCCCTGCTGATCATTACCGGCTTCATTCTATATGCGAATATCGATAATTTACTCGAGTATTTTGACGCTTGCGTTATCAGTTTAATTATCCTGACCTTTTTGACGTTCCTGCTCAGATCCCGGCCTGTCGCTTACGCCTTATTAACAGGCGCCATCATTTTTCTTAGCTTGGGACTGCATGGACTGTCTTCTCATACGCTTTACCAGGAACGCACATTTTTTGGTGTTCTGGCCGTGCGTGAAAGTGTGCTGACCAATGAACACAACCAGCCTGAAAAGTACCATGAGCTCTTTCACGGCACAACCAAACATGGCGCACAGCGCCTGGCTGCAAATCTAGCCAAAACTCCCTTAACCTATTACAGTCGCCCTGGACCGATGGGACAGCTGTTTAAAGAATTCGACAACACCAACCAAAACTGGACGATTGGAGTAGTCGGACTCGGTGCAGGCGCTTTAGCCTGCTATGCCAAGGATCAGCAAAACTGGACGCTCTACGAAATAGATCCTCTGGTTATCGATATTGCCAGTAATGCCAATTATTTCAATTATCTGAAGCTATGCTCTTATAACACCACAATGCGCGTCGGGGATGCCCGCTTATCATTGGAAAAAGAGCCTGATCAAAAATTTGATTTGTTAGTGATGGACGCTTTCAGTTCGGATTCTGTGCCTACACATTTACTGACCCGGGAAGCATTACAGCTCTATTTTAAAAAGCTGAAACCTAACGGCATCCTGGCTTTTCACATTACCAACCGCCATTTGCTGCTAAAGAAGGTCTTATCAATTCATGCCGAGCATTTACATTTCGCGGCACTGATACAGGAGTTCAAACCGCAGCAAGACATCCCGCTGGTAGTAGCGACAGACTGGGTGGTTATGGCGAACAATACGCAAACCCTGACGCCACTCAGTCTAAGCCGTCTAGGTAACTGGCAGAAAATGCCGTTATACTTTGATATGAAACCCTGGACCGATGACTTCACCAATATTGTCAGCATCTGGAAATAAAGATGCAACTTGACTGATAAGCGCCTTGTATTAAAGTTTCGATGGCTAAACCGGGGATTAGCTATTATAATGGGCTCACTAATGGATAGTACTACGCTCTACAATGCGAGGCTTCTATATAGTTTTGCATGTTAATCAGCACTTTTCAGAAATTCCATCCGTCTTTTCCTTCTTGTGTCCGGTTTGATTTGCAATCAAATATTTTTCATTGATTTATTGAGGAGGTTATATGGCAACGGGTACTGTTAAATGGTTTAACGAGTCTAAAGGTTTTGGTTTTATATCTCCTGCCGATGGCAGTGCGGATGTATTTGTGCACTTCTCCGGTATCACAAGCGATGGCGGTTACCGCACTCTAGCTGAAGGCCAGGCTGTCAAATATGAAGTAGAATCAGGCCCTAAAGGTCCACAAGCTTCAAATGTAACCGCGGCTTAAGCTCCGGTTACTTTCTAATCTCCGGCTCCGCATTATATTGTGCGGAGTTGTGACATAACCGGATTATCCGGCCAATCTCAACCCCCAAATTTAGGACATGTCTTTTGAAACGACTTTTTGTAGGAAATTTACCTAGCGACGCCACTGAAGAATCCGTTCAGGCTTTATTTTCGGAATATGGCAAAGTGCGCTCAATTCAACTTATTGCTGACATATTCAGCGGCAAATGCCGTGGTTTTGGCTTTATTGGAATGGAAGGCCATGAAGCCCGGGCTGCTATAGCAGCACTTGATGGCAACTTGTATCACGGGAAGCCTTTAAAAGTTAAATTTGAAGAGCCCGCAGCTGGAAAAAATGGCAGACGCCATTAATTTTTCGACCTTCAGCCTATCCAACCCAACAACAGAGATGCAAAGTGTTCAAGACATTGAACTTTAAACTTATGTCTGTGGTGAAAATACTCTTCAGGAATTCTTTCACTCTCTGATAGCGTAACCCAACATTTTAAAGGCTGTTGGGTTACGCTAACTGTATTATTTACAGCAATTTAAAGCTGTACTATCAAAAAGACGAAAAGCCGTTTTCCAACTTTTCGTCGATACAGCAAACTGCTGACGTTACCTGACAGAGTCAAGATGATTAAGACCGGCAATATAAGCCTTTAACTCGCCAACAACGCCAGCAATTCTTCAGTTTTCTTCTGCATTAAGGCTTCGTCACCTCTTGACTCCACGTTTAACCTAACCAGCGGCTCGGTATTAGAGCAGCGTAAATTAAACCGCCAATCGGTAAACTCCATACTTAAGCCATCCGTAAAATCAACACGTTGCGCATCCTGCTGATAATGTTTTCGCACTAATTCAATGGCCGCCTCAGGTTGAGCAATGGTTCGATTGATCTCTCCGCTGGCGGGAAAAAGCAACATTCTTTCATCGACCAGCTGAGACAGTTTTTTGCCGGCCTTACTCATTAACTCAATGACCAGCAACCAGGGAATCATACCGCTGTCACAATAGGAAAAATCTCTAAAATAATGATGAGCGCTCATTTCGCCGCCATAAACCGCATCTTCCTTGCGCATCCTTTCCTTGATGAAGGCATGGCCGGTTTTACTTTGCACAGGTATTCCTGACAGACTATTGACAATATCGATAGTATTCCAGGTCAATCTTGGATCGTGGACTATTTTAGCGCCCGGATGTTGCTTAAGGAAAGCTTCAGCCAGCAAACCGACAATATAATAACCTTCGATAAAACGGCCTGTTTCATCAAATAGAAAACAGCGGTCAAAATCACCATCCCAGGCAATGCCTAAATCCGCACCCTGTTCTTTGATAGCCGAAATGGTGCTGTCGCGATTTTCCGGTAATAGCGGATTAGGAATTCCGTTCGGAAAGTGACCGTCCGGCTCATGATGTATTTTAATAAACTCCACTGCTTGCGGGACGGTTTGCTTTAAAGCAGCTTCCAGCCAGTCTATAACATGACCCGCCGCTCCATTGCCTGCATTGACGACTATCTTCAAGGGCTTTAATGCCTTCGGGTCGACATAGCCTAATAAGTGCCGGGTATAGTCTGCGGCAATTGAAACAGGCTTAATGCTGCCGCGATTCAATACCGGCGCGGCGAAGTTGTTTGCTTCAGCCAGTCGTTTGATATCGTTTAAACCGGTATCGCCGCTAATGGGCTTGCTCTGTTCTCGCACCAGCTTCATGCCATTGTAATCTTTCGGATTATGGCTCGCGGTTACCATAATGCCGCCATCCATTGCATTGCCTGCATCCTGATAGGCAAAAGTCGCGAAATAAACCTCTTCTGTGCCGCATAAGCCAATATCATAAACATTAACTCCGGCATCCTGTAAACCTTCTATGACGGCGGCCACCATTTCATCGCTGGACAGCCTTATATCACGTCCGACAATTATGTTGTCCGGTTTAATGCTTTCTGCATAGGCTCTGCCTATACGATAAGCAACATCTGTATTGAGTTCATCGGGAATGCGTCCACGAATATCGTATGCTTTAAAGCAGCTTAATGGTTTGATCATGAAATTAATTAAAATTGAAATTATATAAAGTCTATCGAAAGTGATTTATTAGTATAAGTGAGTAAGGTTTTCAGGCCAATTATTTTAATGCGCCGCCTTTGCTATAGACATATAGCGACATAGACTCTATCTTATTCATTTTTTAAAGGATTATTGTCATATATGGCCAATTTTAACACTCACTTATCCATCGCAGCCGCTGCCAGTACCGGCGCTGCGCTTCTTTCCGTTGACGCAAACGTGATTACGGTCAACGATATGCCCTGGCTTGTCTTTGTAGGCACATTGGGCGGAATACTTCCCGACATTGATGCGAGCAACTCAAGACCTGTAAAGCTGCTGTTTAATGTATTGGCCTTAATGGGCGTCGCGGCTGCGCTACAGGTATTTGAAGGTAAATATGTTTCCTACCTGATATTGGCAATAGCCGCGGTCACCTATCTGGCCATCCGGTATGGCGTATTCGCCTTGTTCAATAAACTGACTGTTCATCGCGGGGTTTTCCATTCGATATTGGCGGCGGTCTTTTTTGCGCTTTTGATGGTCAGTATCAGTTATTATCTGGTTCATTGGGATGTCTTGCATTCCTGGTTAAACGGTTTATTCATTAGTCTGGGATTTATTGTTCACTTGCTTCTGGATGAATTTTACAGCGTTGATCTGCTCAATAAGAGGATGAAAAAATCTTTCGGTACAGCTCTTAAATTTTTCAGCTATAGCAATATGACCGCATCTGCATTAATGACTGTCTGCACACTGGCTCTTTACTGGATCACACCGCCACCTCTGCCTCTGGTTAAGGTGTTAAAAGGGGTTCATTGGGATAATTATTTAAAACCCGTCAGATTCTTCCAGAATCATAATCAGGCGTTTGCTTTCAGCCATCTGATACCATCGTCAATGCTTGGGGAGAATTGTGATTCCAAGCAGGGGCATTCGAAATAAGGCTTAAGACCTGCCCGGACTGGAGCCAAGCACTGTCCGGGGCAATATTTTATAGCGCCATTTGATGCGTGACTACTTTTTAAACCAACTCTTAATGATTGGCCAACCGTGGTTTAGCCATTGCTTTACAACATAATCGGAGGCCGGTTTAACCTGACTCGCAAGCGTCTTTATAATTGCCCATATTCTGTCTGCAACCGATGCTTCAGGGCTATCGCGCCATTCCAGATAGCGAGAACCAAAGCCATCAATGAATACCGGCTTGAACAGCCACATTTCCAGAATCGAGGTAACCCACATAAACAAAAATGAAACCCCCATGCCCATACCGGCAAAGATAACCAGCCAGGCAAACCACGGATGAATTTTAGTCAACCACCATGACATAATATCCGCGACCAGGAAGAAATAAGGCATGCCGATAGCGATACATTTATATTGGGTTGTGGTTGTTTCCGCGAAACTGAAGATCAGGCCGACAAACATAAAAATAAAACTGATGCCGAACATATGAACATGGGAAACCCGGGTTAATGACGCGAAGGTAGCTCCTTCATCCTGGGCAATATAGGGTTTCAATCCTTCAAACTCGGTAAAGCTGGGAATACCGGAAGCTTCCTTGTTATGACACATAACGCAACGGGTCTGGATTATTTTCTCTATCCCGTCATCTTTATAATCATCTTTATCTGCGCCCGCTCTGACCCATTCCATAATCTTGAAACGTTCCTGTTCCGGTGCATTGTTTTTCATAGATCCGTTCAGCTTTTGCTCCAGAACGGTACCTGAACGGTTGCCGTAATAACTGTAAACAATATCATCGATAGACAAGCCGAATTTGCCGTCGGCCATGCCATGCGTAAACAATATCTGAATGAGCGCAAAGACATAGCCCAAACCTACGGTACAAAGATAACCCGTAAATAATACTTTGATAGGTGTATCAAGATCTTTTAAAGGAGCGAATTTTGAAATCATAATCTCATATAATTCAGGTAAAGTGGACTCGTCTTGAATCCATAATTTTAGATAGAGTACCTGGCAGAACTTATCGCCCTGGTACTAATTAATTTAACTTGCCTTGATTACGCTTCCGGTTCACGTCGCTTAATCGCCCTGCGGCCTAAAGGCATCGAAGGCAAAGCAGTGCGGCCGCAATGATAATTCGGCGATCTAACAGATATTTTTAACTTTACTCAAACATTTGTTTATCAGCAAAGGATACTTATGAAGGTTGTACGCATCTTTCAAATATATTTTGTATGGCCTTAAATAAACCCTGACAGCGACACAAGATTTATAAGCAATTTCCACTCCAATATAAAAACCCACTTGCCAAATAATTATTCAGGGCTTGTTAAATTAAACCAGTTCCTGGAAAACATGCAAGATTTACATTGCCGGCGTCATCAAAATACTTGAACCTAAAAATCAGACACGGCCATAAAACATCTAGGCCATTGAAATAATATAGATTATATTTTTATCGTTCACGATAACAGCAAAAATATAAATTGCTGCCTGATGGTTGAAAATAAATTTTAATCGGCGAAGTTCAGGCTGACGACAAGAGCGTATTCATTAAGGTTTATTCTGGTGCAATATGCGCCAAAAGAGAAAGAGAATTGTTGATTAGAAGCAAATTACATTCCCAAGATGCGCAAGGATTTTATGACACAGAAAATGCTTATACGTCTTTCCGGACCGCAGCCTTTACAGCGCTTGGCGTTTCATCAGTATCAGGTTAGCGAAAAAGTTGTTCACTTGAACAGACTGCTTCCCGGCCAGACAAGTAAGTATTTGTACTAATATCTTTTTTTAAATTTTTATGCTGTAATGTTTTATGTTTGGTTTCTGATGTGCCTTTTTAAGGCTCAAGCCATTCAAATAATCACTTGATTTAACCAAAGTGAGTTGGATAACGGCCACAACCGTTAAAATATAATAAATTCATATCCTATGGAGGTCTAAGAGAGAGTAATAAGTAAAGAAAGGAAAAATGAGCATATCTAGGCGGTGCAACCGGGTCCCGATAGGCTGGCCTGCGGCAATAGCTGCTCTTAAATAGTATTTTTACTGGAGATTAATATGAAACTTACGAACGTGAAACTCAGCGGATTATGGGCGGGCATTATTTTGGCATTCTGCTCGTTTTATTCTTATGCCGGAGAAAGCCATATTGCTCAAGCACTTAAGCATGCGGAGGCCGCCTCCAAAGCTGACACTGGAAAGGCAGTCGCCGAACATGCGGAACAAGCAAAAAAACATGCGACAACTGCCGATGAACACCTGGATGCAGGAGTCAAAAGTCTGGATAGCGCTATTGAACATGGCAATATGGGACATGCCGATGTAGCGAAAAAATCCGCTGAAGAAGCTGTAAAACACTTGAAAGAAGCACAATAAAAGCCTATCGGCTTCAGCATCTAAAGCACGGCGGCTGAATAATCCGTCGTGTTTTATAGTCCTCCTCGAATCACGCAACAATGCCTTGGCCATGCCGCTTGCCGGTGCTTTATTCTAATGCCGGTATTCCCTTCGCGAAGCTTTTCTTGATGCCCTTCAATTCAGCCTATTTTATGCCATGCAATTTTTCAAACGGCATTAAGTGTATGCCTTCTGCGAGTAATGAAACAGTCACTTCTTCACCGTAACTCAGCTCATTACGTCTTGCAACATATACCGGCACTGTCAGGGTAATGGCTATTTTTAAGTGCCTGTCGACTTCTACGCGCGCACTGACATAATCGCCCAGCACCATGTATTCAATTATCGTACCTGATAACGGATTTTCGCGATGACCGTTGGATTCCCGGTGACGGCGGTGCAACAGGACTTGCGACGACTGTATCATCCAGCAAACTCTTGCGCCAGACGCATAGTCAGGCTGGTAATGCGCTTCCAGAAAAAGCCCGCGCCAGCGTAATAATGTTTTTTGAGCCAGCTGATCATGACTGACAATTTGCGCGGTAAATAAATTTTGCTGATCCATTAATCTGGCAACTGTGGCGCTGACAGGGTGAGCTGCCACCTCAAGCGGCGGGCCGGATTGCAGGGTAACGCCCCTGTGCAGGATACACAGCCGGTCAGACAGCATCGTTGCTTCCTCCAGATCATGCGTAACCAATATGATAGGCATGGATAACGAGCGGCGTAATTCATTAAGTTCACGATACAAACGCCTCCGGGTAACCTGATCGACAGCTGAAAAAGGCTCATCCAGCAACAATACTTTGGGTTCTCTCGCCAATGCTCTGGCGACAGCTACGCGTTGTTGCTGCCCCCCGGATAATGCTTTTGGATAACGATTTCCTAACCCATCCAGATGGACGCGTCTTAATAGTTCTTCGGCACGCTCTTTACGAACTGCTTGAGGCAAATGCGCCATGGCTTCCAGTACATTACCCAACGCAGTAAAGTGGGGAAACAGGGCATAATGCTGAAATACCAGACCGACAGCCCGTTGATGTGCAGGCAAATAAAATTGCATGGCGCTATCCTGCCAGATTTCACCCTGACACTTGATCGCCCCGTTTTCAGCATGATGCAGGCCTGCGATAGCTCGCAATACTGTGGTTTTGCCGCTGCCCGAAGGTCCGGCTATCGCCAGTACTTCTCCCGGTTGACAATACAAATCGACAGCCAGCGGTATAGGTACGGCTTGTATCAACCTGACTCGTATGCCCTGCGCGATTTGCACTTCATCAGCCATAAGTATTTTTGTTGCGATCGGTAATCAAATAAGTAAAGGCTATGGCCATCATCGAAAATGCCAGCAGGAAAGCAGACATCACGGCAGCGGAATTATTATCAAACGCCTGTACCCGATCATAAATGGCGATGGCAATGGTTTTGGTTTCTCCTGGAATATTGCCGCCTACCATTAATACCACGCCAAACTCACCCAATGTATGAGCAAAGGTCATGGTGATAGCCGAAACTATTCCGGTCCAGGCTAACGGTAATTCTATCCGCCACAAAACCTTGGTCGGCTTCATGCCGCAACAGGCCGCAGCTTCCCTGATTTCTCTGGGGATGGCCTCAAAAGCACGCTGTATAGGCTGTATCGCAAAGGGCAGATTGAAAATGATGGATGCAATCACCAGACCTTCAAAATTAAACACCAGAGTATGCCCGAACAGCCTTTCCAAAATTTTTCCCAATGCTGAGCCTCCACCGAGTGATACCAGCAAATAATAGCCCAGGACAGTAGGAGGCAAGACCAGTGGAATGGCCAGAAAAGCCTGCACCATGCTTCTGCCGTAAAATTGACTATAAGCCAGCCAGCGGCCGGTAATGACGCCGACAGGCAACAAAAACAGCACTGTCAAAGCGCTGAGTTTTACCGACAATAATAAAGCTTCCCAATCCATGCCGTTTATTGAGGCAATGTAAAGCCGTAATGTTCAAAAACAGTGCGGGCTTCAGGTTTCAGCAAATAGGCGTAGTATGCCTTGGCCGTTTCACCTGCCTGTTTTAGAAGCACCATTCTCTGCCTTAGCGGCTTATGTGATTTTTCAGGTAATAAAACGAAACTCCCCTGTTCTTTTATCTTCGGCGAAAGCGCCAGAGAATAAGCAATAATACCGCCCTGAGTTGAACCTGAAACAGTAAATTGGGCAGCTTGCGCAACTGTTTCACCCAACACCAGCTTACTCTGCATAACACCCCATAATCCGGCGGCAATCAGAACCTCTTTGGCCGCGCGTCCATAAGGCGCATATTCCGGGTTAGCGATGGCAAAACGCTTTATCCTGCCCTTTTGCAGCATATCGCAGAGCCCCTTCAATTCCGGATCGGCGACCATCGGTGAACCTTCAGGTGCAAATAGAGCCAGCCGGCCAACGGCATACAGACTGCCTTGATCAATCGTCAGGCCTTGTTTGGCCAGATCAAAAACATACTGCTCATCCGCCGACATAAACAGTTCAAATGGAGCATTCTGACTGATCTGCCGGAAAAAATTACCTGAAGAACCAAAGCTAAGCTTGACGGTGCGTCCGGTTTCTCTGGTAAATTGCGTGGTAATATCTTCGAGGGCGAATTTAAGATCCGATGCCGCAGCGATGACCGGTATTTCCGCCGCCATCGCCGGTATTAAAGCAGAGGAGATTAACAGGAATAAGCGCAAAACCGTTCTATAGAGTTTTTTCATTTTATAGTTTCTTTAAAGCTAAAATCAAAATAAGCATTAAATACGCCAGAACGCGGACATTTAACACACTTTCAAAAATAAACCGGCTGCAAGGATCGACAGTTTCTGATAAAAGCCGGAGGGCTTTGTGCGAATGCAAGGAATATCTATAGGCAGCAACTCTAATCTTTGTGTCTTCCTCTCAGGGAGCCTATCCAAAGTCTGAATAAAAACAACAAACAGTCTGCTCAATTCCAAATCGATCTGCTACCTGGCGGCTGAACTATTTTTTCTAAGCGTAAAAAAACTTAGTTTCTTCTGCCATGAAGTATCAATCGGCCTGATGGGTAACGGAAACAAGACGGTTACTTTTAAACCGCCTAATTGAGACACGCCTAAAATCAGGTCGGCATTATGAATAGCGGCAATTCTCTGCACGATAGAAAAGCCCAGCCCTGTACCCTTTACGGTATTGGCCGTCTCAACACAGCGATGAAAACGTTCCAGAGATTTTTCATATTGATCCGGCGCGATACCCGGTCCTGAATCTTCAACACAAAGCTGCAAGTATCTTTCTTGCCCCGTCACGGTTATTAACACATTGCCTTTCACCGGCGTATATTTAATCGCATTATCAACAATATTGCGGATCAAAATAGCCACTAAAGGTCCGCTAACAAAAACCGGTACAGGGTTGTCTTCTACAAATTCCATAATTATCTGTTTTTTATGCGCTTCCGGTTCCAGGTCGGCGATAACATGGATGACCTCACGATTCACCATCGTATTCTGTCTGGTTATAAACTCCGTATTGGACTCGATGCGCGAAAAGGTCAGCAATTGCTGCACCATATATGACATTCTGTTGACACCTTGTTTAATACGCGAAAGGGCCTGTTTACGCACCTCTTCATCGGTTGTCCTCAAAGCAACATGGGCCTGTGTCAGCAACCCCGCTAAAGGCGTTCTTAATTCATGCGACGCATCCGCAGTAAAACGGCGCTCATGTTCAAAAGCCCGCTCAAGCTGGACAAAGAGATTGTTGATTTCATTAACTACCGGCACTATTTCATTGGGGAGTTTTTTGATGGACAACGGCTTAAGGTAGCTGGCTTCGCGCTTTGACAGCGCTCTTTCCAGGCGGTTAATGGGTTTTAAGGCAAGACCCACGATAAACCAGATAACAATCCCTAAAAAAGGCAGACCAATAAGAAACTGGGTCACCAATTGTGAAGATATTTCATCCGTTAATTCTGCCCGAATATCTTCTCTTTGCCCTACATGGATGATGTATTCACCCGTTGAATTGGAAATGCTGTAGACATGCCAGATATGATTATCGATATTGGTTTCGCTAAAGCCAAAAGTTGAAAAAGAAAAAGCAAACTTTGGCGCACTATCGGAACGCAGCAATAATCCATATTTTTTGGACCATAACTGAAAAGCAATTTTTCTTTCATATTTATGCCCTAATGCACTCACTTGTAACAGATCATCAAAAACAGGCCATAACTGCTTATCGACATTAGGTTTATTGAAACCATGAACTGTAAACTTCGCCGCATTTTCTGCACGAAGCAACAAGCCGTTATCCTCAGACCATAGCTGAAAAGTATTTTTTCGTGGAAATTTGTGTTTTAAATGATACGTATGCAAAAGCTCATCAGCTTTTTCCTGCTCCTGATTCCAATGACCAGACAAGGCTCCTTCGCGCAGCAAACTTTCTACAAAAGCATTAAGCACTTTTGCCGATTGAGCAAGCTCCGCATCAAACAGATTGGCGACTTCACCGCGCGTTACTTTATAGCTGACGTAAGCTGCAATTCCCCATATCAGCATCGATGCAGACAGCAGACTCACCAGCAGTAATTGCCGAAGAGAATAATTCATAATTCGTCGTCATTATCAATAATATAACCTACGCCTCTGACTGTGCGGATAAGCGATGAGTCGAGTTTTTTCCTCAAATAGTGGATATGAACCTCGACCGTGTTGCTTTCAACATCCGAGTCCCATGAGTAAAGGCTTTCTTCAAGCCTGGAACGCGATACAACCTTGCCCATGTTGCTCATCAGGAAACTCAATATTTCAAATTCCTTTTGCGACAGTTCTATCTTTTCATTGTTGTATGAAACCTGATGAGAAGCAGGATCCAGAACCACACCTTTATACTCAATAGTCGGTGCGCTTCTACCTTCGCTCCTCCTTGCCAACGCCCTTAACCGGGCGCAAACTTCATCCAGCTCAAACGGTTTGATAACAAAATCATCTGCGCCGCTATCCAAACCCTGTACCCTGTCAGGAATCGTATCCTTGGCCGTTAGCACCATCACGGGGGTTTCATCTTTACGGCTTCTCAAGTCCCGCAATATAGACATGCCATCCATATCAGGCAAATTCAGATCCAATACAATCAGTTCATAACTATTAAGTTTCAAGGCCTCATTGGCAAGCTTGCCATTGGTTAGCCAGTCAACTGCATAACCTTCCATTTTTAAACCCGCAACCAGGCCGTCGCCCAGTATTTCATCATCTTCAACCAGCAAAAGTCTCATTTCAATACCATAAAATTAAAGAGAATTTCTAAAAATCAAACACCCTTTATGGTGAAGAGACCATTTTTAGCAATTCCCTGAATATAAACCTAATTATTAAGTGCAATCCTGCACAGTCTGAACCGTTAAATGCCGTAACCTTAAGCCCGTCAGAGCCAAGGTTACCGTATAAACCGCCATTCCTATGACAATCCACTTGAGCAAATTAATCACCCGTTCTCCTGAGCTCCACTGATTCCACCAACTCGCATCAACCAGCCAGTACAGGGCGGCCGCCATAGCCGCGCCTGCCAATAACACACGCATAAAAAAAACCGGCCATCCACTGGCAGGTTGATACACTTTTTCCTTGAGTAATTTTTGTAGCAGTAAAGCGGCATTAAAAAAAGCCCCCAGAGAAGTCGCCAAAGCCAGGCCGGCATGAGCCAAAGGAAAAACCAAAACCAGATTCAAGCCTAAACTGGCTATCATCGCATAAAAACCATAGCGAACCGGCGTTTTCATATCCTGACGCGAAGTAAAACCCGATACCAAAACCTTAATCAGTATATACCCCAACAAACCGATCGAGTAAGCTCTAAGACTCAGTCCTGCCGAATGTACATCGCTAATGCTGAATTCATTATACTGAAACAAGGTTGACAACATCGGTTCGGCTAATAACAGCAAGCCGATAGTCGCCGGCATACCGACCAGAAGCACCAGCCGCAAACCCCAATCCAGCGCATAAGAAAAAGCCGCCGAATCTTCCGCCGCATGACATTTAGCCAGGCCCGGCAAAATGACCGTTCCCAGGGCCAGTCCTAAAATACCCACCGGAAATTCCACCAGCCGATCAGAATAATAAAGCCAGGACACACTGCCAACGGTTAAAAAAGAAGCAATCAAGGTGTCCAGCAGCAAATTGATCTGAGTCACTGAAACGCTGAAAATTGCCGGCAGCATGAGGCCGATAATCTTGTTAACGCCGGAATCGTTAAATCCCAGCTTTAATTTCGGCATCAGGCCCAAACGGATCAAGGGCGGAATCTGAAACAACAACTGCACAATACCTGCGGCGAAAACACCCCAGGCTAACGCCACAACGGGTTCATCCATTAAAGGGGCAAGCCGGATGCTGGCGGCAATCATGCAGATATTGAGAAAGACCGGCGTTAACGCAGGGACGGCAAATTTGCCATGAGCATTCAAGATGCCGCCGGCAAAAGCAACCAGGCCGATAAAAAGCAGATAAGGCAAGGTTATCCGCAACAAGAGCACAGCCAGTTCATGTTGCGAGCCTTGCCATGCAAAGCCCGGAGCCAATAACATAATCAATACCGGCGCGATGACAATACCCATGACGGTAATCAGCATTAAAATTAACGCTAATGTTCCGGCTGTTCTATCGATGAACTGTTGTAACGCAGCTTTAGTACCCTGCGTCTTGTAATCCGCCAGAACCGGAACGAAAGCATGGGCAAACGCTCCTTCGGCAAATAAGCGGCGCAGGAAGTTGGGAATTTTGAACGCCACAAAAAAGGCGTCAGTCGCTATATCGACACCGAAAATACGAGCAATCAACATATCCCGCACAAATCCCAGAATACGTGAAATCAGCGTCATACCGCTTACAACTACAGTTGCCTTGAAGAGTCTTTCGCTCAAAGTCACCTCCTTATTGGAACATAATTATTTAGAAAATAGGTGATATTGTATAATAATCAGTCACCAGGCATATAAGCATCCTGTGCAGTATGCGTTATATAAGAAATCAATCCCAGCAAGAGGAACAAGAACATCCGAAACGCATTGACGAGTTTATCAGACAGCAGTGCGTCGCCAGCGGTCGCGATTATTGGAGGCGGTCCGGCCGGATTAATGGCTGCCGAAGTTTTAAGTCAGGCGGGGGTGCAGGTTGATCTTTTTGACGCCATGCCCTCGGTAGGACGAAAATTTTTGATGGCAGGCAAAGGCGGCATGAATATATCCCACTCTGAGCCATTCGATCAATTTTTGTCACGTTACGGCGCGCGCCGCTCCAATATCGAACCGATGCTTAGGCATTTTATGCCTGAGGACTTACAGACATGGGCGCAAGGTCTTGGCATCAATACGTTCATTGGTTCATCAGGGCGAATTTTTCCAGTTGATATGAAAGCGGCACCTTTATTACGCGCCTGGCTGCACAGGTTACGCGGAAACGGCGTCAATTTTCATATGCGCAACCAATGGCTGGGCTGGACGGATAATAAAAACAATTTTCTCCGTTTTAAAACGCCGACAGGTGAGCGCCAAATAGAAGCTGATGCGACAGTACTTGCCTTGGGAGGCGGCAGTTGGCCGAAGCTGGGTTCAACGGGGGCCTGGGTATCACTGTTAACTGAAAGAGGAGTTCCGGTTGAACCCTTGCAACCTTCAAACTGCGGGTTTGATGTCCGCTGGAGTAAACATTTTCGAGACCGGTTTGCAGGACAGCCCTTGAAACCTGTATGCCTGTCCTTTAGCAATTCAGAAGGCATTAAATTTTCGAGGCAGGGTGAATTAGTTATTACCGAAACCGGCATTGAAGGCAGTCTGGTTTATGCCCTGTCTGCGCCATTGCGTGAAGAAATTACTGGAACAGGGTCCGCGCTTATCCATCTGGATTTGGCACCCGACAAGGACTTGCCGTTTCTTGTTGAAAGAGCTTCACAAGGGCTGGGCAAAAATTCGATGGCAAACCATCTTCGGAAACGCATAGGCATTAATAAAGTCAAAACCGGCCTGCTTAGAGAATTGATGTCCGCTTCAGACTTTCGCGACCCTGTGCAACTTTGTACTACTATTAAAGCCTTACCTCTTACACTGATTGCGGCCAGACCTCTTGAGGAGGCTATCAGCAGTGCCGGCGGCATTGCCTTTGAAGCGCTCGATCCGCAGTTAATGATCCGCGCCATGCCAGGCGTGTTCTGTGCCGGAGAAATGCTGGATTGGGAGGCTCCAACCGGCGGATACTTGCTAACTGCCTGTTTTGCGAGTGGGCGTACCGCAGGCTTGGGAGTATTAAACTGGTTAACCTGCCATTAATCCTGAAAAAAACGTAAGACAATCGAGCCCAAACGTAACACATTGACTCATCACCAACGACTGCGTGCCGAAGCCAATAAATTGATTTAAAAATTATAGAAAAAAGTTAAATATGATTAAAAGAAACCCCTTATCCATCCCTTTTGTTAAAAAAAGAT
Source organism: Methylococcales bacterium (assembly GCA_028715725.1). Lineage (GTDB taxonomy): Bacteria > Pseudomonadota > Gammaproteobacteria > Methylococcales > Methylomonadaceae > JAGXGJ01. The sequence continues at coordinate 36,754 of JAQURG010000016.1, forward strand.
TTTTACTGTTTTCAACTTTTTCCAGAGCAGTTTGAAAAGGAGACGATAATGAAAACGCCAAAAAGTCTCGAACCTCTGGTACATGACGGTCTCGTCGATGAAGTTTTGCGGCCCTTAAAAAGCGGCAAGGAGGCTGCGGTCTATGTAGTACTCTCCGAAGGTGAAATCCGCTGCGCCAAAGTCTATAAAGAAGCCAACAAGCGCGGCTTCCATAAGCAGGCCTTATATCAGGAAGGCCGCAAGGTGCGCAATAGCCGCCAGGCTCGCGCCATGGAAAAAAACACCCGTTTCGGCAGGAAGCAACAGGAAGAAGTATGGCAAAATGCTGAAGTCGATGCTTTATATCGGCTGGCCGCCGCCGGAGTACGTGTTCCAAAGCCTTATAATTTTGTCGAAGGCGTGTTGCTCATGGAACTGGTCACTGATGAACACGGAGAAGCCGCGCCAAGACTTAATGATTTACAATTAACCGATGAGCAAGCACTGGAATATCACAGCATCCTGATTAAAGAAGTGGTCAAGATGCTCTGCGCGGGAATTATCCATGGCGATCTGTCTGAATACAACATACTGATCGACGAGCAGGGCCCGGTTATCATTGATTTGCCGCAGGCTGTTGATGCGGCGGCCAACAATAACGCTGCGAGAATGCTGGAGCGGGACGTCAATAATCTGGCGGATTATTTCGGCCGTTTTGCACCTCAATTGCTGACTACCCGCTATGGTAAAGAAATCTGGAAGCTGTACGAAAGCGGCAATTTGACTCCTGACATCAAGCTGACCGGCCATTTCAAAAGCAGCTCCAAAGTGGCCGACGTAAAAAGTATTATGAGAGAAATCAAGGATGCAAGAGAGGATGCCATAAAACATAAATACGAGCGGGACAACTAATAAAATGATCAACATCAGCAATAATGCTTGAACTTTATTACTACCAGGATTTTTTATGAGTGATAAACAAACCGGAAATCCTCTGCACAGGGTTACCCTGGAAATGATATTGAACCAATTGGTTATGGATTATGGGTGGACTGAACTGGGTAAATTGATCAACATCCGATGCTTTAATCATGAACCGAGCATAAAATCCAGCCTGAAGTTCCTGAGAAAAACCCCGTGGGCAAGAACCCGGGTTGAAGAGCTGTTTTTATCACAAAAAGCAAATCAGCGATAAATGACGCCCTATTGCAACCGATTTGAAAAATAAGTATTCGTAAACAAAGATGAAAGAGAGATGTAAATAAACGCATAGCAGCGCAGTTGTTGATAGGCTTCAAATAACCTCAAACAGAAGGAAAACAGGATGGCTAATAAAATTGTCGTAGTATTTGTGCATGGCTGGAGCGTCACTAATACGGATACTTACGGCGGATTACCCGCCCGCCTGAGCGCTGAAGCTAGAGCCTTGGGGATCGATATTCAACTTGAAGAAATTTATCTGGGCCGCTATATCAGCTTTCATGATGAAGTACGCGTCAGTGATATCTCAAGGGCATTTAGCACAGCGGTTGAAGATCAGCTATCTGATATCTTAAAAGCCGGAAACCGTTTCATATGCATAACGCACTCAACCGGCGGTCCGGTCATTCGCGATTGGTGGCATCGCTATTATCAGACAGACCCGAAAAACGGCATCTGTCCCATGAGCCATCTTATTATGCTGGCGCCAGCCAACTTCGGTTCCACGTTAGCCCAATTGGGCAAAAGCCGGATAAGCAGAATCAAGTCCTGGTTCGCAGGAGTTGAACCCGGCCAGGGAGTACTCGACTGGCTCGAGCTAGGCAGCTCAGAAGCATGGGATCTGAACGTCGACTGGATAAACAGTAGTGACGCGAGTCAGGTTGATCCTGACAGAGTCTTTCTTTTTGTGCTTACAGGTCAATCGATCGATCGCACGCTTTACGATAATCTGAATTCCTATACGGGAGAGCTGGGTTCAGATGGCATTGTGCGCGTTGCAGCGGCAAATCTTAACAGCACATATATCAAACTGGAGCAGGAGACTCCAAAACCCGGCAAAAAAGGCGTATTTATAGCTAACGAACTGAAGGTCAAAACTATCAAGCAGGCGCCGAATACCGCCATGCGAATAATAAGCGGCAAGTCCCACTCCGGCAAGGATATGGGCATCATACGCAGCGTCAAGGAAACGTTGAACGATCCCAAAAGCAAGGAAACTGTTGATGCGGTTCTTGCGTGTATCCAGGTTCAAACGAATGATCAGTATATGGCGTTAAGCGGCCGGTTCATGTCTGAAACCGAAACGGTCCAGAAAAATGAATTAATTGAAGTTGAAACACACTTGCTCAAGTCGGACACCTACTTCATCCACGACCGGTTCTCGATGGTCATCTTTCGGGTGCAGGACGACAAAGGTCATCCGGTTACTGATTATGACCTGATTCTTACCGCCGGCCCGGATGCCGATCCCAACCATCTTCCGGTCGGTTTCTTCATGGACCGCCAGCGCAACCATGTCAATCCTGAAGTCATCACTTATTACTTCAACCGCGACATCATGAAGGGGACGAAAGCTGCCAAAATCAAAAACGGCATGACTCTAAGAGAAGGAACAACGGGCGCCGAAATGTTGGGTTTTCAATTAAAAGCCAGGCCAAATACCGGGTTTGTGCATTATCTGCCCTGTGAAATTAAAGCTTCCCAGGAAATGCTTGAAACTGCGATACACGGCAATAGCACTACACTGATCGACATCTGTCTGCGGCGTGTGGTTCGTAAAAATGTATTCCGCCTCGATAAATTAACAAGCCCGGTCAAGCCGGATTTCAAAAATACCAAGCCAGGTGACGAAATCGTTGAATAATCGGTTGAGGATGTCAAATCACTCAGGAGCCTGGAAAGCCAGGCTCCTCCGAAAGCCGCATGGCGAACCCAGGGTCCGAATGTCCTATTCGGCCAAAGCCAGCGATTTAAACAACTGCGTATTTTTTGGAATCAAGGCATAATCACACAGGGCCATAAATGGCGCATCGGTTTTACTGTCACCTGCACCAAAGGTCAATAATTCCGGATGCTGCTGTTTGTAACTGTCGATCAAGTAACTGACGGCGCTTTCTTTATTAATGATTTTCGGCAATACGGCAAGATTGTTGCCGTTCAGATGCCAGTATAAACTGCCGTCAGCTATATGCGGATGTGCTTTAATAATGCTGTCCAGTAACGTTCTTAAAACTGTTTCAGTTCCGTCAATATGCTTGATCACGCCATACCAGGTTATCTCGAAATCATGTATCAGCCGGGATTTAAAGCCATTATAACGCTTGCAATACGCCTCAACCTCTGTCCATACATCCAGCAATTTTGCATGATAAACGGGTAAGGCTTCTAACATTCCATTCATCCATACGTTATCGATATTGCGCTGCTTATCCAGAATAACTGCGCCATGATTCAATATTACTTCCTCCTGAAAAGGCAGCATTACGCGTTCGAAAGCGTGCCCATCACGCCCGGTGACCGGCACGATTTTGAAACCTTGGGCCAGCCAATGCCACAGCCATTGTTGCTTATGGGTAGCGTAGGAATTAGGCGTGCCGTCAGGTAAACAGGCCCGCACTTGTAACCTGGGATCATCAGCACCCAAGGCGCATTTTCTTAAAGTTTGAAAAAGCGTGTCATCAAGGTCTAAAAAAATATAGCTTTGCATGATTTGAGTTTTGCGGTTGAAGTTCAAATCGTGCACTGACCGCTTGCCAAGCGTGCAATCGGTCGGTTAGCGGTTTATCGAGGGGCGTTTCATGGCACACGATAATTTCGCGATAATCGTCAGACTTCAAATTGTAAATAAAATTTGGAATGCCGTCTTCGTAGTTGTCTTCAAATCGGCATACCGAAGCAATATCATTGCCCTGATGAATCGGCGAACGCGTCGTGCTTTGCACTTTTACTTTAAAGCCTCCGGATTCCAGTTCCCGCCCCAGTAAATAAGCCGGAGCATTACATTCGCCGGTACCCAGCACCAGAATGGGTAGGTGAGCACCGGAATCGCTAAAGACACTCCTGCATTGTTCCACAACATCCGGTTCCAGACTGATCGGGGCATCGATGCCCAACCGTCCCGGCCAAGCCAGCAAATGCTTTTTACACTGGCCGTTACCCGATACATTAACAGTAATATTATCAATGTCCGTATTTTGACTGTCCTCAAAACGCAAGAGGCCCTGCCTGAAACAAACCCATTCCACCACAACTCCTGCCTGGGATTCCAGAGCAGCACGGTCTTCAGAGTTAGCAAAATTTACCAGGCTAACAATAAATACTTTACGCAGCTCTGGATTAATCTTTTGATAGGCTTTGATGAGGCGTAAGAATGTTTTCCCGGTGCTGATTTCATCGTCGATCAATACCAGGGTTTCCGCCTGTAAAAACTGCTTTCTATAATCCGGATGCTCAGGATAATACAGGAAAAAGTCAGTAGCATGACTGTGTGCTTCTTCAAACTCAAGCCGCTCAATGCTATCCAGATGATAACGGGTAGTCTGCATGAATAAAGCGTTTTTTATCCCGGTATTGCAAGCCGCCTCAAAAACTCCATAACCCAGGCCGGTTGCAGTTTCCGCCATACCTATCCACAATGAGCCCTCCCCCGCCCCGTTTTGTATCGCGGCTCTGGCCAATCCACGATAAGACCAGCTCATGGTTTTCGGCGATACCGGGTAATGTTTACCCAATACCTTGCTGACCAGTAAAAACTTGCGTTTACTGCTTACCCGTGCCGCAAAACCCAGCAAACGCCTGAGCGGAATATGCCCAGGCTCCACATCGAGCTGAAGTGTTCCGGTATCTAATTTAATCGTTACTGTTTTTTGCATGGTCTGCTAAGTTGAAGCGTTTCGGATTATTAGCTGAAAAGTGTGGCGCACTGAATCAGGAAATGCAGCCCGGCAGCTTTAATATCCAGAAACGATAAAGCGCTGGCTCTGAACATTCCCACGACCCCCACCATAATCCAGAAGACGTTCAGCAAGGTATAAGCGTTGTCATTTTTAAGAATGGAACACCAGGAAAGTATCACCGCATCCGTTGTATTAAAAGCCCAAACAAACATAAACGGACTTTCTGCGCCCATCCAGCTGACCAGCGAAAAACTGAAAATACGCATCAGCACGCCGACCATTTCGATGAAACGGATATAGGTATAAACGAATGAATTTATTTTATTGAAGGACATAGTTAAGGCTGACTCATGCTAATTGCATGAATTATCAGAGCAAAAGCTCATTATAATTAATTATTGCAAAATCACAGGCGTATTAATTTCAGTCACCTTAAGCCCATAATTAATAACCGGCTGCTGAAAGGTTTCACCTTTAATGCCCTGCAGGGCGATATGCGCCAAATTTGCACCTGATAAGCATGCCATCCCGAAACCTCCGGAAGGCCTCGGATTAATTTCCAATAACCGCGGCCCATTCACACCGTCCTTGAACTGGATATTGAACAAACCATTAAGCCGGAAGTGTGTGGTTAACCGGATCACCATGCCACCGATTTCTGCATTGTTGTCTATGAGCTGCCCGTGGCCTGCCAATTGCGATTTCTTTCGCTGCACGGCGCATAATAAATCTCCATGCCGTCCTGCACAATCGACACTCCATTCATGTCCTGCCAGGTGTTCCATAACCAGCAGCGTGTCGAATTTCGGGGTATTACTCATGCCTTGCCGCAACTCTTGCAGCGGAATCTGGTACTCGACATCCTTGAGTAAGTGGGTAATACTGTCGCGCTGCGTGTCTAAAATTCGAAAACCCAGACCATAGACCGAAACCGCGGGTTTAACGCACAGCCTTTCATGTTTTGCCGATAATTCTTTAACTGCACTGTCAAACTCGTCGCCGTTATTGACTGCAAAAAAATCCATGGTTTGCGCTACATCCGGGCTCAAGCCTGCATAAAAGTCCGCCTTGTTGTGAAGTAAGTTGAGTGTGTCATGATCGGCGACTGACACCACTTGCGTGCCCATTGCCTGAAACGGTTCATGATATTGACTGATGAGAGCCGCTTCCTTGCCTGGCCAAAATAGCTGAATGTCATGCCGGTGACAAAAATCCACACACCATTCAACATAGTCTCGTCCCGTCAATTCGGCAGGCTCAAGGTAGTTTTCGTCAGCCGATAAAAATGCCGCCGCGGTTGTGTGCGTGTGTGTGCAAATCAGAGTGATCCCGCCAGCCGGAGCTGACTGGCGAAGATTTTTAAAAACGGAGCCGATAGTTGAAAACGTTTTGTTAAACCAGACCCTCATTACAAGTGAACAATAATTTGCGGCAGCAAGTTATCAATGGTTCGGCCGGTGCCATTTTCACCAATCGCATGCATTTTCCATTCGCCGCCATGGCGGTATAGTTTGGCCATGATTTGCGCCGTATGCGAACCTTGCGCACTTAAAGTGTATCGGGCAATTTCATTTTTATTGCTGTTATCGACAAGGCGGCAATAGGCATTTTCAACCGTATTAAAAGTTTGGCCGGTATAAGAACTGACGGTAAATACCAGCGCTTTAACAGTCGCCGGAATTTTGTCCAGATCAACGATGATTTGTTCGTCATCACCATCGCCGTCACCGGTACGGTTATCGCCTGTATGCACAATACTGCCGTCACGGCTTTTTAATTGCCCGAAATAGACGATATCAACCGGCTTGTTCTGATCGTCGAATAATACGCAGGATGCGTCAAGATCAATAGAATCGCTGCTTCCGCCGCCGAACATGCCTTTCAACAAGCCGCTGCCGGTTTTTTTGGCATCCCAACCCAAGCCCATGATAACTTTACTTAATGCACCGCCGGATTCTTTGGATAGCGATATTTTTTGTCCCTTTTGTAAATTAATAGCCATAAATCGTATTGCTCCTGTATTTAAACAATGTAAGGATTCACCGGCGTCCACCTGATAAATCGAGTTTTCCGGCCTGGGGTTATGGCATACGTAGTTGCAGGATAGCCATAACCCAACCCAGAAAGTGTTTTATTAAAAATTGTATTCGGCAGCTTTGCTGACTATCAATAAGTGATACGCGCAGAAGCGTGGAATGTTGCCGGCTTAAACATTCACGCCGAAAGAAGTAGCCAAAGGCCCAAGACCGCCTGCGAAACCTTGCCCGACAGCTTTAAATTTCCAGTCTGAGCCAATGCGATAGATTTCGCCGAAGATCATCGCTGTTTCGACTGAGGCATCTTCGCTCAGATCATAACGGGCAATTTCCTGTCCATTTTCTTCATTGATAACCCGGATATAAGCATGGTTAACCTGGCCAAAATTCTGTTTACGGGTTTCAGCTTCATGAATGGTCACAGCAAAAACGACCTTGTCCAAATCAGCAGGAATTTTAGCCAGTTCGACCTTAACAGTTTCATCGTCACCCTCGCCCGCACCTGTCAAATTATCACCTGCATGTTGAACAGCTCCATCGGCAACGATTTTATTATTGTAAAAGCAAAAATCGTTATCTGATCGGACTTTGCCATCCAGTTTGACTAAAAATGCACTGGCATCCAGATCGAATGCCGCACCATCGGTTGCACGTGCATCCCAACCCAGACCAATCACGATTTTATTCAATCCCGGCGCTTCTTTGCTTAAGTTAACGTTGCCGCCTTTACTAAGTGATATTGCCATCAGTGTCCCCTGTTATTATTAAGTTTTATAGTTAAATATTTATTCCGTATTGACGCGCTAAAGCGGCCAATCCGCCGGCATAACCTTGTCCTACGGCTTTAAATTTCCATTCACCGCTGTGCCGGTAAATTTCGCCGAAGATCATCGCTGTTTCAATGGATGCATCCTCGCTTAAATCGTACCGGGCAACTTCATTGTTAGAGTCCTTGTTAACCACCCTGACATACGCATGATTTACCTGGCCGAAGTTCTGTTTGCGCATGTCCGCGTTATATATGGTGACGCAAAAAACAACCTTTTGAATATCCGCGGGCACCTTATCGAGCAGGACTATAACCGCCTCGTCATCGCCATCGCCCGCACCTGTACGGTTGTCGCCGGTGTGTTCGACTGAACCACAACCGGATTTGGTCTGATTGTAGAAAATGAAATCACTGTCTGACCTGACTTTGCCATCTTCCTTGACCATAAATGCGCTCGCATCCAGATCAAAATCCGCACCATCAGTAGGTCTTGCATCCCAACCCAAACCCACAATCACATTTTTTAAACCGGGATCTGTTTTGGACAAACTGACATTGCCGCCTTTATTTAATGAAATACCCATAAATCAATCTCCGTTAGTATCGTTGTGGTGGCAGATATACCCTTTCCATTTATTTCTATGGATAGAGGAAAAAGACGATTCCGCCAATCGTCCATAATTCCATGGAAGGCTTTGATGCAAGTTAGTTTTATATGATAACCGCTAATACTCTCATTGCCTAGTCAACGCCATATACCATAAAAATTGAATATTGGTAAATTATCAAGGGCTATCAAGGTTTTTTTGGAGCAAGCCTTTCGGCATTACGTTTGGCTAAATCATCAATCACAGCGCTTAATGAACCTTTATTTTGAATCTCGCTGTTAAAGGTTGAACGGTAGTTAGTCACCAGACTTACGCCATCAATTATAATATCGTAGACTTTCCAGTCGCCCTGGTTCAGATACATTCGGTAATTTACATTAACCGGATTTTGACTAGGTTGAAGAACTTGTGTTTTAACAATGACTTTTGAAGCTCCATCGGGCAATTCAAGAGGCAGAAAATGAATTGTCCAGTCGTTATACTCCACAAACGCCCGGGAATAGGTTCTAATCAACAGGGTCTGAAATTCACGGGTAAAGCGCTCCTGCTCTTCAGGCGTTGCTGTTTTCCAGTGTTTTCCCAGAACTAATGGCGCAATTTTGCGAAAATCCGTATGTGGATTAATCACTCCATTCACAAACTGGGTCACTCTTGCAAAATCCTGAGTAAATGATTTATCCTTCAGCCTTTCCTGTAACTGTGCCGAAACACCCTCTATAATTTGTTGGGGGCGTAATAATTCACCTGCAATGGCTTCCATAACGAACATAAAGCCGAGTAATGCGGCAAATAAACCGAATACTGTATATTTTTTTGTATTCATAAATCCCTCCAAACTCAATTAGCGAATGATTCAAACCCAGGCCAAATCTGCTAGTATTCGAATACTGATATTAATACATTTAAATGAATAAATCTTGAGCATCATCACATACTTTCTCCAGCTACAGCAATAGCCAAACTCCATTACTTATTTTTTTACCCGGCAAAGTCTGAACTTTAAAAGCTGGTGACTATAAGCTCAACGGCACGGCTAATCCCGAAGCTCCTTTAATGCCTCCAAGGTAGAAAAAGCTGACACTTAAACCTTTGGCGCCAAGTCAAAAAACTATTAATTCAGCGCTTGCATCATGTCCGCAATAGCATCAACTTCAACCTCCTGTGCAGAATTGAATTTTCCGTCATTCTGCCGTTCGAAGTACAACTACGATTGACTTTCAAAGTATGTGTATTTTACTAATCAAAGCAAGTATTAAATTAAGCGGACAAAACCAATGACAACGATCGGCTACCTCATCTCCATGAGTAAACAACCGGGCTTACTATTCATTTTCTTTATAATGTTGACTGCCTCAAACGCCTATGCTCAAAATGCTGAAGATGACGGCGGTCTGCTTGAACAGATACAGTCACTGCAAAGCAGTCTGAATATCCAGATCAACGGACTGGAAGAAGTTCAAAATGAAGAAAAAGTCATTACAAGCGGCAGTCAAGAGCAACAAATTGAGCAGCTTTTGGCTTCCTTCAATCACATCATCAGCCGAAATGCTAAAGGGAAGATTGAGCGCATCGTCATCATCAATAAAAAACAAAAACCTGAAGTCAATCGCATCGTTTTGCCAATCCGTTTCCAGGGCAACCATTTTGTGGTCTCGGTTGCTATTTCGGGTAATGGTAAAATCTGGCAAACTCTCGATATGATCGTCGACACAGGAGCAGACCTAGTTGTTTTGCCGGAATCAATGATAGATCAATTAGGCCTTGCGGACAGTGCCTTTACCAGACAGCAGATGCAGACCGCCAATGGCATGGCCGAAGCAAAAATGAGTCTATTGAAGGAATTGAAGATTGCCGGAGAAACCGTTGAAAATGTACAAGCGGCCTTCGTTGCAGATGATCTTTTAGGAAAAAACAGCTTGTTGGGGATGAGTGTTTTAGGGCGCTATCAAATTAATATTGATGATAAAACCCAATTGATTACACTGTTTAAAAAATAATTAGCCTCCTGGCAAAACCGTAATTGCTTATTTTGTCTCGAGCACCACGACTGCATGGATATTCTACAGGTACAGCCCGACTCTCGCTATAAATGCCGGCCACTCTGCCTGGATACTGGATATAATTGAACACTTTGGTTGACTTTATAAATCCGTTTTACGATAAAACAAAAATTCTCATATAACCCTAAGGTACGAGTATTAGTGCACTTTTATCAAGGATATAGATCAGCAGGCAATCTGAAATAAAGAAGATTATTGTCCTAAATTGTACTGGTTTACTCTTCAAAATCAAATTCACCTTTTGGTAAAATTCAAATATCGCGTATCATGCAAACCTTGTTCTATCTCTTCATTAATTTATTTTGTAAAGTAGAACTGCCAATAGATTGTCTTAAAATTGATGGCTTATTTGTTTAAGATATGTTAAATCATAAAGCCGATATCGCCATGGTGAAATTAAATTGATGAAGTCACATGCTTTATGGATAAAAAAATTGTTGCAGAATTTATAGAAAGTGAGCGGATCTTTAACTTGCTCAAAAAGCCGGGCATCTACTATATACAAAATTATCTTACTGATGGCCCGCACCATCAGATGAGCTTACACATATGAACCTGTTGTCGGGATGTTGAAATGAAAGTCACCTTTCTTCAGCTGACTAAATACGTGACGTTGTTTCTTTCCTTCAGCTCAGCGGTTGCAAAGGCTGAAGCAAGGGCCGAAGATTTAATGGATCTGTCTCTTGAAGAATTGGGGGCTATTCCTGTTACGACTATTGCGACAGGAACGTCAAAACCGATTTATCAGTCTGCTGCAGTGACCAGTGTCATTACCGCCGAGCAAATCAAATCCATGGGCGCAACCGAACTGCATGAGGTTCTGGAAACAGTGCCGGGGGTTCATGCCAGTCTCCAGCCTAATTCCTATGATTATAATTACAGCATACGCGGTATCCGTAATGTGCAAAATTCTCAGGTTTTGATACTGTTAAACGGCACTCGCGTTACCACGCCTTTCAGTGGCACATTACCGACAGGTACGGAGTTACCTATCGAGGCCATTCAGCAAGTGGAGGTGATCCGGGGGCCGGGCTCTGCGTTATATGGCGCCGATGCGTTCGCTGGCGTTATCAATATCATTACAAAATCTGCAAAAGACATCAATGGCAAGACTCTGGGCGTGCGCGCAGGCGATCATGGCACTCAAAGTGGATGGGGACAGTATGGCGCTGAATGGGCTGGCTGGGAGGTGGCAACGAGCCTGCAATATCAGCATACCGACGGCGATAATGGGCGTATTGTTCATGCCGATGCTCAAACTATTAATGATAATTTGTTTGGAACACATGCCTCCCATGCTCCAGGCCCAATGAATACAAATTATGAAACCATCAACGGGCATCTTAATCTGAAGCGCAAGCATTGGGATATTGGTTTCTGGGCATTTAATAGTAACGGGGGAACCCGAGCGGGTGTTGCAGGCGCATTGGATCCAAAAGGTTCCGGCAATGGTGAGCAATATTTAGGAGATATACGTTTTTCTACGGAAGACTGGCTAGATAATTGGGAATTGACCGCTCATGCCAGCTATCTGGAGACTGATTTCCTGGTACAAACACAGATTTTCCCTAATAACGCCATTTTACCTATAGGCTCTAATTTACCTATAGGCGCTAACGGCAATATAACTTCCTCCCTTAGTAATAGTTCATTGGTTTATTTTCCCAATGGTGTCAATGATAATTTAGGCCGAATTGAGAGAATCCCCTCAATTGAATTAAGCTCAATCTATAAAGGATTAAGCAATCATATAATGCGCTTTAGTGCCGGTTTTCGATATGAAGGAATTACCACCAGTGATAGTAAAAATTTTGGCTATGGTGAGCCGCTCCCTCCTGTGGTTGGTGATACTTTAACAAACGTTACGGATACACGTTATGCCTATTTGCCGGATACTCATCGAACAATCTGGTCATTGGTAGCGCAGGATGAATGGCAAATCGCTAAAGATTGGCAATTCACCGCCGGTCTACGTTATGACAACTATTCTGATTTTGGCAACACCTTCAATCCGCGTGTTGCTTTGGTTTGGGATATCAATGAAAAAATTACCAGCAAGCTTTTATATGGAAAAGCATTTAGAGCTCCTAATTTTGCAGAGCAGTTTACCCAGAATAATCCGGTAATAATTGGCAATAAAAACTTGAAGCCCGAAACCATCAATACCTATGAATGGGCTTTAAATTACCGGCCATCTTCAACACTGAACACCGCTGTCAATGTGTTTTATTATCAAATACGTGATCTTATATCGCTAGTGCCTGACCCAAGTTTAACAACAAACACCTATAAGAATAGCGGAAATCAAAACGGCTATGGTACTGAACTGGAAGGGAACTGGCAAATCACTGAACAATGGAGTATAAAAGGAAATTATGCTTGGCAACATTCAACCAATGAGATAACCAACAATAGTGTGACAGGGGTGCCCGAGCATCATGTCTTTGTAGCGTTCGACTGGCAGTTTTTGCCTCAGTGGCAATTACAGCCTCAGCTTAACTGGATAGGCGGTAGGACCCCTCTATTAAGCGCTAATCCGGCGTTGAACGATTTATTAGGCGATAACAGAAAGTTGAGAAATTACGAAACAGTAGACTTTACGCTACGAGGTAAAAAGCTGTTCGGCCATCTCAATCTTGCCGCCTCCTTACGCAATGCCTTCGATACAAAATATTATGAACCGGCCGCCCTTCAAGTAGCGCCTCAGACCCTTCCTATGCAGGGAAGAAGTTTTTATCTTGAGGCATCGGTTAATTTTTGAAGTTAATATTTCCTTGAGCGCTTTTCTCAATAGGTCTAGCCAGCCAAAAAATTCCCTTCATTAGTAAGTAAATTCCATAAATCCAGGTTTTTTTCAGCTATGCAATCAAGCATATCCGCTATTTTTATAACAGAGGGCCATCGATCCCCATGATAATCTGCCACTGGACCAATTTTTATTAAATTGATGCCGAATATAGATACAAATCGTGATAACGATTGTTCTGTAGCGGCATATAGATAGTGAACATTATTTTCATAGCTTGCCTTAATGCAACAAGCGAATAAACCAAGAGTAATATGAGGAAAAGTCCGCCTCTCACTGTGCGTAAAATAATCCTGAACATTAGGGTTGATAGCCGTCAGGGTATGCCCTTCATTTTTTCTTTTCTTAAATGCTTTTGATACACAAAACCTTGAAATCTCACCCAAGTGTTCTCGATCAATAGCTTGCATCACTGCAAAATTATCAATCTTGCAATATAGTTCAAGTGGAAGTAATTTTTCCGGATTATTGACCTCAGGAAGAATCAGACGGGTTGTCGCTGCATAATCTCCAGACTTACGGTGTCGAATCAGGTAATGAACTGACTGCTGGTCATAGTCGTCAATTTCCAGATTATCGGGGTAGTCTTCCGAGTTTAAAAACGCATTCTCAACGCAATACACTTGATAACGGAGTTTATACACCTCATTTTTAAGCTCATCGGAAACTGCAGGTACCATTTCAAAATATTGATTAAAAGCATCAATAAGATTATTGTAATTAGCCAAGTGATTGTCTCTTGTTAAGTCAGTGCGGTATGCAATATGCCTTTTAATTTAAAAAAATTTCTTGGATGGCTCGGAGCTATTGAAAAGAAAATAGTTGCGCATTTACAATCTGAAATTCTTCAATTTTCCATCAATCAGAGAAAGTTGGTATCGAGGGAGAAAAAATCACTCTCGGAAATCACTGCTAATTTTCATTTTATGAAATTTTTTATGAGCATAATTCTAACAGCAAAAACCATGGGCTTGAGACTATGACTTTGTAATCTCTAATCAACAAAGAATGATACCACGCAGAACCCATGAACAAAAACCAAAGTTTCATTTGCTTAGATTTAGACATGAACTTGTTGTTGAAACTTGCAGGCCAAACTATACTTCTTGCGCTGCCATTAAGCTATGAACAAGACTATAGCTTTGGCTTTAGCTCCGACATTCCCTATCTTGGCCGATAATACCTCTTCTCTCCGAGTGAAAGGATTTGATGAGCGATAAACGTTTCGTTACCTGAAGTAAAGATTTCTATTGTTGAACATCTTGAAAGCAAACTCAACATCACGCACAAACTGCAAGGATAAATAATGTCACAACCTAAAGGCTATGTAGACCCGGAATATCTCCGTATTATGGGTGATCATCTTAATCACATCAAGCGACGCTCTTACGGCCTGATGCAAATTCAGCCTGGCCAAAAAGTGCTGGATTTGGGCTGTGGTCCAGGCACTGACACGATTTCTTTAGCGCCATTGGTTGGGGTTAATGGACAAGTCATTGGCGCAGATTACGATGAGACCATGATTTTCGAAGCGGAAAAACACGCTAAGCAGGCAGGAGTAGATACCTGGGTTAATCATCAGTGCGTTGATGCCATGTTGCTTCCCTTTGAAAGGGATTACTTTAATTCCTGCCGGAGTGAGCGATTGTTTCAGCATTTATCCACCCCCGCACAAGCTTTATCTGAAATGACCAGAGTAACAAAATCAGGCGGATGGGTGGTTGTTTTGGATACCGATTGGGGTAGCTTGTCAATAGACAGCGATGAAACTGATATTGAGCGCCGTTTGGCTCGCTTTCTGGCCGAATTTTCCTTGAATAACGGCTATTCAGGACGAAAATTGTACCGCTTATTTAAACAACAAAATCTGGCGGATATTTCATTTGAAGTATTTCCTATTACTACTCCCAACTATACCTTGGCACGCATGGGAACGCAGGCAGAAAAAGTCGAGCAGGAGGCTCTTAAGGCAGGCGTCATTACCAGAGAAGAGCTGAACCGTTGGCAAGCTGGACTTGAACAAGCGGACATAGAAGATAGGTATTTTTGCAGTGTCAATCTCATGCTGTTTGCAGGACGCAAGAATTGAATTTGCTGTTGAGGCTATCTTGACGTCCATACAGATTAGTGGAAGCCGCCAGTTAAAATTGCTGAGCTGAATAGTATTCTCCGTAAGGTTATGGAACAGATTGACTGATCAACACTTCGGACAGTTTTAATGGAGTAGAACCATGAGCTAACGCTGGGATAATACGGTTTCTGACATCGAACAACCCCAAAAATCAGCTCATGGAAGCGATAGTAAACTCAGTTTTAGCCGCAATGTCCAGCGTAAAAAAGCCCCAAAGACTTTTTCTGATAGGGTTGTTTCCAGTGTTAAAACTGTTTCAAGGCAAGGCGAGTTTTCGTAATCCAAGGCGCTACAGCAAAATGTCTGAAAAACGTTTTCCGCGTGGGTACCCAGGCAGGCAACGCTGAAAAAGGCCTGGAGATTTCGCTTATTTCGCGCATGGCTTTGAATGCCAACACAGGCTATGCCATTGATGCCGGGCAAACCGTGGAGGTTGAAGACAACAGCCGAGTGGATCTCTATGCCCGGCATAGGTTGCTCCGGCCTTGAAAAAGGCTTCCGTACGCTATCCGGCAGCCGACCGCTATTAAAGCAAGGTTAAATTTATTGCTGCGGTTTGCGAACAAGCGTTTGACTTGGCAGGTAATACGGATCGATGCGGATTGGTACCCGCTTTACCCAGGTGACTATAAAGGCTGTGGACGCCCGAAAAAAATACGACAGAAAAGTCGACATTGTGTCCGGGAAAGTGCGTTTTGACTATCTCCTCACACGGGAGAACGGTGTCGACCTGTACCGCCAGGTGGTCTGTTGCAAACGCTTTAAGCGAAACATCCGGTCGGTCATACTGTCTGCCGGGCAAAAACACAAAGCAGGGCATGCGCTTTTGTTCTCGACGGATGCGGCTCTGGATCCTGTCATCCAAAACCGCGCTCAATGTCTACACTGTTCATCTGGCGCATGAACTACGCGGTACCCCTGTCAAGATAAATTCAGCCCATCCGGGTTGGGTTAAGACCGAGCTTGGCGGACCTGAAGCTCCTATGGTATTGGTCGATGGCGGCAAAAGGAGTGTGCTTTTAGCTACGCTAGACAATAGCGGCGCAAGCGGCGGATTCTTTCATCAAGGCGAGCCTTTACCGTGATAATGAAGGCACTATCCCTCAACCAATAGATTTGTAAGATATAGATAAGAGGAGATAAAAATGCACGACCTACTTAAATTAGCAATTAAATCTCATGGTGGACTGAAACGCTGGGACGCACTTAAAACAGTATCCGCACAACTTACAAACGGAGGTGTTTTGTGGGCGTTGAAAGGGCAAAAAGAATTTCTTCAGCCCTCGCGAGTGACCGTCAGTCTTCATCAACAAAAAGCCTCGCATGAGCCATTTTTAAATCCCACCCACAGGACGTCGGTTGAGCCAAACCGCGTGGCGATTGAGACTTTAGAGGGTAAGGTCATAGAAGAGCGGATGAACCCGAGGGCTTCGTTTCAGGGACACGTTCTTGAGACCCCATGGGACCGAGTCCAACTGGCGTACTTTACCGGCTATGCAATGTGGACCTATTTAACGAGCCCTTTTTCATTTGTAACGCCTGGATTTGAAACTGACGAGATAGATCCGTGGCTCGAGAACAGCGAAGAGTGGCGCAGGCTAAAAGTAAAGTTTCCGAAATCAATTGCGACCCATTCATCTGAACAGATTTTCTATTTTAATAAAGACGGTTTTTTAACAAGGCATGACTACGACGTCGAAGTTGCAAAAGGCGCCAAGGGTGCCCACTATGTTTATGACTATCAAGAATTTGACGGTATCATGGTTCCAACTAGGCGCCGGGTTTACCTGCCTGGAGCTGACGGAAAACCGATGGCGGAGCCGATCCTTGTTTCAATTGACCTGAGTGAGGTGAAATTTCAATAAATGAACTCAATTCAGAAAGGTAAATTAAAAGCAACAGTTTTTACATTTTAAATCAAGGAGTCCACCATGAGCCAACCCGAAAAAGTTCTGTACACAGCCAAAGTCCACACCACGGGCGGCCGTGACGGCGGCGCCTCCCACAGCGATGACGGCCGCCTGGACATCAAACATTCTGTTCCCGGCGGCCCGGGTACCGGCACCAATCCTGAGCAACTGTTCGCCGCCGGTTGGTCGGCCTGCTTCGAAGGGGCGATGGAACTTGCGGCCCGCAAAATGAAAATCACGCTTCCGGCTGAGACGGCCATCGACGCGGAAGTGGATCTTTGCCTAATCGACAGCGCTTACTTTCTGCAGGCTCGCCTCAACGTCAGCCTGCCGGGTTTGCAGCGCGAAGTCGCCCAGGCCGTGGTGGATGCCGCACACCAGACATGTCCGTATTCCAAAGCCACGCGGGGCAACATCGACGTCGTGATTAACCTGGTCTAAAACAGGTCTTTCGCCGATCTGGCCTGCCCGTGTTTAGCGGGCAGGCAACCTCTCGGTAAGCCGCCTGAAGCTGCCCTTGGAACACAGTGAACAGGCAATTTATCTTAACGATGGCGCTTTGCGGATCGGTAATACAAATAGCGCACCCAAAACAATGACGGTGCTTGTGCAGGGAGAAACCAGCATTTTGGAAGCCGAAATGCCATCAATTCTCGTGTTGCTGGGCGGCGAACCGTTAGCCGAGCCGCGCTTTATTGAGTGGAAGTTGGTATCCGGTTCCGTGGATCGTATCGAGCAAGCGAAAAAAGACTGGAAAGAAGGCGGTTTTGGCAAAGTGCCGGGCGACAAAAATGAGTTTATTCCATTGCCGGAGTGAAGTGTGGAGAACAGTCTTTTCAATGTATTTGTGTTCCTGGCGGCTGCCTGCCTGGTAGTGCCGCTTGCCAGCCGTTTCAAGCTAGGCTCGGTACTCGGCTATCTTACGGCAGGCATCGTAATTGGCCCTTTCGGACTAGCGCTGATTGGCGACGCTGAGAAAATCATGCATTTTGCCGAATTCGGCGTGGTGATGATGCTGTTTCTCATTGGCCTGGAGTTGGAGCCTGCCTTGCTGTGGCGTTTACGTAAATCGATTCTAGGACTGGGCGGTTTGCAAGTGATACTGACCAGTTCGGCATTTATGCTCATTGGTTTGGCGCTAGGCTACTCATGGCAGATGAGCCTGGCGGCAGGCATGGCGCTTTCGCTTTCCTCCACGGCACTGGTTTTGCAAATGTTGCAGGAAACCCACCTGATGAACACCCCCATGGGTGAAACTTCATTTTCAGTGTTGTTGTTTCAGGATATTGCCGTCATCCCTATTCTGGTCATCCTGCCTTTGCTGGCGACTCATAGTCTCCAAGATCCGCAAGCCCATGCCAGCATGATTTCTACCTTACCGGGATGGGCGCAAGCATTGATAGTGGCATGCGTCATTGCAGCGGTGATTGCGGCGGGCCGTTATCTGTCGTACTACCTGTTCCGGGCGATTGCCAGAACCCATTTGCGGGAAGTGTTTACGGCGCTTTCGCTCGCTGTCGTGGTTGGGATTACGCTATTGATGCAACTGGTTGGTGTGTCGCCGGCCATAGGAACGTTTGTCGCCGGTGTTGTGCTGGCAAATTCCGAATATCGCCATACGCTCGAAACCGACATCGAGCCGTTCAAAGGTTTGCTGCTAGGCCTATTTTTCATTTCGGTAGGCATGGGCATGGATTTTCATTTATTCGCCGAATCGCCGCTGCGTTTAGTGCTGGCCGTCACGGCGCTGATTATCCTCAAGGCGTTGATATTGTTCATGCTCGGCAGATTTTTTGGACTCAATGCCCTGCATAACTCCGGTTTTGCGCTTGCCCTTGCCCAAGGCGGTGAATTTGCTTTTGTATTGTTCCAGTTTGCGGGAACATTAAATATTCTGCCTCAGGCGCAGGAAAAGTTTTTAACCCTGGCGGTAGCCACTTCAATTGCCGTAACTCCATTGCTCATAGCGCTTTACAATCGGTTGATCGTACCTAAATTCTTAAGCATATTGCCTCAACGCTCCTTTGACAGAATTGACGAAGAAAACCCTGTCATTCTCGCTGGGTTTGGTCGTTTCGGTCAGGTGATCGGTCGCTTCCTCACTGCTCAAGGCGTTAAAACGACCGTATTGGAAAAAGACCCGGATCAGATCGAGCTGCTCAGGAAATTCGGCTTCAAAGGCTATTTCGGTGATGCCTCTCGACTGGATTTGCTACATAATGCCGGTGCAGCCAAAGCCAAACTGCTTATTGTCGCCGTGGATGATCCGGATACATGTCTGAAAATCGTGAAGCTTGCAAAAGAAGAATTTCCTCATTTGAAAATTTTCGCCCGCGCCCATAACCGTCGTCATGCCTATGAGCTTTCTAAAGCAGGCGTGGATTACTATAAACGCGAGGTATTCGATTCATCCCTTGATATGGCCCAACACATTATGTTGTCCTTGGGAAAAAACGAATCCGATATACATTTCAAGGCCATAAAGTTCAAGGAGCATGATGAGGCGACGCTTAAGGCTTCTTTTGATTTCTTTAATGATGAACCGGAACTGGTGAATTTCATGCGCACGCAGCGGACAGAACTGGAACGCATCCTACAAAACGATATATCTGGAGATTCTGATAGCTAATAGGGATTTATGCCCTAACCGTTGATTTCGACGACAGCTTGGCAAAATTTTTCTTTTCAAGTCAAGCTAACAGAAGAGCGCGCTGCTCCAGCGCTGAACGCTTCCACCGATAGCAGACGCTTGCGTGACGAGATTGCTTAGGAGGTCATTCACATCCTCACAATGAGAAAGACTAGCGCTTTGCCCAGCCTACAGCGGTAGAAGTTCGCTATGTCCGGTCTTCTCAGCAGGAATAGATAGATGACGAACCAGATATCGTTGAAGCGGATAGGGAAGTATCTCCGCGTCATTTTTGTTCATATCTGACCCGTTAGCTTTGTACATACAGGTAAGGAGGTTTCATGTCAGAAAGAATCAATTTGGGTAAATCCGCTCCAGCGCTTTACCAAGCGGTCATTGGTCTTGAGAAGCTGGCGGTTGAGGCCGTTGCTTCCGCAAACATCCCGGTTGGCTTTGCACATCTAATGCGCCTTCGTGCATCCCAACTCAACCAGTGCGCATACTGTCTCAGGATGCATACTCAAGATGCCCTAGCCAGTGGCGAGTCAAACGATCGTATAAGTGTCTTGGCGGCTTGGCGAGAAACCGAGTATTTCACCGAAAAGGAACGCTCATCATTGGCACTGGTAGAAGCAATTACACTGATCTCTGACGGGCAAGTGCCAGATGCCATCTATGAGCAAGCAGCAGCCAATTTGTCAAAAGAGGAAATAGCGGCTGTCGAGTGGCTTTTAGTAGTCATCAATGCGTGGAATCGCATTGCTACTTCCAGCCGTTATCCTGTGAAGGCGTGAGCATGGCTAACACTTCATTCAAGCCGAAGCCTTTCGGCACGATTGTCGGTTCTCACCTATAAGAGGAAGCATGAGCACTTAAATCACGGAAAACCATACCTACATTAGCCTTAATAATTGATCACTACCTTAGTTTATTACGGCGGCTAGCCCAAGCTCCCCATCGCTGCGTTATAACGTAGAGCACCGGCACGAACGGTATGGCTAAAAGCGTTGAAGACAGCATGCCGCCAAAAACCACGGTGCCGATAGCCTGCTGGCTGGCCGCGCCTGCTTGCGATGCGCCTAGCAAAGGCGCCACTCCCAGAATAAAGGCGAACGAGGTCATAACGATCGGCCGGAACCGCCGGCGGGTGGCTTCCACCGCCGCCTCCGTCGCGGACATTCCTTCAGTCTGCAGGTGCCTTGCGAACTCGACGATGAGAATGGCGTTTTTACAGGCCAGCCCGATCATTAAAATCAGCCCCACCTGCGTATAAAGATTATTGTCAAACCCGCGCAGCATCAGCGCTAACAGCACGCCCACCAGCGCCATTGGAACAACCAGCACGATCGCCAGAGGACTGGTCCAGCTTTCATATAAAGCCGCCAGCACCATGAACACCAACGTAATCGACAGCGCATAAATGAAATAAGCCTGGCTGCCTACCTGCTTTTCCTGGAAAGACGTTGCCGTCCAGTCGAAGCTTATTCCCTTGGGCAGTATATTTTTGGATATCTGCTCCATCAGATTCAGCGCCTGCCCTGAACTGAATCCGGGGGCGGCCGCCCCGTATATTTGCGCGGAAGGATAGAGATTGTAGCGCGTCACCAGCTCGGAGCCCAAAATTTGCTTAACCTCAAGCAAAGTGCCCAGCGGCACCATTTCGCCCAACTCATTACGGACATACAGGTTTTTAATATCCGCCGGCTGCAGGCGGAAAGGCGCATCAGCCTGAACATAAACCTGAAAGACCTGATTGAACTTGTTGAACAGGTTAACAAACGAGGAGCCCAGATAAGTCTGGAGCGTGGAAAACACATTGTTCAGCGGAATATTCAGCGACTCCACCTTGGTTCTGTCTATGTCCAGGAAAAGCTGCGGACTGCGGGCGCTGAACGTACTGGTCAGATTGCGCAAACCGGACTGGGCGCCGCCCGCGCGTATGACTTCGTTGACGGCTTTCTGCAGCTCGGCAAGACCCAGGCTCTGGCGGTCCTCCACCATCATCTGGAAGCCGCCGCCCTGGCCCAGCCCGCGAATGGGCGGGGGCACCAGCACAATTGATAGGGACTCTTCTATCGAAGCCAGTTCGCGGCGCAGGTTGCCGGTAAGCTTGTCCTGCGCCAGCTCGGGGCCGCGCTTGCTCCAGTCTTCATACACGACGAAAGTGGTGAAAATATTGGAAACATTCGCGCCATCCAATACAGACAGTCCGCCTATGGTCACCCACGCGTCCACTCCCCGGGTTTTCTTAAGGATCTCATCCACTTTTCTGGCCACCTTAACCATTCGCGGTTGCGACGCGGCATCCGGCAGCTTGGTGACAATGATGGCGTAGCCCTGATCCTCAGTGGGTAAAAACCCGGTGGGATGATAAGCAAACCGCCAGCCGGTGATGACAATGATCAGCATGAACAGAATAGCCATGAGTCCTGCCCGCCCCACCATCCAGACAACCAGCCGCATATAGGAATTCTCGATCCAGGCGTAAACCTTGTTGAAATTCCGGAAGAACCAGTTGATTTCCTTTTTTTCGACCGGACGCAGCCACAACGCGCACTGGGCAGGCTTGAGCGTCAAGGCGTTAATGGCGCTGATAATGGCGGTGGCGGCAATGACCAATGCGAACTGGCGGAACAATTGTCCGGTGATTCCCGGCAAAAACGCGGCCGGCAGAAACACCGAGGTCAGCACCAGGGTAATGCCGATGATCGGGCCGGTGATTTCCTGCATAGCCTTGATTGTAGCTTCTTTGGGCGTCATGCCTTTCTCGATATGAAACGAGGCGTTTTCCACAATAACGATGGCGTCGTCGACGACAATGCCGACCGCCAGAATCAACGCGAACAGCGTCAACAGGTTAATGCCGAATCCGAGCATGGACATGGCCGCGAACGCGCCGATCAGCGTCACCGGAACGGTCGTCGCCGGCACCAGCATGGCCCGCCAATTCTGTAAAAACACCACGATGACGACGAGCACCAGGATACCGGCTTCGAACAATGTCTTGTAGACGTCGTGAATCGCGCTGCGGACAAATTTCGTGGTGTCGTAGCGAATCTCATAGCTCAGCCCCGGCGGAAATTCCTTGCTCATGGACGCCATGGCTTTTTTAATCTCCTCCGCCACATTAAGCGCGTTGGCGCCGGGCAAGGTAAACACCGGCATCACCGTGGCCTTGTGGCCCCTGGATACGGAAAAGTTGCTGTAGCTCTGGCGGCTCAGATCGACGCGCGCGACATCGCGAATCCGCACGATTTGCGCCGACTCGCCACGCGCGCTCTTGATGACGATATTCTCGAATTGCTTCACATCGGCCAAACGGCCAATGGCGTTGACGGTGAACTGGAAAGTCTGATTCGCGGGAACGGGAGGTCCGCCCAATTGCCCTGCCGCCACCTGCAGGTTTTGGCTTTGAATGGCGTTGACCACGTCGGTGGTAGTCAAACTGAAATAACGAAGCTTTTCCGGGTTCAGCCACACCCGCATGCTGTAAGGCCCGGCGCCCCGAACCGCAATCTGGCCGACCCCCGGCAAACGCGCCAATGGATTCTGCAGGTTGATCACCGCATAGTTCGAGAGATAGGTTTCATCATACCGGTCGTCTTCCGCGAACAGCGCCACCACCAGCAGGATATCCGTGGACACCTTTTTTACCGTGACGCCTTGCGGCTGCACCGATCCCGGCAGCTGCGGCAGGGCGCTGTTGACCAGGTTCTGCACCAGCGCCGTGGAGGTATTCAGATCAGTCCCTACGTTGAAAGTAATCGTTAAGGTGTAGCTGCCGTCGCTGGAGCTGGTCGACGACATGTATAAGGAATTTTCCACTCCGTTGACGGCCTGCTCAATGGGAATGCCTATCGTATTCGCCACCACTTCTGCGCTTGCGCCCGGATAGCGGGCGGTCACCTGGATAGTCGGAGGCACAATGGGTGGATATTGCGCGACGGGCAGATTGATAAAGCAGACCACGCCTAAAATCACCGTGATAATCGCGATGACATTGGCGAATATGGGTCTTTCAATGAAATATTGGGAAATCATGACGCGGACTTTCCTGGTTCAGGCGAGGCGGGAGCAGCGGCCGGCTGGCTTTGTTCAGCGGTCAACGGTTTTTTCACGGACTTCACCTTATTCCCCGGAATGGCGCGAAGCAGCCCGGTCAAAATTACCCAGTCCTGATCATTGAGCCCCTTCTCGACCACGCGGCTATCGCCTGCCTGCCTGCCCAGCTTGACCGGCCTGCGCTCGACGGTGTCGTCTTTGTCCACTATGAGCAAATAAGAGCCGAGCTGGTCGTAGCCAATGGCGGATTCAGGCACCAGAAGCGCCATCTTTTCCGAATTAACCACCAGCACCCGCACGCGGGCAAACAGCCCCGGCAGAATGGAGCCGTCGGCATTCGGATAACTGGCGCGCAACAGCAGCGTGCCTGTCGTCGGCGTCACGGAAATGGCCGAGAAATCCAGGAATCCGGCATGCGGATAGCCGGTTTCATCGGACAGCGCGAGTTCCGCCGGTATCTTTAATTTTTGGGCTTCGCCCGGCCCGACGCTGGTTTGTTTGACCACTTTCAGCAGGTCTGTCTCGCTGATGGTGAAATAGACATAGATGGGATCGATCTGGTTGATCTGGGCCAACGGAGTAAACTCGCCAGCGCCGACCACGTTGCCGGGGTCTTTGAGCCGGCGGTCTATGCGGCCGTCAAAAGGCGCGACAACTTTCGTGTAATTCAGGTTTAACTGGGCCAGATCCCGGTTGGCCTCGGCTGCCACCACGGCCGCTCGCGCGTTGTCGCGCTCGAATCTCCACTTGTCCACATCCGTCTGGGCGGCCGCATGCTGACGCACCAGCCCGCTAAACCGGTCCAGTTCGGTTTGCGCATGGCTGAGGCTGGCTTTTTGCTGAAGCACTTGAGCCTCCACCTGTTTCAACCGGGCCTGATAAGTGTCCTGCTGAATCAAAAACAGCGGCTGGCCTTTCCTGACCAGATCGCCGTCATGAAAAAATACTTTATCCAGATAACCTTCCACGCGCGCGACCAGCTGGACGGTGTTAACAGCTTGCGTATTGCCGGTAAATTCCAGATAGTCGCTGACCTGCCGATGAACAGGCTGGCTTACGGTCACCTGCGGAGGCGGGGGCGGCACATAAGCGTTCTTTTGTTCGCACCCTGCGGCAGAAACAATTACCATCCATATCAACCCGGCAATATTACGCTTCATCATAGCTGTTCGTATCCTCTTCACCATCGGGGCCAACTGATGCCCGACGGGGTTTTAGTATCCGGCGACGGCTGGGCGGCAGGCTTCAGCAGGTCGCCCCAGTCGGTACGCTTGGCCATCTGCTCCTTGACCGCATCAGGCACGACATCCTTGCCTTCCCGGATTTGCCAGCCGCCGCCCAAAGCCCGGTATACGCTCACCAGATTGTTGGAGATCTCTCCCAGAGTGTTGGCGAGGCTGTCCTGTTCGTTTAGCAGCGCCTGCTGGGCGGTCAGGACGGTAGTAAAATCGGTAATGCCCTGCCGATACTGCAGCATCGCCAGATTCAGCGAGCGCTGCGCGGCGGCGGTGCTGTCCCCCAAATACCGCGCGCGCTCCTGCGAGCGCAGAAACGCCACAAGATTGTCTTCGACTTCCCGCTGGGCGGTAAGGACGGTGTTTTGATAACTCACCAGCAGGCCCTGCAGCCGCGCGTCCTGCACCCTGACCTGATTGGTGATTTGGCCATAGTTTAAGATGTTCCACTGCAACGCCGGGCCAAAGTTGGCGGTGCGGCTTTTCCACATAAAGATGTCGCCGAGAGCGAACGAGCCGACATCGGATGACAGCAAGCCGAAAGTGCCGGTCAGCGAGAAAGCAGGATAAAGAGCGGCCTTGGTGACGCCGATGCTGGCGGATTGCGCTGCCGCCTGCAACTCCGCGCGGAGCACGTCGGGACGCCTCCGCAGAAGCTCCGCCGGTATGCCTACCGAAACCTGCGCGGGCGGCGCGGGAATCTGCGCGGTGCCGGCCAGCAAACCGCTCACCTTGCCGGGCGGCATGCCCAGCAGAACGCTTAAAGCATTCTGCTGCTGGCGCAGCCCGGTCTCAAGCGAAGGAATGGAAGCCTGCGTGTTTGCCAGTACTGTCCGGGCCTGTTCGACGTCGCGTTCGGAAGTTGTGCCGCCGTTATAGCGAATTTCCGCGATATTGAGATTTTCCTTTTGCGTATCAACATTCTGCCGCGCGATTCCCAAGCGTTTTTCCAGCGTGCGGATAGTGATATAGGCATGGGCCACATCGGCGGTAAGACTGACCAGCGCATTGTTATAATCGGCTACGGTGGCCTGAAAATCGGCATCCGCTGATTCAATGGCGCGGCGGAACCTGCCCCAGAAATCAATTTCCCAGCTGGCGGTCAAGCCCAGCTGGGTCTGAGCATAATCAAAGATGCGCGAAAAAGCGGCCTGCGGGGCGCGCTGGCTAAGATGCACCTTGGTCAGCGAACCGGCAAGCTGCTGGTTTTGCGGATAGAAATTGCCGATGGCGATGCCCAGTTGGGCGCGGGCTTCGAGCACGCGCACGCCCGCCACGCGTATGCTGAGATTTTGCTGGTAAGCGCGGTTGATTAATTGATCAAGAATCGGGTCGTTGAAGGCTTTCCACCACTGCCGGTCATTGCCGGAACCCGTTTTAAGCCGCTTGTCGCCGGCTTCCAGCCACTGGTCAGCCGTATCGGCAGGCGGGCTTACAAAATCCGGCCCCACCATGCAGCCTGAAAGCAGCAGAGAAGCCGATAAACAAAACACGCAAAATTCGGTAAGTTTAATTTCACACCGCATCACTAGCTTTCTCTTAAATGCTTGGGTTGCATTTACCATCGCGGGTTCCAGCTGAAATAAATTTTGTTTCGTTTATGGTTGTTGTTTTCATATCTAAAAAAGCGTTAAAAACGAAGAGCCGGGCGGCAGGAATGGATAAAGTTCCCCCAGACAAACAATAATCACCTGCTGGCCCGCTCGTCTCTTCAGAAACTCGTCGCTGTCGTAAACCCGGCCGCAGAGGATATCGTTGGACTTCTGGGCAACCACACCCAAAATCGTATAACCATTTCGCCCGAAATCTGGCTGAAGAGGTGAAACGCAAGCGTAGAGGGAGGGCGGAGATGCCGAGTCCATCCGCATGCGGAGGTTAAAGTATGGGTCGGTACAGGAAACGGCTGGTTGTAATGATTCTTCGTGCTCTAGGCGGACATCTTGAACAACAGATAGATGATCGACTCGGCAAAAAAACCATGGGTTCAGCCTCGGAGATATCATCATGACCTTATCCTTCCTCTAATGAGTCAAACTAGTTTAATCCAAATTGCATGAATTCTTCAAACGTTTATTAGGAAGCAGTCAGAGCCAAACTTTTAAAGTGACGGAAAAAATGTGTTTTCCGTATGGTCTTCCGTTAAGTTAATAGACTGCCAGAAACTATCTGATCTGCTCCTGTTTCCCCCTCAAGTAATACCCGAAGACTATTGTCGGATTTAATTCGCCCCTTCACACTATGCGGAAATATTTTCTTTGGAGTTTTCCTTACATGCTGGTCGGCTACAGGCGCGCTTCATCCGAGTCGGATCGTCAAACCATTGATCTTCAACGAGACGCACTGCTTGCGGCCGGGATAGATGAACGGCATTTGTTCGAGGATAAAGCCAGCGGTGCGCGGGATGATCGGCCCGGTCTTGTCAAGGCACTTGAGTTTGTTAAAGTAGGCGACTGTTTGATGGTCTGGAAACTGGATCGCCTGGGCCGCTCTTTATCGCCGGAAAATACCGTGGGCGCATGGTTGACTTAAAGCGCTACAATGCCATTAACCGATTGCTGGCAAGCGGTAGCTCATGGAACGTTGTACAGAAAACCATTAAATGCAGCCGCAGTCCGATAATTGGTGAGGATGATTGCGACCGCATCGAATATACCCGACGGCGTGCCGGCAATTAGCCATCGGTTGTCAAAAGCGAGCCGCCGGCGAGTTTCACGACGGCGATTTTCGCTGCGATAATCTTCACTTTTGCGCCTGCAGCGGTGACTGCCTGCTTGACAGCATTCATGCTTGCCGCATGCGATCCGTCCGTAACCAGGGGTTTAAGAAGCAACTCTTCTGCCTAAGGTAAAATGGTCGCCGGTCAGGTCAGCCAATGCCACGAACTGTCCAGCTGTGGCCGGCGATTTCGTTTCCTCACACTACGGCTTTCTGGTATAAACGATCTCCATCATCTTCATTTCCTTGCCGCCATGATGGGAGCCATACATGTCAAAGGTCTGGATATTGTTATCGACAATCTTCCAGATGGCACGATGGGTCATGTGCCCGCCGCCAGGTACAGCGTGCCGGCCCTTCAGGGTGATAGTCTTATCATCATCCGGACTCGCCGCTCCTTCCATGATGAAGATTCCGGTACCCATAGTGCTCAACCAAGCCGTTACATAGCGTTTGAGAAGATTGTCGTAGCCTATTAACTCAAGTCCGGAGAAAGGCTGTCCCATCATTTGGCCGGTAACTTCTTGCTGAAGAAAGCGTCCATCCAATAATATCTTCATTTCGGCAGAACCGGTAGATTCCACAGGCGGTTTACCGGGTTCCATCCATTCCTTGGTTTTCGTCGTCCAGCTTCCCGCAAGACTGGCGAACAATTTATGGGGTTCGCCGGGCGTTGCCAGCTTCGTATAGAGTTCCTTCATAGTCTTCGGATCCATAGGTTTCGCTGCCTTTTTGTCCTTTGCGAAGGCAACGGATGTCATCATTATGATACAGAGGGTGGCGAGAGTAATTCGTATGATACGCATGGTATCCTCCTTATTCAGTGAATGTGATATGTAAAAGTTCGTTGATGTGAGTAAGTAAATTTAGCTCATGCATCAACGAGTATTGTCCGTGTGGACGGACGGGAACAACATAGCCGTCAATAGAGTTGCTCATTTGGGATCTCCTTACGTTAAACTTTAGATTCAACATACTTGGCAAAGTTATTGAGAATATTTTGCCACCCTTGACGCTGTTGCTCAGGTTCATTCTCACCTTCAGCGTCGAAAATTTCAATGACGCTAACGCCACCCTCACCTTCTACAAATTCGACAGAAACAGAGCGACTATCCGCCATGACGTATTCGATAAGCGTATTTTCTATCATTTTTATATAGGTGACTGCAAAGTCGAAACCCGTACTACCGTCTTTAGCCTCCATCCGGAACGAAAACTTTCCGCCGACCCGTAAATCAACGGAGCTATCAGTAGTATGCCAATCATCGGCTGCCGCACACCACTGTTTAATATCCGCAGGATTGTTCCAACAAGCCCAAACAGTGTCCAGATCTGAATTAACAGAAGCACTTATACTGATCTTCATATGTGCTCCTTAGCTAAATTGGCGCATACGTAAGGTTAAGCGACCTATCTTATTGATAGGCTTATCAGGCCAGAGTTCCATAGGGGTCGACACAGAATTCGGACTATAAACCCCCGATATTGATTTTGCATTGCGCATAATTTTATGATTATAAATGATTAAAGTACATGCTAGTTAAGCAATCGCAGTTATGCTGCAAAGTTATTGATCCGGGTGCCGCTAAATTATTGTCACTTAAGGGGGGTTCTAAGCCCTAACCGCCGAAATTTTCGAATGAAATGTAGTTATTTATAACAGATCGATAAATAGAGGCAATTAATTGTATGCCAATTAATGGTCGTTAATCTTGGTTACGTCAACTACTTGTCAAACCCCAGGCAAACTGTAAGCTTTTCAAGCAAAAATCAGGTTAAGACTTAACGCACGTATAGCCGACAGAATTTTCGGCGGTTTGCCCTTACACCCACCCTTGTTTTTCTGCAACAGACCGTCGTAGAATGGAGACAAAAAACGAGTAATATTGGGTGGTTATAACAGCAGAAATACCTAAAACAGCGCTGAGCAACGACCAAGCCCGGTATCTTTTAGAAGCGCCGCCGGAAGACACCTTGAAAGCCAAACGCGACCGGGCCATTCTGGCCACCCTGCTCTACTATGGCCTGCGCCGCCAGGAACTGTGCAATCTACACGTCAAAGACTTTCAGCGCCGTACCGGCGTGATGATGTTTCATGTCGATGGCAAACGCAAAAAGGAACGTTTCGTGCCGGTGGAACCCAAGACCCAACGCTTGCTGCCGAGTATCTGGAAGCTTCTGGCCATAGTGAACAGCTAGACGGGGCCTTGTTCCGTCCGGTGAGAAATAATGTAACCTACGATCTCACCAAATTCATCAATCCTCGTTCGATGTATCGGGATGTGGTAATGTGCTATGCCAGGCTGGTCGGCATTACAGTAGATACCCACGGTTTCTGCGTGCATTTGTTACGCGCGACCGCTGCCACGAATGCGCTAGACAATAAAGCCGATATTGCCAAAGTCCAGGAATGGCTGGGCCACGCCAATGTGTCAATGACCCGGCTGTATGACAAGCGTAATAGCCGGCCGGAAGACAGTCCGAGTTTTAAGGTAGAGTATTAGGGGAATGATGTCCACCGGTACGAAAAGTGGCAATAGCACTTAACATAAGCCGACTTCCAATTAAAACAAGTCGTTTTATTAACGCCCGAAGAGATCTCTTCCGTTCGGCAAACTCTTACCAATGATTGATTAGTTTTTCCGGTTGACGGTAATAAAATTTAATCTGGCGGGTTTACGGAGACATTTCTATGATTTCTAAGTATTTTGTTACAATGGCAATTATCTCGGTAGCAGAGTTGTTCGCTGTATCAGGTGCAGTTATGGCTAAGGCTGCTTGCGAACTAAAACAGTTAGTCACGGCGCCGGAATTCGAAACACTTCAAGAAAAGTGGAAAGTCGAGAATTTTTTGCCATCATCTCCGGCTAATTACCAACCTATTTCTCCAGATGATGAAATCTCGTTTTATGATAAAAAGTCTACTGTTTTTAAAGACATTGCTATTTTGCGTTGGAGGAAATCGGACAGACAATTCACTATCAAAAACCGCTCTGGTACTGGTAATGTCAAGGGAGCAGCATGCCAATTAGACTATATTTCTAAAATCTCTCGTAAGATATCCTGCCAGTATGACCATAATTCTGCGGGTCCATTTCCTTCTGAGCTTCGCTTATCAAAAACTCAGAAAGATTTCTTAGATGAGAATCACTTGAAATGGGAAGCCACACATCTTTTTCAGCTGGGTCCGATCCGGAGCTATCAGACACATGCAGATCCTAGTATATGTAGAGGAGTCGGAGATAAAAGCCCCATTGAATTTGAGTCTTGGCTTATGCAAAAAGGAGATCGCAAGGAAATGGTTTATGAGGTGTCGATTAAGGTTAAGGATGCTGACAAATGTGCTGCCCGGAATGAAGCGTTCCGCTCATGCCTCAGCAAAACTGGGGTAAATATCAATAAAAATCGCGGTACCAAAACTGAGGCGGTATATGAATTCTTTCAGCCGTAAAAAACCTGACTCTGACTGATCAATCGACAGGTCTTTTCTTAGTGTTTAGGATGATACGGGTATGCGTGCTCTTTACTCTCTGATTGACCAACCTGGTACAAAAAATCAAAATGAATTTCAGTTATTCGCCATCAAATCCATGCTGAAAGAACCCTAAAGCCTATTTTCCGCTTAAAAAATGAAAACGGCGGTGGGTAAAGGAAAATGTATCGAACTTTTTACTATCCTGTTAGATTCAAATCGTTTAGGCGCATGAATTCTTGACGAATCTCAGCTCTGGTTTCCTGGCATTTTTCCAGGGAAAAACCGTTCACGATGGCAAGC
>JAQURG010000017.1 GCA_028715725.1 Methylococcales bacterium
TCTTGGGCTGGCACTATTTATTAATCCAGGTATGTAATGTACTGGGATTAATCCATAAATCCTTCGCTGTATGGGTAATCGGCAGGTCAGAGTCTATCGCCAGTTTCACAGAAGAGGCTTTAAATTCGGCACTCTATATTTTTACTTTTTGTTTTTCTTGATTCAAGTTTCCTAAAACCTTACCAATCACATCAGGTTCCTCGCTATCTCAAAATAGGGTTCTACCGCAAGTTTGTCAGATTGAAGAATAATTTGCAATTTCTGGTGATTTTGCCTTAGCAAACTGGATTATCTATTAAATGATGAGGCCGAATGTCAGATTTTAGCTGAACGCCATTTTTGACATTCCAATTCAAAAAAACGGGCGTCTGATTCAAAAATTACGAAAATTTATTTCCGGTGCAGGGAACAAATTGCCGTTGTGGACGCGCGATAAGTATAATGCAGTTCGCGCTGCTGTTGCCTTTTCACTTTCCTTGTAACTAAATCCATGCCACAACAAACTCCAAAACGCCTGATTCTGGTCGATGGTTCATCCTTCCTGTTTCGCGCTTATCATGCCATTCCACCGTTGACCAATGCAAAAGGCGAACCTACGAATGCCATTTACGGCGTTTCCAATATGCTGCGAAAACTCCTGGCAGACTATCAAAGCGATTATGTGACGGTGGTTTTTGATGCTTCGGGCAAAACTTTTCGCAATGACCTTTATGATCAATATAAAGCGCACAGACCGCCGATGCCGGATGATTTACGCGTGCAGATCGAACCGCTGCACCATCTGATTCGCGCCATGGGTCTACCGTTGATTATAGAGGCGGGCGTGGAAGCTGATGATGTCCTCGGCGCATTGGCGCAGCACGCGGCTCAGCAAGGTTTCAGCGTTGTTATTTCCACCGGTGATAAAGACATGGCGCAGTTGGTCACCGAGCAAATCATTTTGGAAAACACCATGTCTAACACGCGTTTGGATATTCAAGGAGTTATCGATAAATTTGGCGTTAAGCCGGAACAAATTGTTGATTTTCTGGCATTGGTGGGCGATCCGATTGACAATATTCCGGGGGTGCCTAAAGTCGGTCCCAAAACAGCAGCAAAATGGCTCGCGCAATATCAGACACTGGAAAATCTGGTCGCCAATGCCGATAAAATTAGCGGAGCCATCGGTGAGAATTTACGCGCCAGTTTAACTTT
The DNA here is from genome assembly GCA_028715725.1 of Methylococcales bacterium. Lineage (GTDB taxonomy): Bacteria > Pseudomonadota > Gammaproteobacteria > Methylococcales > Methylomonadaceae > JAGXGJ01. Next base: position 1,195 of record JAQURG010000017.1, read on the forward strand.
ATTGCCTTTATCCAAACAACTCACCACTATCAGATGCGCCCTTGATTTACCGTATAGCATGGAAGACATGAGGCGCCAGCCTGTGAACAATGCGACTTTGAGAAGCCTGCTATCCGAGCTGGGATTTTCTTCATGGCTGAAAATGCTCGACAATCTTGAGGCTAATGTTGGCGTTGTTGAATCTGTCATTGTTGAAGAAAAAACCGCTGCTGGCGAACCGGTCTATGAAACCCTGCTGACCGAAGAGCAGTTTAATCACTGGTTTGCACAACTTGATAAGGCTGAGCTGTTTGCCTTCGATACAGAAACTACGAGCCTTGATTACAGCAAGGCGCAGATAGTCGGCGTTTCTTTTTCAGTAATTCCGGGCAAAGCCGCTTATGTGCCTTTAGCGCATCATTATCCGGGCGTACCGCAGCAACTGGATCGTAATCAAATTCTGGAAAAACTTCGCCCGCTCCTTGAAAATCCACATAAAGCCAAGCTGGGGCAAAACCTCAAGTATGATGCGCATGTGCTGGCAAATCACAGCATAACGCTACGTGGTATTGCGCACGACACTATGCTGGAGTCTTATGTATTAAACAGCACTGCAACAAGGCATAACATGGATGACCTCGCTAAAGAATATCTGGACTTAACCACCATTCATTATGAAGATGTGGCCGGCAAAGGCGCGAAACAAATCCCGTTTCAGCAAGTGGCATTAGAGCAAGCCGCGCCATATGCCGCTGAAGATGCGGATATAACCTTGCGCCTGCATCATGCACTGATCGACAAACTGCAACAGCAGCCTGCACTTCATAAGCTTTATACAGAAGTAGAAATTCCTCTTGTCAGCGTGCTTGCCCGCATTGAAAGTCAAGGTGTTTTAATCGATACAGCCATGCTGGCCCGGCAAAGCATGGAGCTGGCCAATCATATAGCCGCCGTTGAGCAGTTGGCTCATGATCTTGCAGGACATAGTTTCAACCTGGGTTCTCCCAAACAGATCCAGGACATTCTTTACGAGCAGTTGAAACTCCCGGTTTTAAAGAAAACGCCTAAAGGCCAGCCATCAACCGAAGAGTCGGTATTACAGGAGCTGGCTCTTCAGTATCCCTTGCCCAAGCTGATCCTGGAACATCGCAGCCTAAGCAAGCTGAAATCGACCTATACCGATAAACTACCGCAGCAGGTTGATGCAAAAACCGGCCGTATCCATACGTCGTATCATCAGGCTGTAGCCGCAACTGGCCGGCTGTCTTCATCCGACCCCAATCTGCAAAATATCCCTATTCGCAGTGAAGAAGGCCGCAAAATCCGGCAGGCTTTCATCGCGCCGGCAGGCTATAAAATTATGGCTGCCGATTATTCACAGATAGAATTGCGCATCATGGCGCATTTATCCGCGGATGCAGGTTTACTGAAAGCTTTCAGCGAAGGCCTGGATGTACACAGAGCGACCGCAGCGGATGTCTTCGGCGTAGCTCCGGATCAGGTAACTGCTGATTTGCGCCGTTCGGCCAAAGCGATTAATTTCGGGCTGATTTACGGCATGTCATCATTCGGTCTGGCGCAGCAATTAGGTTTATCACGCAGTCAGGCACAATCCTATATTGACTTATACTTTGTCCGTTATCCGGGCGTTAAAAATTATATGGACAGCATTAGAGAGCAAGCTCGCGAACAGGGTTATGTTGAAACCTTATTCGGCCGCCGTTTGTATTTGCCCGAAATAAAATCGCGCAATGCGGCTCGCCGCCAATATGCTGAACGCACCGCCATCAATGCTCCGATGCAGGGAACAGCCGCGGATATTATCAAGCGCGCCATGATAGCCACTGATCAATGGTTACACCCGGAACAGCAAAACATGGAAAATCCGGATGCCAGGATAATTATGCAAGTTCATGACGAACTGGTATTTGAAATTAAAGAAGATCAGCTGGAGCGCTACACCGACGCTATCAGAAAACTCATGTGTTCTGCCGCAGATTTGAATGTGCCGCTGGTTGTTGATATAGGTATAGGCAATAACTGGGATGAAGCGCATTAGGTAGAATCTTGTTTTCACGAAAAATTTATTCTGGAGGCTGCTAAAATAATTTTTGTTTTGAAACTTTTTATGGATACTTGAGTCTCATACAAGCAATACCTTATTGGGTGTTGAATCAGTCGTTTCCCCCTTAGTCAAACGGCTGATTATTTCCTCAAACCCCAAAGTAATTCTTATACTTTGGGGTTTTTTTGTTAAGTCTTCATTGCTCGACGGGGTTAAACAGCAAATCAAGCGCATGATGCACTTCATCAATGCCGGTTTTTTTTAAGGCCGAAAATAACTGTATAGTCAGCGGGAAGTTGATATCTTTAAGTTCTCTTTGTACCTGTAATAATGTGTTTTTAGCCGCTCCATAAGTTAATTTATCGGCTTTGGTTAACAAGATATGCAGAGGCAAGCCGGTATGCCGGCACCACTCAACCATCTGCCAGTCAAATTCTGTCAGGGGATTACGCACATCCATGACTAAAATAATTGCACATAATGACTTGCGGCTGGTTAAATAGGTTTCCATCAGCTCATGCCATTTCTTTTTAACCGCCACAGGCACTTTGGCATAACCATAACCCGGCAAATCTACAAACCGCTGCCGGGCATTAATTTCAAAAAAATTAAGCATCTGGGTTCTACCGGGGGTTTTACTGGTTCTGGCCAATGCGTTCTGTCGGGTTAAGGCATTAATGGCGCTTGATTTGCCGGCATTTGATCGACCTGCAAATGCCACTTCACGGCCTTGATCTTCGGGCGTATCATTAAGATGAGGTGAACTGTTAATAAATTTTGCTTGATGATAAACTGGGTTCATCGCTGCCTCGCTTAAGCTTATCAATTAGGGTAGAATTTGACCGCAATAGCGCAGCCGGATACATCATTAAGGCTACTCATAATAATTACTTTATTCCAAGGGGAATCCGATGAAAAAAAAATTGCTGGCATTTTCACTGACACTGGCATTTTCCAGCGCTCCAGCTATTTTACATGCAGCAGCCAATATTAGCGCAGGAAAAGAAAAAGCGGCTCAGTGTGTCAGCTGCCACGGAGAGAATGGCAACAGCATGGTCTCAAACTTCCCCAAACTTGCACAGCAGCATTCATCCTACCTGGTGAAACAGTTGCAATCTTTTAAAGACGGCACGCGTAAAAATCCGATAATGTCAGCAATAGCACAGGGATTAACCATAGAAGATATGGTTGATATCGCCGCTTATTATGCGGAACAAAAAATTTCGCCGAACGAGTTACCGATTTTAGATGATGAAGACGAAGATGAAAAGTCGCCAGGAAAATCCGATGGAGCTGCTAAAGTACAGGCTATGATTGCCCAGGGAAGCGATTTATACCGCAACGGCGACCTGACTCGCGAAGTGTCGGCTTGTATTGCCTGCCACGGCCCCTTTGGCGATGGCAATAAACCCGCCGCATTCCCATTGTTAAAATCTCAACATGCGGACTATTTAATAAAAGCGCTTACTGACTTTAAATCCGGCGCACGCAGTAATAACCCGGATAATATGATGCACATGATTGCTAGAAAAATGACCGATGAAGAAATTAAAGCCGTTGCTTATCGCATTTCGATGATGAAATAAACTGCAATTCATTAAAACCTATTAAATGGATTGAATCCCGTATTGTACTGACCTTGAAAACCTTAAAATTATGCTGAAAAAAATCACTCAAATCAGTTTGGTAATCTTGTTATTCTCTTTTACAACGCTGCTGAAAGCAGAGCAACCGGGTTATGAAACGCTTTCACCGGCTCAGCCGACACAAAATCCGGATAAAGTTGAAGTTATCGAATTCTTCTGGTACGGCTGCCCGCATTGCTATAGCTTCGAGCCTTTGCTGGAGAAGTGGGTAAAAGGTCTGCCTAAAAATGTTGAATTTATCCGCCAGCCCGCAGTATTCAATGATACGTGGGGCAAACATGCCAAAGCTTATTACACGGCCGAAGCCCTGGGTGTCGTCGATAAAGTTCATGCCGATTTTTTTGATGCCATACAAAATAAAAAAGAGAAGCTTGAGACTGAAGAAGAGCTCGCCAAATTTTTTGCAGCTCATGGTGTTAATGAAGCTGAATTTCATGAGGCTTATAATTCATTCCTCGTCGATGCGAAAATGCGTCAGGCGCCTATTATGGCAAGCCGCTACGGCATAACAGGGGTTCCTGTCATTATTATTAATGGCAAATATAAAACCAACGGCACTTTAGCGGGCTCTCATGAAAAAATGATCGAAGTCATGAACCAGCTGATTCAACAGGAAAGCAAGAAAAAATAATCAGGATGGAATGAAAGTAGCTGTTGCGTTTGTTTGCAAAACAAGCACAACAGCGTTTCCTTCAATTATTCATGCGCTTTGGCCAAGTGGCTAAATGAGGGGCGTGTGCAATAGGATCATTTTACGATAAGGCTGTTGTCAACCGTTTTGACGCCTTTAACTCTTCTTGTAAGATCCACGGCTCTGGCGGCCATATCACTGGAATCGACAAATCCGCTCAGCTGCACGACACCCTTGAAAGTTTTAACATTAATTTGAAGGGTCTTGAGTCTTGAGTCACCTAATATTGATGCCTTCACTTTGGTAGTAATAGCAGAATCATCGATATACTCACCGGTACTCTCATACTTTTTGCTGCCTGCGCATCCGGCGGCAAAATTAGCCAATACCAGAACTATTAAAAAACGCTTTACCAAAATTAATATACTCATAATTGCTCCACTTTTAAAAATAAAACGAAAATTTGTTAATAAAACCGATGGCGCCTATTATTCACTCCTCAACTTAATGCTTTATTATTTTATCCAAAAAGTGATTTTAGCCAGAATTTTATAGTTCGCTTTACTGAATATTTTTCGGCCTTGTTAATCCGACGCCAAGCAATACTATTAAAGCGCCCCAAAGTAGACAGGGAACCAGCCAAAACCAGCTTTGGTAAAAAGTAACCGGCGGGTTTTTAAGATAAGGCACTTCATATAGCCCGGTCCATGGCTGATGTAGCGGAGATTGCTCCAGAATATCTCCTGATGCCAGCGATACTGTAGATATGCCTGTGTTAGTGACGCGCAATACGGGGCGCCGAAACTCCACACCCCGAGCCAGCGTCATATACAGATGCTGATAAGGCTCCTGCCATGTTCCATACCACGAGTCATTAGTTACATTGACGATAAATTGCGCCCCCAGATCAGCTAGTGAGCGTGAGAATCCCGGAAAAAGACTTTCATAACATATTTGCGCGCCCATTTTATAGCCGTTCCAGTTTAACAGTCTGGTTGGACCTGCGCCTCTGGCGAAATGACCTGTTGGCGGCAGCCAGTCCCGGATTTGCGGAAAGAACTGCTCGCCGGGAATGTATTCACCGAAGGCCAGCAAGATAGTCTTGCTGTAATGAGGCGGCGCAATTTCTCCATCTTTATTCAACACAAACAGGGAATTGGTAATCAAGCGGGACTGTTCATCAACACTGTAAGCCCCGGTAATCAGCGGAAGCTGTCGCTCATGGAGAAATTGAGCCAGAGCTATTGGCAATTCGTTGAATCTGAACTGTTCTCCCAGCAAGGCTGGAAAAGCAGTTTCAGGCCACATAACAAAATCGATTTTTGATTGTTTATGGGCTTCGAGTGCTTTATCGGTTAATATTTTATAACGATTGAATATTTCATTACTAAAACCCTCACCCAGCTCTGCCGCCATTTTTTCCGAATTTTCTATGCTCGCCTGAACCAGCAGCGTTTTAAAAGAGGCATCGGGCTGCGGTAATCTGTTTTTAAGCCATAGCCCTCCTGCATTTAATAGAATAAACCCTGCGATAACCATCATGAATATAACTTTTCCCGAGTTCTGACGGCGTTGTTTCCAGGCCAGATAAAGCGGCAGGTTGCAAAGTAGTGTTGCGGCGCTAAGACCGCTGAACCCGATGAATTCAGCCCACTGATAAACGGGAATATTTGCTCCGTACCACGAATAGCCGAAGTTCCAGTCAAACAGCGTCAGGGAATAAGCTTCACACAAGATGGTGATAATGGCCATCATCCACAACGATAACCGTTCCGGCCACTTGAATTTTTGCTGCCCCCAAAACCATAATAGTCCCGCAAAAGGCACAAACAAATGCGCGATCAAGGCGTAAACAAGCATGCCGATAAGAGCTATCGGCCAATCCAGATGAGCGAATTCGTGCAGCAGATAAGTCATCCAGTTAAAACCGATCAGCGTGAATATAAAAGCGGTGGTTAAGCCGCCCAGGAACACGTCCTTAAAACGGGTTTGCCGGCTCCAGAAAATCCATAACGGCACAAAGCAGAACAGGGAAGCCCAAGGCGGAAAAGGAATGTAGCTGGTGCCTATCAGAGAACCCGACAGGACGGGGAGTAACCAAAGTTTGAGTTTGCTGTTCATAAGATGTTGATGCTAAAGGTCACTTCCATCAGATTAAGGAAATGCGCTATGCGTAGATGTGTTTTGCGTAATCTGACTTTCGAGCTCGAGGCGGCTGTCGGGTTACAAAATGTTAGCCCGGACTACATAAAGCCTGTTAAGCTTGATTAAGCTTATTCCTTAATTATTATGAAGCTCGGCATACAAGGCGCGGTATTCGTCGCTCAGTTTATGGCTGGGAGCATAATGCACCAGCGGCTGTGAAACGGTGTGAGACTCTCTGACTTTAATGGAGGGTGAGATCATGGCGGCAAGAACAGGAAGTCCTTCGGCAATAAGCTCCTCAACTAACTGGCGCGGCAAATTCGCCTGTTTCTGGTACTGATTAACAATAATTCCTTCAATCTGAAGGTTCTGGTTATGATCCGCTTTAACTTCCGTTACGGCCTGCATCAGTGTGTATAAGGCTTCTCTGGCAAAGGTATCGCAATCAAAAGGAATCAAGCATTTTTCGGCAGCGATTAAGGCAGACTGGCTGTAGAAGTTGAGGATAGGAGGAGTATCCATATAAATAGCATCAAAACCTTGCAGTTTTTCCAGCGCTTCTTTCAGCTTGAAAATTTTAAAACGCGACTCCAAACGGCCTTGCAAGGGTTCGAGGTCCGGATGTGAAGGAATAACGAACAGATTAGGGAAGGGGGTTTCATGGACAACGGCCTCAAGCCCGGCGTTGCTGTTGCCGCCTCCGAACAGGGACAGGCTTAAGCAGTCTTTAAAAAAAAGAGCAATGGTTTTATCGCTCTCGCTGACTTTATGACCCAGCAAATATTGCGTAGAGTTGCCCTGAATATCCAGATCAATGACCAGGGTGCGCTTGCCTTCAAGGGCGCTGATAGCGGCTAAATTACAGGTAATGGTTGATTTCCCGACCCCGCCTTTCTGGTTAAAAATGACTCTACGCATGTTATTCCCCATGAAATCAAATAGATGAAAATCGCATTATACGGCTTAGGCCGTTAATATCAAATGCGGATAAAAGTTGTCGCATGGCATGCCGGACACTCAGGAATTTCACTGGTGGTTTTAAACGCTATTTCTTTATCACATTCATCACAGACAAAGGTCCCGGGTCCGGTAATGTCACCGCTATGATAGGTATGCGCTTCAGCCATTTTCTCCAGTTTTGCAAGTTCGAGACGAGTTTTGTCGGCAACGCTCAAGAAGGCATCCAGAGTAAAATTTTCAATCAACTCAATATCGAATTTAAACCACTCGGACAGCGAATCCTTATCTTCCTCGGCTGACAAGCCATGGACCGCCTGTTCAATATCCCTTTTGACATAGCTTGAAAGCTTGTCAAGTTCATCTTCAGTCAAATCGCTAGTCCGGCTGGTTTTTTCCTTTGCAATTTCCAGCGCGTCGGCAAAAGAATGAAGCGAGTCTTCCATAGTTTCATGAAGGTGCTTCATAAAATCGGCATAGGCGGCGATTAATTTATTTTTATTCATAGTTCAATTCCTGAAAATGACACTTTAGATTTAAGCAACTGTACGGTATTCTAACGCTTTTGACTGGTAAAAGACGAGAAGGATGCAAGAAAATTATCAACCGCTCTCTATCGAGCAAGACGTACAAGACGCCTGGGAAGCATCAGGGGTATTTAATGTGTCAGAATCTTCTACTCAGGACGACTGCACGGATGCAGAAGGTAGAATAATGCAGGGAGCAATTACCGAAAAGTACTATTGCTTATCCATGTTTCCCTATCCCAGCGGTAAACTGCATATGGGGCATGTGCGCAACTATACGATTGGCGATGTTATTAGCCGCTATCAGCGCATGCTGGGAAAAAATGTCTTGCAGCCGATGGGCTGGGATGCTTTTGGATTGCCTGCTGAAAATGCGGCGATGCAACACGGCGTTCATCCTGCTGACTGGACCTATGAAAATATAGATTATATGCGCGCTCAGCTAAAACGGCTGGGTTTTGGCTATGATTGGAGCAGAGAACTGGCCACTTGTGATCCCGAGTATTATAAGTGGGAGCAATGGTTCTTCCTGAAACTGCTGGCCAAAGGTCTGGTTTATAAAAAGACTGCGCCGGTCAACTGGTGTCCGCACGATATGACTGTTCTGGCTAATGAGCAGGTTATTGACGGATGTTGTTGGCGTTGTGATACTAAAGTTGAGCGCAAGGAAATCGCGCAGTGGTTTTTAAAAATTACCGCATATGGGGATGAACTGCTGGAATCACTGCAAACGCTGGACGGTTGGCCGGAACAGGTCAAGACCATGCAAGCCAACTGGATCGGCCGCTCAGAAGGCGTTGAAATGGATTTTCCCGTGCCGGATATGGCGCAACCCTTAAGAATTTATACCACGCGCCCGGATACTTTAATGGGCGTGACTTATCTCGCTGTTGCAGCCGAGCATCCGCTGGCGTTAAAGGCGGCTGAAAGCAATGCAGACATCAGCGCATTCATTGATGAATGCAAGCTGATGGAAACTTCGGAAGCGGCCATGGAAACCATGGAAAAGCGCGGCATCGACTCCGGCATTAAAGCCTTGCATCCTGTTTCAGGCGAGCCAGTTCCCGTCTGGATCGCCAATTTTGTGTTAATGGGCTATGGCACCGGCGCGGTCATGGCTGTACCCGCACACGACCAGCGTGATTATGAATTTGCGCTTAAGTACGGCATTGCCATCAAGCAAGTGATATTTGCTAAAGACGGCGAAAATGACGACGACTGTTCAGAACAGGCTTATACCGTAAAAGGCATATTAAAAAATTCAGGACAGTTTGACGGCTTAACCTCGGAGCAGGCCTTTGTAGCTATTTCGGAAGCTCTGGAAAAAGATCACAAAGGACTGCGCAAGACCAACTTTCGCCTGCGGGACTGGGGCGTTTCCCGTCAACGCTACTGGGGCGCACCTATTCCAGTCATTTACTGCGACGATTGCGGCACGCTGCCGGTGCCTGAAAAGGATTTGCCCGTTACCTTGCCCACAGATGTTGTACTGGACGGCTCGCAATCGCCTTTAGTCGCTCATCCGACTTTTTCTCATACGACATGCCCGACATGCGGTAAGGCGGCCTGCCGCGAAACCGACACCTTCGATACCTTTATGGAATCGTCCTGGTATTTCGCCCGCTTTACCTGCAGGGATGTAGGTAAGGGGCGTGAGCAGCGAGCGGCAAGCTTTGCCAGCAGCAAGGCCGATACGATGCTGGATGCCGGCGCTAAATACTGGCTGCCCGTCGATCATTATATCGGCGGTATAGAGCATGCGATTTTGCATTTGCTGTACGCGCGGTTTTATACCAAATTAATGCGTGATGAAGGTTTGCTGGTCTGCGACGAGCCTTTCAAAAAGTTACTGACGCAAGGCATGGTGCTAAAAGACGGCAGCAAAATGTCCAAGTCCAAAGGCAATACGGTCGATCCGCAAAGCCTGATTGACCAATATGGCGCGGACACTGTGCGCTTGTTTATCATGTTCGCTGCGCCGCCTGAGCAATCTCTGGAATGGTCCGACAGCGGCGTGGAAGGCGCCTTCAGATTTTTGAAAAGGCTCTGGAAACAGGCCTATCTGCATATTCAGGAAGGCCGTTCTCCTTCTGCGCTTGATAAAGCTTCCCTGACGGAAGAACAGCAGGTGGTCCGGAGACACTTGCATCAAACCATCCAGAAAGTCAGCCATGATATGGGCGTGCGCCATATCTTCAATACGGCCATTGCTGCAAATATGGAACTGGTCAATACCTTGGTCAAATTCAATGATGATTCCGATAATGGCAAAGCCATACGCCAGGAAGTGCTGGAAGCGATAGTGTTGATGCTGGCGCCGATAGTGCCTCATATCTGTCACCAACTCTGGCTTGATTTGGGCCATAAGAAGGCTGTGGTTAGCGAATCCTGGCCTGAAGTCGACAATGCGGCTTTAGAGCAGGATTCAATAGAACTGGTGATACAGGTTAATGGTAAATTGCGCAGTAAAATTTCAGTTCCGGCGACGGCCTCCTCGGATGAAGTGCAGATGATAGCGTTGAATGATGAACATGTTCGGCGCTTTATCTTAGACAAGCCGGTTAAAAAGGTTATCGTAGTGCCGAAAAAACTGGTTAATATTGTGGTTTAATGAGGTATAGAGAGGGCGGCCTTTGCCGCCCACAATCGACTGCATCATGGAGTAGTCTGTGTTAAGAATGAAATCAGTAATCTTGCTTATGGCGTTATTTTTAACCGCTTGTGGTTATCACCTGCGTGGGGCTTTAGAACTGCCTAAAGGGATGAAAAATGTTTATCTGGATGGAGGATCTCCACAATTGCTCGATCATTTTAAAAGAGCTATGGATATATCTTCCGTGCCGCTTGCAACATCTCCCGAGAGCGCTGGAATGATCGTCAAAATATTTGACGAAGACAGCCAGAGACGCGTTTTGTCTTTGAGTTCCGGGGGTATAGCCAACGATTTTGAATTGAGCTATCGTTTTGAGTATGAGCTGGTTGACGCCAACAATAAGGTACTGATGCCGCGGCAACCCATCGAGATTAAACGGGAGTATTTTAATGATCAGGTTGCCATTATCGCAAAAGGCAACGAAGAATCAACGATTCGTGATGAAATGTATCAACAGGCCGTCCGTTCGATAATGAATCGGGCCAGAGTCGCCCTGGAAGAAAAGCCCGAATAACATGCGTCTTAAGCCTGAGCAGTTAAACGCGGCTCTGCAAAAAGGCCTGATGCCGGTTTATCTGATTGCCGGCGATGAGCCTTTACAGCTCGGGGAAATGGCCGATGCGGTCAGGAAAGCAGCTAGAAAAGCAGGATTTGAAAACCGTGAAATTTTATCTGCGGAAACAGGGTTTGAATGGAATCAACTGGCCTTTACGGCTGATTCATTGTCCATTTTTGCAGACAAGAAAATTATCGACTTGAGAATGCCTTCCGCTGCACCGGGGACAGAAGGAGCAAAAGCACTGATCGCTTATTGCCAACGTCTGCCGAAGGATACCCTTCTGCTGATTACGGCCGGGAAGCTGGCCGGCAACGCATTAAAAGCCAAATGGCTGGAGGCTTTGGATAAAGCCGGCATTATTATCCAGGTCTGGCCGCTGGAAGGACAGGACTTGATTCGATGGCTGCAACAAAGGATGCAGCAACGCGGCTTGCATGCTGAAACCGACGGTTTGCGGATACTGGCTTCAAGAATTGAAGGCAATCTGCTGGCCGCCGCCCAGGAAATAGAAAAACTTTATGTGTTATACGGGCCCGTGAACCTGAGTACTCAACAAATTCTTGATGTGGTGGCTGATAATTCCAGATACGATGTGTATAAGCTCATGGACAGCGTACTGGCCGCCGGGGCAAACCGTATTTTCAAGATATTGTCCGGTTTGCGCGCGGAAGGAATCGCCGCGCCGGTCGTGTTATGGGCGGTGACGCGCGAAGCCAGGGTCTTAATCAGGATTAAACAGGCGCTCTCCGACGGGCACAATAGAGAGTCAGTATTCAAAAACCATCAAATCCGGGATAAACGCAAGCAGTTGGTCAGCAATGCGCTGAACAGGCTGAGCATGAATGATTTAAACAACCTCCTGGTATTGAGCGCCAAGGCGGACAGGCAAATCAAGGGCCAGCAACAAGGCGACGCATGGGAAACCTTGCTCGCCATTTGCCTGAAGTTTGGAAGTTGAGTGTTGTCTGGCGGTAACCTGTTTCTCAACAAGTGATCCAGAAATTATGGGGGATTATTGTGATTCTGCATGAAGAGGTTGCTATCAAAATTAAAATAGGACAGCCTCCAGTTTAATAGATTGCTGGTATGGCGTTATACATTGGCGATTCCAATCAATAGACACTTCAAAAGTGTCTATTGATTGGAATCGCCAAGGCGGACAAGCATTGATCTGTAATTAATTATAGAGGCTGGGTTCCAATTTCGCTTGAATACGAGAATCCAGCAACACTTAAGTTAAGGTCACAGTTATGAAATTAAAAGTGATAATTCACGAAGCGGAAGAAGGTGGATATTGGGCAGAAGTTCCTGCAATTCTAGGTTGCGCCACCCAAGGAGAAACATTTAAAGAACTACTGACTAATTTGTATGACGCAGTAGAAGCTTGTCTCTCAATTGATATGGAAAAAATCGAAGTATCAGAAAAAGACAAAGTTTTGGAGCTTGTGGTTTGAAGTCCATTCAGGAAAAGCTTTTGCACGGTTGCTTGAAAGCAGAGGATGGAAACTCATTTGAGTCAGCGGTAGCCACCATGTGTATATGAAAACTGGAAGTCCTGCCAGAATTTCGTTGTCCATACATGGCAATGAAGATCTGAAAATTGGGCTACTCAAGCATTTTATGAAAATAGCGTGCATTGCAGAAAGCGAACTTTAGAACACAAGTCTAACATTGCGCTCCACCCGACCTGCGCCGGTCGTGTTATGGGCTGTAACACGTGAAGCGAGAATATTAGTCAAGATTAAACAGGCGCTCTCTGACGGACAAAATAGAGAGTCAGTATTTACTGGGATAAACAAGCAGCCAGTCAGCAATGCTCTGAACAGGCTTAGCATGAATGATTTAGACAGTATCCTGGTTTTGAGCGCCAAGGCGGACAGGCAGATCAAGGGCCAGCAACAAAGTGACGCATGGGAAACGTTACTCGCCATTGCCTGAAGTTTGAAAGTTGAGTAGTATTGACTGGCAGTGACCGTCCCATCTTTTTTACTGTTTCCGCTGACCTGTCAAACTTTCTACAGCATTTTCAGATTGAATGAAACTTCCGTTTCCCAGACTCGTGGAAGGCTTATTTGCTGAAAGAGAGTTGCTCATGCCGAAAGCTTATTCAATGGATTCGCGGAAGCGGGTAATCGAAGCCTGCGATGAAGGACAAACTATCGCTCAAGTGGTCGAACGGTTCAGGGTGAGCACCTGGTTTGTAGAAAAGTTACAGCAGCGGCGGCGGGAGAGCGGCACCTGGGTGCCCAAACCCCACGGAGGAGGACGCCAGCCCCTGCTAACGTCGGCACATAACGAGACGCTGCGCACGCTGTTGACGGTGCAGCCTGATCTCACACTGGAAGCGTTACGGGCGCAGCTGGGGGTGAAGGTTCATCTCTCCACGCTCGGGTACCGCCTCCAGCGCGACGCCTGGCAACAGGCGCAACCGCTGTTGAATCCGGCGAAGCTGGTGTTCATTGACGAGACCGGATTTGATACCGCTTTGGTGCGCCGTTACGGCTGGGGAGTCTGCGGAGCACGCGTCCGCGGCTCATCTTTGCAGGGGTATTGGCACACCAGCACGTTCGTGGCGGCCCTGCGCCAGCAGGGATTGACGGCCCCGATGGTGATCCAGGAAGGGATGGACGGCGCCTTTTTCAAAGCTTATGTGCAGGGTCCTCTGTCCGACGCTCTCGCCAGGCGATATCGTGGTCTGGGACAACCTGTCCTCGCCTCAGGTCGCGGGTGTCCGTGAAGCGATTGAGGGGGTCGGGGCCGCCCTGAAGCCGCTGCCGCCTTACAGTCCCGATTTTAATCCCATCGAACAGGTCTTCGCCAAGCTGAAAGCCTGGTTTCGAAAAGCCGGCGAGCGTACCGTCGAGGCCCTGTGATCAGCCCTTGCCCATGCCTTGGCAATTTACCCCGGCGGAATGCGCAAATTATCTTCGCGGTGCCGGTTATGCCTTACAGATAAAATGAAAACGCTCTAGCATCCTAACTAACTTTTTACGTTAATGGATCAAAGTTCAGTATGCACCGTTCATTGACTTAATGTTTGGTCTTGGCTTAAAGTATATTGCCAATCCTTAAACAATATTTAGGTGAAAAAGATGACAAATCATAAAATCACAAAACAACACACAACGATTGCAACACTACTGTTAATCAGTATCGGCATATTGTTTACTTGTAATACCTTTGCAGGGGGGGGTGATGATCAGCACTTCATGCACTCTAAGCCCTCCGCCGTTCACAAAATAGGCGAGTCATACGGTGGCGGGATAGTATTTTACGTTTATGATGGCGGGCAACACGGTTTAATAGCAGCTACCGAGGATCAAAATGTAAATGGAGATTATAATATTAGATGGGCTGCTTCATTCACAAATACGGGCGCAAGAGCAGATGGTGTGGGAGCAGGCAAAGCAAACACAGCTCTTATTATTGCTAACCAGGCGTCGGTTGATGGATCTCCTTTTGCAGCTAGTGTTTGCAACGAGTATTCAGTAACAGATGCGGATGGGGTTACATATGGCGATTGGTACCTGCCATCAAAATATGAGTTAAATTTATTATATCTGCAAAAAGACGTTGTCGGTGGTTTTCAGAATAATCTTTATTGGGGTTCTAGGGATTACACCGAAGAAACTGCGTCAACCCAAATCATCCGCCTTGACACTCCGAGTCCGAGTGTCTTCGAAGGCGAACAGGGTGCTATGAGTAAGAACGGTACCGCCAGAGTGCGTGCTATTCGGGCTTTTTAACTATTCAGCCATTTAACAATACGGCTTAGCAGTCGATTATTGGGCTATGGCGCACGCAGCTCGTAGGATGCGGTGAGGAACGAACCGCATGGTTCGAGAAAGGCTAGTGAACAAAAGGTAAATCATGACCGAATACCGTCGTTTTTATTATCCCGGAGCGACCTGGTTTTTCACCGTTAACTTGGCCGAGCGTCGTGGTAACCAATTGCTAATGGAACGCATTGACGTGTTGCGCGAGGCGTTCGTCTCTGTGAAAAACAAGCACCCTTTCAAAATCGATGCCATAATGATATTACCTGAACATCTGCACTGCATTCTGACCTTGCCGGAAGGTGATGGCGATTTTTCCACTCGTTGGGGTTTGATTAAAGCTTATTTTTTCCCGCCATATCGAAGCAAGCGAACGGATTTCCAAAAGCCGGAAAAGCCGAGGCGAAAGAGGTTTATGGCAACGGCGGTTTTGGGAACATCTTATCCGTGATGAAACGGATTATCGGCAACACCCTGATTATATCCATTGGAATCCGGTCAAACATGGTTGGGTACGATGTGTTAAAGATTGGCCGCATTCCAGTTTTCATCGCTAAGTGAAACGCGGGATCTATTCGGAAAATTGGGGGAGCGATATCGATGTTTCAGCGTTTGATGCAAGGGAATAACCGAGCGATGCGGTTCGTCCCTCACCGCACCCTACGGCTTTATCGCAACCCGACAAATCAACTTGGCAGTCATTCAAAACAACCAGAGGAGAAATCTTGTGGAACACGAAGAAAAGCTCAAGTATTTAAAAATTGCTCTTTATGTGATTGGCGTTATTTTTATTGCGGGTGTTCCGGCACTGATGATGTGGATCTGGCCCTCAGGCTGGGGCTGGACGCCGCCGCAACCTGAATATGAGCAAATGATCATGGGTGTTTATGCTACTTTGGGTGTGTTCCTGATCCGGGCAGCCAAAGACCCTTTAGCTAATGCAAGCCTTATCTGGTTTACGGTCTGGTCGAGTATTGTCCATGGCGGTATTATGTTTATTCAAGCCGTAACCGATGAAACTGACAGGACTAATCTGGTAGGCGATGTGCCCGCTTTATTTCTTGTGGCCTTTGTTCTGTGGTATCTCATGCCCAGGCGTGATAGTTCGGAGTGAGGGAACAGCGCAAAGAAGGCGTATGGTGTCCACCTATTGACTTGCCGGCTTTGCGCATAAAGCCGCGCAGGGCGGTCAATCAAGACATTAAGCCAATTCTATTACAGGAGAGAATCAATTATGACCGACAGATCAATTGTTCGCCTCACATCGCCCAAAGCGCTAACCTCCGGCGCTTTTAATGCGCCGGCAATCATGATAGCGGCAACTGAAACCGGGCCGACAGATAAGGTCCGGCTGGTGCCCGGCAAGGCATATAAAACCGGCGGCAGACGCCGGCAAACAGGTCGTCATTAAAGTCCTGACGAGTATAGGTCTTAAGCCAGCCGATAATAGGAAATAACCCGGTTAACCGTAATTTATTGTCGGGGAAAGCAGTCATTGCAATTTATATTTTTGCAGGAGTCAAGACGAACAGCATAAGGCCGGCTTTCTTTGCGCATTACCCAGCTTCGCTTTCATATTCCAATGCAGAGAGCGGATGTCAGTTGAGGTGATAACTTTAGCTGGCGCCAGTTTGGATTCTGCCGGCTAAAGTTGATCTTCTTCTTTAACTTCGCGTTATTCGTCTTTCATAAAGCGTTTGGCATAAGTTTCCAGATGAGGAATATCAATACGATATCCTTTGAGCATTAAATGCCAGTAAAGCCAGGGAAAGCCGGTTGTTTTACCCCACCACCAGATAAAACGGCTTTTTCTGGGATCCAGAAAAGGGAAAGAAGGCGTTACTTTGCCGTCATAAGCAAATTCAGCCAGCATCACTTTATTCAATGACGTCGTTAATGGGCAGGAGCCGTAACCGTCATAACCTTCTTCGAGCTGCCTGCTGTTGATCAGGCCGAGAATATTATCCACCACTACCGGAACCTGTTTGCGAACTGCTGCGGCAGTTTTGGCGTTAGGTGTAGAGCCTGCATCGCCCAGGCCGAAAATATTGAGATATTTATTGTGTTGCAGGGTTTTGGCGTTAACATCCACCCAACCGGCTGCGTTAGCCAATGGGCTGTTTTTAATAAAATCCGGTGCGCTTTGCGGCGGCGTGACATGAATCATGTCAAATTGCTTTGTGACCTGTTGCTTGTTACCGTCACTGTCTGTCGTTTCGAAAGTGGCTGTTTTAGCCGGGCCGTCGACGGCGACCAGGTTGTGGTTGAAATTTGTTTTAATGCCGTAGCCAGCAGCAACCTTCATTAAAGCTTTGGCGAAAAAAGGCACGCTGAAGAGGGCTGGCCCGGCGTTATAGAATTCAACGCTGAATTTATCCAGAATGCCTTTTTTACGGAATCTGTCCGCGGCCAGATACATGATTTTCTGCGGTGCTCCGGCGCATTTGATCGGCATCGGCGGCTGCGTGAACAGCGCTGTTCCCGATTCGATGTTTTTGATGCATTCCCAGGTATATTCCACAGTATCAGGCGAATAATTGCTGCACACGTTGTTTTTATTCAGCGTTTCTTTTAAACCGGCAATTTTGCCCCAATCCAGTTGCAAACCGGGGCAGACAACCAGGTAGTCATAACTGATGCTGTCGCCGGAGCGTAAAGTCACTGTATTTTCATCCGGCTGGAAAGTTTCAGCATAATCCTTGATCCATTTGACGCTGGGATGAATTAAATCGGCCTCATTCTTGAGGGTTTGTTTTAAGGTATACGCACCGCCGCCGACAATAGTAAAACCGGGTTGATAATAGTGCTTTTCAGATGGCTCAATAATCGCTATGTCAATATCAGCATTTTGCCGACGCATATTATTTGCAATGGAAACACCCGCTGCGCCGCCACCGACGATCAACAGGGTATGGTGTGTATTTGGCATGAATTCACCTCGCTTTATTGCTTTATGATGTATTGGCTGCGGCTAATGCGCTGCTTAAATAATCGTTTATAGTTATGGTTTGAATGAAATGCTGGCACGGCCATTTCATCCCCTTTCAGTGTTGACTTAAAACCGGTTTTAAGTCAACTTATCTTTGAAGTCTTTTAATTTCCGTTAAATACTTTTTTGCCAGGCCTCAAAACCGCCGGCCATAGACAAGACATTGTTATAGCCCAACTGTTGCATGGTTTGCGCCGCCAGTGCAGAACGGCCGCCTGTGCGGCAATAAACCAGGACGCCTTTGGATTTATCTGCCAATTCGGGCTGATTACCTATTTTAAATTCCAGTACGCCACGCGGAATTGGCAGTGCATTATCAATATGCCCATTGGCATATTCGCTTTCTTCGCGGACATCGACAACGGTAATGTTACCTTCTGTCAGCAGTTGTTTAGCCGTGGAGACGTTCACTTCAGTAATGTGCTGTTTGGCTTCGTTTACCATGTCCTGAGGGCTGATTTCATGGTGAACAGGGCGCGCAGCAGCCTCTCTGGAGGCAACCGTATCCTGGCGTTCATCTTCTTCCAGGCCGCAGCGCCGATTAGCCGGAACGGCTTCATCGATTAGTCTGGGTTTAGGTAAATTGAGGTTTTTCATGATATCGATAAATTGTTCACGAGACTTTCCTGCCAAACGCGGGTTTGTAGTGCGTTCCTGCTTGATGGTGCTTACCCAGTGTTGCTGATAGTCATGACCCGGATAAACCAGTGTGTCATCCGGCAAAGTAAACAAGCCCTGGGTAATCGAATCATATTGCGCGCCGGCATCCCCGCCTTGAAAATCATTGCGGCCACAACCGCCGATCAATAAACAATCGCCGGTAAAAACACGATCGCGCCATAGAAAGGACAGGCTGCCGCGCGTATGGCCGGGTGTGGCGATGGCTTTAATCTGTTCGCCGCCGGCAAACTCGAAAATATCGCCGTCCTGAATTTGAATGTCCGCCGTCTCTGCGCCGCACAGTTCACTGACGCCGGTCTGTGAGCCCAAACGCTGGCGAAGACGGCCGCTGGCCGTGATATGGTCCGCGTGAACGTGAGTTTCCAGCGTGTATTTCAAATTCAGGCCCTGCTCTTCCAGCATGGCGATATAGTTATCAATATGAGTATTGACAGGATCAATCAAGACTGCATCTTTAGTAACCAGGTCGGCAATTAAATAGGTGTAGGTCCAGGTTTCGGGGTCAAATAATTGTTTGAATATCAAGAGGTCTCTCCTGTTGTAGGTATAATTTTTAATTTTATAAAAGCAATTTCTGCGCCGAAATTATATTATTGTCCTATGTGATTGATATTATTAAGTTCAAGGCTTTTAATAATATGACTTATTGTTCATAATATTTTAGCTAAATGGACTGAAAGCCTGTTAGCAGGCTTTAGCAGGTGCCGATCATTAACCGCATGAGATAAATGCAAGATATAAAGCCTTTGCTATTAAACGGATAACTCCCAGTAAAAATTATCGATCTTAAAATTATTGGATTAATTGCAGTGTTTCATCTAATGTTTCAATGAAACAAAATAATGATTCACTGAGATACTTATGAAACAAACAGAATTATTGAAAACAATGCCGTGTGGCTGTCCCGGTTCGACATCGACTTGCTTTTAGTCAAAATTATTGATCTTTGTAATTCCAAGTCTATTTATATTGTTGATAAAGATCAACAGGTTCTTTACTGGAGCGCCGGAATGGAGAGATTATCAGGCGTGCGCCAGGAGGATATTATTGGGAAAAACTGTCCGGAAGAATACGTGATTATGGATAGTGCTGAAAATCAGGAACAGTTTATAAAAGTATCCCGCCCTGAATGTGAAAAAGTTGAGATAAAGAAAGTCGTTCAAGCTTAATATGACAAGGAAGGTGTTTTTGCCTGCGGCATTAGCCTGCTAAGTGCGGTATCAGAATCCGTAACAAATAATGTTTCTCCTAAAGGCGCAGCCGAAATCCCAAAGCCGGATACCGGAAGCCAGAATTTTCACGGCATATTAAGCCGGTCTCCGGCGATGCGGAACGTTTTCCAGATTATTGAAAATGCTGCCGAAACAGAAGAGACTGTGCTGGTACGAGGCGAAAGCGGCGCAGGCAAGGAGTTGGTTGCAAAGGCGATCCACGATCTTAGCGCTCGTCATAACGCCCCATTTCTGTTATCAATTGCGCGGCTTTATCGAGCAATTTGCTGGAAAGTGAATTGTTCGGTCATGTACGCGGCGCTTTTACCGGCGCGGTCAAGGATCATAGCGGATTATTTCAACGCGCTCATGGCGGGACCTTGTTTCTGGATGAGGTTGCCGAACTTCCTCTTGAGCTGCAAGCAAAACTGCTCAGAGTAATAAAGAAACTACATTCCGGTGGGCGGCGACCGTTCGATTGATGTTGATGTGCGGCTGGTTGCCGCGACGTATCGATCATTAAGGGAAGAGGTCAAAAGCGGGCATTTTCGCGAAGATTTGATGTACCGATTGAGAGTCGTGCCTATTTTTATCCCGCCGTTAAGAGAGCGCCGGGAAGATATTTGTATATTAATCTGGCATTTTATCAACCGGCATAATGCCGAAAATTTTAGAAAAATTGAAAAAACCGAACCGCAGGCGATGCGGGGTTTGCTGGATTATCCGTGTGGCCGGGCAATGTCAGGGAACTGCATAATGTGGTCGAGTATGCCTTTGCGGTAGGCCGTGGCACGACATTGCGTTTATCTGAATTACCGCCTGAATTCAGAGGGCCGCGCATGGTTAATCAGCAAATCCAGCCATCTGCGGTATTATCAACAGAAGAAGAAAGCGCTGCGATTCGTCAGGCGCTGGAGCAAAGCAAAGGCATGGTCACAACAGCAGCCCGTTTACTGGGCATGAGCCGAGCCACTTTCTGGCGTAAACGTAAGCTGTATGGATTGTGAAACTTTAAATGTAAAAGCTCTGGAAATATTAAACTAATTCTGGCATTGGCTAGCAGCAACGGCCACTTTGCTGCATTCAAGAATTTCAGTATATGGCGGCAGTAAATCCAAAAGCAGTCGTATAACGTAGAGCTAGCCGGGGCGCGGCCCGGTTAGCTAAAAAAACCGTATTATAACCGCGCTCCAGTTGAGCATTGGGTTAGGGCTTGGATTGCGCATAAAGTTTGAAGCCATGAGGATTCTTGTATATTTCATTATATGACTTGAAGGCATTAGGAACGCGTCCCTTTGTCATGAACAGTTTGTGGTAGAAGATGTGAACGAACAAACTGACATTATAGAACTTTGGGAAGCCTGTTGGACCGATGAAATACTTGCAGCCAAGATCATCAACTAGATAGCGTCCGAAACTCTTGCTGCCGGACTTGCAGGCCGTACTAACAATAGCTGTGGCATTTACCTCGCCATTGATCTGTGCCACCTTAGCTCTGGTACCAATACCTTTAGGTGTCCACCATCCCTTGAACTGATCTTCAATGCTAGTGATGCCGTGTGTAGAGATGTGTATGTATTGAAACCGAGACGCTGTAATAGTATGCAAAAGTGTATCAATTGAACTGACATGAGAATAGTTGGACTTGATTTCCATTAGGTTCAATATATGTTTCAAGCATCGCCCCTCCGATCCGGGATCATCTTGATCTAAGCACTCAATTATTTCCACTCCACGCAGCATAATTTCCTTTCCGTATATTATCGGTGATAACTAATAATTGTCAGTAAGATCCAATTTCTGCCATTTATATGGAGCGCTAGAACGCAAGGGGTCAAACGCAGCCAGTCAATATCAGATTCAATTGGGACTAATTTTTAAAGCCATCAGATCAAGTCCAGGTTTTACAATTTTTAAACCTGACTCGACTCAAGCTCATGCAACTGCATGTTTATGATTTTGAGCACGGCGAAAACAGCGGCAAAAACCTGATTGGCATGAACGCCGCGGGTTTTGCGTATTTCATGGCCGCAATCCCACGTAATTACGCATTCGGTTAACGCGCTGGCATGTCCGCCTTTGGGTATTCTCACTTCATAATCAGCAAGCTCGGGCAACGAATAGTCATGCAATTTCATTACATTGGTAATGGCGTCGATAAAGGCGTCAAAACCTCCATTACCTGTGCCCGAAGCGAGATGCCTGGTTCCTCTGACATTGACCCATATACTGACTGTCGATTGCAGATTCAAACCGCTGGTGATAGAGCAGTTAAGCAATTTGATATGCTGATAATCCTTGCTTTCCAGTACATCGGCGATAATGAAAGGCAGGTCATCTGTGGTTATGGTTTGTTTTGAATCGCCCAGGCTGACGATGCGGGCCAGCACTTTTTTCTGGTTTTCCTCCGATAAATCCAGTTCCAGCTGCTCCAGATTTTTTTTCAGAGACGCCTTGCCGCTCATTTTGCCCAACGCATAGCTGCGCTTGCGCGAGAAGCGCTCGGGGCCCAGTTTGGTTTTATACAGTCCGCCTTTTTGATCGCCATCGGCATGAATGCCGGCGGTTTGGGTAAATACATCGGCGCCAATAACGGGAGCATTGGCTGCGACCCGCTTGCCGGAGAAATTTTCCACCATGTTGCTGATGCGGACAATATGGCTTTCATCTATCGAGAGCCGCATATTCATTTTATCGCGCAACACTACGGCGACTTCAGCCAGGGAGGCATTGCCTGCGCGTTCGCCCAGACAGTTAACGGTACAATGCACCGAACTTACGCCGGCACTGACGGCCGCCATCACATTAGCGGTTGCCAGCCCGTAATCATTGTGGGGGTGGAAGTCGAATTGCAGTTCCGGGTAGCGCCTGCACATGTCGCCCAGATTGTTAAAGACTTCATCAGGCGATAACACGCCCAGGGTGTCGGGCAACATAAAATGGCTGATACCTGAATGCTGCAATCCATTCATTAATCCGTACACGTAGTCAGGGTTATTTTGATAACCATTTGACCAGTCTTCCAGGTAAACGTTGACCTTGAGGCCTTTTGACAGTGCATAATTAACCGTTTGCAGTATATCTTCCGTATGTTCCGCCAGCGTTTTCCCTAACTGCTCCCGACAATGCTTTTCGCTGCCTTTGGTCAATAAATTAATGACCTTGCCGCCGGTTTCCAATATCCAGTCAACGCTGCGGGTATGGTCGACAAATCCCAGCACTTCGACACAACCCGCAAAGCCTTCCTGCTGCGCCCACTGATTAATATTGGTGACGGCTTCTTTTTCACCCTGAGAAACGCGAGCAGAGGCAACTTCAATGCGGTCAACGCGCAGCGATTGCAAAAGTGCCTTGGCAATATTGACTTTTTCGGCGGGAGTAAAGGATACGCCTTGAGTTTGTTCACCATCGCGTAAAGTGGTGTCCATCAGCTGGATATATCTGGAATCTGTGGACATGGTTGTCGCCTGTGTTCTCATTGGGGGTTGTTGATTACCAGCCGTAGGCGTTGTCGCGCGTATCTGTGTTGGAACCATGTAATAAGGGCGCATTTCGCGCCCCTACGGTAACAATCTTTGGGATCGTTAGGCCCAAAGCCAGGGAAAAAGCTGTTTATGCCTTGCCTCATACTGGCCGATCTTATCGACATGTTTTAACGTCAAGCCGATATCATCCAGTCCGCTTAACAGATTGCCTTTGCGGAATGGGTCAATCTCGAAGCTGAAGCCATTGCCGGCCGGTGTCGTTATTTGCTGATTTTCGAGATCAACGACAAAATGAACGCCTTCGTTGGCGGCAATTTCGGCCATTAATTTGTCCAGCTGACCTTTATCAACTTTGATCGCCAGGATGCCGTTTTTGAAGCAGTTGTTATAGAAAATATCGGCATAGCTGGTCGAGATGATGGTATTAAAACCATAATCGGCAATCGCCCAAGGAGCATGTTCGCGGGATGAACCGCAGCCGAAGTTATCGCCGACCACCAAGATTTTAGCGCCTTTGAATGCGGGCTTGTTCAATTCGAATTCCGGGTTATCGCTGCCGTCATCGTTAAAACGCCAATCGTGAAAAAGGTGCTGACCGAAGCCGCTGCGTTCCACTTTTTTCAGGAATTGCTTGGGGATGATCTGGTCGGTGTCAACATTGCTGCGATCCATTAACGCGGCAATGCTTTCATGTTTTTTGTACGGTTCCATAGTTCTTTCCTGGTCTTTACGACTGCATGGATGCAGAAGGTAGAGCAACGCCTGGAGCAGTTGCCGGAAGTTTGCGAATGTCGACGAAATGGCCGGCCGCTGCTGCGGCGGCTGCCATTGCAGGTGAAACCAGATGCGTGCGTCCGCCTTTGCCCTGACGGCCTTCAAAATTCCGGTTTGAAGTTGATGCGCAGCGTTGGCCCTGGGTCAATTCATCGCCATTCATCGCCAGACACATGGAGCATCCAGGTTCACGCCATTGCCAGCCGGCATCGATAAAGATTTTATCCAGACCTTCATCTTCAGCTTGTTGTTTAACATGATAAGAACCGGGGACGGCAATCGCGGTAACGCCGTCGGCAACTTTAGTGCCTTTTGCGACTTCGGCGGCAATCCGGAAATCTTCGATACGGCCATTGGTGCATGAGCCGATAAAAACATAGTCAACGGGAATGTCGGATATTCTGGTGTTAGGTGTTAAGCCCATATAGGCCAGAGCGCTCTCGCAGGCTTTGCGTTTGGTTTCGTCGCTAAAGCTTTCCGGCGCAGGCACAATGCTATCGACTCCAACCACTTGTTCCGGCGACGTTCCCCAGGAAACTTGCGGCGCAATATCGGCGGCATCCAGGGTCACAGTTGCATCGAATACTGCGCCTTCATCGCTAGGCAGGCTTTTCCAGTAAGCCAATGCCTGATCCCAGTATTGACCGGATGGCGCAAATTCGCGCCCTTTCAGATATTCGTAAGTTTTTTCATCCGGAGCGACCAAGCCTGCTCTGGCGCCTGCTTCAATCGCCATGTTGCACAGCGTCATCCGGCCTTCCATCGACAATTCTCTGACGGCTGAGCCGGTATATTCAATCACATAGCCGGTACCGCCTGCAGTGCCGATTTTGCCGGTAATCGCCAAGGCAATATCTTTTGCCGAAGCGAATTTGGACAGCTTGCCATTGACCGCCACCTGCATGGTTTTGGATTTTTTCTGCGGCAAGGTCTGGGTAGCCATCACATGTTCGACTTCCGAAGTGCCGATGCCGAAGGCCAAAGCACCGAAGGCACCGTGAGTTGCAGTATGGCTGTCGCCGCAAACTACCACCATGCCGGGATGGACAAAACCATGCTCAGGCACAACGACGTGGATTACGCCGTTATTCGGGTTTTTCATGTCATACAGGTTCAGGCCGTTTTCGCGGCAGTTTTCAGACATGGTTTCGATCTGTTTCTTCGCAATTGGATCGGCAATCGGCAGATCACGATTTTTGGTCGGTACGCAATGATCCATGGTCGCAAGAATGCTATGCGGGTTGCGCACCTTGCGGCCGGTAATGCGCAGCCCTTCGAAGGCCTGAGGACTGGTTACTTCATGCATCAGGTGCCGATCAACATAGATCAAAGGGGCTTGGCCGGCTGCGTCAACCACAAGATGGCTGTCCCAGATCTTTTCGTACATAGTTTTTTTCATAGCGAATTCCAAAACTTTTACCTGCTCTTAATTGAGCGTATGGCATGTTACAGGGTCAATCAAAAGCATAACTGATATTATGCATAACATTCCATTATCCTGAAAATATAGCCGATTTGCAATGGCGGACGTCCGACTATAATCCATTGCTCCTCAACTGATCTTGATTTAAATGGAGGTTTCATTCATATACGATGAAATTGCAATGGTCTGTGAGTGGATTAATCTATAAATCGTTTGCTCAAGTCGGCATAGGCCTCAATCCTGCGGTCACGCAGATAGGGCCATATTTGCCGGACTCGCTCAATGCGTGAGCTATCAATTGTGCAGGTTAACAGCTTTATTTCTGAATCATTGGCCTGAGCGATTATTTCGCCTTGAGGCCCTGCTATAAAACTGTTGCCCCAGAAGTTGATGCCTGCTGTTGAGCCGGGCGCCTGCTCGAAGCCGACACGGTTGCACGAAATAACCGGAATGCCGTTAGCGACTGAGTGAGACCGTTGAACGGTCACCCAGGCATCCAGTTGGCGCTGGTGCTCTTCAGACGTATCTTCCGGATCCCAACCGATGGCGGTAGGGTATATTAAAATTTCTGCGCCGGCTAAGGCCATTAATCTGGCGGCTTCGGGAAACCATTGATCCCAGCAGACTAATACGCCCAGCTTGCCGATTGATGTTTCTATCGGTTTAAAACCCAGGTCGCCAGGTGTGAAGTAATATTTTTCATAAAAGCCGGGATCATCGGGTATGTGCATTTTCCTGTATTTGCCGGCAATGCTGCCATCCTTATCAAAAACCACGGCAGTATTGTGATAAAGCCCCGGCGCTCTTTTTTCAAAGATGGTTGAGACGATAACAGTTTTCAGTTTTTTAGCCACGGTCGACAGAATTTCAGTTGTCGGTCCTGGAACAGGCTGAGCCAATTCAAAATTATTATAGTCTTCGTTCTGGCAAAAATAGGGCCCCAGATGCAGTTCGGGCAATACAACCAGATCGGCATTAATTGCAGCGGCTTCATGTATTTTTGCAATGGAAAAATCAAGGTTTGTCTGTCTGTCCTTATTGCAGGGCTGTTGAACGGCACTAACGATTAGCGTGGATTTCATGATTCGACGTATGACGGGAAATTTACGAGTGACAATAAGTTGGAAAAAGAGATTCTATAGTTTTAGTGTGTTTAATTCTACTCGCCAGGCTTTAGCCTGCTTTACCGTCTTTAAGAGTATAAGTTCAGCATCGAGTTCCATCGTTGTTATCCATTTTATCGATTAATATGATGAACTTGCGTATGATCTTAAAAGCAGAATTAATAGTTTTAAACAATTGAGAGTTTTTTAAATTGTTCATCTGCTTCGGCGTCCGTTCGACCAGGAGCTATGTTGTCCAGTATTACAAAAGTGATATCAGGTTTCAAACAGTTTTTTGGTATTGCCGATGGGCGTTAACAGCAGGCATCCAATTGCTTGAGTTATTAAGCCATCGTTATGATGAAGGCTTTATACTTTCATCATGAGCGCGATTTAAGCTTTCGTCTGCCCCATTCTTCGTAAGGAATAAAGCACTCTTTCGGGCTCGGCTTATGCTGAAGAGTCTTGTATTGTACTCGCAATAAGTCGATGGGTTACAATGCCCGGCATATTGCTCAATTGATTACTCGATCTTAGGAATAAAAATGAAAGTAACAGTATTTGGTTCTGGTTATGTAGGGTTGGTGACAGGGGTTTGTCTGGCTGAGGCTGGCAATGATGTCGTATGCATCGATGTTGATCAACGAAAAATTGATAATTTGAAAAAAGGGATTATTCCTATCTATGAACCAGGACTGGATGACCTGGTTAAAGACAACCAACAAGCCGGGCGGATTAAATTTACTACGGATATCCAGGAAGCCGTTAACCATGGTGTTTTTCAGTTTATAGCGGTAGGCACTCCGCCTGATGAGGATGGGGCGGCTGATTTGCAATATGTTCTGGCAGTGGCCAAGTCCATCGCTGAAAATATGGATGCCTACCGCATCATCGTTGATAAATCCACTGTACCTGTCGGTACGGCCGATAAGGTGAAGGAAGTAATTCTTCAAGTCCAGGCGGAACGCGGCGTGGATATTGATTTTGATGTGGTGTCAAATCCGGAGTTTCTGAAGGAAGGAGCGGCGATTAATGATTTCATGAAACCGGATCGGATTATTGTCGGCACCGATAATCCAAGAACCGCGGAATTATTAAAAGCGCTGTATGCGCCGTTTAATCGCAGCCACGAGCGCATCATAACGATGGATGTGCGTTCGGCCGAATTAACCAAATATGCCGCTAATGCCATGTTGGCCACAAAAATCAGCTTTATGAATGAATTAGCCAACTTGGCCGAACTGTTAGGCGCAGATATTGAGCATGTCAGGAACGGCATAGGTTCTGATTCACGCATAGGTTATTCTTTCATTTATCCCGGCTGCGGTTATGGCGGCTCCTGTTTTCCTAAAGATGTCAAAGCGCTGGAACGCACAGCACAACAAATGGGTTATAAAGCCGAATTGCTGAATGCCGTGGAAAATGTCAATGATCGGCAAAAGCAGGTCTTGATTAATAAAATCGTCAGCCATTATAAGGGAGATTTGCAAGGTAAAACCTTTGCTCTCTGGGGTTTGGCATTCAAGCCGAAAACCGATGATATGAGAGAAGCTCCCAGTCGCGTCATACTTGAGGCGTTAATTAATGCAGGCGCTCAAGTCAGAGCTTTTGATCCTGAAGCGATGGAGGAGGCGAAAAGAATTTATGGCGATCAGCTGGGTTTAACTTTGGTCGAAACTGCTGAAGAGGCGCTGCGAGATGCAAATGCCTTGATTGTGGTGACGGAATGGAAAAACTTCTGGAGCCCTGACTTTGACCACATCAAAAAAGCCTTAAAAGATGCAGTAATTTTCGATGGCAGAAATTTATATCAACCTGAACTGCTTAAGAAGCAAGGCATAGCTTATTATGGGATTGGCCGATCAAATTAATTTAAAATGAGGAAGCTTTTACTGTCTGTCAAATTGCGGATACTTCGCATAATCTTTAACCGTTAATAAAGGTAAACCTAATGAAAGACTATAAAACAACGGCTGCTTTATTGCTTTTACTTCCTTTAAGCGGGGCAAGCTTCGCTTTGGAACCCCAAAAATCGGCTGATCCGATGCTGCCGGGTATGGATATGCATCAGGGGATGGGGACAATGAGCGGCATGACTTTAGAGCAAAAAGATCAGCATTTGCGCGCCATGCAGGAACACATGTTGATGATGCACGATCTGTCAAATCAGATTTTGGCTGAACCTGACCCTGGCAAAAAAGAACAGCTTAAAAATCAGCAGCTACAGCTCATGAAGACTTTTCAGGAGCAAAGAAAAACTCATCGCCGGCTAAGAAAAGAACAGCGCCAGCAAATGAAGGTGCAGCGTCAATAACTGAAGCAAGAGCCACAAATACAACAGCAACAGCAACCGCAAATTAAGCCGGAATAAAAATGTTAATGCAGCGGTGAGGGTGAATGGCGGGCTCTCACCCTTCATCCGGGTTGCTCAATTGTTGTTGAAGACTTTTCAAAATATTCAGGTTTTGTTTAATGCCATTTATCATTCATTGGTTAGATAGATGCTCCGGAGCTTTAGATTTAA
This sequence comes from Methylococcales bacterium, assembly GCA_028715725.1. Classification (GTDB taxonomy): domain Bacteria; phylum Pseudomonadota; class Gammaproteobacteria; order Methylococcales; family Methylomonadaceae; genus JAGXGJ01. Next base: position 30,323 of record JAQURG010000017.1, read on the forward strand.
TAAGGATTAATACCCCTGCAGGTAAGTTGGTGTTATACAGCCAGGACGGTGTTATTAGTAACGCAGACTGGGAGTTTGATGATGGCGTTTATCCTGAAGACCATGAAGTACAGCGGCAATTTAGCCAATACTGGCTAAATGCAGATAAACCTGTTCATATTAAATTGTTAAGCCAGGGTAGCGAGTACCGCCATAAAGTCTGGGCTGAGCTGTGCAAAATCCCTTTCGGGCAAACCATGACTTATGCCGCCCTGGCTGGAAAAATAGGCTCGGCTGCTCGCGCTGTCGGTAATGCATGCAGAGACAATCCATATCCAGTCATTATTCCCTGCCATCGGATCGTGTCAGCTTCGGGTGTTGGGGGTTACTGCGGGCAAACAGGAGGGGACTTTATCGCTATCAAAAATAAATTGCTGGGCTATGAGGCCGCTCATAAAGGATGAGCGCTATTGCTTTAATAGACCAGTTTCTGGATGCGATCTGGGTAGAGCAAGGTTTGAGTGAAAACACGCTTTCAGCCTACAGCAGCGATTTAAGGATTTTCGCCAAATGGCTGGCAGGTAAATCGATGCTGGAAGTCGATACGGGCGATTTATCAAGTTTTCTGGCTAGCCGCTATAAAACAGGCATAGGCAATCGGTCTTCAGCACGAATTCTATCCAGCTTGCGGCGTTTTTATGGTTATTGCATCAGAGAAAGTCTTATAACCATTGACCCTACTGCATTGGTAGAATCACCTCATATAGGCAGGCCTTTACCGCTGTCGCTTTCTGAAAAAGATGTGGAATTATTGCTGAATGCGCCGGAAGTAACCAACGCTTTGGGATTCAGAAATAAAACCATGCTGGAGATGCTTTATGCAACCGGGCTTAGAGTCTCGGAACTGGTAGGTTTAAAATTTGATCAGATCAGTTTCAGGCAAGGCGTAGTCAGAATCACAGGAAAAGGTAATAAAGAGCGGCTGGTGCCGGTAGGGGAAGAAGCCATGAGCTGGCTGGAAGATTATATGGACCAGGCCAGAAAAACCATACTGCGCGATCGGCAATGTGATTATCTATTCGTAACCAGCCGCGCAGACGGTATGACAAGGCAGGCTTTTTGGCATATCATCAAGCATCAGGCAAAGAAAGCGGGCATCAGTAAAGAACTGTCGCCGCATACCTTAAGGCATGCCTTTGCCACGCATTTATTAAATCATGGTGCGGACTTGCGCGTCGTGCAACTATTGCTGGGCCATGCTGATCTATCGACTACCCAAATTTATACCCATATTGCCCGCGAACGTTTAAAAGAATTACATTCAAAATTTCATCCTCGAGGATAGCCACAATGGCAAAAAATATTCACCAGACAGCTTTAATAGCGCCTGATGTTACGCTGGGAGACAATATTACAGTAGGCCCTTTTGCTGTGATTGAAACAGGTTCTGAAATTGGCGCTCATTGTCAGGTGGGCGCTCATGCTGTGGTTCACGGTTATGTGAGGATGGGAGCCGGCAACATTTTACATCCCCATGCGGTATTAGGCGGTCTGCCACAAGATACCGGTTTTAATGCTGCAACGGTTTCATGGCTCAATATCGGCGATAATAATACCTTTAGAGAAGGTTTTACCGCGCACAGGGCCTCTAAAGAAAATGCCGAGACTCGTATCGGTTCAGGCTGTTACTTTATGTGTAACAGCCATGTTGCGCATGATTGTAGTATCGGCAATAACACCATATTTGCCAATAATGTCGCAATTGGCGGGCATGTTGAAGTGGGCAATAACGTTTTTATGGGCGGCGCGGTGGTGGTGCATCAATTTTGCCGGGTTGGTTCGTATGCAATAGTGCAGGGAACTACCGGGCTTAATATGGATGTTATTCCGTTTATGTTGATTGGCGGACGGCCAGCCCGGCACTACAAGTTAAATACGGTAGGGTTAAGGCGTGCGGGTATTGTCGGCGATCGTTATAAAATACTTTCAGCCGCATTTCGGCTGTTAAAAAACAAACAAAGCCTGGACACCCTGGAAGAAACCGAAGAGTTAAAACAATTGAAAGAATGGCTTGCGGTTAAGTCCAGGCGTGGCTTGCATGGGTTCATTGATGTGTCTGGCTAGTCCCAGGAGGAGTATTCAGCTTTCTTGCGCAGGAGCAATTTGGTCACGATTTTCGCTGATTAAATTCTCTTCGCAATATAAGCTGAAGGTTTGAATAATCGTCACCTGTTTCAAGGTAGAGGTTCCGGTAAAGAACATTTTCATCTCTGGAGTTCTTTAAGCGTCTTCAATAATCTTTGATGCCCTGCTTGTGGAGGTTTATTAGCTGACAGCCTTCGCGGAAATATGGGAATTTATTAATGCAGGGATTTCCTTGGCGGAGACTGCCGGGCTATAAAGAAAACCTTGCATAAGATTACAACCCAGGTTTTGTATTGCGGCGGCCTGGTCTCTGGTTTCAACGCCCTCTGCAATTATCGAATAACCGAGCGTGTTGGCTAACCCGACGATTGTACCCAATAAAAGGGAAGTATGTGGATTATGGAGCATTTCATCAATAAATATCTTATCGATTTTTAAACAATCGAGCGGAAGCTTTTGTAGTGAAGCCAAGCAGGAAAAACCGGTGCCAAAATCATCAATCGCAATCCTTACACCTAATTCTCTTAACTGATTGAATACTTCAATGTGTCCTTTCGTTTGCATTGCATTCTCGGTGACCTCCAATTCCAGATAATGAGGCGGAATACGGTTCTCAATCAGTAAATTCCGCACGGTATCCACTAAAGCCGGCTCTTGAAAATGAGAAGGCGAAAGATTGACAGCCATTTGTATAAATGGTATGCCTGAACGATGCCATGATGACATTTGTTCACAGGCTGTTTTAAGCACCCAGTTGCCGAGTTCCACTATCAAACCAAGGCGATCGGTAAGCGTAAGAAATTCATCAGGCAGAATCAGGCCTTTTTCCGGGTGCTGCCAGCGTACCAGCGCCTCTACGCCGGTTATACGCCCTGTAAGCATGGATACTTGGGGTTGATAATAGAGTATGAACTGTTTTTGCCTGAAGGCTTCCCGCAACATCTGTTCGTTTTTTCGGCGTTGCGTGGCTTCCTGCGACATATTGGGAGAGAAAAAAACATAGCGTTGCTTTCCGGCCTGTTTGGCGGAGTACATGGCTATATCAGCGGCCTTGATCAATTCGGTTTCATTTTGACCATCGCGCGGAAAAATTGCGATGCCGATACTGGCTTGTGGCGTTATCGGTTGATTGTCTAATAGCAACGGCTGGTTTATTTTCTGCAGAAAACGGTCAGCCACATCGGAAACACCTTCATCATCGGTGATATTCGCCAGGATAATGCAAAACTCATCACTTCCCAGGCGAGCGATAAAGTCGATTTCACGTACGACGAGTTTTAAACGTTGAGCAATGGCTCTAAGAAATTGATCGCCAACAAAATGACCATATTTATCATTAATCTCTTTAAAGCCATCCAGTTCAAGAAAAAGGAAAGCAAACTGCTCATTGCTGCCAAGAGCAGTCTTGATGAAATCCTTGATATGCTCATGGTAATAGGTTCTGCTAGCCAAGCCGGTCAGATTGTCAAAATAGGCTATGCGATGAATTTGTTTTTCGGTTTCATTATGGCGTGTAATGACCAGTATATTGCCGGTAATAATGCGTTCGCTTTTATCTGCTAGTAATTCCAGCTCCTGATGAACAAGAAGCGGTTCGGATTGTCCGGCTAGCAATCGGAATTCGATGCTTTTAATGGCTGAGCCGGAAGCGGCGGCAGTGATAGTGTCTTTGACGAAATCACGGTCTCGTGGGTAAATTAATTGCATAAAACCATCCAGTGAACCGTCGAATTGTTGCAGACTGATGCCGCACAAATTTGCCAAACGTGACGATATCTGAAATTTATTTTTCTCTGTATGCCAGATCCAGCAGCCCAGACGTGCCATTTGTGAAGCCATATTCAGAGCGGTAAGCTGGAACAGGTTATTTCGAAGTAATGCTGTACTCCGGCCAATTCGTACCATGAAATATAATCGGTATTTAAATATCTGATAGTCGATGGGCTTGATGATAAAGTCAGTGGCTCCAACTGCGAGCGCGCTGTTTATAGTCTCTACATCACCTACTTCGATTAAAATGATAATCGGCGTATCGGACAGTGTCGGGCTTGTCCTTAATAATCTGCATATTTGCAAGCTGTCAAACCCTTCTGTTCCGGCATCAAGTAATATTGTATCCGGAAGTCGCTCTTTTATTCGTTCAAAGGCTAGCGTGCTGTTAGCGGCTGTATCTACTGAAAATGCAGGTGTGGACAGGGCCTTAATGATGTCTGATTGAAAGTCGGGAGTATCGCTGATTAACAGAATCCGGATGGTGGCTAATGCAGATTGTGATTCAATTTGACTCGCAGTGAGTGAGGCGTCGAAGTCAGCAAGCAAGGGAGCAATAAGGCCTGGCAAATCAAATTCCATTGCCGTCAAGACATTATTGGCTCCGTTTGTGTGGCCCTGTCTAGCGATTTCTTCAAGATGATTGGCGTAATTGGCTAAAGCTGGAACCCCTAAATTGAAACAGGATATTTTAAAGCTATGAGCAATTTTCGCTAGGTTTTCGGTATCATTGCGCTCCAAAGCGAACCGCAACTTACCAATTTCTCGCGGTACAATCTCCAGAAACATCTCAATAGCTGTGTTCAATATACTGACGCCCACGAGGTTTTAAGGTAAATATTTAAGTATGATGGTTTAAGGGCCATAAATATTCTGATTATCTCCTTTTGCAAATCAGCGGTCAATTCAAATTAATGAACGTAGCCCATGTTAAGTAGTCTGTTTTTTTATGTTTTGCCGCCTTCCTGATTCGATAAGATCTGCCGAGATAGAAAATGAATTTAAAAACAACCCTGTAGATGACTTTTTCCGGCTCCCGATAGGTTAAAGAAAGGTATAGTCGTATAATATTTACCAATGAGCAGTTCTAACGTATAACTGAATAGGTCTTAAGCATGGGACGATATGATCATAGAAGAAATAAAAAGTTCAGCGGAGTAAACCCGGCTGTCGTGGTTGTTCTGATAATTCTGGCTGGCGTTGGCGGGTTTTACTTTGCCAGACAGCAGTCCGACAGCCTGGAAGAACCTGGTCCACAGGCTTTGGCAATTCCTCCCCTGGAAGAGAAGGGCGCGGATGTTGAGGCAAAAAAAACGGTAACTGATAATCTTGAAGAACTGCAGCAGGAAGAAGAGCAGATTGTTCTGCCGACGCTTGACGCTAGCGATGGGCTGTTCCGTCAGAATATGGTTCAGGTATCTCCCATGCTTGGGCAGTGGCTGAGCACTGACCAGCTAATTAAAAAATATGTTGTGATTGCCAATGACTTTTCTCAAGGATTGAGACTTGAAAAGCATATGCGTTTCCTTAAGCCTGACCTGCCATTTGTCGCTGATCAGGATGATGCGGGGCTGTTTATTGCGACTAAGAGTTATCAACGCTATAACAAACTGGCGGCGGCGATAAATAGCATGGATGCACAGGCAACTCTGGCGGTATATAGAAAATTCAGGCCATTGTTATTGCAGGTTTTTGCTGGATTTAGTTATCCCGAACAATATCAATTGGAAGATATTTTCACAAAAGCGGCAGCAGAGATTTTGGCTGCACCGATTATTTATGAACGTATTGCTTTGATAAAGCCTACAGTGAATTATAAATTCGCCGATCCAAAGCTTGAAGCGTTAAGCCCGATAAGTAAGCAGATGATACGTCTGGGGCCTGAAAATACCCGTATTATACAGGATAAAGTGCGAATATTGGTAGATGGGCTGGTTAAAGAGTAACCAGCCGAGTCTTAAATCAAAACCTGACTTCGTACCCGGAGAATTTGCGAATATTGATGACGCCGGTGTCCAGCAACAGATACTGGCCCTTAATGCCATGCAGTATGCCGGATACTTCAGGGTTTTTGTCAAAGTTAAAGGATTTGATTTTAGCGGGATAATTATCTACCGGAAAATGTATATCCACAGGCTGTTCTCCAGATAACAATTCAATAGCCTGCCGGCCAAAGCGCTGTATCATTTCAGCCAGCTCCGCTTCACATAGAGCCATTAGTTCATCACGTTTTGCCGCAAGATCGATAGGCTCAACCTGATTTTTAAGCATTTGTTGCCAGCTGGTTTTATCGCTGATGTGTTGAGCAATGACTACCTCTATGAGCCCGGCCAGGTAGCGCGACTGTACTTTAAATATGGGTAATGCCTGAACTGCACCTTGGTCCATCCAGCGTACCGGGATTTGTGTCTGCCGAGTGATGCCAACTTTAATTCCGCTGGAGTTAGCAAGATAAACCATATGCGGCTGAAAACAAAATGCCTGGCCCCAGTCTGGTTCCCGGCAGGTGCCTGCTGCATAGTGGCAGGTTTCCGGCTTTAAAATGCACATATCGCATTGGGCTAATGAGATAAAACAGGGGTAGCAATAGCCCTGATTGAAAGCCTTTTTAATCGATCTGTTGCAATGTACACAAAAAATGTGACCCGTATACGTCAACTTGACCGATTTGCCGATTAGCGGATTTAAGGCGATGCTTTGATCGCCTATGGGTAAATTATACTGGATCGGTTTATCCAGCCGGGTATGCATTTTTTTTAACGGTCCCTGCATTCAGGCATTCCTCAAAGTGAGCTAATGTTGTGAATAGTTTAAGTTAACGTCACCGGACTTTCATTGTCTCTGTAATATCTTCAATTGCGTTTACATTTATAACCGTCGGTATTCTCTACAATCCAACGTTCATCTTCGGTTATTAACAATTCTTTTTTCCAGAACGGCACCTTCGATTTTAATGCATCCATAATGTATCGGGACGCGTCGAAGGCATCACCGCGGTGAGATGTCCATACGGCGACCAGAACAATGGATTCGGCAGGCAGAATTTTGCCTACACGATGCACTATTAACGTATCGATAATGTGCCATTGCTGCCTCGCTTCGGTAACAATTTTCTCCAATTGCTTTTCAGTCATGCCCGGATAATGCTCCAGCGTCATGCCTTTAACAGCATCGCCTTCATTAAAGTCCCGCATCGTTCCGATAAAAATACTGGTTGCGCCAATAGCCCCGCTATTTTCCAGGTTCGTGCTCTGATAGGCTTGAATTTCCTGATACGGATCAAATACGCCGGCACAAATTCTGATGGCCATTTTAACCTCCGGTAACAGGCGGAAAAAACGCTACTTCATCTCCGTCCTTAACGGAGCTGTCGAGTTCAACATAATCCATATTGACCGCCGCCAAAGTATTGGCAGGAAGCGGTTTCCCGGGGTTGGCCTGGCGCCAGATTTCGTTAACTGTGGATAATTCCTTAAAATCCAGAATGTCTTCCTGGCGGCCTATGCTTTCTTTCAAGCTGGCAAAATAACGCACTTTAATAGACATAAGCATTCACGCAATCACAAAAAAGATAGATAATACGATGGTTATTCACCTTTTTCACTACTTATCTGTTGACGATGACTTTACTATCCCATTTTAACCAGTTCGGTGAAGCTCATATGGTCGAAGTCGCCGAAAAGGCTGTAACTCAGCGCACAGCCGTCGCCGAGGGCTATATTGAAATGCAGATGGAAACACTTCAGCTAATAGTAAACGGAGGACATAAAAAAGGTGATGTACTGGGCATTGCGAGAATAGCAGGCATTATGGCCAGTAAAAAAACCGCGGACCTGATTCCTCTCTGTCACCCGCTGCCGCTAACCCACGTAGAAATAAACCTGAGTGCGGAAATGGACAAAAGCAGGATACGCTGCCAGACGACGGCAAAAACCATTGGCCAAACGGGCGTGGAAATGGAAGCGCTAAATGCCACACAAATCGCTTTGCTGACAATTTATGATATGTGTAAAGCCGTAGACCGCGGCATGGTTATTCAATCTGTACAGTTGTTGGAGAAGATGGGCGGTAAATCAGGGCACTGGCAACGCACACATCAGCAACGCTGAGAGGCTCATTTCGCAATAATTAAATGCCGTTCGCTATGAACTATTTCTCTGATGCCGTTGTTGCCGCCATTCATCTGATTTTTAAATTTGATGTCACTATTTATGAAATAGTATGGGCATCGTTAAAAATATCGATGATAGCCACCTTATTTTCATCATTGCTGGGCGTGATATTAGGAATATGGACAGCGATCAGTGAGTTCACCGGTAAGCGATTTTTGGAACATCTGCTCAATACATTGATGGCAACGCCAACCGTAATGATTGGTCTGATCTTTTACGGCTTGCTCAGCCGAAAAGGCCCTTTAGGCGAGTTCGGCCTGTTGTATACACAAACTGCTGTAATATTAGGGGAAGCCTGTTTAATCTTGCCGATTATTATGAACATGACTCTGGTAGCAGTTCGATCGGCAGACAATCGCCTGATAATGACCTTAAAGATAATGGGTGCAAAAACCTGGCAGCAAATTCTGCTTATTTTAGGTGAATTGCGTTTTGTTATACTGGCGGCAGTGATTACCGGTTTCGGCAGGGCTATTGGCGAAGTGGGTGCTGCCATGATGCTGGGCGGTAATATTCAGGGTTCAACAAGAACCATGACAACGGCTATTGCTTTGGAAACGAGCAAAGGTGATTTTGAATTGGGTCTGGCCTTAGGGTTTTTGCTGCTGCTGATCGCCTTTGCTGTCAATTTACTGTTGCGATTGCTCGAGAATAGAGCATGAATCACATATAGATTTGGTACACTATTTTTCATAAAAATACCTCAGGGACAACTATGCCGATTACATTAAAAGAGCTTGCAGACTTATGTGAAGCACGGATTCAGGGTGGCGATTTATCAGCAATTATCTATGCCGCCGCTGATATTACGTCGGCGCAAGCAGGGCAGGTCACACAGCTGACTAATAGCCGATATGCGCAGCATATTAAAAATTCAACTGCTTCCGCCTGCTTTATCGCCGAAGGTTTTGCTGCTGACAGCATACCTGAAGGCATGGCATTGCTGGTGTGCGCTGATCCTGAGATCAGTTTTATCAAGGCCGTCGAGTTACTGCATCCTGCCAGGGTTTATAATCCGGAAATAGCGCCTCAGGCAGTTCTTGGAAATAATGTCGCTTTGGGTAAAGAGGTTTTTATCGGGCCTTACGCCGTAATTGGTGAAAACGCTGTCATAGGCGATGGCAGCGTAATATTGGCTGGGGCCTATGTTGGTAAAAATGTAAAAGTAGGACAAAATTGCCGAATTTATCCTTATGCCGTTATTTATGATGATGTGGTCGTGGGGAATAATGTCATTATTCACTCAGGGTCTATTATCGGCGCCGATGGTTTTGGCTATAAATTCAGGAATAATATGCACGTCAAGGTGCCTCAGGTCGGTAACGTGGTTATCGATGATAATGTCGAAATTGGGGCTAATACGTGTATTGACAGAGGCGCGTTGGGAAGCACTACGATAGGAGCGGGCAGTAAAATAGATAATCTGGTGCAAATCGGCCACAATAACAAGGTCGGTAAAAACGTGATAATGTGTGGTCTTACTGGCGTGTCCGGTTCCTGTGATATTGAAGATTATGCCATTCTGGCAGGAAGTTCAGGTGTTGCTGATCATGTCACTATCGGTAGTGGCGCTGTAGTCATGGCGCGTTCCGGTGTGGCGGGCAATGTCAAGGCTGGCGCACAGGTATTCGGCAGCCCGGCAAAAGATAAGAAGACGGCTTATAAAGAGCAGATTGCCGTCAGCAAATTGCCTGAACTGCTGAAAAAAGTAAAGCTGCTGGAAGAAAAAATCCAGGCGCTGGAGGCTGGCGTTAAAACAGCGCCATGATTTTGCTCACAGAGTCTAAAAAATAGTCAAGAAGACGTTGGTTCGTCTTTATATTAGTGATCTCTTGATAGAGCTTAAGTTGAAAATTTCATCAGATATCCTTTTTATGTCCTTGCTATTCCTGAAAAACAATTCTTGTCAGAATAGCGTATGACGGATAACCTAGTAATACAGTAAACTATATCAATATAAACGATGGCCCAGAATAATGACACTAACAGATAACGTACATCTGCATGAAATTAATAAGTTTGGCTCGATGGCTGAAGGTTGGTGGGATACTCAGGGTGAATTTAAAACCTTGCATGATATTAATCCGCTACGCATCCAGTTTATCCAGAGCTATGCGGATATCGCCGGCAAACGGATTGTTGATGTAGGTTGCGGCGGCGGTATTTTAACTGAAGGTCTGGCTAAACATGGCGCGGATGTCCTGGGTATTGACCTCAGCGAAGAGCTGATTGATATCGCCGATTTGCATGGGCTGGAGTCGGGCGTGAGTGCGCATTATCAAAAAATCAGTGCAGAAGCGCTGGCGCAGCAGCAACCGGAAAGTTTTGATCATGTTACTTGCATGGAAATGCTGGAACATGTACCTGATCCCGGATCAATTATTGCTGCCTGCGCTACTCTGGTTAAGCCTGGAGGCATGGTGTTTTTTTCGACGCTCAACCGTAAACCCAAGGCATACTTGCTTGCCATCCTTGCAGCCGAGCATATTTTACAAATGCTGCCTAAAGGCACGCATAATTATAAAACCTTTATCAAACCGTCAGAGCTCAGCCAGTCGGCACGCGCAGCAGGTCTTGAGCTTCAGGGCATGGTAGGGGTTGAATACAATCCGCTTAACAAGCATTTCAGACTCGGCAAAGACATTGATGTCAACTATATCGCAGCCTTTAAACGAACCAAGTAAAAATGCTGATGCCGACTGGTTTCAAATTGTCCTGCGTATTATTCGATCTTGATGGCACTTTGGTGGATACTGCGCCGGATTTAACTTCATGCTTGAATAAAGCATTAAGTACTCATAGCCTGGCCCCTGTTTCCGCTGAAACAATCAAACCCTTTATTTCATTTGGCGCCATTACAATGATTAACGAAAGCCTGAATGAATCTGCATCGGATGCACTTAGGGCAAATGTGCTGGAAACCATGCTCGACCTTTATCAAGATAATATTGCCGAACACACTGTTTTTTTCGAAGGTATGACAGATACCCTCGATATCATTGAGGCGCAAGGATTGAAATGGGGTGTAGTCACTAATAAACGGGAACGTTTTACGAATCCACTGATGGATGCCCTAAAGCTTAGCGATCGTGCTGCCTGCATTATCAGTGGCGATACCACAGCCAATCAGAAACCTCATGTGGAGCCTATGCTGGCTGCCTGCAAACAGGCGGCAGTAAAGCCGCAAGAGTGTGTTTATATTGGCGATGCCATTCATGATATTGCCGCCGGAAGAAATGCCCAAATGAAAACTCTGGCCGCTCTTTATGGCTATCTTAAACCCGGCGACACCCCAGAAACCTGGGGCGCTGATGCCCTGATAGAATCTCCCGAAGAACTAGCAACCTGGATATCTTCAGCATTATGCCATTAAAAAATCAAGTTATTTTAATTACTGGTGCTGGCGGGGGGCTGGGCAGCGTAGCTGCTTTAACAATGGCCAAAAATGGCGCACATATTATTTTGCTGGATAAAAATATAGCCAAGCTGGAAGCCGTTTACGACGCTATCCTCACTGTAAATGCTCCGGAACCCATCATCTATCCATTTGATTTGGCCGGAGCCAATGAAAATGAGTATCAGGAATTGGCAAATAGAGTCCAGGAAGAATATGGCTCTTTGCAAGGTCTGTTACATTCAGCAGTAGAATTCAGCTCGTTTACACCTATCGTCCAATTTAGCACGAAGGATTGGGGGCATACTTTAAACGTCAATCTGAATGCTCCTTTTCTACTAACCCGGGTATTATTGCCGGTACTGCAAAAAAGTCAGCATGCTTCTATTGTATTCACGTCTGATGCTTCTGCCAGAAAAGCGCACGCATACTCAGGTGCTTATGGTGTATCTAAAATAGCGCTGGAAGGCTTGGCGAAAATACTGGCTGAAGAACTTGAATCATCTAACAGAATCCGGGTCAATACGCTGATCCCGGGAGCGGTTGATTCTCCATTACGAAAACGCGCATATCCGGCTGAAGATAAATCCAGGTTGCCTGCAATGGAGGAGTTGGCGCCCGTTTATCTGTATTTATTTGGCACCCAAAGTATTGGTGTAACCGGGCAGGCCATTGACGCACGAACTTTTCATTTATAATTATTATGGCAGAACGAGATAGCTTTATTTTAACCAGAGACGTTGACATTATTACCATTCCTGATGGCACGCCCGGAACCTTAAAAAAAGGCGAACAAGTGACTGTTCATCAATCTTTGGGTAATAATTATACCGTTTTCACAGAATTCGGTCATATGGTGCGTATAGGCGGTGCGGATGCCGATGCCTTGGGCAAAGAGCAGCATCAACTGCATACACTGGTATCAGAAACCAGTCCTGAAGCGGTCGAAAAAAATTGCTGGGAAGTCATGAAAACAGTTTATGATCCTGAAATTCCGGTAAACATAGTTGATCTTGGTCTCGTTTATTACTGCAATGTAAAGCCTGTCGGCGGGGGTAAAAATGATGTCCATATCATAATGACATTGACTGCCCCTGGCTGTGGCATGGGGCCGGTCATTCAAAGTGATGTGGAAAAATGCATCCGCGCACTGCCGGGTGTCGCCAGTGTTGATGTTGAAGTGGTTCTTGATCCACCTTGGTCCCGTGAAATGATGTCGGAAGTGGCGCAGTTGCAGCTTGGCTTGTTTTAGCCTTGAAGTCCAGCTATTTATGAGCGTCATGAGCAACAGCTGCTGTAAAATAACTCATATCACAAGGTATATAAATTGTTGAGGTTATTGTCGGAGTGAAACAATCAAGGCCGGGCCTGACCAAAAGTCAGGTCAACCAATCATGGAAAACTCTGGCTAGTGTTTAATTGCCCAACAAGGTATTTTAAGAAGAATTAAACTTGAAAGTATGGATGGAGTTAAGCATCAGTAAACAGACTGAATCTTTAACTAGGGTTACCCGTTCGGAATCAGCTCAGTTGTTATGGATAAAGATAAAAAATTTTTTACTTTTAAAGATTCAGATGGTTTAGTTAAAAAATTGTTTTTAACTATTGGATTGGCTATTGCGTTGTTCATTCTTATGCTGTTTTCAAGTGGAATATTTTTTACAGGAGCAGTAGTGCAAGGCATGAATGAGACTGCCACGAGCAATAGTCATAAGTAAGAGTCAAATCTGTAGTTGTCAGATTATTAGCCACGTGAAGCTAGTGCATTATTTGAATCAGAGTGAATTATTTATAATAGATTTATAGCAAGACTAGGGCGCTGTAATCAAGCAATAGAGGCTCAATAATGAAATTATACAAACCGTTGTGGATATTAATCTTAATGATGGCTGCCACTCATGTCTGGGCATATGGGAGTAGCGGCAGTAGCAAAAAGGCATGTAACAAACCAAAATTCATTGAATTTATGCCTTCCCACAATGCTCAAGTTTCAGCAAAATCAGAATTTTCTTTTGTGGCATCTGCTAATACCGACCCGAAAAGCATTATCGTTACGATAAAAGATCAGCCTGTGGCAATTAATATAAAGCCAGAAAATCAGGTCTTTCAGGTAAAAGGGCGGCTTCCCGATACCCTAACAGAAGGCTTTGCCAGAATTAGCGTTACTGCTGACAGCCTAAGCGGATGTAAAGGCAGTGATGGATGGTTAGTAAGAATTATTGAATAGTTACTTTGCTAATATTGCAGAGTAGCTCGTACGAAAATTACTTATTGTTGCAGTTATTTATAGAACGGCCGACAACTGGTCTTCATTAATTTGCGAACAATTGTTGTGCTGAATTCATTTAATTTTAATGAGTCGTGATCAGCCTGTTGAATTAAATATGCTTATACGTAGCTCTTGTATATAAGCATTAGCGTATTTTTATAAGGAAGGCGTTTCTATGGCTTTAAAAAAAAGAGAGCCTGACAAAAACAAACTAAACCAGATAGTTACTGAGGCCCGTCGAGCTCAGGAGCTCAGAGAACAATCTTATCGCGGACAAGCACTTAAGCTCTATCCGTGGATATGCGGTCGCTGTACGCGTGAATTTACGCACAAGAATTTGGCCGAGCTGACCGTCCATCATAAAAACCACGACCACGATCATAATCCTCCCGATGGGAGCAACTGGGAGTTATTATGCCTTTATTGTCATGATAATGAACACTCGCGCTATGAAGAAACCCGTTTCGGCAGCACACAAACAACCAAGTCCAGCGCTCCGGTTGCGAGCCACAATCCTTTCGCAGATCTAAAAAAATTACTGGATAGTAAAAAATAATGCTCAAGGTTTAAGATAAAACATTTGATCGTTATATTCAAAATCCGGTAGCGTCTATCTTGACGCCATCGAATCAATGCCAAGATTGGCTAAAAGATCGGCTCTGTCATTATCTTTGTCGCCTGAATGGCCCTTTACCCATTTCCATTGAATCTTATGCTGCGCACTGGCAGTGTCCAGTCTGCGCCATAAATCTTCATTTTTAACCGGTGTTTTAGAAGCGGTTTTCCATCCTTTTTTTTTCCAGTTGGGCATCCAGTCAGTAATGCCTTTCAATACATAGATTGAGTCGCTGTTAAGCTCAATTGAGCAGGGCCTGGATAATGATTCGAGCGCTTGTATGACGGCCATCAGCTCCATGCGATTATTGGTGGTATGTTTTTCTCCGCCATAGATTTCCTTGATATTGCTTTTATAGTTCATTATGACGCCCCACCCGCCAGGTCCTGGATTACCGCGGCAAGCTCCATCAGTATGAATGATGACAATATCAGTCATGCTTTGTTATCCGTGCAGAGGGATTGAGTGAGTTGATCAGGACTAACCGGGGGCTTTCGTTTTTAACGGGGGTTAGAGGGATCAAATTATAGCGGCGTTTTATAGCTTTAATTGCATAGGCTGTAGATGAAAGCGAGAGTGTGGGGGTTATAAATTTTCCATGCGTAGAATGAACTGAATCCAGATGAAACTCGGATGATACGGTAACTTCAAAATTCAATAGTTTTAACCAGTCCAGAATTCTGGATCGGGAAATAAAATGCCCGCCCCATGAGTCGGCCAGTTTTTTATCCCATAAATATTGATATCGAAGCCATAGGCTCCAGGGATTAAAGTTTAACACTATCAATAGCCCCTCCGGTTTTAAAATACGCTCCACTTCTCTTACTGTTTGAAATCGATGGGTATCGAATTCCAGTAAATGTGGCACTATTATCATGTCCACACTGTTACTCTGTAATGGCAAACTAAATGCTTTTGCCTGGATTTTTCTTGCCTCACCATAGCCGAGATTTTTAGCATCCAATATCGTATAGTATTTGTACAAAGTGCAATCAACAAATTCATCTTCCCAGCCCAAGCCTCCAATTTGCAAAATAGTTTGCTGACAACTGACAGTAATAGATCGCTGTATATAAGCTGATTCAAGCTCTTGCAACAGCTTGCCCCTGGGTGTTTGGTACCAGGAAAATAAAAAATTGCGCTTCATGGATCAATGCTCAGCAATATAAGGGGGACGGCGGTAATGTTTTTTTATTGAAAATGTGGTATATTGAAATCATTATAATAATAAACTTTACCTAAGGCATTAGTTATGTGGGTTAATTTTAACAGGTCAGTTAATTTTTTATTAATTTCAATAACTTTAATAGCCACCGGTTGCTCTGAAACATCAAAAGAGCCCGTCAAAATTAACGATCAGATACCTGTTAAAACTTATAAGCCTTATAAGAATAATGGCTATGTCTATCATCCGTACCGCGCATTACCCAAATATAAATTCAAAACTGCAGCCACGCACAAAAATACTGTCTGGGAACGGTTATTTTCACTATATTCATTACCGGAAATTAATAATTCACGCATAGACCGCGAATTATATTGGTACCTGGAACATCCCGCCTCTCTTGCAATACTTCAGCAACGGGCAGAACCTTATCTGCATCATATTCTTGATGAAATTGAGGCCAAAAATATTCCGGGTGAATTGGCGTTACTGCCCATTGTTGAGAGCGCTTTTATACCCGATGCTTATTCAAAAGCTGATGCTTCAGGCCTTTGGCAGTTTATTCCATCTACCGGTCAGGAGTTCGGCCTTCAGCAAAATGCATGGTATGACGGTCGTCGTGATGTCTATGCCTCAACAAAAGCAGCAACTACTTATTTAAGACAACTGAGCGAAACTTTTGATGGCGATTGGCTGCTGGCGCTTGCTTCTTACAATTGCGGAAAAGGCAGGGTAAGAAAATCCATAGAGCAAAATGAGTATCGTAATCTGCCAAGTGATTTTTGGTCGTTAGACTTGCCTGAAGAAACCCAAAACTATGTGCCCCGCTTACTGGCTGTAGCTAAATTATTTGCCAATGCAGACGAATATAACATTCATTTGCAACATATCCCGAATAAACCCTATTTTGAAGTCGTTGACATTAAGTATCCGATAGATTTGCACAAAGCAGCGCAACTGGCTAACACTCCCCTGGATAAGTTTCTAAAGTTAAATCCCGGATTTAACCGTTCCTGCACCGCACCCGAAGGTCCACATCGTTTATTGGTGCCTGTTGCAGAGGCGCAGTCCTTCAAAAGGAGTCTGGCTCTGCTTCCGTATTCTGAGCGGGTCAATACAATGGCATACTATGACAATCAGGTAGCCCATGTTTATAACCAGGAAAGAGATGAAGAGCAAGTAGCCCGGATTGGCCAGGAAGTAACGGGGACAAGTTTCAGTCAATATAAGGCCAAGCCAAGTGAAAGTTTGGGGTCGCTTACGGAAGATGACCATGCCGCCATTAAATCAACGCGCCGAATGAACAATTTTGCAGCTAATTCAACCCATTCAGGCATGCGGCAGCTTCCGGCAGAATCAAAATACAGCAGTGTCCGCTTGCTTGCTAAAGCTTCTAAAAATAAATCCGCAAATGTTCAGCTCTACGCAATCAAAAAAGGCGACACGTTCTTTAATATTTCTCAACGTTTTTCTGTGGCTCCCAAAGACATTGCGCATTGGAACAACATCACTTTAAGAACAGCATTAATTCCAGGCCGAAAGCTGACGATCAAGAATATTAATCCACAACTTGCCAGCACATCGTCTTCAACCCGCTTGATAAGTTATAAGGTTGGTAAGGGCGACACCTTGACTCAGATTTCCAGAAAATTTAATGTATCCGTTGCAGATATACGCAAATCAAATACTGCGATTCTTGCTAGAGGACTCCAGTCTGGCCAAAAGTTGAAAATAATTATTGATGGCCAACCAACTACCTAGCCTGATTGACATTGAAATAACTTCCCGCATGATGCTCATTGCCAAAACAGAAAGTCTATGCATGAGATATATTAGCGCGCTAAAGCCGGACCTGGTATAACACAAACTGAAGCTTATAAGTCACAATCTAAAGCTGAAGCTTGAAAAAGACTGAAATCATAAGGCCAATTTATTCGTTCGACTTGGATTCAATAATACCTCCGCCTAAACAAACTTCATTTTCATAAAACACCACCGACTGCCCGGGTGTGATCGCTCTTTGCGGGTGGTCAAAAATGGCTTTACATTGGTTATTATCCAATGGCTCCAAGCAGCAGGGTTGATCTGCCTGACGGTAGCGAGTTTTAACTGAGCAATATAGCGGTTCTGTTAAGGGTTTATTGCTGCACCAGTCCAGTTGACCCGCTTCCAGGATATTATGCAAAATCAACGGGTGATCGTGCCCTTGACCTACAATTAATACATTATTATCAAGGTCTTTTTCAAGTACATACCATGGTTCATCGAGAGAATTTTTAACACCCCCTATGCCTAATCCCTGACGTTGCCCCAGGGTGTAATACATCAAGCCGGAATGCTGGCCTATATGCTGACCTTTATCCGTGCGTATTTCTCCGGGTTGAGTGGGTAGATAGCGTTGCAGGAATTCATTAAATTTACGCTCTCCAATAAAACAAATGCCTGTGCTGTCCTTTTTCCTGTAGTTGGAGAATCCTGCTTTTTTGGCAAGGTCACGAATTTCCGGTTTATGCAGGTGTCCGATGGGAAATAGAGTGCGGGATAACTGTTTTTGTCCTAGTGTATAAAGGAAGTAACTTTGTTCCTTGTTCGGATCCAGCCCTTTTAATAGAAAATATTCACCATTTTTTTCAATGACACGTGCGTAATGGCCTGTGGCAATATACTCTGCGCCCAAATCTGCAATGGCATAATTTAAGAAGGCTTTGAATTTAATGTGTTTATTGCAAAGGATGTCTGGATTTGGGGTGCGACCGGCTTTAAACTCAGATAGAAATACCTCAAACACTTCGTCCCAATATTCGGCCGCAAAATTGACGGTTTTCAGTTTTATGCCTAATTTATCGCAGACTTGTTGTGCGTCAGCTAGATCTTCCATGGCTGTGCAGTATGTCGTGCCGTCATCTTCCTCCCAGTTTTTCATGAATAAACCGGTGACTTGGTGGCCCTGTTCCAGTAGTTGTAAGGCGGTTACAGAAGAATCCACGCCTCCGGACATTCCGACAATTATGTTTTTACTCATGGTCAAGATCGAGAAATGATTTTAATAAAGATAAAGGATAGCGTTGCCCGCTCAGGTATTCGTCTACGCTAATGAGCACCAAAGGGCTGCGTAATCTATGTTGTGACGCGGCGATTTCTTCACGCGTAAGCCAGTGCGTAGCAATTATGCCATCATCTAATTGCTGATTTGGATTATGGTTATGGCAGTGGCCGGAAAAGCAAATTCTGACAAATGTAGGATACTCAGGTTTTCTACGCCACAGTTGGACAGAAATAATATGTTCTGGTTCAAATTGCCAGGCAGTTTCTTCATACACTTCACGTTGAATAGCAGTAACCAGGTCTTCATTTTCTTCGAAATGTCCAGCAGGTTGATTGAATTGAAGCCCATGTGGCGTTTCTTCTTCAACAATTAAAAAGCGGTTATCACGTTCAATAACGGCGGCAACTGTCACATGAGGTTTCCAGACCATGCAAAGATTCCTGGCGAAAAACTGTCATTTTACTAGAATAAGGCAATATATGCTGATAAAAGTATAAAACGTAAAGAAGTTGTCCAATATTTAATTTAATGTTCATATTGAACCTTTTGTGTATTATTCTGTTATATATATTAAGCTTGAAATGCACTAAGATTGTCATTATGTTAAGCACATAGAATTTTAATTTGGTTGTTATGTCCGATTTTGATCCGTTCAAAGATGATGATGGCTTGGTTGTACAGAATGTCAAACCCAAGTTAAAAAGGCCGCATTTATATAAGGTTATTTTATTAAATGATGATTTTACGCCTATGGATTTTGTGATTGAAATTCTGATGGAGTTTTTTGCTATGCCTGAACAAAAAGCTACACTGGTTATGCTGCAAATACATACACAAGGGGTGGGTGTGTGTGGTACTTATTCTAAAGATGTGGCTGAAACCAAAGTGTATATAGTTAATGAATATTCACGAGAGCATCAACATCCCTTGATGTGCTCGATGGAAGAAGTGTAGATTGGAGAGTTTATGTTAAGTAAAGAGCTTGAAATAACTTTAAATGCGGCTTTTAAAAATGCGCATGATAAACGTCACGAATTTATTACGGTTGAACATTTATTGCTGGCATTGCTAGACAATATGGCGGCAGAGGCAATAATGAAGGCATGTGCTTGTGACATTAAGGCTCTGCGCAGCCAGCTGACAAAATTTATCGATGAAACAATGTCGCTAATTCCGCAAGGCATTCAACGCGAGACTCAACCTACACTGGGATTTCAAAGAGTATTGCAACGGGCTGTTTTTCATGTGCAGGCATCTGATAAAAAGGAAGTGACTGGCGCTAATTTGCTGGTAGCTCTTTTTAGCGAGCAAGACTCCCACGCAGTTTATTTATTGAATAAGCAGGATATATCGCGTTTGGACGTGGTAAATTATTTATCGCATGGCATTTCTAAACTTGATCAGGAAAATGAGGCATCAAGTGAGCAGGCATCCGAAGCAGGTAATGCAGACTCTGAGGCAGGAAGTCCATTAGAAAAATATGCCACTAATCTTAATGAAGAGGCTTTGAAAGGCCGAATTGACCCATTAATCGGCAGGGAGCTTGAGCTTGAACGGACCATTCAGACGCTGTGCCGCCGCCGCAAAAACAATCCCTTATTAGTCGGCGAAGCAGGCGTTGGCAAAACGGCTATTGCGGAAGGTTTGGCAAAAAGTATAGTTGAAGAAAATGTGCCTGAAATTCTGAAGAACAGCGTGATTTATTCGCTGGATTTGGGGGCGCTTGTTGCAGGCACAAAATATCGTGGAGATTTTGAAAAGCGCCTTAAGTCTCTGATGAATCAACTTAAAAAAGAACCGGATTCTATTTTATTTATTGATGAGATCCATACCATTATTGGTGCCGGTTCTGCATCTGGCGGAGTTATGGATGCCTCCAACTTGATTAAACCTGTGCTTGCTTCCGGTCAATTGCGCTGTATTGGTTCGACTACTTATCAGGAGTATCGCGGGGTTTTCGAAAAAGATCATGCATTGGCGCGCCGATTCCAGAAAATCGATGTACTTGAGCCTTCAGTTGAAGACACGGTCCTGATTTTAAAAGGTCTTAAGTCGCGCTTTGAAGAACATCATAATGTTAGATATTCTGCCGATGCATTACGTGTGGCTGCAGAATTATCGGACCGGTATATTACTGATCGACATTTGCCTGACAAAGCCATAGATATTATTGATGAGGCGGGTGCAAAGCAACGTATGACGGCGGAAGTTGACCGCAAACAGGAAATCGATATTGCCGAAATAGAAGAAATAGTCTCAAAAATTGCCAGAGTTCCGGCGAGATCAGTTTCTTCTAATGATATAGATAAGTTAGCTAATCTGGAAAAAAATCTGAAAATGCTGGTTTTCGGCCAGGATGAGGCGATTTCAGCGTTAGCTTCGGCTATAAAACTATCGCGTGCAGGTCTTCGGGATTCTCAGAAGACTATTGGCTCATTTATATTTGCAGGACCTACCGGTGTAGGGAAAACAGAAGTAACACGCCAGCTTGCTAAAGTACTGGGCGTTGAGCTGATTCGCTTTGATATGTCTGAATATATGGAACGGCATACTGTATCCAGATTAATAGGGGCACCGCCCGGATATGTTGGCTTTGATCAGGGCGGACTGCTTACCGAGCAGATCACCAAGCATCCGCATGCGGTTCTATTGCTTGATGAGTTGGAAAAAGCCCATCCTGATGTTTTTAACCTGTTGTTGCAGGTCATGGACCATGGATCGTTAACTGACAATAACGGGCGTAAAGCGGATTTCCGGAATATTATTTTGGTGATGACGACCAATGCCGGGGCGGAGGAGGGCAGTCGAGCTTCTATTGGTTTTACTTATCAAGATCATGCCTCTGATAGTTTGAAGGTCATAGAGAAAGGTTTCTCTCCTGAATTCCGTAACCGTCTGGATGCGATCATCCAATTTAAACCACTGGATATTTCAATTGTCGGGCATGTTGTAGATAAATTTATCTTTGAGCTGGAGGCTTTGCTTGCCGAGAAACATGTAACGCTGACGCTGGACGCTGATGCCCGTTTATGGCTGGCTGAACATGGTTGTGACCCAAAAATGGGGGCAAGGCCAATGGCGAGATTAATTCAGGAAAAAATCAAAAAACCTCTGGCTAATGACTTGCTGTTCGGTCAGCTTGCGCGAGGCGGTCATGTCAGAATTTATATTGAAAGTGATGATATTGCTTTTGCTATAGAGAGCAATGAATTGATTGTCTCTGAATCCAATTTTTAATTGGCCGCAAAATTCCGCAAAGATTAGTTTTAATAATTGCGCTGACCGTGTGCCTTTGATGGAGTTA
This sequence comes from Methylococcales bacterium, assembly GCA_028715725.1. Classification (GTDB taxonomy): domain Bacteria; phylum Pseudomonadota; class Gammaproteobacteria; order Methylococcales; family Methylomonadaceae; genus JAGXGJ01. Next base: position 52,183 of record JAQURG010000017.1, read on the forward strand.
GCGCATGCGGAAAGTAATGCGGCCTTTCGTTAAATCGTAAGGTGTCATTTCAACCTTAACGCTATCGCCAGTAAGTATGCGAATGTAATGTTTACGCATTTTTCCGGAGATGTGAGCTGTCACGATATGACCATTCTCCAGCTCAACGCGGAACATGGTATTGGGGAGGGTATCTATAACCTTACCTTCCATTTCAATTTGATCTTCTTTAGCCATTTTTTTGCCCAGGTAGTTAAAATCCGTTAATTATAACATAGGCTGGTTTTTAACAACAGAAGGAGGTTAAATAACCAGCCCTTTCCATTGATTATCGATCAATAACTGTAGCGGTTGATAGAGACTTTTATAGCTCATTTTTTTACATGCCTTTATCCAGAATCCGAGGTATAAGAATTCCAGTTTTTGCAGCTTTGCTTGCTCAATTTGCCACAAAATGGCATAAGAGCCGAGGCTTGCATTAGCAAATTTTGGTTCAAAAAAAGTATAAACCGCTGATAGCGCATTTTCAAACTGGTCAATAACGGCTACACCTGCAAGCTCATTATTTATTGAGAACTCGACAAATTTTGTGTCGCACCATGAACTGCTTAAAAAATTAATGTAGTCATTGGGGCTGGAATGCGCCATTGAGCCATCGCTGTGTCTGATTGTCTGGTAACGAAGATACATATCGTAATGGGCTTGTTCAAAAACAGCGGGTTTAACAACGGCTCGTGTATTGATATTTTTATTGATGCAGCGCTTTTGGCTCCTGTTTGGTTTAAAGGTATTCACCGCTATTCTTGCCGGAATACACGCAGAGCAGTTAGGGCAATGGGGAGCATACACATCATTACCGCTACGACGAAAACCTTGCGTTATCAGTTGGGCATAAATTTTTGTTGTTAATGGACAGGAAGGGTATACGATAGCGAATCGGCATCGTTTGTTCTCAAGATAACTGCATGGATGTTCCTGATCCAGAAATAGCGGAATAGAGATCATTGTGAGCGCCAGGCTGATCTGCTGGCAGAGGCAATACAAAATTGATCAAGTAGTTGAATAAAATAACTGCGACTAATTTCTTCGGCTCCAAAGCTTGCCAGGTGATCTGTATGTACCTGACAGTCTATCAGTTGGTAGTCCCAGGCTTTAAGCTGTTCTACTAAACGAACAAAAGCCACTTTGGAAGCATCTGTCCGGGTATGGAACATGGATTCGCCGAAAAAAACACGGCCTAATGCAACGCCGTATAGCCCGCCAACCAGATTACCATCCAGCCATGTTTCTACAGAATGCGCGATTCCCAATCGATGTAATTCATTATAAGCCTGACTGATCTCGGTCGTTATCCATGTTCCAGGGCCTTCTTTTCGGTATCCTGCGCAGGCTGTAATAATATCATTAAATGCCTGGTCAAAGGTTACTGAGAAATTATTTTTACGGAGAATTTTACGCAAGCTCCGGGAAACGATCAGTTTATTCGGGAACAATACCAGTCTGGGATTTGGCGACCACCATAAGATGGGTTCGCCGGTATTATACCAGGGGAAAATCCCGTGCCGATAGGCTTTTATTAAACGCTTTACGGATAGACAGCCGCCTATTGCAAGCAAGCCGTCAGGCTCTTTCAGCGCCTTGGCGACCAAAGGAAAGTCTTGCTCCGGATTTTTGGGGTCGAGTACTACGAGCGGCATGAAGAACTCAAAACAAGGTAAAAGTTGTGTTTTCATTCCCTCTCATGTTTGCGTCTGACTAGATTAATTCATCCAGAAATTTTTCTGCATCCAGTGCGGCCATACAGCCTGAGCCGGCTGAGGTGACGGCTTGCTTGTAGATGGAGTCCATCACGTCCCCGGCAGCAAAAACACCTTCAATACTGGTTGCTGTAGCGTTGCCGTTGATGCCACTTTTGACTTTAATATAACCGTGATCCATGTCCAGCTGACCTTCAAAAATTCCAGTATTGGGCGTGTGGCCGATGGCGATGAAAACACCGTGTACATCAAGCTCTTTAGTGCTGCCATCCTGAGTGCTTTTAATTCTGATACCGGTAACACCCATATCATCGCCCAGGACTTCATCCAGTTCATGATTCCACTCAATTGCAACATTAGAGTTGTGTGATTTTTCGATCAACTTATTAGAAAGAATTTTTTCAGAGCGGAATTTGTCGCGACGATGAATAACCGTTACCTTAGAGGCGATATTCGCCAGATAAAGAGCCTCTTCGACCGCAGTATTGCCACCGCCAATGACGGCGACCGGTTTAGTTTTATAGAAAAAGCCATCGCAAGTAGCGCACGCTGAAACGCCTCTGCCTTTAAAGTCCTCTTCAGACTCCAGGCCAAGGTAGCGAGCCGAAGCGCCTGTGGCAATAATCAGTGCGTCGCAGGTATAGCTACCTGAATCACCGGTTAACTTAAAAGGGCGGGCGGATAAATCAGCAGTGTGAATATGATCGAAAATAATTTCGGTATCGAATCGTTCTGCGTGTCGGCGCATTCTGTCCATGAGATCCGGACCTTGCAAGCCTTCAATATCGCCAGGCCAATTATCAACTTCAGTGGTGGTAGTTAGCTGACCGCCCTGCTGTAACCCGGTAATTATCACCGGGTTAAGATTAGCGCGCGCAGAATAGATAGCGGCTGTATAACCCGCAGGGCCAGAGCCAAGAATTAAAAGACGGCAATGTTTGGATTCATTCATTAAAAAATCTCTACAAGATAAAGAGGCTAATGAGTGAATTATGCCGATGAAACCGGGTTTCGTAAATGATAATATATCTTTATAAGTTATGTACGTTTAAAAACAAGGCGGTTTTTTGTGATTATTATTAATGTAGAATATATGATAGTTGATCTATAATCCTGTTTTATCGATATTTATATATCAGGTCATTATTTATGTCTGCTGTAATGGAAGAAAAAACATTTCGTGGTTTGCGCGAAATCGCTGTTCTGGTTTTTTTTGCGCTTGCATTGTTTCTGTTAATTTCCTTGCTCACGTTTAGCAGCGATGATGCGGGCTGGACTCATAGTGGAGCAGTGCAAACAATCACTAATGCCTGTGGTGTTTCCGGAGCCTGGCTGGCTGATTTTACGCTCAGTTTTTTTGGTTTAAGCGCCTATTTATTTCCAATTATTATCTGTTGGTATGGCTATCAACTATACGGTCAGGCTAACCGGGGGCAGCAAAAACTGACGATTGCCTTGCAGTGGCTAGGCTACATAGCAACCATAGTCTCTATCGCTGCATTATCATTTCTTCATTTACACAGAGTCAATGTGATAAAACTACCTGGCACCACAGGCGGTATTCTAGGACAGGAAACGGGTAATGCTCTGGTTATTTTATTCGGCAATTCAGGGGCCACCTTATTTTTACTGGTGCTTTTGCTGGCCAGCATAACCCTGGCTACCGGCCTGTCCTGGATGACCTTCATTGATTTGATCGGTAAATTCACGGTATTTGCATGCTCCAGTATTTCCCGCGCCCTTAATAACTTATGGCTGGGACATTCCAACAATACCGCTCAATTAACTGACCAATTAGCAAATAAATCTTCTGGAAAGCCTGCAACCAGAAAAAAGTTCAATTCAAAAGCTGTTCCCAGTATCGAAAAACCGCTGGTTAATGCTGAACAACCGCCCATCAGGCAAAACCTGAAACGTCAGACCTCTGTCTCTTATAATACCGGCGAAGATATTTTACCTCCCTTGGCATTACTGGACGAAAGAGATACTCAGGTTATCGGTTACTCACAGAGCGACCTGGAGGAAATGTCACGATTAGTGGAAGATATTCTTGCTGATTTTAACGTGGCTGTCGCTGTTGTCGGATTCCACCCGGGGCCTGTTATTACCCGTTTTGAATTGCAGCCTGCGGCGGGCGTTAAAGTCAGTCGCATTAGCACTCTGTCTAAAGATTTGGCCAGAGCATTGTCGGTTACCAGTGTTCGCATCGTTGAAATAATTCCGGGTAAATCCGTTGTGGGCCTTGAAATACCCAATCGTGAACGCGAAATGGTCACCTTGCGTGAATTATTGGTATCTCCTGCGTTTGAAAAGGCAAAGTCCTTGCTGACTCTGGCAATGGGAAAGGATATTTCAGGCACTCCATTGGTGGCTGATCTCGGCAAAATGCCTCATGCGCTGGTTGCCGGAACTACGGGTTCAGGAAAATCGGTCGCTATAAATACCATGATTCTCAGCTTGCTCTATAAGGCTACGCCCGAGCAGGTTCGGTTAATCATGATAGACCCTAAAATGCTGGAGCTATCCGTTTATGAAGGCATTCCGCATTTATTAACACCGGTCGTTACCGATATGAAGGAAGCCAGCAACGCTTTGCGCTGGGCAGTTGCAGAAATGGAAAGACGCTACAAATTAATGTCCAAGATGGGGGTCAGGAATATTGCCGGTTTTAATCATTTGATTGATGACGCGGCCGCGAGAGGCGAAAGCATTAGAGATCCCATTTTCCAGCTGGTGAACCCGCTGGAAGAAGGTGAAGATTTCCCTGTCCTGGATAAATTACCCAGCATTGTCATTGTTATCGACGAGTTAGCCGACATGATGATGATTGTCGGGAAAAAGGTTGAGGAATTGATTGCCCGTCTAGCGCAAAAAGCCAGAGCCGCAGGCATTCATTTAATTTTGGCGACGCAACGGCCGTCGGTTGATGTCTTGACCGGATTGATTAAAGCCAATGTACCTACCCGGATTTCTTTTCAGGTCTCATCACGCATCGATTCGCGCACCATTCTTGATCAAGGCGGCGCTGAAACCTTGCTGGGTAACGGCGACATGCTGTTTTTGCCTTCCGGCACCAGTATTCCAATCCGCGCTCATGGCGCGTTCGTAGATGATCATGAAGTCCATCGCGTGGTTGAATTTTTAAAACAGACTGCGCCGCCCAATTATCTGGACGATATTACCCGTGAAGCGTCCGATTACAGTGACGGCTATAGCGAGGGCTTTGGCGGTGGCGGTAATTCTGAAGCAGATGCTTTATATGATGAGGCCGTGCAATTTGTCACAGAATCACGTAAAGCCTCTATTTCGAGTGTACAGCGGCGTTTTAAGGTCGGTTATAACCGTGCCGCTACAATGATTGAAGATATGGAGGCGGCGGGTATCGTCAGCGCGGCGGAATCCAACGGCAGCCGAGTTGTTCTGGCGCCGCCTCCAATCAAGGACTTATAAGAAATTAATGCTGTTTTTCCGTGAGCTCATATTCTGACGGCAATAGTGCTGAGGGTAATGCTACATCTGCCAGATTGCCCTTGGTTTCCAGCCACGTTTTGCGGTCTTGCGACCTTTTTTTAGCCAGTAGCATATCAAGTTGCCCGCCGGTATCATCATTTTCAAATACCGTTAACTGAACCAGGCGGCGGGTGTCGGGGTTCATTGTGGTTTCCCGCAACTGGCTGGGATTCATTTCCCCCAAACCTTTAAAGCGCTGTACATTAATTTGTCCTTTAAGTTTTTCAGCTTTAATCCGGTCCAGAACCCCTTGCCGCTCGGCTTCATCCAGGGCATAAAATACGCGTTTGCCAACATCAATCCGATATAAGGGCGGCATGGCTACAAACACATGACCTTCCCTGACCAGTGCATTGAAATGTTGGTAAAACAGTGCGCAGATCAAGGTGGCAATATGGTTGCCGTCAGAGTCTGCATCCGCCAGAATGCACACTTTACCGTAACGGAGGTTTTGCAAATCATGAGAGCCGGGTTCTATACCCAGCGCGACAGCAATATCATGGACTTCCTGAGAAGCCATCACCTGACCGGATTCTACCTCCCAGGTGTTAAGAATTTTGCCGCGTAAGGGCATAATTGCCTGAAAATCACGCTCGCGGGCTTGTTTGGCCGAACCGCCGGCTGAATCGCCTTCCACCAGAAACAATTCCGTTCGGGCTATATCCTGTGCCGAACAATCGGCTAATTTGCCAGGCAATGCCGGGCCTGCAGTGATTTTTTTGCGGATGATTTTTTTATTGGACCGCAGCCTTTTTTGCGCGCTCGAAATAATAATTTCGGCGACTTTTTCGCCTTCAGCAGGGTTCTGATTTAGCCATAAACTGAAGCTGTCCTTGGCAACGCCTGACACAAAAGCCACGCATTCGCGTGAGCTCAGGCGCTCTTTGGTCTGGCCCGAAAACTGCGGATCTTCCAGTTTAACCGACAGCACAAAATGACAGTTTTCCCAGACATCTTCAGGCGCAACTTTAACTCCGCGCGGCAGGATATTCCTGATATCGCAAAACTCGCGCATGGCTTCGGTCAGGCCGGCCCGCAAGCCATTGACATGGGTTCCGCCTTGCGCGGTAGGTACCAGGTTAACGTAACTTTCGTTGAGAACTTCAGGCGGATTTTCAAGCGCCCAGACAATGCCCCATTCAACGGCTTCATGATTTGCGGCCATATTGCCCATAAAAGGCTGTGAAGGACAGAATTCAATGTCCCCTATCCGATCGAGCAAATATTCCTTTAAGCCATCCTGATAACACCATAGATACTCCTCATCCGTTTGATCGATTTTCAGCGTTATCTTTAAACCCGGACATAAAACAGCTTTTGCGCGCAAAATGTGTTTCAGTTTTAAAACAGAAACTTTATTGGAGTCAAAGTATTTTTCATTCGGCCAGAATCTTATCGATGTTCCGGTATTATTACGGCCGACTGTGCCTGTCACCAATAGATCGGTCTTTTTTTCGCCGTCGGCAAATTCCATGTGATAACACTGTCCGTTGCGTTTAACATCCACTTCCAGCCTGGCTGATAAAGCGTTAACAACCGAAACCCCCACGCCATGCAAACCGCCGGAAAATTGATAGTTCTTGTTGGAAAACTTTCCGCCCGCATGCAGCTTTGTCAGGATCACTTCCACTCCGGGAATGCCCTGCTCCGGGTGAATATCAACCGGCATTCCCCGGCCGTCATCACTGACCAGCACCGAGCCGTCTTTAAACAAAATTACATCAATAGCCTTGGCAAAGCCTGCCATGGCCTCATCGACACTGTTATCAACAACTTCCTGCACCAGGTGATTGGGACGGGTAGTGTCCGTATACATGCCCGGGCGTTTTCGAACCGGTTCCAGGCCGCTTAAAACTTCTATTGCGGCCGCGTTATATTCATTACTCATTCTGTCTTAAATACTCACAATCCAATTTGAACTATAAACTTCGGTTTATTTCTACATGCTATCATCAAAATATTGCCAATAGGTCAATCCCTCCGCTGACTGGCAGCGTTATCACTTAAATTTCAGTTTTTATCAGTTTGCCGGTCTGTTTAAGATAGAGGTAACATTTAATTACACTCAACGTATAAGAAAATTTCTGATAAATCTTATATAATTTAAACCTCAGTCCAGATGGCAATTGAATGCTGGCATTTAAAGTTGCCGCCACCATAAATATGTCCCTCAGTTATTTGAAGGTCCGGGGTATGTCTCAGCCTTTATCAGGCTAAAGGATATTGAACAGTAAAGAAAAATCACAACCATGAAAGACAGCCCAATCTCTTCCGACTTTTTTTCCTCAGACTTTTTGATGGGTAATATAGGCGCTCCTTTTATTATGGGTTTAGCGGTCGGTTATTTTGCAAAAAAGATGCTGCTGATGGCGCTTTTTCTGGGCGGTGCGGCGATTGTGCTGCTGTTTGTCGGCGAATATTACGGTATCACTAAGATAAGCGATATAAACCTGCAACAGGCCGCCAGCACCGCAACTGACATGGCAAAACAAGCCAGCGATTTTTTAGTGGAACGCTTGTCGAGGATAACCAGCAAGAGTGTCAGCGCAGCAGGCGGATTTTTTGTTGGATTCAGGCTGGGCTAGGCCCTTTGAGGCTTGAACGCCTCCGGCTTTAGAGTAAATCAAGTTTCAGCCTGTTGATTACTGCCTGCTTCTTCTGTCGCCAACACCTCCTAACACAAAGTTAAGCTGATCCTGGCTGAATCTGACCCCTATCGTCATTGGCAGCAGAGTGAGGTCATCCGTACCTTATTTAAAATAGAGCAATTACTCACTTCTCCATTATGCTCGACGGATATTCAGCTCTGCTGCGACAACAAACTTTAACAACGACTAAGACTTGGGCTTAATCTCTGCGGAAAGCATCCTGAAAACTGGAACTTTTCCATAAGAAGCCTCAGTAAATAATCTTTTGCTCTTTCAATGCACTGTAAATATCGTCAATGGATTGTTCGTCAGCGTCAAAATTAATATCTGCCAATTCAACACAGTAATCAACGCATAAGCAAATCAAACCGGCATTTTTGATAGCCTGTATCAGTGATGCGTTTTGAGTTTCAAGAACAGTCGTTGCATGGCCGTTATCGAACAGTTTTCTCTCCAGTTTATAGGCGACTTCTTTACCGGCTGTACCCTTTAAGGCAATAGCAGTAGCTTTCTGGCTGTAGCGCGCAGCGCGCTCTTCGGGCGTGACTTGCTGCCGGTTTTCATCATCGGTTGCGCCGATTATCATGCCGGCGCCAACAGTGCCGTTAGTCAATCGGTCAATAATAATAAAAGCGCCCGTCCCTCTATTAATTTTGTATGGATCGAAAACGACCGGCGCATTGACTGTAACCGTGCAGGAGCCAATTTCATTCAACTGCAATTCACTGGCGTCATGGTGTTCCAGAGTATTGACATCGATTCTATGATGAATCATTGCAATGGAGCAGGATACGTTGCGTGTCGCCAGTTTAATCGTGTATTGGCGGCCCGGTGTCAAGGCATTTTCAGTCATCCAGACAATAGTGGCTTTAAATTTGTCCGCGACTATTGCCGGCAGTTTTTCAGCACCGGTGAGTATATCGCCACGGCTGATATCGATCTCGTCTTCCAGCGTCAGGGTGACGGCCATCGGTGGAAAGGCTTCTTCAAGTTCACCGTCATAAGTTATGATGCTCTTGATTTTGCTGCTTTTACCTGAAGGCAAGGCGGTAACTTGATCGCCTTTATGAAAAATGCCGGAAGCGACTGTTCCGCAAAAGCCGCGAAAATCCAGATTAGGCCGATTGACATACTGAACAGGAAAACGGGCGTCGTTAAAATTATGGTCATTGGCGATTTCGACGCTATTAAGCGCTTCCATCAGGGGTAAACCGGTAAACCATGGCATATTTTCGCTTTTATTCACCACATTATCCCCGTCCAATGCCGACATCGGGATAAACCGGATATCGTGCAAATCCAGCGTGCCGGTAAAGTTCAGATAATCCTGTTTGATTTTGTTGAAGACGGCTTCACTGTAATTAACCAGATCCATTTTATTGACCGCGACAATAATGTGCCGAATGCCCAGCAAGGAAGCAATAAAGCTGTGGCGCTTGGTTTGGGTCTGCACGCCGTAACGGGCATCGATCAATATGATAGCCAAGTCACAGGTTGAAGCTCCTGTCGCCATATTGCGGGTGTACTGCTCATGCCCCGGAGTATCGGCAATAATGAATTTGCGTGTGGATGTAGAAAAATAGCGATAGGCTACATCAATCGTAATGCCCTGTTCGCGTTCCGCCTGTAAGCCGTCAACCAGTAATGCCAAGTCAATTTTGCCGGCGCCGGTCGTGCCCGATTTGATGCTGTCAGCCTGAACCGCAGCCAGCTGATCTTCATAGATCATTTTGGAGTCGTGCAGCAAACGGCCGATCAGCGTGCTTTTGCCGTCATCGACATTGCCACAGGTTAAAAAACGTAATAATTCCTTGCGCTCATGTTGCGCCAGATAGGCATTGATATCGGTACTGATTAAGTCGGATTGGTGGGACATTTTTTTCTCTGAATTCCTGTTATAAGTTGCAGTGAGCGGCGTTGTTAGAAGTAGCCTTCGCGCTTTTTCTGCTCCATTGAACCTGCCTGGTCATGATCGATAAGGCGGCCCTGGCGTTCAGAGGTTGTCGTTAATAACATTTCCTGAATAATTTCCGGCAGTGTGGTTGCGGTTGATTCAACTGCGCCGGTTAACGGATAACAGCCCAAGGTGCGGAAACGCACCATTTTCATTTCAACTTTTTCATCAGGATCGATCGGCATCCGCCCGTCGTCAACCATGATTAGCATGCCGTCGCGGTTAACGACAGGACGTTCTTTGGCAAAATACAAGGGCACAATCGGGATATTTTCGAGATGGATGTATTGCCAGATATCCAGCTCAGTCCAGTTAGACAGTGGGAATACGCGGATACTTTCGCCCTTGTCGATTTTACCGTTGTAAATATTCCATAATTCGGGGCGCTGGTTTTTCGGGTCCCAACGATGATTTTTATCGCGGAATGAATAAACCCGCTCCTTGGCGCGGGATTTTTCTTCGTCGCGTCTTGCACCGCCAAAAGCAGCATCAAACTGATATTTATTGAGCGCTTGCTTGAGAGCGTCCGTTTTCATGACTTCGGTGTGTTTTTTACTGCCGTGAGTAAAAGGCCCAATATTCTGATCAACGCCATCCTGATTGATATAGACCAGTAAATCAAGCCCCAGCTTTTTTATTAACTGATCACGAAATTCAATCATTTCTTTGAATTTCCAGGTTGTATCGATATGCATCATGGGAAAAGGCGGCTTGCCCGGATAGAATGCCTTCATCGTCAGATGGAGCATGACGGCAGAATCCTTACCGATAGAATACAGCATGACAGGGCGCTCAAATTCAGCCGCAACTTCACGAATAATATAAATACTTTCAGCTTCCAGCTCTTTAAGATGGGTTAGTTTATGATCTGTCATTAAAAATCCGTTGAGGTTACGATATCACGATAGGATACGTTCAATAATATTAAACCTTTCATTTTAATTTGAACCGGCTGTTAATACCAGCCATCATTATATAAATTATCGGGATGCTAACTTAAATAAGGCATGCTTAGTAAAATCCTGGCACAATCCGCCACGGCACCCGTGCCCGATAGCGTAGCCAATCTTCCCCGTATTTTGCAAGACACATAGTATCGTCCCGCCTCTCCCGATGAAGAAGAAGGATAGTAAAGTAGACAATATGAAAATAGGGCAAGGGATGATCGAAAGCGGCCGGCAGGCACCATGACAGAGCAATCATCAGATCACCGAAGTAGTTCATATGGCGCGACAGACCCCACCAGCCGGAGATCAGCAGCAGTGAACCTCTGACAGTTTCGATATATTCCGCCGGCCGGCCCCATACCGGCCGGGCCGGATTACGCCGGAAGTGGTGCTTCTGGATGTTGGACCCGCGAAAAATCGCATAGCCGGTCAGGTTCAAGACCACAATGGCGGCAACTCCCCAGGCCGGAAGCTCATGTGTGTGATTGACCAGATACTGGGCCTGTAGCGTATAGGTGAAGGGCAGCCACACCAGATCGCCCCAGCACAGCATCCAGCCGAATTTCTCATGCTTGATGTCCCAGGTGGTGAGAACGGCCTCTTCGTGGATAAAGTAGTCGATAAGGTAAAAACTCTGGAACCCTACCACCAGTATCATCGGCACTGTTACGATGCCATGTAGTTCATATTGTTTGGCAGCGATGGACAGGTTCATAAGCATCCAGAAAACCATGCCGGGGCGTGCTTCGCAGAACAGCTTGAGATCAAGCGAGCCGATTCTCGGATTGAGGGCTGTGCCCATGAAATAGTCATATAAAGGCCGTCCCGTCGGCTGCTCCCAGTCCGAACCCTTCAGGCCCCAGAAGTAGAGGAATCCGGCGAAGGCAAAGGTAAAGATATTCACTACGCTAAGCAGCGGGCCAAGCTGGTCATACAAGATCGTGGCATCCAGCCAGCCCAAAGCCACCAGGCCAGCCACTACGCCCAAGGTGAACAGAAAGGAAAATATGCCGTTCATCCGATAATCTAGGCGACTCCCATTCGGCAGTTCCATACCCTGAACTGTTGGGCCGGGGGCCCAAATCTGCAAGGCCGCCTGGAACAGGAACCAGGCGCCATATAGGCCGGCAGCCTTCCAGGTTGGCGGCGAAACATGGGACCAAAATTTCAGCCATGCTGCCGCATCGCCTGGAAATACCAGTTCGCCTTGGTAATAGGTGACGCAGATCCACAGGTAATACACCAGCGGCGGCAAGGCTGCCATGAGCACTAGCCAGGAAATGCCGAAACCGTATTTTTGCCGTGCAGCATCCACGGCAGGCCTTTGTCTCAAGTCTTGATCATTCATTAGCGGCTCCCCTCTGTCTGATTTAGAACTTTCGGTTGACTAACAGCTCACGCAGCGCCATTTTGGCGTATATCCATATCGTCTCGACGAGGGTTGTTCCGTCAACGGCGCTGAACACCACATCGCCGAGAATAAGCGGAAAAGCGGATGGTATAATTCCTCTGCCATATTCCAGCATCCAGGCCGATTCCGGTATCTTGAACCCATTGACCGTGCCATGTTCAAGCACGGTATGGTCGCCAGGACGGACTGCTTGGCGCTCTCCGCAGCGGTCCTGCCGGTAGGTCCAGATTTCACCGGCCAGCAAAAAATCATGGATATCCATACGGTAGCGTCCGGAAAAGCCCTCCGTGCCGACAGGCGTTCCGAAGATGATAAGGTATTCACTGAAAGACGCGTGGAGGATAGTCATGATGCCGGTTGCCCCTGCCGTCAGACTGAACAGCCATCGGCGCTTGGAGCCAGCGTCAATATGGTCGGGATAAGCCCGGGCGGATTCTTCCACTACGATTCTCACCATTTCGTCGTGTGTTTTCCCCATCCCCTGCAGGGCAATGGCATGAAGCTTCTCTATATCGAACACATAACTCACGAACAACTCCTTTCAGATGTCTGACAAGCTATTATTCAGGCTTATACGCTCTTCAGGCATTTTTCACAATATCAATTCCAGATTAACTTCGCTCCTGAAGTCACGAGTCTGGGTAGGTAATTAACTTTTAAATTCTCAAGAGGCTGAAATCATTTTTAATATTATATAGCTGTTTTGCCGACAGCTTTATCCATAGAGGACAATCCCGTTTTAAATCATTTCAAATGAGAAAACAACGATAATAAGCGTCATCGGGTATTAATCCTACCAGAAAGATTATCTCTGCCAGCCCTTCCAGACGCGCTTCATACTGATATGACCGAATCGCTAAAAAAGAAAGACAGGCGCTCAACATAAATATAACACTATCAATGACTAAAGCTTTATCGATCAGATAGCTTGCGAGCCCAGGACTCATGCTTTTGACAATGCTGATAACCATGATGCAGAACCCTCCATCATTGCGAATTTGGCAGAATGTGGGGGGACAAGTCATTAGAATTATTATTCTAGATTCGGTTCGCATTAAACCATAGAGTAGAAGATTCGCTTATTCTAAGCATCTTCAATGCCAGCCGGTTAACACTGTATAACCATGGATAGCATATCGCCGAATCCGATACAGACCCACCGTTGGCCTAGTGGTTGATCCTGAACTTTTTAGTCCGTTCCAGTATCATGATAAGTTGGCATGTTTTAGAAGCTGTTTGGAAATTCCTATTTTTCCGGTTTAGCGTATAGGAATTTTACTATCACGTGAACTCATGAATCAAAAAAACGGAAGAAACGTTATCCGAGTAATCTGAGCGACGGCGCATGGCGCTACTTGAAGCCGTATCTGCCGGTGTCGCCGGTCGGCAGACCCCGAATGCTCAGTTTGCGGCAGATTATCAACGCCGTTCCGTATAGCCTGAAGACCGGTTGCCGGTGGCGGCAACCGCCCCGCGAGTTTTCGATGTGGACGACGGTATACGCCTACTTCAGACGGTGGTCTTACGAGGGCACGTGGGCGCGACTGCATCCTCTGCGGCACGCCAGGCTGAGGCAGCAAGGCGGCCGTCATAAACCTGCGCGGCGGCATGCCTGGATAGCCGAAGCATCCAGTGTACCGCGCTTGCCGGGGTGTGGGTTTCGATGCGGGTAAACTCGTCAAGGGCCGCAAACGGCCTATACTGGCGGATACCCTGGGATGGCTCATGGCCGTCGTGGTGACCGCCGCTAGGGTCCAGGACCGGGAGGGTGCTCGCCGGCTGTAGTAAGTCATCTGCCCGGCGGCTGCAAAAAATTACGCACGGTTTGGGTCGATGGCGGTTATAGCGGTCGTCTGCTGGATTGGGTCGCCGAACGCTTCAAGTTCTGTCCGGCGGTCGTGTTGCGTCCCAAACAAACCAAAAAGTTTGTGCTGTTGCCCCGCCGTTGGGTGGTCAAGCGCACCTTTGCCCGGTTGAACCACTCACGCCGTCTCAGCAAAAGTTATAAGCGTCTTACCCGCACTGATGAAACCTGGATTGTCATCGCCATGGCGCGTATTATGCTGAATCGCCTGGCTTGAAGCGGGAGTTTCCAAACAGTCTCTTAGCATATAGCCGGTCGGATCACTTTGTGAGTCGGCTTGTTTGGTGCCACTCTTCACATCGAACAGCTGACCGGCATTTTCCAGCAATGCCTTTTGCAAAGGCCGATAGGGCTACAAGTGTAGGTTTTTTTCACTCACAGCTTCCCCCGCACAAGCCACTAGGGATATCTTGTAGCTTTCAGGCATACTGGGCTATGCTTTCGCTCGGCCGGAGGTTGACAGGGAGAAGCTAACGGTTAAGCAAAGCCGCGATAAATCAAACACATGCCATGTTGAAAAATACCCACTATTCGCCAGCGTTTTCCACGCCGATGGATCGCACCAGGAACCCAAGGTTCTTTGATAGCCAACGGTGTTTCAGCTTCTACTTTGCCGCCAACAGATAACAGCCACCACGTGGCGATAGCCATCGCCATCCACAATCGCTCTGCCCGCGCTGGGTCATCTATACACGTGTGTTGCCACTACCAGCCACTCCGTTTGCTATGTTTGAAGCCTTGTTCTATCCAGGTTCTCAAACCGTACCAGCAGGCATCCGTGCATTCGGGTGCCAAGTCGGTCAGCACCAACCAAGGTCTTGATGTTCTTCGCCCCAGTAGCCCAGCAGCGTGCAACCCAATTGGCTTTGCTTGCCCTTAAATGCGGTTCCTCTTCCCCGCCAATGACAGCCCTTGGCAGGCACCAAACAAGAAAATAGCTACCAGTGAAACCAAGGCAATCGCGCTATCTCTCCATTGACAAGGGAAAGAGTATAAAATAGGCCATTTGCAGAGAGAATAAAGATGCTGCCGAATCCGACGCCCTACTTCGAAGACCTGAAAGACCCACGCCGGGAAACGA